>NZ_JAGGOZ010000085.1 GCF_018614075.1 Streptomyces sp. ISL-94 | reverse complement strand
CGGCCGGGGCGGGGGCGGAGGCGGGGGCGGAGGGGGAGGCGGAGGCGGCGCCGACTCCGGACGGCCGGCGTCCGCCACCGGCGGCCGGCCGGGCACGGCGGAATCCCGGGTCGGCGCCGGATCGGCAGGCCGGGCCGGCACAGGCGTGGCCGGGGGGAGCGGCGGGGCGGACGGCGGTTCGGGGCGGGGGTTCGGGAAGGCGGCCCGCGACGGCTCCGGCGGCCATGCGGGCGGCAGCGGCGGCACGGCCGGTTCCGGCGGCGCGGCGGCCGGGTCCGTGGTCAGGACCGACGCAGAGCGGAACCGGTTGTCCAGGGTGTCCCCCGGGTCGGCCTCCGGTCCCGCCTCCGGGTCCTCGTAGAGCTTCTGCCACCAGTCGTCCGCGCCCGCGCCCTGCTGACTCATGCCCTCATTCTGGGCCTCCCGCACGGACCGAAAACGTCGAATGCGCGAAAAAAGTCCACCGGGCCCCCGCCCGGTGGACCCCTTCCGCATGACCCGTACGGATGAGCGGACGTCGTACGTCCGCGCGACCGGCTGGGTGACCGAAGCGCCGTTCGCGTCGGTCAGTTCGACCTTCAGCGACACCGGCCTGCCGCCGGCCCCGGCATGGTCCACGACTGCGGTCCACGTGCCGCCGCGCTCGCTCATCTTCGCCGCCGTCAGTTCGCAGCGGCCCTCCTCGGCCGGGATCTCGAAGACGCCGAACGGGTACCAGCTGTCCCCGATGACCTCGCCGTTGCGCTTGAGCACGGGCCCGCCGACGTCACCGAAGGAGCCCTGCTGCGCGGCGTGGCCGCTGTCGCCCCACATCGCGGGGGCGAAGCCGATCAGGTTGCCCTGCCGCTCCGCGGCGAGGGTCTCCTGGCCCGAGAGGTCCCGCGGCTCGGCCGGGTCGATGACCCCGTCGTACCAACTGGCCGTCGTCTTCTGGCCCTTGTGTAGGTGTGCTGCGCGCTGGCCTGCCGGTGTCGAGGACGGCGACCGTGGTGCCCTTGCCGTCGTAGCCGGCGGCCCAGGCGGCGGGGGCGTCCACCTGCTTCGTGGAACGCTCCAGGTTCGCTTGGACCTTGCCGTCCAGCCCGAGCTTGTCCAGGCCGCCGGACACGGAGCCGTCGTAGACCGCGATCAGGGGGAGCGTTTTGGTGTGGGCGTCGTCGTGGCCCTGCCGGATGAGGCCGGTGACGTTGAAGAGTTCGTGGTCGGCCTTGCCCGCGGCGAGCGCCTGACCGCGCTTCGGGTAGATGTACGGGTCGTTGCCGCCCTGGCGGGTCTGCACGAGCGGCTGCGAGCCGTCCGGCCGCGGCATGGCGGTGGCCGCTGTGCGGCCCGCGGTGTCGGTGGAGACCAGGATCCGGTCTCCGGTGACCAGGGTCACGGTGACGGGCGCGGTGGACTGCTTTCCGGCCGCCCCGCTCCCGACGACGGGTCTCCTGTCCGGCGCTCCGCCGCTCGGCTGTGCCGTGGACGGGCCCACGGCGGAGACGGCCAAGGGGGCCGCGGTGGCCGTTCCCAGTGCCGTACGCGATATCGGCGCATCGCTCTCCGCAGGCGAATTCCGGCCAACTACGGCAATGCATGGCAAAGGTGCCGCGCAACTGGCTTCCGGCCGACGGATGTTGGTGCTGCGGCGGCGTCACCTTGGCAAAGGGGCGGGGGGTGCGGCGATGATGGCCCGGGCGGGTTTGCGCCATGGCCGCTTCCCGCCAGGCGCAGGGCGAAAGGGAGGGTGGACGCGTTGCTGGGTGCGATAGGCCTGGACGAGGGCCAGGAGTCGGCGTACCGGGCCCTGGTGGCGCTGGGGGCGGCGGAGGTGCCCGACCTGGCGCACCGGCTGGCGTTGCCGGTGCCGCAGACGGAACGGGCGCTGCAGCACCTGGAGCGGCAGGGGCTGGCCGCGCAGTCCTCGGCGCGGCCGGGGCGCTGGGTCGCGGCGCCGCCCGGGGTCGCCCTCGGGGCCCTCCTCACCCAGCAGCGGCACGAGCTGGAGCAGGCGGAGCTGGCGGCGGCGCTGCTGGCCGAGGAGTACCGGGCGGAGGCCTCCGAGCCGGCCGTGCACGACCTGGTGGAGGTGGTCACGGGCGCGAGCGCGGTGGCGCACCGCTTCCACCAGCTCCAGCTGGGCGCGGTGGAGGAGGTGTGCGCGCTGGTCAGCGGCCGTCCGCAGGTGGTGGCGGGCCCCGACAACGGGGCGGAGGAACGGGCCTCCGTACGGGGCGTCGACTACCGGGTGGTGATCGAGCGGGAGGTGCTGACCGGGCCGAGCGGCATCCGGGAGGCGTCGACGGCGCTGGCCCGGGGCGAACAGGTGCGGGTGACGGGCGAGGTCCCGACGAAACTGGTGATCGCGGACCGGACCCTCGCCATGGTCCCGCTGACCAAGCGCGGCGCGGAGCCGGCGGCGCTGGTGGTGCACGCGTCGGGGCTGCTGGAATCCCTGATGGGACTGTTCGAGGCGGTGTGGCGGGAGTCGCTGCCGCTGCGGCTGGGCGCGACCGGCGCGCCGGAGGAGTCCGACGGCTGTCCGGACGCCACGGACCTGGAGGTCCTGACCCTGCTGTTGGCGGGGATGACGGACGCGAGCGTGGCGAAGCACCTGGAGCTGGGCCTGCGGACGGTACAGCGCCGGGTGAAGGGGCTGATGGAGCTGTCCGGGGTCACGACGCGGCTCCAGCTGGGCTGGCACGCGTACGAACGGGGCTGGGTGGCCCGATAGCCCCTGGTCGGTCACGCTGGGCAGATGGATCTGCCTCAGCTGCTTCTGGTGGGGCTGGTGCTGCTGCTCGGGGTGGTCGGCGTGCTGGTCCCGGGTGTGCCGGGCACTTTGCTGGTGTGGGCGGGGCTGATGTGGTGGGCGCTGCACGAGCGGTCGGCGGCGGCGTGGGCCCTGCTGGTCGCGGCGACGGCCCTGCTGCTGGTGGTCCAGGTGGTGAAGTGGCAGCTCCCGCCGCGGCGGCTGCGGGGGGTGGGGGTCACCCGCCGGATGGCGGTGTTCGCGGGCGCCGGGGCGGTGCTGGGGTTCGTACTGGTCCCGGTGCTGGGGGCGGTCCCGGGTTTCCTGGGCGGCATCTACCTGTGCGAGCGGCTCCGCCTGGGAACGCACGGGGAGGCGTGGGCTTCGGCGCGGGCGGTGATGCGGGCGGTGGGCACGAGCGTGCTGGTGGAGCTGTTCGCGTGCCTGCTGGTGGTGGGGGCGTGGCTGGGCTCGGTGGCAGCGGGGGTCTGACGCCCCCGACCCCCAGGCGGGGCCCCGAGCGCGCCGGTGCGGCTCACCAACCGGGGCTCCGCCCCGCACCCCGCGCCTCAAACGCCGGCGGGGCTGGTTTTGGGCCGGCATCCGCCGTCAGGTGCGGCTCAAAGACCCTCGGGCCCGACAGGGCTGGCCGGCACCGGCCGTCGGTGCGGCTCAAGGACCAGTGGGCTGCTGCGCCCCACCGGGCGGCACGTCACAGGGCAGCTCATCCAATCCAGCCCCGCCAACGCTTGAGGCGCACCCACCCAGCCCCGCCGGCACATGCGCGACACACCCACCCAGCCCCGCCCGCGCATGAGGCACACCCACCCAGCCCCGCCCGCGCATGAGGCGCACCCACCCAGCCCCGCCGGCGTTTGAGGCGCGGGGGTCCGGGGGCTGGCCCCCGGCAGCGGCGCCGCAGCCGGAACCCGGGCCGGAGCCCCGACCCCCGGCCCCGCCGGCGTTTGCGGCGCGGGGGCTCGGGGGCGGAGCATCCGCTGCGGCGGCGCCGGCGGGGGGACGGGGCCCCGGTCGGGTCAGGCGCGGCCGCCCCGCTTGGCGGCGTAATTGGCCCGGCCCTGCGCCGTCTTCAGCCGCCAGTCCCGCCGAAGGTCGGCCCGCAGCCGCGCATCCGTCTTCGCCACGATCCGCTGGTTCTCCCGCAACAGCTTCCGGTAGCTCTCCAGGCGGCGTTCCGGCAGCATGCCCGCCTCCACCGCCCCCAGCACCGCACACCCCGGCTCCGCCTCGTGCGCGCAGTCGTGGAAGCGGCACCGCTGCGCGTACGCCTCGATCTCCGAGAAGACCTGGCCGACCCCGGCCTCGGCGTCCCAGAGTCCCACCCCCCGCAGCCCCGGGGTGTCGATCAGGACGCCGCCGCCCGGCAGGGCGAGCAGGTTGCGGGTCGTCGTGGTGTGCCGGCCCTTGCCGTCGACCTCGCGGGCCTCCTGGACCTCCA
Source organism: Streptomyces sp. ISL-94 (assembly GCF_018614075.1). Taxonomy (GTDB): domain Bacteria; phylum Actinomycetota; class Actinomycetes; order Streptomycetales; family Streptomycetaceae; genus Streptomyces. The sequence continues at coordinate 46,457 of NZ_JAGGOZ010000085.1, read as the reverse complement.
TGACCTCGGCCCCGAGCAGCGCGTTGGCCAGCGTGGACTTGCCGGCGCCGGAGATGCCGAGCAGCACGCTCGTACCGCCCCCGAGGACGGCGGCGAGGATGTCCGTGCCCTCCCCGGTGACGGCGGACACGGTGAGGACCTGGACCCCCGGGCCGGCGGTCTCCACGTCCTGGACCAGGTGGCCCAGCGTCGCCGGGTCCGGGACCAGGTCCGCCTTGGTGAGGACGACCAGCGGCTGCGCCCCCGATTCCCACGCCAGGGCCAGGAACCGCTCGATGCGCCCCAGGTCCAGTTCGACGGCGAGGGAGACGGCGATGATCGCGTGGTCGACGTTGGCGGCGAGGATCTGCCCCTCGGACCGCTGGGAGGAGGTGGACCGTACGAAGGCGGTCCGGCGCGGCAGGTACGCCTTCACGTAACGCGGGTTTCCGGACGCCTCCACGGCCGCCCAGTCACCGGTGCAGAGGACCCGGAGCGGGTCGTGCGGGGTGACGAAGGCGGTGTCGGCGCGGACGATGCCGTCCGCGGTCATGACGTCGCACTGACCGCGGTCGACGCGTACGACCCGGCCGGGCACGAGGCCCTGCTCGGCGTACGGGGCGAACTCGGCCGCCCACGCGTCGTCCCACCCGAAGGGGGTGAGGACGTGCGAGAGCGAGGCCTGCGGGAAAGAAGAGGAGTAAGACAAGGGGAACCCTTCACAGGGTGGCCCCGGCAGCACGCGCGCTCGCTCGGCGGCGCGCGGAGAAGTGTGAGGTCAGCCGGAGACCACGGAAGTGACATTGATGGTCTTCTGAGTGCGGGCAGCGCCCTGCGCAACGACAGTCATCAATGAACTCACCTCCTGGTCAGGCACGCGCCGGTGTTCTCCGGCCGATCGGCGGGAACGGATCCACCGTAACAAGGCCCCGCGCGCCGGGGCCAATTGTTTTTTCGGCGAGTCCCGGGAGGACGGGCGTTTCGGCGTGCGCGGCGGCTCCTGCGTGGGCGACCGTGGACCCGCCCCTGGCGTTGTCGCACTCCCGAGGAGACCTGCCGTGAACTGGACGCTCGAAGTCGTTCTGGTCCCTGTCACCGACATGGACCGGGCGAAGGAGTTCTACGCCGACAAGGCCGGCTTCCAGGTCGACCTCGACGACGAGGTCGCCCCCGGCGTCCGCATCATCCAGCTCACCCCGCCCGGCTCGCGGTGTTCGATCGCGCTGGAACACGGCATGCCCGCGGCGCCCGGCACGAAGAAGACGGCCCCGGGCACCCTGCAGGGCCTCCAGCTCTGCGTCACGGACATCGAGGCGGCTCGCGACGAGTTGGTCACCCGAGGCGTGGCCGTCTCCCCGGTCCGCCACCTCGGCACGACGGGCTGGGCGGACGGCAAGGGCGACACCTGGAACTCCTTCCTCACCTTCGAGGACCCGGACGGCAACGGCTGGGTGGTCCAGGAGGCACCGTCGGAACTCTCGGAACGCTGACCTGCTCCGTAGGAGGCCTCGGCGCGGCCGACGGCGGCCCGCAGGTCCAGGGTGCGCGGGGAGGCCGGGTCGTGGAGTGCGGGCGGGGTCTCGCAGCGGCCGCCGGTCGCCTCGCAGGTGACGCGGAAGCGGGTGGCCGCGGGCACGGTGAGCGCCACGCGGCCCGAGCCGGCGCGGGCGGTCACGTGGTCCGGCGGGGTGAGGAAGGCCGCGGCGGCCCGGCCGGAATCGACCCGGATGTCGGCCTCGGCAGAGGTGAGGCCGGTGGCCACCAGGTTGCCGGAACCGACCTTGGCGCGCAGGGCCCCGCGGAGCGCCGTGAGGCTGACCCGGCCGGAGCCGATGTCCGCGTCGACGGTTCCGCCGAGGCCGCTGATGTCGACCTGGCCCGATCCGGCCGTCACCTTCACCGGGATGCCGACGGGCACGGTGACGCCCAGCAGGACCGCGCAGCCGGCCCCCGAGGCCGGCCAACTGCCCATGCCGGGGCAGTGCGGGGTCAGTCTCAGCGTGTCGCCGAGCCAGCTCTCCTCGATCGCGGGCGCCTTCAGCGACCAGCTCATCTCGGCGCGGTAGCCGACCTCCTGGTCCGCGCGCGGGGTGACGGTCACGTTCGCGCCGCCGGCCACGATCTCCAGCGCGGTCACCGGGCGGCCGTCGCTGCCGCCGTTCACGACGCGGCTCCGGGAGGTCGTGTACGACCACGCCTGCCAGGTGGCCGGCGCCACGACCAGGAGGGCGCTCAGGATCGCCGCGGTGATCCACGCCGTACGCTGCCATGCGCGGGCCGGGGCGGCCTGGCCGGTCGGGGTCACGGTGTGCCGTCCAGGAAGCGCAGGACCGCGAGGACCCGGCGGTGGTCTCCGTCCGCCGGCGGTAGGTCGAGCTTGGCGAAGATGCTGTTGATGTGCTTGGCCACCGCGCTCTCGCCCACCACGAGTTCGGCCGCGACCCCGGCGTTGGAGCGGCCCTCGGCCATCAGGGCCAGCACCTCGCGCTCGCGTGGGGTGAGGCGTTCGAGGGGGTCCGGACCGCCACCGCGGCGCAGCAGGAGCTGGGCGACGACCTGCGGGTCGAGCGCGGTGCCCCCGGAGGCGACGCGCCGCAGGGCGTCGATGAAGTCCTCGACGTCGGCGACCCGCTGCTTGAGCAGGTAGCCGATGCCCGAGCCGCTCTGCGCGGCCAGGAGGTCGGCGGCGTACCGCTCCTCGACGTACTGCGAGAGCAGCAACACCGCTGTGCCGGGGCTCTGTTGGCGGATCATCAGGGCCGCCCGCACCCCCTCGTCGGTGAAGCCGGGTGGCATCCGTACGTCCACGAGCGCCAGTTCGGGGCGGTGTTGCTCCACCGCGGCGAGCAGCGCCTCGGCGTCACCCGTCTCGGCGGCCACCTCGAATCCGGCCATTTCGAGGACTTTGACAAGTCCTATGCGCAGCAGGACGGAGTCCTCGGCGATCACAGCCCGCACGGCAGCTCCACAGTGATGACGGTCGGGCCCCCGAGGGGGCTGTCGATCATGATGGTTCCGTCGACCGACCCTACGCGTTTGCGCAGGCCCACCAGCCCGGTGCCGCGCCCCGGGTCGGCTCCGCCCACCCCGTCGTCGGTGACGGTGACGGTCAGGACGTCGCCCCGGCGGCCCGCCGCTCGTGTGATCCGTACCGAACAGTGGTCCGCTTGGGCGTGCTTGGCCACATTGGCCAGGGTTTCCGAGACCACGAAGTAGGCGACGGCCTCCACGGTGGCCCCCGGGCGGGACGCGAGGTCCACGGTCAGCTCGACGGGGAAGGGGGCGCGGGCAGCGATCCCGGAGAGCGCGGCGTCCAGGCCGCGGTCCTCCAGCACGGCCGGATGCAGGCCGCGTACGAGGTTGTTGAGCTCCTCGATGGCCTCCTTCGCCTCCCGGTGGGCCTCGTCGATGACGGCCTTGGCCTCGGGCGGCAGGTCGGGCAGGGTGGCGCGGGCGATGCCGAGGTTCATGGCGAGGGAGACGAGCCGCTGCTGGGCTCCGTCGTGCAAGTCCCGCTCGATCCGGCGGCGTTCGAGGTCTGCGGCGTCGAGCACCCCGGCCCGGCTCTCCGCCAGGTCCTCGACGCGCCGCTCCAGTTCGCGGGCCCGGTTCGGGCCGAGGAGGGCGGCCGCGGCGAAGGCGTCCAGGCGGGTGCAGAGCGCGGCGAGCCAGGGCGCGGCCAGGAGCAGCAGGATGCCGCCGGCGGTGATGAGGTCGTAGTCGGCGGTCCAGCCGGGAGTACGGGTTTGCGCGGGCAGGATCCAGAACCAGCCATAGGCGCTCGCGGCGGCCGCGCCGAGCGCCCAGGCCAGGACCACCAGGGCGCCGGCGACGGCAGCGAGCGGGCTGACGAGGAGGTGGTAGCCGTACTGCCGCCAGGTCGCCTCGGAGCGCACCCGCTCGACCAGCCCGCGCGGGCTCGGCCACGGGCTCTGCCGCACGATCGCCGGCACGTCGAGGCCGAGCAGCGCCCGGAAGCGGCTGCGCTGGAGCAGGGTGAGCAGCGGGGACAGCGCCAGGATCAGCAGCAGCGGGACCACGCTGTGCCCGGGCGCCATCGCCGCGTAGGCGAGGCCCAGGAGGGCGGGGAGGGCCGGCGGGATCGCCGCCACCGTGAAGGCGGTGTGGCGCCAGGCCCACGCCGACCACGGTGCGTGGCCCGCGGTCCAGGTGTACGCACGCCGCAGCGGGCCGGGAGTTGCCATGTCCGTACGGTAATCGCACTGATCAGGGGCCTGCCATCACGCTGGTGCCCGCCCGGGGGTGTACCTGGCACCACCCCCGGTTCGGACCGTGGGGTTACTGATCTCGGCGGCCCGGCGGGCGAGGCTGGTGGTGTGCCCAGGGGACGGACCGCCGGGCCGGAAGGAGACCCGCAGCCATGGCACTTGTCACCCCTCAGGCCCGCGCCTGGCGCACCCGGCGCACCCCCGGGCCTGCCAACCCCCGGCCTGTCGACGCCCGGCCGGCCAACGCCCGGCTCGCCACCGCCCTGACCGGAGCCGGTGTGGCGCTGGTGCCCTGGATGCTCGTCCTGGCCAAGACCGTGCCGCAGACCGCCGAGGTCTCGAACTGGGCCACCGCGTGGATCGGGCTGGACCTGATGCTGGCCGCCGGGCTGACCGGGACGGGGATGCTGCTGCGCAAGGGGGACCCGCGCGTCTCCCCGGTGGCGGCCGCGACCGCCGCGCTGCTCGTGACGGACGCCTGGTTCGACGTCACGACCTCGGCCGGGACCGGCGGCCAGGGCATGGCGCTCCTGCTGGCGGCGGGGGCGGAGCTGCCGCTGGCGGTGGTGTGCGCCGTGGTGGCCGCACGCCGCCGGGGCTGAACCACCGTCCGCGCCCCGGCCCCGGACCCCCGTGGCTCAAACGCCGGCGCGGCTGAGATTGCGCTTCGCGGCCCGCAGCAACGGGCTGACGCCGGGCAGAATCCAGCCCCGCCGGCGTTTGAGGCGCGGGGTCCGGGGCGGAGCCCCGGCCACGGCGCCCGGCCAGACCCAGGGGCAGGGCCCGGGAGCCGGCCCCGAGCCGGAGCCAGCCGTCAGGCCCCGGCACGGTTCCCGGCCAGGGCGGCCCCCCGGCCCGCGCGCGGGTCAGTGCTTGCGCAGCCGGGACGAGTAGTCCTCCGGCGGCAGGAACCTCGACCAGCGCTCCGGGAACTCCGACGGCATGCCCTCGTCCTCGTCGTCCTCCGACTCGCCCTCCGCCATCGCCCGCCAGGCGGCGGCCCGCGCGATCAGCTGCGCGGCCTCCGCTTCACGCGCCCGCTCGTTCGCCTCGCGCGCCGCCGCCGTGGCCACGGACGGCCAGACCCGGTCGATGGCCGCGTTCACGGCGGCGCCCACGAGCACCGCGAAGGCCGAGATGCCGATCCACAGGAGGACGGCCACCGGGGCGGCCAGCGAGCCGTAGATCGTGGGCCCCTCCACCGTGTTGGTCAGGTAGATCCGCAGCAGGAACGAGCCCAGCACCCACATGGCGAGGGCCACCAGCGAACCTGGCACGTCCTCGATCCACGGCGAGCGCACCGGCACGGACACGTGGTAGAGCGTCGTCAGGAAGGCGATGGACAGCAGGGTCACGGTCGGCCAGTACAGGACGGCGATGACCTCGGTGCCCCAAGGCACCAGCCGGACCACCGCGTCCGGTCCGACCACCATCAGCGGCAGCACGATCGCGCCGATGAGCAGCGCGATCACGTACAGCAGGAAGGCCAGCAGCCGGGTCTTGACGATCCCGCGGTGCCCGTCGAGCCCGTACATCACGGTGATGGTGTCGATGAAGACGTTCACGGCGCGCGAGCCGGACCACAGGGCGAAGGCGAAGCCGAGCGAGATCAGGTCCGGGCGCCCGCGGCCGGTGACGTCGTCGAGCAGGGGCCGGGCGATGTCGTTGACGCCGCGGTCCGAGAGGACCGTGCCGACGGCCCGCAGGATGTTCTCCTCGATGCTGGCCACGGTCTGTGTATCGGTCCAGCCGTCCACGTAGCCGAGCAGCCCGAGCAGGCCGAGGAAGAGCGGGGGCAGGGAGAGCAGGGTGAAGAAGGCCGCCTCGGCCGCGAGCCCGAGGATCCGGTACTCGATGCACGAGTTGACGGTGTCCTTCAGCAGCAGCCAGCCCATCTTCCGTTTGGAGACGTTCCGGTAGAGGGCGCGGGCCCGGTGGAGCCGTCCATGGCGTCCTGGGATCCCCTCGGGTGTTTCTTTTGCTGGCTGCACGTCCTTACGGTATCCGTATGGCAGCCACCACCCACACAGTCACCAATCAGGCCCCGCCCCTGGTGGGCTACGACGTCTACGGGGGCGACCGCGCCCTCACCGAGGGCGTGGAGCGTCATCTCGCCTCCGCGGACCCCGAACTCCTCGGCGAGGTGCGCGCGGAACTCACCGGACTGGGGCGTACCGCAGGTTCCGCCCAGGCCCAGGAATGGGGGACCCAGGCGAACGAGAATCCGCCGAAGCTGCGGACGCACGACCGCTACGGCAACCGGATCGACGAGGTGGAGTTCCACCCGGCCTGGCACCGGCTGCTCGGGCACGCCGTGTCCGCCGGGCTGACCGACGCCTGGGGGCGGCCGGCGGGGCATCTGCGCCGCGCCGCCGGATTCTTCGTGTGGTCCCAGGCCGAGTCGGGGCACGGCTGCCCGGTCTCGATGACGCATGCCGCCGTACCGGCGCTGCGGGCCGATCCGGAGCTGGCCGCCGAATGGGAGCCCCGGCTGACCTCGCACGTGTACGAGGAGGGGCTGCGGCCGGCCGCGCAGAAGGCCGGTGTGCTCTTCGGCATGGGGATGACGGAGAAGCAGGGCGGGAGCGACGTACGGGCGAACACGACGGCGGCGGTGCCGCTGGACGCGTCCGGCGAGTACCTGCTGACCGGGCACAAGTGGTTCTGCTCGGCGCCGATGTGCGACGGCTTCCTGGTGCTGGCGCAGGCGCCGGGAGGACTGACCTGCTTCCTGGTGCCGCGCGTGCTGCCGGACGGCACGCGCAACGTTTTCGCGATCCAGCGACTGAAGGACAAGCTGGGGAACCGGTCGAACGCGTCGAGCGAGGTGGAGTTCGACGGGACGTGGGCGCGGCGGGTGGGCGAGGAGGGCCGGGGGGTGCGGACCATCATCGAGATGGTGGCGGCGACCCGGCTGGACTGTGTGATCGGCTCGGCCTCACTGATGCGGCAGGCGCTGACGCAGGCCGTCCACCACACGGAGCACCGCTCTGCTTTCGGAGCACCGCTCATCGACCAGCCGCTGATGCGCAACGTCCTCGCCGACCTCGCCCTGGAGTCGGAGGCGGCCACCACCCTGACCCTGCGCCTCGCGGCCGCCTACGACGCCGGCACCGAGCAGGAGAAGGCCTTCCTGCGCCTCGCCGTGCCCGCCGCCAAGTACTGGGTGACCAAGCGCTGTACGCCGATGGTGGCGGAGGCCCTGGAGTGTCTGGGCGGCAACGGCTACGTCGAGGAGTCCGGGCTGCCGAGGCTGCTGCGCGAATCCCCGCTGAACTCCATCTGGGAGGGGTCGGGCAACGTCCAGGCCCTCGACGTGCTGCGGGCCCTCCAGCGCGAGCCGCAGGCACTGGCGGCCTTCCTCCAGGAGGTCGGGCTCGCCCGGGGCGCCGACCACCGGCTGGATTCGGCCATCAAGGACCTGCTGACCGACCTCGCCGACCTGGAGGGCATCGAGGCCCGGGCCCGCCGGGTGGTGGAGCGCATGGCGCTGGTGCTCCAGGGCTCGCTGCTGGTGCGGTGGGCTCCGCCGGAGGTGGCGGACGCGTTCTGCGCCTCGCGGCTGGGAGGCGACTGGGGCACGGCCTTCGGCACGCTGCCGCACAGCCTCGACCTGCGGGGAATCGCGGAACGGGCGCGGATCGCGGGCTAGGAGGGGGAGCCGGGGACCCCCCAAGGTCCCCACGACCCCTCCGAGCCGGGATCCGGGCCCGTCGACCGGGAACAGAGGTGGCGCCGCGCCGACTCGGCACCACCCCTGATCCGAGAAGCCCCGAGGAGGAGCTGTCACGCCGCTGGGCGGCGTCCGGACAGTTTCGGTCGGGTGACCGGGACTTGGCGAGAGTTGCATAGCGTTGCAACCTTTGAATCGGCAGCCGCCCGCGGGGGGGTCGGGGGAATCGGTCTTCGCGGACCGCCCGGGCGGCTTCCGTCGCACGTCCTGACGTCCGCACGTCCGTAGGCCTTACGTCCGTAGGCTTTACGTCCGTAGGGCCTACGTCCGTACGTCCAGTTCGCACGGGGAGGTTCTGGTGGCCAACACCGCTGGCAGCGCGGTCGACGTGGCGCGCATCTCGGCCATGGACGCGCGGGAGGCCGCGCGGCTGCTCAAGGGGGTACGGGCGGCCGCGCTGGCCGGGGACCGGCCGCCGGCCGCGCCGCGCCCGGAGATCGCCGAGTCCTGGCGCCGGATGATGGCGGGCGGGGTGCATCCGGACCGGGACGCGCGCTCGCGGATGCTGTCGGCCGCCGAGACCGAGGAGCGGCGGCACGTCTCGCCCCTGCGGGAGGTCCTTCCGGTACTGCGGGAGGGGCTGCTGCCGGCGCTGGACGAAGCCCTGCACATCATGGTCATCGCCGACGCCGACGGGCGGCTGCTGTGGCGGGAGGGCCACAGCTCCATCCTGCGCAAGGCGGACCGGCTCGGCTTCGCCGTGGGGGCCCACTGGGACGAAGCCGTGGTCGGCACGAACGGGGTGGGCACCGCGCTGGTGGCCCGGCGGCCGGTCCAGGTGTTCTCGGCGGAGCACTTCGTCTCCAGCCACCACGACTGGACCTGCGCGGGGGCGCCCGTACGGGACCCGCGGGACGGGCAGCTGCTGGGCGTGGTCGACGTCAGCGGGCCGCTGGCCACCATGCACCCGGCGACCCTGACGTGGGTGAGCTCGGTGGCGCGGCTCGCCGAGCGGGAGCTGCGCATCCGGCACCTGGAGTCGCTGGAGCGGTTGCGGGCGGTGGCGGCCCCGCTGCTGGCGCGGCTGCCGGGGCGGGCCCTCGCCGTGGACGCGAACGGCTGGACGGCGGCCGTGACGGGCCTGGCCCCCGTGGACCGCGTCCCGCTGCCGAAGTCCCTGGGGCCGGGCCGGGTGTGGGTGCCGCAGCTCGGGGACTGCGCGGTGGAGCCGCTGCCGGGCGGCTGGCTGCTGCGGATCGCGCAGGACCGTACGGGTACGGGGGTGACGCGGGTCGTGCTGGACCTCAGCCGGGCCGGATCCTGGTCGGCGACGGTGTACGGGGCCGCCGGGAGCTGGTCGCAGGAGCTGAGCCCGCGCCACGCGGAGCTGCTGTTCCTGCTGGCGGAGAGCCCGCGGGGCCGCTCGGCGGCCGAGCTGGCGGCGGAGCTCTTCGGGGATCCGACGCGCACGGTGACGATCCGGGCGGAGCTGTCGCGCGTACGCCGCCACCTGGCGGGCGTCCTGACGCACCGGCCGTACCGGTTCGCGGAGGACGTGGAGGTGGAGCTGATCCGCCCCCAGGACCCGGCGGCGCTGCTGCCCCACTCCACCGCGCCGGCGGTGATCCGGGCCCGGCTGGGCCGTTCGGGGCCCGGCGTGGTTCCCTGACGTGCATGAGCACCATCACCCTCACCACCTGGTCCCTGGAGATGACCTCTCCTTCGGACCTGATACCGGCGGCTCCCCCGGGCCCGGAGATCACCATCGCCCGGGCGGAGGTCCCCTCCCCCGAATTCAGCCGCTTCCTCTACGCGTCGGTCGGCGGCGACATCCACTGGACGGACCGGCTGTCCCTGACCCGCGCCGAGTGGGTGGAGCAGCTGGGGCGGCCGGGCGTGGAGACGTGGGTGGCGTACGACCGGGGCACGCCGGCGGGGTACGTGGAGTTCGACCCCCAGGACGACGGGGTGGTGGAGATCGTCTACTTCGGCCTCCTGCCGGATTTCCGGGGCCGGCGGATCGGGGGGCACCTGCTGTCGGTGGGGGTCGCCCGGGCGTGGGACCTCGCGGAGCGGTGGCCCGGCCGGGCCCCGACCCGGCGGGTCTGGCTGCACACGTGCAGCCTGGACGGCCCTACGGCGATGGACAACTACCTCCGGCGCGGCTTCAAGGTCTTCAAGACGGAAATCGAACCGAAGCCGCAATCCCCCACCCCGGGCCCCTGGCCGGGCGCCTCCGCCTGACCCGGCCGGACCCGTGCACCCCGCGGGGGTGAGCCGCATCGCGGCCGGTCCGTCAACCCCTGCGAGGGCACACTCGGCCTCGCCGGCGCTTGAGGCGCGGGGTCCGGGGCGGAGCCCCGGTCCTGAAGCCGCACCCGCGTACTCAGGCAGGGCATACTCAGCCCCTCCGGTGTTTGAGGAGCGGCGTGCGGGGCGGAGCCCCGGTCTTTGAGGCGCGCGGGACCGCTCGGCCGCACCACCAGCCAGCCCCGTCGGCGACCGAGGCGCGGGGTGGGCCACGGGACGGGCGGCGGGGTTCGCGGGGTGACCCCGGTCACGCCATCCCGCGATGCGAGACGAGTTCGTCCGGATCCTGGACAGTAGTGGACTCCTCCAATCGGCACATGACACGCTTCCGCCATGAATGGAGCTGGAATTGCCTTGGTGAGTCGGCGGCACGTCGACCTCGGCCGCATGTCCAGCGCCATCTGTCCGGCTCGCTGACGGAACCAGCAACCGCCGCACATCGCCACAATCCCGGCATCGTCGCCGCGGAAGTGTCGATCACCGCAGTCCCCTGAAGGCCGATACCGCCCTGCCCGCCGGCCACCCCGGCAAAGGTGCGGCGATCAGCCACACCCGCTCAGCGTCTCTGACCTGACAGGGGCTCGCCGCGCACCCCTCCCCTGCCCCTGCCCTGAGCCGCCGAAGAAGGACGTACCGCCATGGCCGCCACCCCCGAAACGCCCGCAGCCGCCCCCGCAGCCGCCGCGCGCCGCAAGACCGGCCGTCACCGCGGTGAGGGTCAGTGGGCCGTCGGACACCACACGCCCCTCAACGGCAACGAGCAGTTCAAAAAGGACGACGACGGTCTCAATGTGCGGACACGCATCGAGAACGTCTACTCCAAGACGGGCTTCGACTCGATCGACCCCAACGACCTCCGCGGCCGCATGCGCTGGTGGGGCCTGTACACCCAGCGCAAGCCCGGGATCGACGGCGGCAAGACGGCGATCCTGGAGCCGGAGGAGCTGGACGACAAGTACTTCATGCTGCGCGTCCGCATCGACGGCGGCCGGCTGACCACCGAGCAGCTCCGCGTCATCGGCGAGATCTCCGAGGAGTTCGCGCGCGGCACCGCGGACCTCACCGACCGCCAGAACGTGCAGTACCACTGGATCCGGATCGAGGACGTCCCCGAGATCTGGCGCCGCCTGGAGGCCGTCGGCCTGTCCACCACCGAGGCCTGCGGTGACACGCCCCGCGTCATCCTCGGTTCGCCCGTGGCCGGCATCGCCCAGGACGAGATCATCGACGGCTCCCCCGCCATCGACGAGATCCAGCGCCGCATCGTGGGCAACCCGGCCTTCTCCAACCTGCCCCGCAAGTTCAAGTCCGCGATCTCCGGCTCGCCCCTGCTCGACGTGGCGCACGAGATCAACGACATCGCGTTCGTGGGGGTGAACCACCCCGAGCACGGCCCCGGCTTCGACGTCTGGGTCGGCGGCGGTCTCTCCACCAACCCCAAGCTGGGCGTGCGCCTGGGCACCTGGGTCTCGCTCGACGAGGTCCCGGACGTCTACGAGGGCGTCATCTCGATCTTCCGCGACTACGGCTACCGCCGCCTGCGCACCCGCGCCCGCCTGAAGTTCCTCGTCGCCGACTGGGGCCCGGCCAAGTTCCGCCAGGTCCTGGAGGACGAGTACCTGAAGGGCAAGCTGACCGACGGCCCCGCGCCCGAGCAGCCCAGCGGCCAGTGGCGCGACCACGTCGGCGTGCACCAGCAGCAGGACGGCAAGTTCTACGTCGGCTTCGCGCCCCGCGTCGGCCGCGTCGACGGCGCCATGCTGACCAAGATCGCGGACGTCGCCGAGCAGCACGGCTCCGGCCGCCTGCGCACCACCGCCGAGCAGAAGATGATCGTGCTCGACATCGAGGCGGACCAGGTCGACTCCGTCGTCGAGGCACTGGAGGCGCTGGACCTGCGGGTCAAGCCGTCCCCGTTCCGCCGCGGCACCATGGCCTGCACCGGCATCGAGTTCTGCAAGCTGGCCATCGTCGAGACGAAGGCGCGCGGCGCCTCGCTGATCGACGAGCTGGAGCGCCGCCTGCCGGAGTTCGCCGAGCCGCTCACCATCAACATCAACGGCTGCCCGAACGCCTGCGCCCGTATCCAGGTGGCGGACATCGGTCTCAAGGGCCAGCTGGTCCTGGACGAGGACGGCAACCAGGTGGAGGGCTACCAGGTCCACCTGGGCGGCGCCCTCGGCCTGGAGGCCGGCTTCGGCCGCAAGGTCCGCGGCCTCAAGGTCACCTCGGCCGGTCTGCCCGACTACGTCGAGCGGGTCGTCACGCGCTTCGAGGAGCAGCGTGAGGACGGCGAGCGCTTCGCCGCCTGGGTCGGCCGTGCGAAGGACGAGGACCTCTCGTGAGCGAGCGCGCCGCACCGTTCTACTGCCCGTACTGCGGCGACGAGGACCTGTTTCCGAACGAGACGGGTCACGGCGCCTGGGAATGCAGGGCCTGCAACCGAGCCTTCCAGCTGAAGTACCTCGGGCTGCTGGCCCGGGGCGTTCAGTCGAACACCGCTGGAGGGGACGAGATATGACCACCACTCAAGACACGGGTCTCAAAGCGCTGGCCGAGCAGGCCGGACGGGACCTCGAGGACGCCTCCGCGCTGGAGATCCTCACCTGGGCGGCCGAGACCTTCGGCAAGAAGTTCTGCGTCACCTCCTCCATGGAGGACGCGGTCGTCGCCCACCTGGCGTCCCGCGCCTTCCCCGGCGTGGACGTGGTCTTCCTCGACACCGGCTACCACTTCGAGGAGACCATCGGCACCCGCGACGCGGTCGAGGCCGTGATGGACGTCAACGTCATCACCCTCACCCCGCGCCGGACCGTGGCCGAGCAGGACGCGGAGTACGGCCCCAGGCTGCACGACCGCGACCCCGACCTGTGCTGCGCGCTGCGCAAGGTCAAGCCCCTCGAAGAGGGCCTGACCGCGTACGACGCGTGGGCGACGGGCCTGCGCCGCGACGAGTCCCCGACCCGGGCGAACACTCCGGTGGTCGGCTGGGACGAGAAGCGGCAGAAGGTCAAGATCTCCCCGATCGCCCGCTGGACCCAGGACGACGTGGACGCGTACGTCGCGGAACACGGCGTGCTCACGAACCCGCTGCTGATGGACGGTTACGCCTCCGTCGGCTGCGCCCCCTGCACCCGCCGGGTGGCGGAGGGCGAGGACGCGCGGGCCGGCCGCTGGGCCGGGCGGGGCAAGACCGAGTGCGGACTGCACGGCTGATGACGACCGAGCGTACCGAAACCGAACGTACGGAACTTACGGAGACAGAGCAGATGAGCGTGAGCGACCAGGGCGCCACCGTGTGGCTGACCGGGCTGCCGAGCGCGGGCAAGACCACCATCGCCTACGCGCTGGCCGACCGGCTGCGCGCCGAGGGCCACCGCGTGGAGGTCCTCGACGGCGACGAGATCCGCGAGTTCCTCTCCGCCGGCCTCGGTTTCAGCCGTGAGGACCGGCACACCAACGTGCAGCGGATCGGCTTCGTCGCCCAGCTCCTCGCGAGCAACGGCGTCAAGGCGCTGGTGCCGGTGATCGCGCCGTTCGCGGACAGCCGTGAGGCCGTCCGGGGGCGCCACGCGGCCGCCGAGACGAACTACCTCGAAGTGCACGTGGCCACCCCGGTCGAGGTGTGCTCCGAGCGTGACGTGAAGGGCCTGTACGCCAAGCAGGCGGCGGGCGAGATCTCCGGTCTGACCGGGGTCGACGACCCGTACGAGGCGCCGGAGTCCCCGGACCTCCGTATCGAGTCGCACACGCAGACCGTCCAGGAGTCGGCTTCGGCCCTGCACGCGCTGCTCACCGAGAGGGGTCTGGCATGACGGCCACCGTCGCACACGTCCACGACGCTGCAGATGATTCTTTGGGGTCCGCGCCCTACGCGCTGTCGCACCTCGACGCCCTCGAATCCGAGGCCGTGCACATCTTCCGCGAGGTGGCGGGCGAGTTCGAGAAGCCGGTGATCCTCTTCTCCGGCGGCAAGGACTCCATCGTCATGCTGCACCTGGCGCTGAAGGCGTTCGCGCCGGCGCCGGTGCCCTTCACGCTGCTGCACGTCGACACGGGCCACAACTTCCCCGAGGTGCTGGAGTACCGCGACCGCACGGTCGAGAAGCACGGCCTGCGCCTGCACGTGGCGTCCGTGCAGGACTACATCGACGCGGGCAAGCTGCGCGAGCGCCCGGACGGCACGCGCAACCCGCTGCAGACCGTCCCGCTGACCGACGCGATCCAGCAGCTCAAGTTCGACGCCGTCTTCGGCGGCGGCCGCCGCGACGAGGAGAAGGCCCGCGCCAAGGAGCGGGTGTTCAGCCTGCGCGACGAGTTCTCCCAGTGGGACCCGCGCCGCCAGCGCCCCGAGCTGTGGCAGCTCTACAACGGCCGCCACGCCCCCGGCGAGCACGTGCGCGTCTTCCCGCTGTCCAACTGGACCGAGCTGGACGTCTGGCAGTACATCGCCCGCGAGGGCATCGAGCTGCCGGAGATCTACTTCGCCCACGAGCGCGAGGTCTTCCAGCGGGCCGGCATGTGGCTGACGGCCGGCGAGTGGGGCGGCCCGAAGGAGGGCGAGACGCCCGAGACCCGTCTCATCCGCTACCGCACCGTCGGTGACATGTCCTGCACCGGCGCCGTCGACTCCGACGCCGCCACGCTGGACGCCGTGATCGCCGAGATCGCCGTCTCCCGCCTCACCGAGCGGGGCGCGACCCGCGCCGACGACAAGATGTCCGAGGCCGCGATGGAAGACCGCAAGCGCGAAGGGTACTTCTAAAGATGACCAGCACCACCGATCAGGTCGCCCACCTGGCTGACCTCGCAGCGACCACCCTGCTGCGCTTCGCGACCGCCGGATCCGTCGACGACGGCAAGTCCACGCTGGTCGGCCGCCTGCTGCACGACTCCAAGTCGGTCCTGACCGACCAGATGGAGGCCGTCGAGGCCGTCTCCGCCCAGCGCGGCCAGGAGGCCCCCGACCTCGCGCTGCTCACCGACGGCCTGCGGGCCGAGCGGGAGCAGGGCATCACCATCGACGTCGCGTACCGCTACTTCGCCACCGCGCGCCGCCGGTTCATCCTCGCGGACACCCCGGGGCACGTGCAGTACACGCGGAACATGGTCACCGGCGCCTCCACCGCCGACCTGGCCGTGGTCTTGGTCGACGCCCGCAACGGCGTGATCGAGCAGACCCGCCGGCACGCGGCCGTCGCCGCGCTGCTGCGCGTCCCGCACGTGGTGCTGGCCGTCAACAAGATGGACCTGGTGGGCTACGAGGAGTCGGTCTTCGCGGCGATCGCCGAGGAGTTCACCGCCTACGCATCCGACCTGGGCGTCCCGGAGATCACCGCGATCCCGATCTCGGCCCTGGCCGGGGACAACGTGGTCGAGCCCTCCGCCAACATGGACTGGTACGGCGGCCCGACGGTGCTCGAGCACCTGGAGACCGTCCCGGTCAGCCACGACCTCACCGCGTGCCCGGCGCGCTTCCCGGTGCAGTACGTGATCCGCCCGCAGTCCGCCGAGCACCCCGACTACCGCGGCTACGCGGGCCAGATCGCCTCCGGCGTGCTGCGCGTCGGCGAGGCCGTGACCGTGCTGCCCTCGGGCCGTACCAGCACCATCGTGGGCATCGACGCGCTCGGCGAGAGCGTCGACATCGCCTGGGCCCCGCAGTCGGTGACCCTGCGCCTGGCGGACGACATCGACATCTCGCGCGGCGACCTGATCGCGCCGTCCGCGAGCGCCCCGGCCACCACGCAGGACGTCGAGGCGACGGTCTGCCACGTGGCGGACCAGCCCCTGGCCGTGGGCGCCCGGGTGCTGATCAAGCACACGACGCGCACGGTCAAGGCGATCGTCAAGGAGATCCCCTCGCGGCTGACCCTGGACGACCTGTCCCAGCACCCGAACCCCGGGCAGCTGGTGGCCAACGACATCGGCCGCGTGGTCGTCCGCACCGCCGAGCCGCTCGCGCTCGACGCGTACGCCGACTCGCGCCGCACCGGGTCCTTCCTGCTGATCGACCCGGCCGACGGAACCACTCTGGCGGCGGGCATGGCGGGCGAGTCCTTCGCCTCCAAGGCCGAGACCACCGTGCAGGCGGATGAAGAAGGGTGGGACTTCTAGATCATGCTCGACATCTACTCCACCTTCGCCAAGGAGGGCGGCCGCGTGGGCAGCGGCGCCCTCGGGAGCGGCCAGGGAGGGGTGGCGCGATGTGTGCGATGACCGAATTGCCGTCGGCATCCCGCCTTCGCGCCCTCACCCCCCACGAGCCGTACCCGCCCCTGTTCCACAAGCGAAGACGTGCGTCATGAGATGACCACGTCACGAGAGGAAGTCCTCCCGTGCCTGCCATCCGCACCCCCCGAACCACCCTGCGCGGCGTCGCCGCCGCTGCCGCCCTGCCGCTGCTGATCGGCGCGCTCGCCTCCTGCGGCTACGGCTCCCAGGCCGAGAAGGCCGAGGACAAGCAGGCGAACGCCGCGACCGGCGGCAAGAAGCTCTCGGCCCCCGAGGTCCGCATCGGGTACTTCCCGAACCTGACGCACGCCACCGCTCTGGTCGGCCTCCAGGAGGGCCTGATCCAGAAGGAACTGGGCGGAACCGCGATCAAGCCGCAGTCCTTCAACGCCGGCCCGTCCGAGATCGAAGCCCTCAACGGCGGCTCTCTCGACATCGGCTTCATCGGCCCCTCGCCGTCGATCAACGGCTACGTGAAGTCCAAGGGCTCCAACCTGCGGATCATCTCCGGCTCCGCCTCCGGCGGCGTCAAGCTGGTCGTGAACCCGGACAAGATCAAGACCCTGGACGACCTCAAGGGCAAGAAGATCGCCACCCCGCAGAAGGGGAACACGCAGGACGTCGCGTTCCTCAACTGGATCGCGGAGAAGGGCTGGACGGTCGACCCGGAGTCCGGCAAGGGCGACGTCTCCGTCGTCCGTACGGACAACAAGGTCACCCCGGACGCCTTCAAGCAGGGCTCGATCGACGGCGCCTGGGTACCGGAGCCCACGGCCTCCAAGCTCGTCTCCGACGGCGGCTCCGTCCTCCTCGACGAGACCAGCCTGTGGCCCGACAAGAAGTTCGTGATCACGAACGTCATCGTGTCCCAGAAGTTCCTCAAGGCGCACCCGGACGTGGTCGAGGCCGTGCTCCAGGGCACGGTGAAGACCAACGAGTGGATCAACGCCAACCCGGACAAGGCGAAGGCGTCCGCGAACGCGAAGCTGGCGGCGGACGGCGGCAAGCCGCTCGACGCGAAGATCATCGACCCGGCGTGGTCGAGCATCCTCGTCACCGACGACCCGCTGGCCGCGACGCTGCAGAAGCAGGCCGACTCCGCGGTCAAGTCGAAGCTCATCGAGCAGCCCGACCTGGCCGGCATCTACGACCTGACGCTCCTGAACAAGGTCCTGAAGGCCGCCGGAAAGCCCGAGGTCTCCGACGCCGGCCTCGGCGCCAAGTAATCCCGTAATCCCAGCTATCCCAGGAGGTGACGACCATGGCCACCACGCTTGCCAAGGCTGCCGAGGGCACCGTAGCGGAGCAGCTCACGCACGCCGCGCGCATCGAGCACGTCTCGAAGTCCTTCTCCGGCCCGGCCGGATCGCAGCTCGTCCTGGACGACATCAACCTCGATGTCGCTCCCGGAGAGTTCGTCACCATCCTGGGGGCCTCCGGGTGTGGAAAGTCCACCCTGCTGAATCTGGTCGCGGGCCTGGACAAGCCGTCCGCGGGGTCCATCGAGACCCCCGGCGGCCGGCCGGCGCTCATGTTCCAGGAGCACGCCCTCTTCCCGTGGCTGACCGCGGGCAAGAACATCGAACTCGCCCTGCGCCTGCGCGGGGTGGCCAAGGCCGACCGCAAGCCGGAGGCCGAGCGGCTGCTGGAGCTGGTCCGGCTCGGCGGCGCGTACGGCAAGCGCGTGCACGAGCTGTCGGGCGGCATGCGCCAGCGCGTGGCCCTGGCCCGGGCGCTCGCCCAGGACAGCCGGCTGCTGCTGATGGACGAGCCGTTCGCGGCCCTCGACGCCATCACCCGTGACGTGCTGCACGGCGAACTGACGCGCATCTGGGCTGAGACGGGGCTCTCCGTCCTCTTCGTCACCCACAACGTCCGCGAGGCCGTACGGCTCGCCGAGCGCGTGGTCCTGCTGTCCTCGCGGCCCGGCCGGGTCGCGAAGGAATGGACCGTGGACATCCCGCAGCCGCGCCGCATCGAGGACGCGGACGTCGCGGAGCTGTCCCTTGAGATCACTGAACACCTGCGTGGGGAGATCCGCCGCCATGGCCAGCACTGACACCACCCCGAAGGTCGCGGCCAAGGGCAAGACCGAGGACCTGGCGGGCCTGGAGGCCGGCCTGGACGCCCTCGACGCCGTCGAGACCCACCGCACGCCCGTCCGCGAGGTCCTCGTCAAGAAGGTCCTGCCGCCGTTCCTGGCCGTGGGCCTCGTGCTCCTGGTCTGGCAGATCCTCGTCGCGGCGAAGGTCACCGAGGAGACCAAGCTGCCCGCGCTGTCCGCGGTATGGGACAGCCTGTCCGACATGTGGCTCAAGGGCACCCTGCTGGAGGTCGTCTGGACCAGCGTCTCGCGCGGTCTGCTCGGCTTCCTGCTGGCCCTGGCCATCGGCACCCCGCTGGGCCTGCTCGTCGCCCGGGTGAAGTTCGTCCGCGCCGCGATCGGCCCGATCCTCCAAGGCCTCCAGTCGCTGCCGTCGGTGGCCTGGGTGCCGCCGGCCGTCCTGTGGTTCGGCCTCAACGACGCCATGATGTACACGGTGATCCTGCTGGGCGCCGTCCCGTCCATCGCCAACGGCCTCGTCTCCGGCATCGACCAGGTCCCGCCGCTGTTCCTGCGGGCCGGCCGCACCCTCGGCGCCACCGGCCTGCGCGGGGCCTGGCACGTCGTCATGCCGGCCGCCCTGCCGGGCTACCTGGCCGGTCTGAAGCAGGGCTGGGCCTTCTCCTGGCGCTCGCTGATGGCCGCCGAGATCATCGCCAGCTCCCCCGACCTGGGCCTCGGCCTCGGCCAGCTGCTGGAGAACGGCCGCAACAACATCGACCTGCCGGGCGTGTTCCTCGCCATCATCCTGATCCTGGTCGTCGGCATCGCGATCGACCTGCTGATCTTCAGCCCGGTCGAGCGGTGGGTACTGCGCAGCCGCGGCCTGCTGGTCAAGAGCTGACCGCCATGTCCCGCACACCCGCACTCCTGGTCATCGCCCACGGCAGCCGCGACCCGCGGCACGCCGCGACCGTGCACGCCCTCACCCGGCGTGCGCGGGCGCTGCGGCCCGGGGTGCGGGTGGAGACGGCCTTCCTGGACTTCAACGCCCCGTCGGTCGGGCAGGTCCTGTCCTCGCTCCACCTGTCGGGCGTACGCGATGTCGTGGCCCTCCCGCTCCTGCTCACCCGGGCCTTCCACGCGAAGTCCGACATCCCGGCGGCGCTGGCCGAGTCGACGGTCCGGCTGCCGGGGCTCTGCATGCGGGTGGCCGATGTCCTCGGACCGTCCCCGCTGCTGCTCTCGGCCCTCGAACTCCGGCTGGCCGAGGCCGGAATCACCCCGGCGGACCGCGCCACCACCGCGGTGGTGCTCGCGTCCGCCGGATCCACAGACCCGGAGGCGATCGCAGCGATCGCTGAAACCGCGCGGGAGTGGCGGCACACCGGTTGGTGCGCCGTGCGGCCTGCGTTCGCCTCCGCTGCCCTTCCTCGGACGGAGGACGCCGTACGGGCCCTGCGCGCCGAGGGCTTCGCCCGCGTGGCGGTGGCCCCGTACGTCATAGCCCCCGGCCGGCTGCCGGACCGTATCGCGGCGGGCGCCGCGGCGGCGGGCGCGGATGTCGTCGCGGACGTCCTGGGCGCGGCCCCGGAGCTGGCCCGTCTCCTGCTGCGCCGCTACGACGCCGCCGCTCAGGCCCCGGCCCGTCTCCCGGCCCTGACGGCCTAGCCCAGGCCTGGGCTGCAGCCCGGCGTCTCCCCGGCCCGGCGCACCGCCGGGTCGTCCGAATGGGCTAGGCCGACCGAGGCCGCCCCGGCTCCGGCACGGTCCTACGCACGCGCCGCGGCCTCGTCGGCCAGGGCCGTGAGGTCCTCGATGGACATCGCGCCCGGGGGCAGGCCTTCCCGCGCGAAGATGTTCGCGGCGTGCCGCAGGACGTCGTTGACCGGGGTCGGCACCCCGTGCAGGCGGCCCAGCAGGCAGATCTCCCCGTTCAGGTAGTCCGCCTCCACCGAGCCGGTGGCGCGGGCCAGGCTCTGCCAGGAGGAGCCGCCGCGGACGCCGGGCGGCTGTTCCACCTTGCCGTCGCGCGCCGCCGCCTGCTCGGCCTCGGAGGCGTAGGCGATGCCCGCGGCCCCGAAGGCGGCCTTCGCCTCGCGGACGGCCCGCAGCAGCAGCGCCCCCTTCGCCGGCTCCGGGTCCGGACCCGTCGTCGCCTGGATCGCGTTGCCGAGGTTCCCCAGCAGCTTCGCGTACTTCCACCGCATCACGTCCCCGACCACCGGCGCCTCGAAGCCGGCCTTCCCCAGGTCCGCCGCGACCGCCCGGGCGAGCGCGTCCGTGCCGCCCGCCGCCGGGCCCAGGTGCAGGATGCCGGTCAGCGGCGCGCACAGCGCGGAGACCACGCCCGGCTCCAGGAAGGTGGCGGGCAGCCATACACACATCCCGTACACGCGCGCGAAGCGCCGTAGGGCCAGCCTCTCGCTCTCCACGCCGTTCTGCGCGCACAGCACCGGCAGCCGCTGCGCCGCCGTCCCGCCGCCCGCGACCTCCGCGTCGCCCCACGCGTCGAGCGCGGCGATCGCGTCCTGGGTCTTGACGGCCAGCAGCAGGACGTCGTCCGGCCGCAGTTCGCCCAGTTCGGCCGGTCCGGTGACCACGGGCAGCCGGTGTACGCGCTCCCCGTCCGCCGTCGTGAGCCGCAGCCCGTCGGCCCGCAGGGCCTCCGCGTGCGCGCCGCGGGCGACGAGGACGACCTCGCCGCCCGCCTCCGCGAGCCGTCCGCCGATGGTGGCGCCCACCGCGCCCGCGCCGATGATGATGTAACGCATGCCATGAGCCTGGCACATCCGGCGCCCTGCGTTACGGTCGGGGCATGGCGGAAGAGATATTCACCGTGGGCGGGGATCTGCCGGTACGGCGGCTCGGGTTCGGCACGGGCGGTCTCGTCGGCCCGGGCTACTGGGGCCCGCGCGGCGGTCGGGCGGAAGCCCGGGAGCTGCTGCGCACGGCGGTGGAGCGCGGGGTCACCCTCATCGACACGGCCGACAACTACGGCCCCGAGGTGGCGGAGGAGCTGATCGCCGAAGCCCTGCACCCGTACGGGGAGCAGCTGGTCATCGCCACCAAGGGCGGGGTGGTGCGTACCGGCCCCGACCAGTGGCATGTGGCGGGCCGCCCGGAGCAGCTGCGGGAGATGTGCGAGGCGAGCCTGCGGCGGCTGCGGGTGGAGCGCATCGACCTCTACCAGCTGCACCGCTTCGATCCGTCGGTCCCGATGGCCGAACAGCTCGGCGCTCTCGCGCAGTTGCGGGCGGAGGGCAAGATCCGGCACATCGGGCTGGACACCGTCACGGCCGGGCAGCTGCGGCTCGCGCTGGAGTCGGTCCCGGTCGCCTCGGTCCAGAACGCGTACAACCTGCTGGAGCGCGGCTCGGCGGAGGTGCTCGCGCTGTGCGAGGAGCGGGGGATCGCCTTCCTCCCGTACTACCCCCTGGGCAGCGGGTCCCTGACCCGGGAGAGCGCGGCCGCCGTCACCGCGGTGGCCGCGGCGCACGGCGCGGGGACGGGCCAGGTCGCGCTGGCGTGGCTGCTGCACCACTCCCGGGTCCTGTGCCCCACGCCGGGCACCGGTTCCCCTGAACACCTGGCGGAGAACCTGGACGCGGCGACGATCCACCTGTCGCCGCGCGAGCTGGCGGTGCTGGACGTGCTGTAGGCCGGCCGGTCAGCTTGCCGCCGCGGCCGTCAGTCCGACGAGTTTGGCGACGGTGTTCCAGTTGCGGCTGGTCGCGTCGATGCCCTTGGTCACGGCGGGCTTGGCGAGGGCCTCGGCCAGTTTGGAGCGGCCCAGGCCTTCGGGAGCGTAGAGGTAGAGGACGCGGTCGCCGAGCCGGTACTCCTCCGGGAGGAACGCGGCCCGGTCGATCCCGGCGAAGCGTTCCGCGCCGGGCTGTTCGGAGAAGAAGGTGACGTGGAGCTGCCTGCCCTCCAGCTCGGCGGCCGGGAAGGGACAGGCCTCGGCGACGGCGCGGAAGTACGGGCCGTCGACGACCAGGCACGCCACCCGGAAGCCGAAGTGGTCCTCTATGGCGGCCTCCAGCTCCCGGGCGAGCGCCACGGTGTCCTTCTTCGCGCTGCTGAAGACGGCATTGCCGCTCTGCAGGTACGTCTGCACGTCGCGGTGCCCGAGCCCCTCCAGCACCGAGCGCAGCGCCGCCATCGGCACCTTCTTGCTCCCGCCGACATTGATGCCGCGCAGCAGCGCCGCGTAGGTGGTCGGCGCGGCTTCCTTCGTCTCCGCCTTCTTCGTCATGGGGCAAGCCTAGGGACCGGCTCTGACAGTTCGGCCTCGATCAGGTCGGCGGCCTGCCGCGTGCCGCCCTCGGTGGCCATCTGCGCGCGGACGGCCTGGCAGCGGGCCGCGACGGCGGGGTCGGACACGAGGGCGAGGACCGCCTCCCGGAGGGTCGCGGCGTCCGCGTCCGCCATCGGGACGTGCCGGGCCACGCCGAGCGAGGCCAGCATGCCGGCGTTGCCGAACTGGTCGGCGGCCTGCGGGACGGCGACCATGGGGGTGCCGGTGGCGAGGCCCTCCTGGCTGCCGCCGGCGCCCGCATGGGTGATGAAGGCGTCGGCCTGGCGCAGGATGTCCAACTGGGGTACCCATCGGTGCACTTCGACGTTGGCGGGGACGGGGCCCAGCTCGGCCTCGTCGGTGAACCTGCCGATCTGGAGGACGACGTACCAGTCGGGCAGGTCCCCGAAGGCCTCGACGCAGGCGCGGTAGAAGGCGGGCTGCTTGGTGAAGGTGGAGCCGAGCGAGACCAGCAGCAGCTTCCTGCCCTCGGCGGCCGCCGGCCGCTGCCAGGCGTCCTGGGCCGCGGTGCGGTCGTCGCCCTGGCAGGCGCCGACGAAGGTGTACACGGACGGGTCGACGCGGTCGGCGTGCGGCTGGAGCGCCTTGGGGATCAGGACGATGCTGCGGCGCGGGCGGCCCTGGAAGCGGTCGACCTGGCCGTCGAGGCCGTTCTCGGTGAGCCAGGCGGCGAAGCGGGCGTAGTACGCCTGCCCGCGCTCGGAGGCCTTGAGTTCGGCGAACATCGGCTCGGCCACCTCCTCCTCGTACCCGTCCCAGGCGACCAGGTTCGGGGAGAGGGAGACGGCGGGGACGCCCCAGCGGTGGGCGAGGACGGGCGCCGGATAGGAGGTGATGTCGTGGAGGACGAGGTCCGGCTCGTCGCCCTCGAAGGCGGCCGCGAGCTGCGGGAGGGCCTGGACGGCGTCGTTGAGGAACGTCTCCAGGTTGTCGATGAGTTCGGTGCCCCAGGCGTCCGGGTCCTCGTCGGCGGGGAGGGTGGAGCGGTATACCACCGGCGTGGCGCCGGTCTCCGCGATCTTCTCGGCGAAGGGTGCCGGGATGGCGTAGCTGACGCGGTGGCCCCGGGCGACGAGTTCCCGGATCACTTCGATGCTCGGGTTCACGTGCCCGTGGGCGGCGATGGAGAACATGGCGAGGTGTGCGGGCTTGGCTGAGGTCATGCACCGACCCTAACGAGACGATACGTCTCGTACAATGCATTTTTCCGGCCGCCTCCTTTACCTCTGGTACCGAGCCAGCACCCGGTTCCCGTCCCCCACCAGGCGTTTCTCCAGCTCCGCGAGGTCGATGGCGCCGCTGTAGAACTCCTGGAGGGCCGGGGTCGCGACCTTGTCCTTCCACTCCGGATAGCCGCGCACGGACTGGGCCGGCGCGGGGCGCAGGGCGCCCGCCAGCGCCACGCCCGTGGCCCAGCCGAGCTCGGGGGTGTGCAGGGCGGGGTCGGCGAGCGCCTGCGTACCGGTGGGCAGCATCCAGTCGCCGCGGGCGAGGCGGACCATGTTGGCCGGGCGCAGCAGGAAGTCGACGAAGGCCGCCGCCTCCTTCTTGTACGGGCTGTCCTGCGCGATGGAGAGGGTCTGCGGGCTGACCCCCTGCGCCAGGCCGTCGGCGCCGGCCGGGGGCGGCAGCACCTGCCAGGCGAAGCCGGGCGGCGCCTGCCGGACGATCTGCTGGCGGTACGAGAACCCGAGCGGCACCATCGCGTACCGGCCGCCGAAGAAGCCGGGCAGGGTGTCGGAGCCACCCGTTCCGAGGGTGGTCCGGGAGGCGCTGTGGTCGGTGTCGATCTGGGCCCGGATGGTGGCGGGGACCACGGCGTCGCCCTCGGACCAGCGCAGGACGGCCTTCCCGTCGGCCTCCCGGTGGAAGAGCCTGCCGCCCGCGGAGAGGCCGAGGTTCAAGGTGGCCGACACCGGGTCCTTGAGCGGCCAGGCCACCCCGTACCGGCCGTCCTCCGTCAGCCGCTCGGCGGCGGCGCGGAACTCCTCCCAGCTCCAGGGGGCTTCGGGGGTCGGGACGCTGACCCCCGCGGCGCGCAGCAGTGTGGTGTTGGCCATCAGGACCCGGGGTTCCTGGAGGAAGGGGATCCCGTAGATCCCGTCGCCGAAGGTGGTGGTCTCCCAACTGCGGGCCGGGATGTCGGCCTTGAGGCGGTCGGAGAGCAGCGGGCGGAGATCGGCGAGGTAGCCGCCGTAGGCGAAGTCGGCCAGGTCGTCGGAGGCGTCGTGGATGACGTCGGGGGCCTCACCGCCCTCGAAGGAGGTCAGGAGCTGGTCGTGGATGCTGCTCCAGCTGCCCTGGACGTACTGGACCTGGATGTCGGGGTGGGTGGCGTTCCATTCGGCGACCAGGGCCCTGTTGGCGTCGACGGACTCCTTCTGCCAGGCCAGGGACTGGAACCGGATCCGCACCTTCCCTCCGGCTGCGCCGGCGGCACCGCCGCCGGAGCAGCCGGCGAGCAGGAGCGCGGTGGCCGTGACGGCGGCGACCAGAGCCCGGAGCGGGAGCCGGAGCGGGAGCCGGAGGGAGGCCATCAGCTCTTCACCGCCCCTGCCATCATGCCGCCGGTGATCCGCTTCTGGATCACCGAGAAGATCACCAGGGAGGGAAGGGTCGCGAGGAACGCGGCGGCGGCGAGCGGGCCGAGGTCGGCGGCTCCCTCCGCGCCCAGGAAGTGGGTCAGGACGACCGGCAAGGTCTGCTTCTCCGGGGTCTTGAGGAGGACGAGGGCGAAGAAGAACTCGTTCCAGGCGGTGATGAAGGCGAACAGCGCCGTGGCCGCGATCCCCGGCGCCAGCAGGGGCGCGACCACCGAGACGAGAGTGCGCAGCCGCCCGGCCCCGTCCATCGCCGCCGCCTCCTCCAGCTCCGGCGGCACGGCCCGGACGTAGCCGACCAGCATCCACAACGCGAACGGCAGCGACCAGACGACGTACACCAGGATCAGGCCCGGCACCGCGTTGACGAGGCGGAGGTTCTTCAGCACCAGGAACAGCGGGCTGATCACCAGCACGAAGGGGAAGGCCTGGCTGACGACCACCCAGCCGGTGGCGGCGGCCGACAGACGGCCCCGCTTGCGGGCGAGGACGAAGGCCGTCGGGGTGGCGAGGACGACCGCGATCACGGCGGCGCACAGCGCGGCGATCAGGCTGTTGAGCGCCGCGTGCAGCAGCGGCTGTTCGGCGAAGGCCTGCCGGAAGTTGCCCAGGGTCGGCTCCTTCGGGATCCAGGTGGGGTGCAGGCTGCCGAGCTCGCGCGCGGGCTTGAAGGCGGTGGAGACCAGCCACAGGAACGGGAACGCCAGGAAGACCAGATACGAGACGAGCGCTGCGTACTGTGCGGCGCGGCCGGTCCGGGCGGCACGGCGCGGTGCGGTCATCAGGCGTCGCCTCCCCTGAGCCGGCCGGCCAGGTACCCGGCGAGGAGGACCGAGATCACCGCCACCATCACGCAGCCCATGGCGGCCGCGTAGCCGAACTGGCCGTAGCGGAAGGCCTCCTCGTACGCGAAGAGCATGGGAAGCCGGGTGCGGCCGCCGGGCCCGCCGTTGGTCAGTACGTAGACCAGGGCGAAGGAGTTGACGTTCCAGATGAAGTTGAGGGCGGAGATGGACAGGGCCACCGGCCGGATCGCGGGCCAGGTCACCGTCAGGAAGCGGCGCCAGGCGCCGGCGCCGTCGAGGGCGGCGGCCTCGTGCAGTTCGTGCGGCGTGTTCTGGAGGCCGGCCAGCAGGGCGACCGTGGTCTGGGGCATGCCCGCCCAGATGCCCACCACGACGACGGCGGGCAGCGCGGTGGCGAGCCCGCTGAGCCAGTCGGTGTCCCCGGCGAGGCCGAGGCCGGACAGGGTCTCGTTGAGGACCCCCGCGTCGGGGTGGTAGACGAGTCGCCACATGATGCCGACGACCACCTCGGGCATGGCCCAGGGGATGATCGCGAGCGACCGGGCCAGCCAACGGAAGCGGAGGTTCTGGTTGAGGAGCAGGGCGAGGCCGAGGGCCAGCAGGAACTGCGGAACGGTGACTCCGACCGCCCACAGCAGGCCGATCCGGAAGGACTCCCAGAAGAGCCGGTCGTGCAGCAGGTCCCGGAAGTTGAGGAGCCCGACCCACTGGGTGGGGGCGGTCCGGCCGGACTGCGCGTCGGTGAAGGCGAGGGCGGTCCCGTAGAGCAGCGGGCCGACGCTGAGCAGCAGGATGGGGATGAGCGCGGGCAGGACCAGGAACCAGGCCCCGTGGTCGGCCCGGCGGCCCTCGCCGTCCGGCCGAGGGGGGTCGCGGTGGCGGTGGCGGCGGACCGGGACGGCAGTGGTCACCTTCGCCCCCTTTCGTTGCGGTCATCGTCCGCAGGGCCTGATGGCGCGTCAAGACGGGCCGCACCCGGATGGGAGACTTGGCGCATTCACGACGATCCGGATCCGGAGAACGACATGGACGAGGCGCGGGCCAGGGACGTACTGGCGGCCGCCGGGCTGGGGAGCGGCGCTGCGCTGCTGGCCCTGGGCGAGAACGCGGTCTTCGCCGTCGGCGGGCTGGTGGTGAAGGTCGGCCGGGAGGCGGCGCTGCTGGAGCGGGCCGAGCGGGAGCTCGCGGTGGCGGGCTGGTTCGCCGGGTCCGGGGTCCCGGCGGTCCGCGCGGCCGAGCCGAAGCCGCGGCTGGTGGACGGGCACCCGGTGACCCTGTGGCACCGGCTCCCGGACGCGGTCCGGGCCGCCGGGCCCGAGGACCTGGCTGTGCTGCTCCGCGCCGTCCACGCCCTGCCGGCGCCGCCGTTCGCCCTGCCGGCGCGGGACCTGCTGGGCGGGGTCGAGCGCTGGCTGCGGCTCGCCGGGGATGCCGTCGACCCGGCGGACGCGGCGTACCTGCGGGCCCGGCGCGACGCCTACGCGGACGAGGTGGCGGCCCTGACCCCGCACTTGGCCCCGGGCACGGTGCACGGGGACGCCCTGCCGCGCAACGTCCACGTGGGCCCGGACGGGCCGGTCCTGGTCGACCTGGAGACCGTATCGGCGGACCTGCGCGAGCACGACCTGGTGGTGATGGCCCTCTCCCGCGACCGGTACGGCCTGCCGGCCGAGGCATACGAGGCGTTCACGGCCGCCTACGGCTGGGACGTCCGGGAGTGGGAGGGCTGCGCGGTCCTGCGCGGCGCCCGCGAGACGGCCAGCTGCGCCTGGGTCGCCCAGCATGCCCCGACCGACCCGAAGGCGCTCGCCGAGTTCCGCCGCCGGGTGGCCTCCCTGCGCGAGGGCGCGTCCGAGGTCCGCTGGCACCCGTTCTGAGGCACCCGTTCTGAGGCATCCGGCAGCGAGGCGTGCCGCGGTCCGGCGTGCCGGACAGCCGTGCCGCGGTCAGGCAGCCGTCCCCGCGGCGGTCTCACCGACCGCCAGCGCGAAGGCCTCCGCCTGCGCGGAGGGCCGAAGGCGATGCCGGATGAGGCCCAGCTCGGAGTCGGCCAGGCCCTGCACCGGGACGAAGGTGACAGAGTCGCGGCGCCCGTGGTAGTCGGCCGTGGACTTGCACAGCAGCATGGCGCCGCGGTTGGCCGCCGTCAGACTCAGCCCTTCCTGGAGCGTGTTGACGCTGGGCCCGGCCGGTACGGGGAGGCCGCCCGGGGTCAGGCCGGGGGCCTGGGCCCGCCGCCAGTACTCGGGGGCACCGCCGTCGATGCCGATGAGCCGGCAGTCGGCGAGCTCCTCGGCGGACAGCGAGTCGCGGGCGGCGAAGGGGTGCCGGACGGACACGGCGAGAGTCTGCGGCTGCCGGGAGAAGACCGGGCCGAGGACGAGGTCGTCCTCGGCCACCGGCAGCAGGACCACCGCGCAGTCCACCTCCTGGCGGCGCAGCGGCCCGAAGGGGTCGGAGAGCGGAATCTCGACGATGTCGATCCCGACGTCGGGATGCCGGTCCCCGAACCGTGCGATCGCCCGGCTGAGGTAGTCGTCGACGGTGCCCTGGAAGCCGATGCGCAGTTCCCCGCCCATGCCCCGCGCGGCGGCCCGGGCCTCGTCGACCGTGGCGCGCAGGGCGTCGCCCTGGGCAAGGCCCCCTCGTCCGACCGCCTCTGAGACCGGTCCCGGCGCCCACCCCCGGGCCACGCCACCCCTGATCCCGGGGTCGGCGGAGCCGGGCGCCGGGCCCCACGACCGGCCGGCCGCCACGGGACGGTACGGGCCGGCGCGGGCGGTACGGGCGGGCCTGCCCGTACCGCCCGCGGTGATCAGCTCCGCCCTGGGACCTGAGGGCCGTCCCGGCCAGGGGTGTCGCGCTAACCGCCCGCCGGGACCAGCCCCCGCAGCGGCCAAGCCGTGTCGATCACCGCGTCCGGGGTGCCCTGGCGGCGCAGGTAGGCCTGGAAGTCCCGGGCCCAGCGGGCGTGCCAGGTGCCCTGCCGGGCATGCAGGTCGCCGGGGGTGAGCGCGGCCACCTCCGGATGCCGCTCGGCTATCGCCCGGGCCACTTGGACCGCGGCCAGCGCGTCGGCCCCGGCGTCGTGCGCGGCGTCGAGGGTGACCCCGTACACCCCGCAGACCGCCTCCAGGGTCCGCTTGCCGCGCCGGTAGCGGTCCACGGCCCGGTCGATGGTCAGCGGGTCGACCACGGGCCCGGTCTCCACCCCGCGCAGCCGGTCGGCCAGCGACGGCAGCCCGTGCCGCGCCAGCTCCGCCGTGAGCAGGGTGAGGTCGAAGGCCGCGTTGTACGCGACGACCACCGCGCCCCGCCGCCAGTGCGCGACCAGTGCCTGCGCGAGCTCGTCCGCGACCTCCCGCACGGGCCGCCCCTCGGCGACCGCGCGCTCGGTGCTGATGCCGTGGATGGCCGAGGCCTGTTCGGGGATCGGTATCCCCGGGTCCGCGAGCCAGCCGCGCCGCTCGCGCACCTCGCCGCCCCGCACCTCGACCAACGCCGCCGTCACGATCCGCGACTCCCCCGGCTCCGTGCCGGTCGTCTCCAGGTCGAACCCGATCAGCACACCGCCGTGCCAGTCCCCCATGCCGCGCCCCTCCCCCGTACACCTTCGGTCAACGGCTTTCAGCCTGCCACGGGGCACTGACAGGCCGGCCGACGCCCCCTGTCACGGCGGCCACAGCGGACAAGACGGACACGTCTGACAGGGCTGACACGGCGGTCACGGCCGTCACGGCCGTCACGGCGGTCACGGCCGTCACGGCGGTCACGACACCGGGCGGGAGTCCTCCCACACCGATTCGAACTCCTCCCGGTACGTCGTGAACAGCCCGTGGTCGGCGTCCTTCGGGACGCCGCGGCCCCCGCCGCGCAGCACCAGGACCGGGGATTCCATGCCGCGCGCCCGGCGCAGGTAGGACTGGACCACCGCGATGCCCGAGGACTGCCCCTCCACCAGGTAGGCGGTGAAGCGGGGGGTCTCGTCGAAGACGTGGATCTCGAAGCGCGAGGGGTCCCGCAGCCCCGCCCTGACCCGGCGGACGTGGAGGATGTTCATCTCCACCGAGCGGCTCAGCTCGCCCTTGCGCAGCCCGAGCTCCCGCTCGCGCCGCTTGACCGCGCTGCTCGCCGGGTTCAGGAACAGCAGCCGCACCCGGCAGCCGGCTTCCGTGAGCCGGACGAGTCTTCGGCCCGAGAAGTTCTGGACCAGCAGGTTGAGCCCTATGCCGATGGCGTCGAGCCGTCGCGCGCCCCCGAAGAGGTCCTCCGCCGGCAGCTGCCGCTGGAGCCGCACCCGGTCCGGGTGGACGGAGATGACGTCCGCGTACCGGTCGCCCACCAGGTCCTCGACGGCGTCGATCGGCAGCCGGTCCGCCGACGGGCTGCCCGCCCCGCCGCCCAGGACCTCCAAGAGCCGGGCCGAGGCCCGCTCCGCCTGCTCCAGCACCGCCCGCGACAGGGCCCGGTTGCGGGAGACCACGTTGCGGGTGACCTCCAGTTCGTCCAGCGCGAGCTCGATCTCGCGCCGGTCGTCGAAGTACGGCTCGAAGCACGGCCAGTGCTGGACCATCAGCTCGCGCAGCTGCGGCAGCGTCAGGAAGCTCAGCACGTTGTCGTCGGCCGGGTCGAGCAGGTAGCCCTTGCGCCGGCTGACCTCGCGCACGGCCACGGCCCGCTGCACCCACTCCTGTCCGGCGGGCCCGGCGGCCGCGACCACCCAGTCGTCCCCGCCGTGCACCGGCTCGTAGATCGGCCGCAGCACCGCGCCGACCACCGACCGCAGCCGCTGCTCGATCAGATTCAGCCAGATGTAAGCACGCCCGGCGCGCTGCGCCCGCGTACGGACCTCGCTCCAGGCCTCCGCACCCCAGTCCAGCTCCGCCCCGGCCCGCGCGCTCCCCGTCGCCGCCGGCGGGGCCAGCGACACCGCCCCGGCCGGAACCCCGCCGGGGGTTCCGCCGGCGGCGTCCGCCGGGCCACCCTCGTGACCGCTGTCACCAGGGGGCAGCTCCAGACCTCCCGAGCTCACCCGTGCACCGCCTTCTGCGTCTGGACGCCCGTCTCCAGTGATCACGGAAGGGTACTCCGCGCGCGCGTCCCGGTGCAGCCCGATGGCCCGTAGACCGGCTGTCCGTTGACCCATTATCCGATGCCCGGACAGTCCGCTGACCCGCAAATCAGCTCTGCGGGTCACCCGGCAGCACCAACCCAAGTCCGCGCGTGGGGACCCTCTTTCGGGGAAGATCTGGCAGTGACGTGGTCCAGCCGGATCAACCGCATCAGTCGGAGCAGGATGGGAAGAGTCGTTATCTATGCAGGTCTGGCCGGGACAGGCTTATCCGCTCGGCGCCACTTACGACGGCGCCGGGACCAATTTCGCGGTCTACTCCGAGGCCGCCCGACGCATCGAGCTGTGCCTGCTCCACGACGACGGTTCGGAGACCGCCGTGGAGCTGCGCGAGACGGACGCCTTCGTCCGGCACGCGTACCTGCCGGGCATCATGCCGGGCCAGCGCTACGGGTTCCGCGTGCACGGCCCGTACGAGCCCGAGCGCGGCCGGCGCTGCAACGCGGCGAAGCTGCTGCTGGACCCGTACGCCCGGGCCATCAGCGGCCAGGTGAACTGGAACGAGGCGGTGTACGGCTACCACTTCGGGCGGCCGGACTCGCGCAACGACCTGGACTCCGCCCCGCACACCATGAGTTCGGTCGTGGTGAACCCGTACTTCGACTGGGCCAACGACCGGCCGCCGCGCCACGAGTACCACCACACCGTGCTGTACGAGGCCCACGTCAAGGGTCTGACGATGAACCATCCGGACCTCCCGGAGGAGCTGCGCGGCACCTACGGGGCGCTCGCGCACCCGGCGGTCATCGGACACCTGACCAAGCTCGGGGTGACGGCGCTGGAGCTGATGCCGGTGCACCAGTTCGTCAACGACCACCGGCTGGCCAACGACGGGCTGAGCAACTACTGGGGCTACAACACCATCGGCTTCTTCGCCCCGCACAACGGCTACGCCTCGGGTGACCGCGGCCAGCAGGTGCTGGAGTTCAAGTCGGCGGTACGGGCCCTGCACGAGGCCGGGATCGAGGTGATCCTGGACGTGGTCTACAACCACACCGCGGAGGGGAACCACCTGGGCCCGACGCTGTCCTTCCGCGGGCTGGACAATGCCTCGTACTACCGGCTGGCGGAGGACCCGCGGCACTACATGGACACCACCGGCACCGGGAACTCGCTGCTGATGCGCTCCCCGCACGTGCTCCAGCTGATCATGGACTCGCTGCGGTACTGGGTCACCGAGATGCACGTGGACGGCTTCCGCTTCGACTTGGCGGCGACGCTCGCCCGGCAGTTCCACGAGGTGGACCGGCTGTCCTCGTTCTTCGACCTGGTCCAGCAGGATCCGGTGGTCAGCCAGGTGAAGCTGATCGCGGAGCCCTGGGACCTGGGCGAGGGCGGCTACCAGGTGGGCAACTTCCCGCCCCTGTGGACCGAGTGGAACGGCAAATACCGCGACACCGTACGGGACTTGTGGCGCGGGCAGCCGCGCACGCTGGCGGAGTTCGCGGGGCGGCTGACCGGCTCCTCGGACCTCTACCAGGACGACGGGCGGCGGCCGCTGGCCTCCATCAACTTCACCACCTGCCACGACGGTTTCACGCTGCACGACCTGGTCTCGTACAACGAGAAGCACAACGAGGCGAACCGCGAGGGCAATCGGGACGGCGAAACCCACAACCGGTCCTGGAACTGCGGGGTGGAGGGGCCGACCGAGGACCCGGAGGTCCTGGAGCTGCGCGAGCGCCAGATGCGCAACTTCACGGCCACCCTCATGCTGTCGCAGGGCGTGCCGATGCTCAGCCACGGGGACGAGTTCGGCCGCACCCAGGGCGGCAACAACAACGCCTACTGCCAGGACAACGAGTTGTCGTGGGTGCGGTGGCCGGAGCCGGGCAAACCGGCGCCCGCGCTGCTGGAGTTCACCCGTCGGATGGTGTGGCTGCGCCGGGACCACCCGGTGTTCCGGCGGCGCCGGTTCTTCCACGGGCGGCCGGTGGAGGGGACGCACGACGAGCTCTCGGACATCGCCTGGTTCACCCCGCACGGCGAGGAGATGCGGGCGCGCGACTGGCAGGCTCAGCACGCGCGGGCGCTGACGGTGTTCCTCAACGGGGAGGCGATCTCCGAGCCGGGCAGCCGCGGGGAGCGGATCACCGACGACTCGTTCCTGCTGATGTTCAACGCGGGCGCCGAGCCGCAGGACTTCACCATTCCGGCGGGGCACGGGGCGCAGTGGCGCCTGGTCGTGGACACGGCTCGGCCGGACGTACTGCCACCCGGCACCGGGCCGCAGTACGCGGCCGGGGACCGGGTGGCGCTGACAGGACGGTGCCTGGTCGTGCTTCAGCGCCCGGCGTAGGCGGCTCCGGTACCGGTTTCGGTTTCGGTTTCGGTACCGGTTTCGGTACCGGCACCGCCGCCGGTGCGACCGCCGGCGGCCGTGCTGTCGCCGGTCGCCGGGGAAGCGCTCTGCCCCGCCTGAACGAAGGCCTTGGCGTCGGGCCGGGCGGCCGGGACCCGGGTGACGAGGGCCAGGGTCAGACAGAGCGCGGCCGCCCCGACGGCCACGGCGAAGGCCCCGGCAGGCCCGTACCACTCGGCGAGCCGCCCGGAGACGGCGAGGGCGACGGCCTGCCCGGCGACCAGCGAGCTGGCGGCGAAGGCCATCGCCTCGGCGAGCCGGGCCGGCTCGACGACGCGCTCGGTGAGCGCGAAGGCGGTGATGAGGTGCGGAGCGTAGGCCGCGCCGAGCACGGTGACGACCGCGTACAGCGGCCACAGGCTGTCGGTGAACAGCAGCGGCACCGAGAGGGCCAGCGCGGCGGCGGTGGCCACCCGCCAGCGCAGCCGCAGCCCGAAGCGGGCGGGCAGCGCGCCGAGCGCGAGGCCCACGGCGGCGCTGACCACGCCCATGGCGGCGTAGACGGTCCCGGCCTGGCCGGGCACGCCCAACTGGGCCGTCAGCGCGGCGATTCCGGCCTGGCAGCCTCCGAACATGGCGCCCTGGAGGGCGAGCGAGCCGCGGACGGCGTGCACCACACGGGGTTGCCGGCTGCGGCCGTTCCTGCCGGCCGAGCCCTTGCCGCGTGCCTGCGCGGGGGCCCCGGCCGTGACGGCGGCGGTCGGGTGCAGCGCGTAGGCGGTGCCGAAGACGGCGACGAGTCCGGCGGCCCCGCCGAGGGCGACGGCCGGGTGGGCGACGAGGGTGGCGAGCCCGACGAGGGCGGGCCCGAAGACGAACGAGACCTCGTCGAGGGTGCCTTCGAGCGAGTGGATGGCGCCCACCACGCTCTCGTCGGCCTTGGCTCGGTGGGCGAGGGCGACGGAGCGGGTCCGGGCGAGCGGCCCGATCAGCGGTACGGAGGCGCCGGTGACGGCGCCGATCGCGGCGAGCGGGGCGGTGGCGAGGCCGCCCAGGGCTCCGGCGACGAGGGCCGCGGTGGCGACGGCGTTGACGGCCGCGGCGGTGAGGACGACGGGCCGCTGCCCGTGGCGGTCGGCGAAGCGGCCCAGGACGGGTCCGAAGACCACCTGGCCGGCCGAGAGGGTGCCGCCGACGATGCCGGCGGTGGCGAGGGAGCCACTGGTCTCGGCGACCAGGAGCACACTCCCGAATTGGGACATCGCGACGGGCAGTCGGGCGAAGAAGGAGACGAGCGGAAGTAGGGGCCCGGTCAGGGCGATGACTCTTCGATAGGTGTTGACGGTTCCAGCCACTTGATCGACATTAACCCGCCGCAGTCACCCGGATGCATTGGGTCATGGCACGGAATCCGGCAGGCTGGGTACGTACGTTCTCATGAGCCAGCCGCAGTCAAGCATTCAACCGGAATCTGATGTTCCGAAACCTGTCACTCCGGCGTCGACCTACCGCCTGCAACTACGCCCCGAGTTCCCCTTCGCGGCGGCCGAGGCAGCCGTACCCTACCTCGCCTCGCTCGGCGTGTCGCACCTGCACCTGTCCCCGGTACTGGAGGCGGCGCCCGGCTCGCCGCATGGATACGACGTCACCGATCACACTGTTGTGCGAGCGGAGCTCGGCGGCGAGCCGGGGCTGCGGGCACTGGGCGCGGCCGCCCGGGCGCACGGACTGGGCCTGGTGCTGGACATCGTGCCGAACCACATGGCCGTGCCGACGCCGCTGCGGCTGAACCGGCCCCTGTGGGAAGTCCTGCGGGAGGGCCCCAGCTCGCCCTTCGCACGCTGGTTCGACATCGACTGGGAGGCGGACGGCGGGCAGGTCCTGCTGCCGGTGCTCGCCGGGCCGCCGGAATCCTGCGCGCTCGAGGCGGACGGGGAGGTGCTGCGCTACGGGGAGCAGGAGTTCCCGCTGCGGGAGGGCACGGCGGGGCTGGAGCTGCCCGCGCTGCTGGCCGCCCAGTGGTACCGGCCAGCTTGGTGGCGTGAGGCCCGGACCGCGCTCAACTACCGCCGTTTCTTCACCATTTCGGATCTGATCGGGGTCCGGGTGGAGGACCCGGAGGTGTTCACGGCCACCCACGCGAAGGTGCTGGAGCTGGTCCGGGACGGGGTCGTCGAGGGCCTGCGGATCGACCACGTGGACGGTCTGGCGGATCCCGGGGAGTACCTGCGGCGGCTGCGGGCCGCGGTGGGACCGCACTGCTGGGTGGTGGTGGAGAAGATCCTGGGCCGCCAGGAGCGGCTGCCCGCGTGGCCGGTGGCGGGGACCACCGGCTACGACGCGCTGCACCGGGTGGACGGGGTGTTCACCGACCCGGAGGGCGCCGCCGAACTGTCCCGGCGGTACGTGCGGTTCACCGGGATCCCGGAATGGGAGCGGACGGCGGCGGCGTGCGCGCGGGAGGTGCTGACCGGCGACCTGGCCTCCGAGCTGGGCGCGCTGGAACGCCAAGCCGGCCCGGAGCTCGCCGACGCGGTACGGGAGTTGCTGATCGCCTACCCCGTCTACCGGCCGTATCCCGACGAGCCGGAGCCGGCGCCGCAGGCCCTGGAGCGGGCCGCCTCGCCGGCCGGTCCGGCCGCGGTGGCCGGCGTACGGGAACTGCTGCTGCGGGATCCGGCCTTCGCGGCCCGCTTCGCCCAGACCTCGGCCGCGCTGCGCGCCAAGTCCCTGGAGGACCGGGCCTTCTACCGGTACGGGCCGCTGCTGTCGGCCACCGAGGTCGGCGGTGACCCCGGGCATCCGGCGGTGCCGGCCGCCGAGTTCCACGCGTACTGCGCCGAGCTGGCCCGGGAGTGGCCCCGGTCCGGAACGGTGCTGTCCACGCACGACACCAAGCGCAGCGCGGACGTCCGGGCCCGGATCTCGGTGCTGTCCCAGGCACCGGAGCTGATGGACGGCCTCGCCGGCCAGGACCCCCAGCTGGCGTGGACGGCCCGGCAGACCGCGCTCGGCCTCGGCGAGGTCCCGCAGGCCGTGCCCCGGCTGGCGGAGGCGCTGCTCAAGGCGGTCCGCGAAGCCGCCCTGCACACCAGCTGGACGGACCCGGACGAGGCGTACGAGGCGACCGTCCCCGGATACGCCCCGCGCGCCCTGGACCTGCCGCCGCAGCTCGCGGAGGCGGCCCGCGCGAACCTGCTCGGCATGGCGCTGCTGCACCTGGCGATGCCGGGGGTCCCGGAGGTCTACCAGGGCGCCGAGACGGAGTACCGGGCCCTGGTCGACCCCGACAACCGGCGTCCGGCCCGCTTCCCGGTGGAGGCACTGGCCGGGCTGGACGCGGGGGGCGTCCCGCACGGGCCCGGGCAGGAGAAGCTGGCGCTCACGGCCGCCGTACTGCGGCTGCGCCGGAGCCGGCCCGAGCTGTTCGACGGCTACACCCCGCTGGCCGCGCGGGGCCCGGCGGCGGAGCACTGCCTGGCCTTCGCCCGCTCGCCCGGGCTGCTGGTGGTGGTGACCCGGCTCTCGCACCGGCTGGCCGGTGCGGGCGGCTGGCGCGGCACCGCCCTGCCCCTGCCGCCGGGGCGGTGGTCCCCGCTGCCGGGGGCGCCGGGGAGTTCGCACCGGACCGTGTACGGAACCTCGTACGGGACCTCGTACGGGACCTCGTACGAGGGCGAGGCGGACCTGGCGGCCCTACTGGCCTTCGCGCCCGTGGCGGTCCTGCTCCGCGGCGACTAACCCGGCGAAGGCCGCCGCCGCACCGGTCAGCGGGACCCGGGAGAAGACCGCGAGGGGCCGGTGCCACGGGGGGTCGAGGGAGAGCAGCACACAGTCCTCGCCGACGGCGCCCCGGACCATGTGGGCCGGGGCCACGACGATGCCCACCCCGGCGGCCGCCATCCGTACGGCCGTCGAGGTGTGTTCGGTACGCAGGACCGTGCGCGGAGTGAAACCCACCGCTCCGCAGGCCCAGTCCAGGACGGGCTGCCCCTCGACCAGCGGTTCCATCGCGCAGCGGATCCAGTCGCGTTCGGCGAGCTCGGCGAGGCGGACGGAGCCCCGCCCGGCCAGGGGGTCGTCGAACGGGACCACGAGCACCAGCTCCTCGCGGCCCACCCGGAGCACCGGGCCCGTCCACTCCTTGGGCTCCGGGCCCACCGCGAGGTCGGCGACCCCGCGCTCCAGCTGCTCCTCCAGGGCCTCGTTGGAGCCGTACTCGCGCACCACCAGCGAGACGCCCGGGTGCAGGGCCCGCCAACGGGCGGCGATGCCGGGGAGCATGCCGACGGCCACGGCGTGGACGGTGGCGATGTGCAGCTCGCCGCCCACCACGCCGGCGGCGGCGCGGGCGGCCCGCTCCGCCTGGCGGGCGCTGCGGACGGCCAGCTGTGCGTGCGGAAGGAAGGCGCGGCCCATGGAGGTGAGCCGGACCCCGCGCGGCATGCGCTCCAGCAGTGCGCCGCCCACGGACCGCTCCAGCGCCTTGACCTGGTGGGAAAGGGCGGGCTGGGTGACGTGGAGGGCGTCGGCGGCCCGGGTGAAGGAGGACTCCTCCACGACGGCGAGGAAGTACTCCATCTGACGCAGGCTCATGAGCGGGAAGCATAGAGATCGTGCATGGAGTCCAGAAGATCATTGCCTTGGACTACGGGCAACGGCCGGGACAGGCTGGGCACATGGACAACGAAGACAGCACGGTGGACGCAGCGGACGCAGCGGACGTATCGGATGCAGTGGATGTAATAGTGATCGGCGGGGGCACGGGCGGCTACAGCACGGCCCTGCGCGCCTCGGCCCTGGGCCTGACCGTCCTGCTGGCCGAGCGGGACAAGGTCGGGGGGACCTGCCTGCACCGCGGCTGCATCCCGAGCAAGGCGATGCTGCACGCGGCCGAACTCGTCGACGGCATAGCCGAGGCGCGCGAGCGGTGGGGGGTGCGGGCGAGCGTGGAGTCGGTGGACTGGTCGGCGCTCACCGCGACCCGGGACGACATCGTCTCCCGCAACCACAAGGGCGTGGAGGGGCACCTGCAGCACGCCGGCGTGCGCGTGGTGCGCAGCGGCGCGCGGCTGACCGGGCCGCGGTCCATCCGGACCGAGGACGGGCGGGAGTTCACCGCGACCCGGGGGATCGTGCTGGCCACCGGCTCCCGGCCGCGGACGCTGCCCGGGCTGGAGCCGGACGGGAGCACGGTGGTGACCAGCGACGACGCGCTGTTCGCCCCGGGACTGCCGGCGTCGGTGCTGGTGCTGGGCGGCGGGGCGATCGGGGTGGAGTACGCCTCCTTCCACCGCTCGATGGGGGCCGAGGTGACGCTGGTCGAGGCCGCGGACCGGCTGGTTCCGCTGGAGGACGCGGACGTGTCCCGGCATCTGGCGCGGGGCCTGAAGAAGCGCGGGATCGACGTGCAGACGGGGGCCCGGCTGGAGGGGGCCGTCGTGGAGGGCGGGGTCGTACGGGCCACGGTGCGTACCGCACGCGGTGAGCTGCGCGAGCTCAAGGCGGAGCGGCTGCTCGTGGCGGTGGGCCGGGTCCCGGTCACCGACGGGCTGGACCTGGCGTCGGCCGGGCTGGCCACCGACGAGCGGGGGTTCGTGGCGCCGGCCGACTGGTCCCGGCTGGAGACCGCCGTCCCGGGGATCCACGTGGTGGGCGACCTGCTGCCGCCGCCGTCGCTGGGGCTGGCCCACGCCTCCTTCGCGGAGGGGCTGCTGGTGGCGGAGACCCTGGCGGGGGTGCCGACGGTGCCGGTGGACTACGCGGCGGTGCCGCGGGTGACGTACTCGGCGCCGCAGACGGCGGCCGTCGGCCTGACGGAGGCGCAGGCGCGGGAGGCGGCGTACGACGTGGTGGTGAACACGATGCCGCTGACGGCGGTGGCCAAGGGGATGGTGCACGGGCAGGGCGGAACGGTGAAGGTGGTCGCGGAGCGGGGTGGGCGGGTGCTCGGCGTGCACCTGGTGGGGCCGCACGTCTCCGAGATGATCGCGGAGAGCCAGCTGATCGTGGGCTGGGACGCGGAGCCGGGCGATGTCGCCCGCCACATCCACGCCCACCCGACGCTGTCGGAGGCCGTCGGCGAAGCCTTCCTCTCCCTGGCAGGCCGCTCCCTCCACCAGCAGTAGCCCCCTCCGGCGGCCCCGAGCGCGGCCGCGCCTCATCCGCCGGACCGCGGGCGAGGACGGCTCGGGGCGGCCGCCAGGACCCACGCCCCAGGGGGTTGGAACTGATCCAACCCCGCCGCCGCACCACCCAGCCCCGCCGGCGATTGAGGCGCGGGGCCCGGGGCGGAGCCCCGGTCTTTGAGCCGCACAGGCCCGCCCAGCCGCAGCACCACCCAGGGGCCTGGGAAGTGTCGGGGCTGCGCAGCGGTAGGGGGTGGGCGCGGCGGGCATGGCATCCCTTGTGACCCTCCTTCGTGACATGCGCTACCCCACACCGCTCGAACTCGCGCTGGCCGCCCGCGCTCTGGCGGACGAACACCCCGCCGAGGCCCGGCTCCGACAGGCCGGGACCTCCCGGGCCGGGCAACCCCTCTGGCTGCTTTCCGTCGCCCCGGCCGCCGGCGGCGGCGCCGCGTCCGCCCGCCCGCGACGGAACGTGCTCGTCGTCGCCGGAGCGCACGCCAACGAACCCGTCGGCGGAGCGACCGCCCTCTCCCTCGCCCGCCGCGTGCTCCACGACCCGGCCCCGCGCGCCGCCTGCGGCTGGCACTTCCTCCTCTGCGCCGATCCGGACGGCGCGGACCTGCACCGCACGCCCCGCCCGTACTCCCTGCTCGACTACCACCGGAACTTCTACCGCCCGCCCGGCCCCGAACAGCCCGAGTGGGCGCCGTCTTTACTGCCCCCGGACCGGCTGCCGCCGGAGACCCTGGCCCTGACCGCGCTCATCGACGAGCTGCGGCCCGTCCTCCAGGTCTCCCTGCACGCCACCGACCTCGGCGGCTCCTGGGTGCAGCTCACCCGGGACATACCCGGCCTCGCCGAGCCCTTCGGCAAATCGGCCGCCGAGCTGCGCATCCCGGTGGAGAACGGCGCCTCGGACGCCGCCGGCTGGCCCTCCCCCGGGCCCGGGATCTTCGTGATCCCGCAGCCGGGGAGCGAGGCCGCCGGGGTCTTCCACCCGGAGGACACCCGGCTCAGCACCTGGTACCACGCCCACCGGTACGCCGGCACCACCGCGATCGTCGAAGTCCCCATGTGGGCCTCCGACCTGGTGGACGACCCGGCCCCGCACCCCGACCCGCGCGGCGCCCTCCGCATGCTGGCCGGGCGGCTCGCCGCGGACACCGCGCTCGTCGCCGGGATGCGGGAGGCGTTGCGGCCCCGCCCGCTGCCGTACGGGGATCCGGCCGCGGCGCCCCTGCTGCGCGCGGTGGACTGGACGCTCGCGCTCATCCCCCGGATCACCGCCGAGTGGGCCGGCAGCGGGGCTCCGGCCGAGGCCACGGCGGCGCACATCGCCAGCATCGACGCCTTCGGGCGGCGCCTGTCGCTGCGCGCCGCCGCGATGCTGCTGCGCGTACTGCGCGGACAGGGGCATCCGGCGGCGCCCGCGCTGGACCGGCTGGTCACGGGGTGGTGCGAGGAGTTCGCGGCGCGCTTCCAGGCCCGCTGGGTCCCGGTGGCCACCCAGGTGGAACACCAGGCCCGCACGGTCCTGGCGACGTATGAACGCCTCCTGGCCCAGCACCGTCAGTTCACGGACAGCCCGTAGCGCCGCTTCGGCAGGCCGGTGGCCCCGAGCCGGTCGTAGAAGCGGACCGCGCCCTCGTTCCAGTCGGGTGTCTGCCACTGGACCTGGACGAGGCCGAGTTCCCGGGCGAGGCCCGTCACCCCGGCCATCAGGGCGGCGCCGAGCCCGTGGCCGCGGGCGCCCCCGGCCAGGTAGAGGCAGTCCATGTGGAGGTAGTGCCGGGCGTCCCAGAAGGCGAACTCGGCCGAGCAGGCGGCATATCCGACGACCGTGCCGTCCGGGGCCCCGGCGAGCAGCACCCACATCCGGGCGTCCTCGGCGAACAGCTGCGGCCCGAGCCGCTCGGCGAGGCCGGGCGGTCGCGGGGCCGACTTCTCGTACGCGATGTGCTCGTGCATGAGCTCGACCAGCCGGGGCAGGTCCCCGACGCGGGCGCGGCGCACGACAGGCATGCCGTCCGCGGGTTCCTGATGTTCCGTGCGTTCCATGGACGCCATCCTGCGCCGTGGATCCCGACGGCGAACCGGCGGGTCCCGGGACGGAACCCCTAGTGCGCCGACAGCCGGAACATCATCTTCCCGAAGCCGACCTGGTCCCCGTCCCGGACCACCGCGGAGCCCGTCACCCGGCGCCCGTTCACGGTGGTCCCGTTGGTGGATCCCAGGTCCTTGAGCACCCACACCCCGTCGCGCAGGCTCAGCTCCGCATGCGCCCGGGAGACGGTCTCGTGGCTGAGCCGCAGCCCGCTGCCCGGATCGCGGCCGATCCGCAGGGCCGCCGCGCTCGGATGCGGCAGCAGCAGCTTGGGCAGCCGCTCGGCGGCCCAGGCCCGCCGGATACCCACCGAGACGGCGGAGGCCCGGCCCACCCAGCCGAACAGCCGACGGGTCCACGGGCTTTCGGCGGCCTCCCGTGCCTGGAGGTCGGCGGTGAGGACGGCGAGGTCCTCGGAGCAGCGTGCGACCAGGGCGAGTTCCATCCGGCGCAGGAACGTGTCGTGGGACAGCTTGCCGAGGGCGGCGCCCTCCCTGAGCTGGCCCAGCGCCCGGTCGCGCTCGGCGTCGGAGAGCCGCGGCGCGGGGAAGGCGGGAAACTCGAAACTCGACGTCACAGGGTGATTGTCGGCCCGTCGGGGCCGGAGTGTCCAGAACTCCCCCGCCGCGCCCGGAATGATGGGCAGGATACGCATGCTGGACACCGCCGGAGACGAGGGGACCGTCCGTGCAGTTCGAGGTGTGGGCACCGTTGGCAGGTCGTGTCGCCATGCGACTCGACGACGCGACGTACGACATGGCACGCGATCCGGACCGGGACGGCTGGTGGACCGCGACGGCGCCGGCCGCCGACGGGAGCCGCTACGGGTTCCTGCTGGACGGCGATCCCAGCGTGCGCCCGGACCCGCGCGGGCGGCGGCTGCCGGACGGGCCCGGCGGACCGTCGGCGGTGGTCGGCTTCGAGGCGCTGCCCGGGCCGGGGGCCGCGGCGCCCCGCACCCCGCTCCAGGACGCGGTCCTGTACGAGCTGCACATCGGCACCTTCACCCCCGAGGGCACCTTCGACGCCTCCGCCAGCCGCCTCGGGCACCTGGCCGCCCTCGGGGTCACGCACGTGGAGCTGATGCCGGTCTGCCCCTTCCCCGGCCGGCACGGCTGGGGGTACGACGGGGTCGCGCCGTGGGCGGTGCACGAGCCGTACGGCGGACCGGCCGGCCTCGCCCGGTTCGTGGAGGCCGCGCACGCCGCCGGGCTGGGCGTGGTGCTGGACGTGGTCCACAACCACCTCGGCCCCTCCGGCAACCACCTCCCCGCCTTCGGCCCGTACTTCACCGACACCCACCACACCCCCTGGGGCTCGGCGGTGAACCTGGACGCGCCCGGCTCCGACGAGGTGCGCGCGTACTTCCTCGGCAGCGCGCTCGGCTGGCTGCGCGACTACGGGATCGACGGGCTGCGGCTCGACGCCGTGCACGCGCTCGCCGACGAGCGGGCGCTGACATACCTGGAGGAACTGTCCGCCGCCGTGGACGTGTTGGCGGCCGAGACCGGCCGGCCGCTGTTCCTGATCGCCGAGTCCGACCGCTGTGATCCGCGCACCACCACCGCGCGCGAGGAGGGGGGCCTGGGCCTGCACGCCCAGTGGAACGACGACTTCCACCACGCCCTGCACTGCGCGCTGACCGGTGAATCGCAGGCGTACTACGGCGACTTCGCCGAGGCCCCGCTCGCCGCCCTCGCCAAGACCATGACCCGGGCCTTCTTCCACGACGGGACCTGGTCCTCCTTCCGGGGCCGCACCCACGGCCGCCCCGTCGACCGCCGCCGGACCCCGGCCCACCGCTTCCTCGGCTACACCCAGACCCACGACCAGATCGGCAACCGGGCGCTGGGCGACCGGCT
This sequence comes from Streptomyces sp. ISL-94, assembly GCF_018614075.1. Classification (GTDB taxonomy): domain Bacteria; phylum Actinomycetota; class Actinomycetes; order Streptomycetales; family Streptomycetaceae; genus Streptomyces. Next base: position 2,731 of record NZ_JAGGOZ010000085.1, on the reverse strand, counting down.
CTCCGCCTCCCTCTCCCCCGGGCTGCTGGCCTGCGCCGCCGCGCTCGCGCTGACCGGGCCCTTCGTGCCGATGCTGTTCATGGGCGAGGAATGGGGCGCGACCACGCCGTGGCAGTACTTCACGGACCATCCCGACCCGGAGCTCGCCGAGGCGGTACGGACCGGCCGGCGCCGGGAGTTCGCGGCGCACGGCTGGAAGGCCGAAGAGATCCCCGATCCGCAGGACCCGGCCACCCGGGACCGCTCCTGCCTGGACTGGGCGGAGCCCGCACAGCCCGGGCCCGCCCGGCTGCTGACCTGGTACCGCACCCTCGTCGCGCTCCGCCGCACGCACCCGGACCTGCGCGACCCGGACCTGGCCGCGGTCCGGGTCGCCTACGACGAGGAGCGCCGCTGGATCACCTTCCGGCGCGGCGACGTACGGGTGGCGGTGAACCTCTCGCCCGACCCGGCGACGATCGCGCTGGGGCGCAACGGCGTACGGGTGCTGGCCGCCTGGGAGCCGCTCCACCCTCCCGGTCCGGACGGGCGGATCCTCGTACCGGGCGAGTCGGCGGTGGTCCTGGGCCATTGAGCGCCCCTACTCGACGATGGCCAGCTCGCGCGGGGCGTTGTTCAGGCGCAGCCCGCCGTCCTCGGTGACGGTCACGATGTCCTCGATGCGGACGCCGAAGCGGCCGGGCAGGTAGACGCCCGGCTCCACGGAGAAGCACATGCCGGGGACGAGCGGCTGCTCCTCGCCCTCGACCATGTACGGCGGCTCGTGCGTGGTGACGCCGATGCCGTGGCCGGTGCGGTGGATGAAGCGCTCCCCGTAGCCGAATTCGGTGATCACCGCGCGCGCCGCCCGGTCCACCTCCTGGCAGGAGACGCCGGGGCGGACCGCTGCCACACCGGCCTGCTGGGCCTCGCGGACGATGTCGTGGACCCGCTGCTCCTCGGCGGTCGGCTCGCCGACGTGCACGGTGCGGGAGATGTCGGAGCCGTAGCCGTAGCGCAGGCCGCCGAAGTCGAGGACCACCATGTCGCCGTGGCGGATGACGCGGTCGCCTGCCTCGTGGTGCGGGTTGGCCCCGTTGGGGCCGGAGCCGACGACGGTGAAGTCGACCTGCGAGTGGCCGTGGGCCCGCAGCAGCGCGGCCAGGTCGGCGGCGACGTCCGTCTCCCGGCGGTCGGCGAAGGGGAGGTGGAGGATCTGGGCGTAGGCGGCGTCGGCGGCGGCGCCCGCGGCGGCGAGGCGCTCCAGCTCCCGTTCGTCCTTCACCGCGCGCAGCATGGGCAGGGAGTCGGTGAGGGGCACGTAGGACGTGGTGGGCAACTCCCGCTGGAGGCCGAGGAGATGGAGGGCCCAGGTGTTGTCGCTCACCCCGAAGCGCCCGGCGGCGTCCAGCAGCGGGGCGGTCAGGGCGTACGGGTTCTTCCCGTCGGTCCAGTCGCGCAGGGTCAGCGCCGGGGCGCCCGGGGCCTTGGCGGCGTCGGGGGCCTCCAGGGCGGGCACCACGAGCACCGGGTCCTGCCCGGCGGCGAGCACCAGCAGCGTGAGCCGCTCGGTCTCGGCGGTGGGCCGGTAGCCGGTGAGGTGCGCGAGGTCGGGGCCGGGTGCGATCAGCAGCCCGGCCAGGCCCGCGTCGGCGGCGGTCTGCGCGGCCGCGGCCATCCGGGCGGCGTAGTCGGCGGCCGTGAAAGGGGCGGGGGCGGTGTGTGCCGGCTCAGGAGCTACGGAAGTCATACGGGGATCCTGCCGCGAGGCGTGCGGCGAGCGCAGCGGCCGCGCCGGTCGGAGTTCCGGCCGAGAGCAGTTCCGTACGGTGCACCAGGCGGGGTGCGGACAGCGGTACGGCGACTCCCGCACCGGCCGCCTCGGCGACGCGGCGCGGCAGCAGCACGAGGCCGTGTCCGGCGGCGGCGAGGGCGCAGAGGGCCAGCAGGTCGGTGCCCTCGTAGCGGGCGGCGGTACGGGTCGCGGTGCGGGCGGCGGTGAGCGGCAGGCCCACGCCCGGCGCGTCCAGCCAGCGCGCGTCGGCGAGATCGTCCATCCGGACGGCGGCCCGACCGGCGAAGGGATGCCCGGCGGGCAGCAGCACGGCCAGCTCCTCCTCCCCCACCCCGGTCACGGTGAGCGGGGCCACGTCGGGCAGCCGCAGCGGATCGCTGGGCGCGGCAGGGCCGTCGACGAGACCGAGGTCACAGTCCCCGGTGGCGACGGCGGCGGGCACCTCGGCCGGGGGCAGCACCCGCAGGGTGACCCCGGTGGCGGGCAGGGCGGCGAGCAGCCGGGGGCCGACGGCGAGGGGGGACGCGGCGAGGGTGACCCGCCCGGGCGGGCCTGCGGCCAGCCGCAGCACGTCGGCCCGCGCGGCGTCGAGGCGCAGCAGCAGCGGCCCGGCGTGCTCCAGCAGCCGCACCCCGGCCGGCGTCGGCGCCACGGGGCGCCGCGTGAGCAGCTCGGACCGCAGGTCGCCTTCGAGGGCGGCGATGTGCTGGGAGACGGCGGACTGGGTGTAGCCGAGCTCCCGGGCGGCAGCGGAAAAGGAGCCGAGCCGGGCCACGGCGACGAAGGTACGGAGCAGATGCGGATCCATACGGCCCAGCATCCCGCGCCGCCCCTGCGGTCAGCCCGGCCACCCACCCCCTCGGGGCCGCCCGCACCCCGCCGCTCCGGGGCTCCGCCCCCGGACCCCGCGCCTCGATCGCGTGCGCGGCTCACCACACGGCGCTCCGCGCCCGCGCC
>NZ_JAGGOZ010000084.1 GCF_018614075.1 Streptomyces sp. ISL-94 | reverse complement strand
GGGGGCGGGGGCGGGGGCCGGAGATCTTCCGGTCCGCCGTCGAGGAGGTGCTGGCCAGCTGGTACTGGGAGCTGGAGCGCCACCACGCCCACCGGCCGGGTCTGGCGGGCGCAGCGGGCGCGGTACGGCGGGCGGGCGGGAGCCGGCCGCTGCCCGCGGCGGCGCACCGCGCCGCGTGGGCGACCTGACCTGCGAAGGAGCGGACAGCATCGTCGGAATGTGACATTCCGCTGGTCTTACGACGCAACTGGCGCATAATCGGCGTCACGCGGCTTGAAAAAACCCTGTCGCCGCGCTTGGTCACGCATGCAATGGGGGGCATCGTGCCGAAGAGGGAATCCGGGTCGACCGGAACACTGCCCGCTACGTCCGCCGAGATGTCCCGGCTGCTCACCGCCGTCCGGCGGGGGCGCGTCCTGACCGTGACGGGAGGGTTCCGCGAGCCGCGCAGCCTGCTGGTCCGCGAGATCGCACGGCGCCTCGCGTCCAACTTCTACGACGGGGTGGCCGTCGTCGCCCTGGACCCGCTCCACGGCGGCCACGGCGGCCACGGCGTCCGCGAACTGACGGCCGAGCTGGGCCGCGTGCCCGGTATGCCCTTCCTGCCGTGCGGGACGGCCAACGCCGCCTCGTGGCTCGCCGAACGGGACATGCTGCTCGTCCTGGACGGCGCCGAACAGCTCGCCCCCGCCGCCCTGGCCTGGCTGCGGGATCTCCTCTCCGCGGCCCCCGGCCTGCGCATCCTCGCGGCCGCCCGGTCCCCTCTGGCCTTCGAACAGGAGCGGGTCCACCGGCTGTGAAACGGGTCCGCCCCGGCCGGGCACGAGGCCGGCCGGGGCGGAACGCGTCGGCGACGACGGATGTCAGCCGCCGACAGGGGCAGGTCAGCCCAGGGTCGCGATCGCCTGGTTGAAGGTCGCGGACGGGCGCATGATCGCCGCGGCCTTGCCGGCGTCGGGCTGGTAGTACCCGCCGATGTCGGCCGGGGAGCCCTGCACCGCGATCAGCTCGCCGACGATGGTCTGCTCCTGCTCGCCCAGCGTCTTGGCGAGCGCCTCGAAGGCGGCGGCGAGCTCGGCGTCGTCGGTCTGCCGGGCCAGCTCCTGCGCCCAGTACAGGGCGAGGTAGAAGTGGCTGCCGCGGTTGTCGATGCCGCCCAGCTTGCGGCTCGGCGACTTGTCCTCGTTGAGGAAGGCGCCGGTCGCGCGGTCCAGGGTGTCGGCCAGCACCTGGGCGCGGGCGTTGCCGGTGGTGGTGGCGAGGTGCTCGAAGGAGACGGCCAGCGCGAGGAACTCACCGAGGGAGTCCCAGCGCAGGTAGTTCTCCTTGACCAGCTGCTGGACGTGCTTCGGGGCGGAGCCGCCGGCGCCGGTCTCGAAGAGGCCGCCGCCGTTCATCAGCGGGACGACCGACAGCATCTTGGCGCTGGTGCCCAGCTCCAGGATCGGGAAGAGGTCGGTCAGGTAATCGCGCAGCACGTTGCCGGTCACCGAGATGGTGTCCTCGCCGCGGCGGATGCGCTCCAGGGAGTAGGCGGTGGCCTCGACCGGGGAGAGGATCTTGATGGTCAGACCCTCGGTGTCGTGCTCGGCCAGGTACGTGTTCACCTTGGCGATCAGCTGCGCGTCGTGCGCGCGGCTCTCGTCCAGCCAGAAGACGGCCGGGACGCCGGTGGCGCGGGCGCGGGTGACGGCGAGCTTGACCCAGTCCTGGATCGGCGCGTCCTTGGTCTGGCAGGCGCGGAAGATGTCGCCGGCGGCGACCTCCTGCTCCAGGACCGTGTTGCCCGCGGCGTCGACGAGGCGGACGGTGCCCGCGGCGGCGATCTCGAAGGTCTTGTCGTGGCTGCCGTACTCCTCGGCCTTCTGGGCCATCAGGCCGACATTCGGCACCGAGCCCATGGTGGACGGGTCGAACGCGCCGTGCGCGCGGCAGTCGTCGATGACGACCTGGTAGACACCGGCGTAGCTGCTGTCCGGGAGGACGGCCAGGGTGTCGGCCTCGTTGCCGTCCGGGCCCCACATGTGGCCGGAGGTGCGGATCATGGCCGGCATGGAGGCGTCGACGATGACGTCGGACGGCACGTGCAGGTTGGTGATGCCCTTGTCCGAGTCGACCATGGCGAGGGCCGGGCCCTCGGCGATCTCGGCGTCGATGGAGGCCTTGATCGCGTCGCCGTCGGGCAGCGCGCCCAGGCCGTTGAGGATGCCGCCGAGGCCGTCGTTGGGCGACAGGCCGGCGGCGGCGAGGGTCTGGCCGTAGCGCGCGAAGGTCTTCGGGAGGAAGGCGCGGACCACGTGGCCGAAGACGATCGGGTCGGAGACCTTCATCATCGTGGCCTTGAGGTGCACGGAGAACAGGACGCCCTCGGCCTTGGCCCGCTCGATCTGGTCGTTCAGGAAGGTGCGCAGCGCGTCGACGTGCAGGACGGACGCGTCCACGACCTCACCGGGGAGGACCGGTACGGACTCGCGCAGCACGGTGGTGGCGCCGTCGGCGGCGACGTGCTCGATGCGCAGGCTGCCGGCCTCGGCGATGACGGCGGACTTCTCGGTGGAGCGGAAGTCGTCGGCGCCCATGGTGGCGACGTTCGTCTTCGACTCGGAGCTCCAGGCGCCCATGCGGTGCGGGTGGGCCTTGGCGTAGTTCTTGACCGAGGCGGGAGCACGGCGGTCGGAGTTGCCCTCGCGCAGGACCGGGTTCACGGCGCTGCCCTTGACCTTGTCGTAGCGGGCGCGGATCTCGCGCTCCTCGTCCGACTTCGGGTCGTCCGGGTAGTCCGGAAGGGCGTAGCCCTGGCCCTGGAGCTCGGCGACCGCGGCCTTCAGCTGCGGGATCGAGGCCGAGATGTTGGGCAGCTTGATGATGTTGGCTTCCGGCGTCTTGGCCAGCTCGCCCAGCTCGGCGAGGGCGTCGGCGATGCGCTGGCCCTCCTCGAGGTGCTCGGGGAAGCTGGCGATGATCCGACCGGCCAGGGAGATGTCACGGGTCTCGACATTCACACCGGCCGTCGACGCGTACGCCTGGATCACAGGCAGGAAGGAATACGTCGCGAGGGCCGGGGCCTCGTCAGTGTGCGTGTAGATGATGGTCGAGTCAGTCACCGGATGCTCCGCTCCACAGTCTGGTCTCTCGTCTGCAACATTGCTCGACATCAAGATATCTCGTGATCGGGCCCGTCTGGACAGCCCCCTGCCACGAGCTGCGGGAGACGCGCGTCACGCGCGCCCCACGCGCGAGCGCCGCCGCCGACGTGTGACGTCGGAGACGGCGCTCGGGTGTGCCGGTACGCGGACCGGTCAGGCGTGGACCGCCTTGGGGCTCGGGCCGTACTGGTTCGGACCGGGCTGACCCTCGGTGGCCGCCAGGACGATCAACCAGATGCCGCCGACCAGCGGGATGAAGACGATGAAGCACCACCAGCCGGACTTGCCGAGGTCGTGCAGCCGGCGCACGGTGAGGGCGATGCAGGGCACGATGATCGCGAGGACGTAGAGCCCGTAGATGATCATGTTGGCGCCGATCACGGCGTCGATGATCGCCACGACGATGGCAACGGCGAGGTTGCACAGGAAGAACATCCAGTATTCCTGGCGGCGTGCGCGGCCGGAGAAGTCGGCGTACTTCTTCAAGACGTCGGTGTAGTAGTTCATGTGCCCCCCAGAGGACGGATCTCGGGCCCGTCCTGCTGGAGCAAGCCGGGGCAGAACTTATGCCCCGCTTATGGCGCGGTCAAGCCACTTGGCAGGGCGCCGAATCGGCCCCGCGGCGGACTTTCCGGTGACGAAAGCCGTACGGCAGGGTGCAGGAGAGGCGTCGTGTCCCCGGAAGTCCGTAACGTCCCCGGCCCCGTACGCGCCCACCCCGGACGAGCTGGGCTCGTCGGCCCCGACATCGTTATCGCACTGCGACACCCCGGGCAGGACGCGGCCGTCTTCGCGGCCCGGTGCGGGAAGGGGCCCGCCCCGGGCCGCCGCTTCCGTCGGGTCAGCCGATGTGGAAGGAGTCCCCGTAGACCTTCCAGTCGAGCGGGGTGTTGAGGCCCAGGTTGCCCTTCTTCAGGAACACCCGCTGGGCGGTGTCGACGCGGCTGGTGTCGCTGTGCGCCTCCTCCTGCTTCATCGCCCAGACGCGCGCGTCGAGGAAGGCGTTCAGCCAGGTGGTCTCGTTGCCGCCCTGCGACGGGGGCTTGGCCTTGGACAGGGCCCGCTTGCGGATGTTGCGGAAGCTGGTGGAGTCGGTGCCGTCGCCGTGCACGACGATGGCGTCGTAGTACATGAACTGGCCGAGGGTGCCGACGCCGTCGGACTTGCCTTGCTTGACCGCCGGGTTGAAGTACCCCCGGTCGCGCTCGTGGTCCTGCGCCTTCTTGAACTCGGCGTCCTGGGCCGCCTTCGCCCAGTCCTTGGTGAAGTTCGGGTCGAGGCCGGCGTGCGAGTCGGTGCCGTCGACCCTGCGCAGCGCCGGAAGGTACTTGGCGAGGACGTTGCCCGGCTTGAGCTGGGTGTAGTACTCGACGAGGTCGAGCATGTCGCCGGTGCCGGAACAGAAGCCGATGATGCCGGCGGTGTAGCCGCGACCGTCGTCTATGTCCTCTATGTACTTGTACTGCGCCTTCCAGTCCAGCGAGGAGTTCTCCGCGCTGGAGACGATCTGCATGGCGATCTCCTTCTTCGCCGGATCGTCGAGCCCCGCGGCCGCCGTCACCGCGGGGGCGGTGACGGGCGCGTGGGCGGTCGCATGGGCGGTGACCGGTACGGCGATCAGTGCGCTGCCGAGGACGGCGCCGATCGCGAGCATCTTCTTGCGGTGGGGGGTCAACACAAGGCCTCCGTGGGGTAGTTGAGGCGTTCCCGGTTTCGTTAGGAAACTTTACTACCAGAGTGTGCGGGCCCTCAAGACCCGTGCACGCGTGCGTGAAGGGCCCGCTTGGCGTCCGGCCACTCGGGGCGGATGATGCTGTACACGGCGGTGTCCCGGATCCAGCCGTCGCGCATCACCATGTGGTGGCGCAGCACTCCCTCGTGCGTGGCGCCGAGCCCTGCGATCGCCGCCCGCGACCTGCTGTTGCGCACATCGGTGAGGAGCTCGACCCGGTTCATGCCCATCACCTCGAAGGCGTGGGTGAGCATGAGCAGTTTGGCCTCGGTGTTGAGCCCGGTCCCCTGCCAGGACGCACCCAGGAAGGTGAAACCGATCTCCAGCCGCCGGAATTGGGTGTTGATCACCATGAGCCGTGTGGAGCCCGCGATCCTGCCGGTCGCGCGGTCCACCGTCGCGTACGTGATCTGCGTGCCCGCCTCGCGCGCCGCCAGCGCGTCCTCGATGAAGGCCCGCATGTCGTCCGGGTGAGGGACGATCGTCACCGGGAGGTCCCACAGGCTCCCGTCCCGCACCGCCTCGCACAGGCCGTCGTGGTGCCGGTGTGCCAGCGGCTCCAGCCGTACCCGCTCGCCCAGCAGTTCCCGTTCCATGGGTGTATGCCGTCCCCCCTGTCGACCATCTGTGACAGGCGGACCCTACTCGGCCAGCGTACCCCTCCTCACCGGGGTTTTCTCCGGTCAGAGCCAGCCGTTGCGCCGGAAGCCGCGGTGGATGACGAAGCAGGCGACCGCCATGACCCCGAGGACGATCGGGTACCCGTACGTCCAGTGCAGTTCGGGCATGTGGTCGAAGTTCATGCCGTAGACCCCGCAGACCATGGTCGGGACGGCGACGATCGCCGCCCACGCCGTGATCTTGCGCATGTCCTCGTTCTGGGCGACGGTCACCTGCGCGAGGTGGGCCTGGAGGATGGAGTCGAGCAGGTTGTCGTAGGCGCCGATCTGGTCGGTGGCGCGGGTCAGATGGTCCGCCACGTCACGGAAGTACGCGCGGATCTCCGGCGGGATGACCGGTATCGGCTGCGTGGCCAGCTGCTGGAGCGGGCGGCCCAGCGGCGCCACCGCCCGCCGCAGTTCCAGGAGTTCGCGCTTGAGCTGGTAGATCCGCCCGGCGTCGCCGCGGCCGCCGTACTCGCTGAACACCGCCGTCTCGACGGCGTCTATGTCGTTCTGCACCGCGTCCGTCACGGCCGTGTAGTCGTCGACCACGTGGTCGGCAATGGCGTGCAGCACGACCGCCGGCCCCTTGGCCAGCTGCTCCGGATCGGCCTCCAGCGCCTCGCGGACAGGGCCGAGGGTGCCGCGTCCGCCGTGCCGGATGGTGATGACGAAGTCCTCGCCGGTGAAGGCCATCAGCTCGCCGGTCTCCACCACCTCGCTGGTCGCGGTCAGTTCCTCGTGCTCGACGTAGCGCACGGTCTTGAAGACGGAGAACAGCGTGTCGTCGTACCGCTCCACCTTGGGGCGCTGGTGCGCGTTCACGGCGTCCTCGACGGCCAGCGGGTGCAGGCCGAACAGCGCGGCGAGCCCGGCCAGTTCCGCCTGGTCCGGTTCGTGAAGGCCGATCCACACGAAGCCCTCGCCCGTCTTGCGGACCCGGCGCAGCGCCTCCTCGGCCTCCGCGCAGCCGTCCTGCCGGACGCCGTCCCGGTAGACCACGCAGTTGACCACGGCGCTGCCGAGCGGGGAGCGGGCCGGGTGGCTGAGGTCGACGGCCCGCCGGTAGCCGCGGCGCACGGCCCGGCGCAGGGTGCTGAACATGGACAACGGCGTACTCCTCTTCGGGCTGATCGGCGGCCAGTCTGCCACCGCCGCCGGACGGCCCCCGCCGGGGTCCGCCCACGCCAAGCCTGCCGAGCCTGCCGAGCGCGCCGAGCCCGCCGAAGACCGGCGAGGTCGGGCGGGTTCCGCCGAGGTCGGGTCAGGTCCGCTCAGGCCCGGTCGACGAACACGCTGGTCGACTTCACGCGCGCGGTGGCCCGGGCGCCCACCTCCAGGCCGAGTTCCTCCACGGCCTCCCGCGTCAGCAGCGACACGATGCGGTGCGGCCCGGCCTGGATCTCCACCTGCGCGGCGACCGTGCCGAGCTTCACCCCGGTGACGATTCCGGGAAAGGCGTTGCGCGCCGAGGTGTAGGGGGCCTCCTCGCCGTCGCCGCTCTCCCGCGCCGCTTCCACGCAGAACGCGGCCAGGTCCGGCCCGTCCACCATGCGGCGTGCGCCCTCGCGGCGGGTCGGGAACCGCTCGGCGTCCGCCCAGCGGCGCGCCGTGTCGACGCTGACGCCGAGCAGCCGCGCCGCCTGGCCGATCGTATAGGACTCCATGGTCGGCAGCTTAAGCCCCGCCGCGCGCGGGACGGCGCAGGGCCTCCCCGGCCGCCGCCGCGATCACCTCGGCGACCATCGACAGCACCGGCGAGTCCAGCTTCCACTGCTGCCAGTACAGGGGCACGTCCAACGGCCGCCGCGGGACCACCAGCACCAGGTCCCCCGTCCGCAGCAGCGGGCCGGCCTGCTGCTCGGGCACCAGCCCCCACCCCAGCCCCGCGACCACCGCATCGCGGAATCCCTCCGAGGTCGGTACGTGGTGCCGCACCGGCCCCGCACCACCCGCCGGGTCCCCCGTCAACGACCGTACGAAGGCGTCCTGGAGCTCGTCCTTCCGGTCGAAGACGATCGTGGGGGCCCGCGTCAGGTCCCGCTCCGGCGCACCCCTCAGGTGGCGGGCCGCGAAGCCCGGGCTCGCCACCGGCAGGTACCGCGCCAGCCCCAGCATCCGCACGCCGCACCCCGCCACCGGATCGGGCGAAGAGGTCACCGCCGCCATCACCTGCCCCTCCCGCAGCAGCGCGGTCGTGTGCGACTCGTCCTCGCGGTGCAGCTCCAGGCAGACCGGCGGATCCTGCGGCACCCGCGCGAGCGCCGGCAGGAACCAGGTGGCGAGGGAGTCCGCGTTCACCGCGATCGGCAGCCGCACCGGCCCCGCCCCTTCGGCGGCCATCCCCAACTCGGCCCGCGCGTCGCGCTCCAGCCGGGCCAGCTGCCGGGCGAACCGGACCACGACCTCCCCCGATTCCGTGGCCCGCACCGGCTTCGTCCGCATCAGCAGCACCCGCCCGGTCCGCTGTTCGAGGGCCTTGACCCGCTGGCTGACGGCGGAGGGCGTCACGTGCAGGGCGGCCGCCGCCGCGTCGAAGGTGCCCTCGTCCAGCACGGCCAGCAGCGTCCGGACCTGGTCCAGGGGAAGCTCGTCCATCACAAGCGCTAATGGTACGTAAAAATCTTTAGCTGTACTGAAAAGACACCGCTGCCTACGGTCAGAGGCATGACACACGGCATCATCACGGCGGCCCTCGCCGGATTCGGCACCGGACTCTCCCTCATCGTCGCCATCGGCGCGCAGAACGCCTTCGTCCTGCGCCAGGGAGCCCGCCGCCACGCGGTCCTGGCCGTGGTCGCCATCTGCGCCGTCTCCGACGCGCTGCTGATCGCCCTCGGCGTGGCCGGGGTCGGCGCCTTCGTCACCGCCTGGCCGGCCGCCCTGACCGTGGTCGGACTGGCCGGGGGCGGATTCCTGATCTGCTACGGAGTCCTCGCGGCCCGCCGGGTGCTGCGGCCCGACCCGGAGGCCGCCCTCACCTTGGAGGGAGCGGCCGCCGGGTCCGGCCGCCGGGCCGTGCTGACCTGTCTGGCGATGACCTGGCTCAACCCGCACGTATACCTGGACACCGTCCTGCTCCTCGGCTCGCTCGCCGCCGACCGCGGGGACCTGCGCTGGGCCTTCGGCATCGGCGCCGGCCTGGCCAGCCTGACGTGGTTCGGCACCCTCGGCTACGGGGCCCGGCTGCTCAGCGGCCTCCTCGCCCGCCCCTCCGCATGGCGGGTGCTGGACGGCCTGGTCGCGGCGACGATGGTCACGATGGGCGGCATGCTGCTGGCCCGTGCCTGACGCCACCCCACAGGAGCCGCCGTGCCCGACCGTCCCTCCCCCGACGCGGTGCGCGAGTACTACGCCGCCCAGCCCGCCCCGCTCGTGGCCGCCACCGGGATCGTCCTGGACACGCGCGGGCGGGTCCTCGTACTGACCACCTCGTACAAGGCGGATCTGGAGCTTCCGGGCGGCACGGTCGAGGACACGGAGACCCCGGAGGAGGGGCTGGCCCGCGAGCTGAAGGAGGAGCTCGACCTCGGCCGGCCCGTCGGCCGGCTGCTCGCGGTGGACTCCCGGCGGCCCGGCGTCCTCGGGCGCTCGCTCGTCGTGCACGTCCACCTCGTCGGCCCGCTGGCGCCCGAGGAGGCCGCCGCGATCTCCTTCCCGGACGGCGAGATCACCGAGGCGCGCTGGCTGGAGCCGGACGAGGCCTGCGCGGCCCTCCCCGAACGCATCGCCCCCCGGCTGCGCGCCGGCCTGGCCGCCCTGCGCACCGGCTCCTTCGCCCACCTCGTCGACGGCGTGCCCCAGCCCGGCTCCCCGGCCGGCCTGGAGCCCGCCGCCCGCATCGCCCTCGAACACGCCGGCAACCTCGGCGCCGCCGACCACTTGGCCCACCGCCCCAAGTCGCTGACCTCGGCGAGCGTGCTGTTCACCGACACCGAGGGCCGGATCGTGCTCGTGCAGCCGGCCTACGGGGACGCCCGTCGGTGGCACCTGCCCGGCGGCGGCATCGACAGCGACCTCGGGGAGACCCCGCGCGCCGCCGCCCGGCGGGAGGTCCGTGAGGAGATCGGCCTCGACCTCCCCCCGGGGCGGCTGCTCGCCGTCGACTGGTCCCATAAACGGGGCCGGCTGGCCCGCGTCCGCTTCCTCTACGACGGCGGCGTCCTGGACGCCCCGGCCCTTGCCCGCATCCGACTCGCCCCCGACGAGCTCCTGCAGTGGCGTGCCGTCCCGCACGCGGAACTCCCCGCCCTGGTCAAACCCGCCCTGCGCCGCCGGATCGAGGCCTGCCTCACCGCCCGGGCCACCGGCGCGGGTCCCCTGGAGCTCCGCGCCGGCCGCCCGGCCGACGGCGGATGACCGCCGCCCGCACCGCTACTCGCGCGCGCCCAGTCGCAGGTCGGTCCGCGCGGGGGTGTCCTCCTCCAGGAAGCCGCCCGACTGGTGCTGCCACAGCTTCGCTTAGGCGCCGTCCGCGGCCAGCAGCTCCTGGTGCGTGCCCTGCTCGACGATCCGGCCGCGGTCGAGGACGACGAGCCGGTCCATGGTGGCGACCGTGCTCAGCCGGTGTGCCACCACGAGCGCCGTCCGCCCGTCCATGAGCCGCCACAGCGCGTCCTGTACGAGGACCTCGCTCTCGGAGTCCAGGGCGCTGGTCGCCTCGTCGAGCAGCAGGATCGGCGCATCGCGCAGGATCGCCCGGGCGAGGGCGACCCGCTGGCGCTGGCCGCCGGACAGCTTCACCCCGCGCTCGCCCACCATGGTGTCGAAGCCGTCGGGGAGCGCGTCGGCGAACTCCGTGACGTGCGCCGCCTCGGCCGCGCGGCGGATCTCGGCGTCGGTGGCGTCCGGCCGGGCGAAGGCGATGTTGTCCCGCAGCGTGCGGTGGAACATCGCCGGGTCCTGCGGTACGTAGGCCATCATGCTGCGCAGTTCGGCCTGCCGCAGCCTGCTGATGTCCTGCCCCCCGATGAGGATCCGGCCGGCGTCGATGTCCGTCATCCGCAGCAGCAGCCGGGTCAGCGTGGTCTTGCCGCCGCCGGACCGGCCGACGAGACCGATCTTCGCCCCGCTGGGCACGGCCAGGTCGAGGCCCTCGAAGAGCGGCTTCGCGCCCGCGTGGGCGAAGGTCACCCGTTCGAAGCGCACGTCGGCGCCCTGGGACCGCAAGGGCTCCGGGCAGGGCGGGTCGACCACGGTCGGCGGCTTCATCAGCAGTTCGGTGAACTGCGCGGCCTCCGTCATCGAGCTCTCCAGGCGGCGGTAGATCTGGTTGAACTCGAACATGAGCCGCGTGGCGCTGCTGAAGTAGGCGAAGGCGACCACGACCGCCTCCACGCCGTGCCCCGCGCCGGCGAGCGCGATGGCGAGCAGCAGGCCCAGCGCGTTGGTCAGTACGGACATGGGCGCGACGATGGTGTCGATGCGCAGGTTGCCGTAGTCCCACGAACGGAGCGTGAGCCGCCGCGACTCCCCGACCCGCGACCGGTGCTCGGCGGCCTCGCGGTCCTCGGCGGCGAACGCCCGGACCGTGTCCATGTTCATCAGGCTGTCGGAGACGTGGCCCGACACCCGGGCGATCGCCTCCTCCCGCTGGTCGACGAGCGCCTGGCGCCGGCGGATCAGGGGCATCACGCACAGCGCCGTCAGCGCGATCGGCACCAGGAGCGCGACGACGAGCAGCGGTTCGTAGTGCCACAGCACCACCGATCCGAAGATCAGCGGTACGCACCTGCCCACGAGGTTGAACGTCAGCGTGTCGACGAACTCCTCGAAGCGGGAGGCGAAGCTCAGGACCCGCTTGGTCAGCGACCCGGCGAAGTTCTCGTGGAAGAAGGCGGCGTCCTTGGCGAACAGCTCGTCCATTCCGGTCACGTACAGCTGCTCGATGCCGAGCGCGTCGAGACGGTTGAGGCAGTGCAGTCCGAGGCGCCAGAGCGCCTCCGCGAGCAGCAGGACCGCCGCGAACCAGACGACGTAGGGCAGCATCGGGCCGATGCCGATGGTGCCGCCCTTCGCGATGCGGGCGACGAGCTTCGCGATGACCAGCGGAGCGATGTAGTCGATGCCGATGTTGCCCAGTGCCGGGAGCAGCAACGCGGGTACCGTCAGGCGTCGGAGGCGGGCCAACTCCCGTCCGTAGTAACGAAGGGCGAGGAGCACCGAGCCCCTGCCGGGCGAACTTTTGCGCGATTCAGGCAATTCCATCCCAACCCTGCTTTGTGGGACCTACAAGACAGGATTGGCAGTGTCCCGCGACGGCGCCCGCGCAGTCCAAGCGTTTTTCGACGGGACGCCTAACCGGCCAGCACCGCCGACGTCGGCCCGTCGGGGCGAACGGTGATGCTGTAGGCGGCCCTTGACGGGGTGGAGCGGAAGCGCGGGATGTGGGCGGGCAGCAGGTTCTCCAGGAGGACGGTCGACTCCCGGAGGGCGAACTGCAGGCCCAGGCAGGCCCGGGGCCCGATGCCGAACGGAAGGTAGCCGCCCGGGTGGGCGGGGCGCCGGCCGGGGGTGGTGAACCGCCCCGGATCGAACCGTTCGGGGTCCTCCCAGAGCCCGGGGTCCCGGTGCGTGAGGTAGGGGCAGACCAGTACGTCGGTGCCGGCCTCGATCTCGTATCCGGCGAGGACGTCGTCCTGCGCGGCGGATCGCGGGAGCATCCAGGCCGACGGGTAGAAGCGCAGCGTCTCGTGGACGAGTGCCTGGACGGCCTGCCGCCGCTCGGGTGAGCCCTCGGGGCCCGCGGCGAGGGCCTGCTCCCGCGCCTCCGGGCTGCGGTCCAGGAGGAGGTAGAGCCAGGTCAGGGTGGTGGCGGTGGTCTCGTGTCCGGCGACGAGCAGGGTGACCAGCTCGTCGCGGATCAGCCGTTCGGTGTACTCGGGGCGCGTGTGCGACGCCTCGATCAGGACGTGCAGCAGGCCCGGGCCGTCGGGTCCGGCCTCGCCGTCGCGGGCGGCGGCGATGGCCAGGCCCGCCACCGCGTCGATACGGGCCAGCTCGGCGGCGACGGCCCCTTGGGCGGCCGTGCTGTCCGCGGGCAGGCTGGGGAGCGCGGCCACCACGGCGGGCACGGCGGCCAGTTCGCGCTCCGTGCGGGGGTCGAGGGGGTGTCCGGTCAGGGCACGCCAGATGGTGTCGAGCGCGAAACGGCGCATCTCGTCGCCGACATCGAGCACCTCCCCGGTGCGGGCGTACCCGGCCCAGCGCATCGCGGTGGTCCGGGCGGCCTCGGCGATCCGCTGCTCGTAGCGGCGCATGCCCCGGCCGGTGAACTGGGACTGCAACAGCCGCCGTTGCCGCTGCCACGCCTCTCCGGTGGCGGCCAGGACCCCGTCGCCGATCAGCAGGCGGGCGCGGTGCGAGCGCTTCACGTACCGGTCGGGATGGAGCGCGAGCACGTGCTGCACGGCTTGGGGGGCGGTGACCAGAACGGTCGGGCGCGGACCGAGCCGAAAGGCGGCGACGCCGCCGAGCCGTTCGTGCGCCTGCGTGAAGAGGTCGATGGGCTCCCCTCCCCCGGCCTGCCACTCCCTCACGAGGGCGGGGTCCAGCTCGGGGACCCGGCGACCGGCCGGGGACGGGTTCGAAAGGTAGCCGGGGCGGGCGTGGGTGGCCACGGGTCTGCTCCTGTTCGGCTGTGCGTCGTCACGGGCGGCCGGATGCGGACATCACGCACTGTAGGGGAACGGGCGCGAAGGGCGGCACCCCGCCTTACGGATACAGCTCGATCCCCGGAAGAGCCTGCGCGCGGCGCGATCGCCGGGCGATTGGTCCCCAGAAATGAGTCGGAGGCCGTATCGGACCACTCCGATACGACCTCCGACCTGCGTCTCCGCCAGTCGGGACGACAGGATTTGAACCTGCGACCCCTTGACCCCCAGATAGCTGCCCCGGGGTCAGAATCAGCACATACGCCGCTATTTGAGGGCGAGAAACGTGCGTGAATGCGCGTGTCGTGCACCTGCGGGCAGTGGCGCTGGTCCCCAACTGGTCCCAAGCAGCCGTCACGCCGAGGCGTCGCCGGGGGGGCCGGTACCTCAAAGCGGGCTGGACCCACCCCGCATGTGACGCCTCTCACTCGCGCTGCCGACCTGAGATCGTGATGGCGAGGCAGGCAAGCCGGTCATCGGTGAGCAGCGTTTCCGTCACTCGATCGACGAAAGCCAAGCCGTAGCCCTCGGGCGTACGCCAGGCTGGTGTGGCACGCCTTCGGCATCC
Organism: Streptomyces sp. ISL-94; assembly: GCF_018614075.1. Lineage (GTDB taxonomy): Bacteria > Actinomycetota > Actinomycetes > Streptomycetales > Streptomycetaceae > Streptomyces. The sequence goes on along the minus strand of NZ_JAGGOZ010000084.1, from coordinate 43,411 downwards.
CAAGGGCAGGAGGTCACGAGCGTGTCCGCGAGCGTGGCAGCACATGACGAGGTACCCCTTCCAACAGCAAGCGACGTTCCGCTCGGCCCCCTGGCAGGGATGGACGTACCGCTGTGGCAGGGAGCGACCGGATCGGTGCTCCACCTGTCGGCGGCGTGCAGGGCGTTCCGGGTACCAATCGTACGGTCCCCGCGTTCAGCAGGTGAGCGGACACCTTGCCGATGCTCTGGGGTAGCCGGCCGAAGACGCGGACCAGGACCAGGAGAGCGCGCACGACCATGCACCCGCACACCATGTGCCGACCAGCGCCTGGTGAATACCGACAGGGGCATGGCCGAACTCCGCCAGACCCGCAGCCGCTCTGCGTGAGCTCGCCCCTCAGAGAAGGGCGTCACCGTGCCCGCTTCGGTGTCGATGCGGGTGACGGCCCCGGCCGGGATCAGGACGCTCTTGCCGAACACCCACACGCCGGTGTCGACCACCAGGTGCTGCATGCCGGCCTGGTCCTGCTGGCGGTCCACGTGCCCGATGACACCGTCAGCGGCCTCCACGGTGAAACCCACCAGCGACTGCCGAGACGTGTAGCCGCTGTCCTGCGCGTACATCCACACACCGCTCACAGACCCGTCTCCTCACCCTCGGCAACCGAACCCAGCCAGCATCATCGGCTCGCATCGTCTCTCCTCGTTCCCCCATACCCGCCGGACAACCCAGGGACGATGAGGGACCTCGGAGGGGCTCCGGGCGGGTGCACCATGGCGTCTGCCACGCAGAGTCCATGACCGTCTGGGCCAGACCACGGGATCCGTGTGCGTCTCAAATCCCACCGAGACCCGGACGAGTTCAGCGACCGTTGCGGGCGGTACCGGTTGCACGGGGCAGCCGTACGGGCCGATCGCCTTGCCTGCGTGCGGGGTGGTCAGGCCAGGTTGATGTTCTCCGCCTGGGGGCCCTTCTGGCCCTGGGTGACGTCGAACGTCGCCACCTGGCCCTCTGGACTCACGGAAGCCCGAGGAGTTGATCGCGGAGTAGTGGGCGAAGGCGTCGGGGCCGCCGCCGTCGCACCATCCACGTCACCACGGCCCCCCGGCGGCGGAAAACCCTAGGCATTTTCCTACCTCGAGAGACCCGCGGCGGCGCCGGCAGCGCCGCGATGGGCCGGCATCGTTGAATCGGGCGCATCACTCGCGGGACCTTCGTATACCCCGGGGGAAGCTGACGCGTCCCCGGCGCCGGGCGTCGGGCAGAGGCACCGCCCGCACGACCGGTAGCCTCCGAGTCGACATCGATGGTCGCGAGCCGACGGCTCGCTCAGCGGGAGAACATGGAATGCCCTGTTTCAACTGTTCGGACGCCTTCGAGCGTGCCGCCGGGCTGCGCGAGGCAGCACAGGCGGTGCGCCGCGGGGAGCTCGTGGTGATGCCCACCGACACCGTCTACGGGGTGGGCGCGGATGCCTTCAGCCCCAAGGCGGTCTGCCGACTGCTCGACGCCAAGGGCCGGGGGCGGAACATGCCCTCACCGGTACTGGTCGGCTCCCCGGATGACCTGGACGGCCTGGTCGATGACCTGCCCGAGCAGGCACGGCAGCTTATGGAGGCCTTCTGGCCGGGCGGCCTGACCCTGGTCGCCCGCCACAAGCCGTCGCTTGAGTGGGACCTCGGCGAAACCCGTGGCACGGTAGCCCTGCGCATGCCCGCGCACCCGGTCGCCCTGGACCTGCTCAACGAGACCGGGCCCCTCGCCGTCTCCAGCGCCAACCTGACCGGCCGGCCCTCCCCGCAGGACTGCGACGCCGCCCACAGGATGCTCGGTGAGACGGCGGCCGTGTACCTGGACGGCGGCCCGACCCCTGCCGACGTGCCGTCCTCGATCGTGGACATCACCGCCACCGCCCCCGTCCTGCTGCGCGCCGGGGCGATCAGCGCCGACGAACTCCGCAAGGTCGCGCCCGGTCTTCAGGAACGCTGAGGACCGGCGTCAGGGCTCCAAGCCGGCCGGCACGTCCTCAAGGCCACGGACGGTGACCGGGCGGGCGGTGCCGTCGGCCAGCCGGTAGGACAGCCCCACCACCGCGGCCTGCCTGGCTTCGACCGCCTCGGCCAGGACGCGGGAGCGGTCCAGCAGCAGGTCGACGGTGTGCCGTATGTGCTCGGCGATGAAGTCCGCATCCTCGGTGCGGCCCGCGGCGCGGGCGGCCAGCACGCTCGGGGTGACCCGCTCGATCACATCCCGCACGTAGCCGCCGGCCGCCGTGCCGTCCTCGACCGCCGTGCGGGTGGCCGCGACGGCGCCGCACGCGTCGTGGCCGAGCACCACGACCAGCGGGGCGCCGAGCACACCCACCCCGTACTCGATGCTGCCCAGCACCTCCGGGCCCGCGACGTGCCCGGCGGTCCGGACCACGAACAGATCACCCAGCCCGCGGTCGAAGATGATCTCGGCGGCCAGGCGGGAGTCAGAGCAGCCGAACAGCACAGCGAACGGCCTCTGGGCCGGAACGACCTCGGTGCGGCGGGTGGCGTCCTGGTTCGGGTGCTCCGGCGTGCCGGCGACGAACCGTTGATTACCGGCCAGCAGCATCTCGAAAGCGTCACGGGGCGTCGGTGTCTGCGCATCGGTCATGCCCGAAGGCTACGACCTGCGCTCGCGGGCCGCGCAAGTCACCCCATCCCGCACGTGGACCCTGGTGCGGGCCTGGCCTCCTCCGCACGGTTCACCGAGAGGATCGCGCGCCGTGCGGTGCACGCCTCATCCGGGGACTCCCCCCTTCGGCCAGTCGGAGCCAGACTCGCTTCGATCCGCATACTGTGCCGGCCGCACGCCGAAGAGGCTCCACAACTGCTGCCCGGTGGGCTCCTCCCCCGCCTCATGGGCCCATATGACGATCAGCGGGCGGCGTATTGTTGGCTACGACGATGGGGAGGCCGGGTGAGAGGGATGCGAGCTCTGGCTACGCTGGATGAGGTTGAAGTGGGAGATCACGTCTGCTGGGTGATCGACGATGCCCGGGGGCTGGCCACCGACTCGGCTCCGTTCGTCGCGGACGGGGCGCTGTTCGGGGACCGGATCGTGCTGGTCGGCGCTCCCGGTCCGCTGGCGGAGGTCCGCAAGCTGCGCGCTTTCCCCTCCTCCGCCGTGGTGATCGACCCCTTCGACACCGCCGGATCCATCGTCTCCGCGGTCGACCAAGAGCTCAAGCGGGCCAGTCGCGAAGGGTTCCGTTCCGTCCGGGTCCTCGCGTGCCGCCAATCGGGGGGCGACGCCGCACCGGGGATGCCGGCCCTCCTGGACAGTGAGCTGGGCCTCGACGAGGTCGCCGCCCTCGGCGGTGCCACCGTGGTGTGTGCCTATCTCCCCGGTACGTGGGACGCCGCGGAACTGGAGCAGGTCATGTGCGTACACCCGCAGACACTGGGCAACCGACCTGAACTGCCTGGGTTCCACATGTTCCGATCGGGAAGCGAGGGCTGGAAGGTGACAGGCGTGATCGACTCGGACGGGGCGCACGCGTTCGGGTCCGTTCTGCGGGCCGCAGCGCTCCACACGCCCGCGATCCGGCTGTGCTTCGAGGACGTCGAGCTGATCGATGCCACCGGGATGCGCGCCCTGGTCGACGCCGCGCTGCACCTGCCCGACCGGACCATCACCGTCGAAGGCGCCAACCGGATCGTGCGGCTGTCCTGGCAGCTGTCCGGCTACTCCGTTCCCGAGATCCCGGTGGAGGTGCTCGGATGACCACCTCCGTCCGGCTGGAACAGCCGCAGGAAGGCTTCCGCCACGAGCTCTACCCCTACCTCGGCGACGACGCGTTCCTGCACGGCGCCCTGGGCTTCATCCAGGAGGCTCTCGACGCCCGTGAAGGCGTCATCGTCTCCGTACCCGGGGACCGCGAGGCCCTGCTGCGTGCCGAACTCCCGGACTCCAAATCCGTCACGTTCGTGGACGCCGCGACCCCCGGCCGCAACCCCGGCCGGCTCCTCGCCGTCTGGCAGGACGAGATCGCCCGGCACGCCGCCGAGGGCCGGCCGCTGCGCGGCATCGGCGAGTCCGCCTGGCACCAAGCGCGCACCCCCTCGGAGGCCGCCGAACTGCGCTACCACGAATGGCTCCTGAACCTGGCCTTCGCACAGAGCACCGCCTGGTGGCTGCTGTGCCCCTACGACACCGCCGACGAGGACCCGGCCTCGCTCCAGGCACTGACCCGCTGCCATCCCCTGATCCGCCGCGACGGAACCGCCGAACCGAGCGCCGACTACGACCGGGACGCCCCCTACACGTTCGAGGAACTCACCGGGCCCTGCGGACCGCTGGACGAGTTGTCCTACGCCCGCGGAGACCTGGCCGCCGTACGCGAAAAGATCACCGCCTGCGCCGCCGAGGCGGACCTCCCGGAATCCCGGCTCAGCGAACTCCTCCTCGCGGCCACCGAGGTCGCCACCAACAGCATCCGCCACGGCGGAGGCCACGGAACCCTGCGCACCTGGACCCAGGACGCGACGTTCATCTGCGAGTTCCGCGACACCGGCCACATCGAGAACCCGCTCGCCGGCCGCATCCGGCCCACCTACCAAAGCCCCGGCGGCCGCGGGCTCTGGCTGGTACACCAGCTGTGCGACCTCGTCGAAATCCGATCCACCCCGCAGACCGGCACCACCATCCGCCTCCACACCTCGGTGGGCGACTCAAGCCAACCCGGCCAATGATCCGCCCCCACGTAGAGGAGCGCCGTCCGACCGGCGCATGCCGGTCGGACGGCCCTCACTGTTCATGTGCCAGCTCGCGCGGGTCCCGTCGGACAGACGGTCACCGGGATGCCCAACATCGCGGAAGCCTGCTGGAGCGGGCTGAGGACGCGCGCGGGGGCGGCGGCCCGAGGAAGGCCGCGGCAGGTGAAGCCGAGCTGGGGCATGGCCCGGAGGACTTCGCCGATGCTGAAGTCGCGTCGGTCCTCATGGGTGATGACCTGGCCGACCTCCTTGACGGGGTAGGTGCGGCGGCCGATGATCACGGACTCGCCGAGGACCTGCGCGGGCTTGACGCCCTTCATTCGACTCCAGGACACCGCCCTTGGTCAGGTCGAACGGGAAACGGGCAATGACACAGCGCATGATGCCTCACTGGAAGAAGTAGGGGACGGTCGTGCCGCTGTGAGGCGGCTCAGCGGACAAGGGCGAGAACGCCCAGAGCGCTGCCTTGTTCGTCGACAACGGGCGGGGCGTCGAGCCTGCGGTAGCGCATGGCGTGCTCGCCCTCGGCGAGGTAGCGGCGCACCAGCAGGTCGACGTTGCGGTCCAGGGTGGCGGAGAACAGCATCCGCTGGCCCTCGGGGCGCACCTGGTCCAGCAGGGCGGTGACCTGCGGCATGAAGCCCATGTCGGCCATCTGGTCGGCTTCGTCCAGGACGGTGACGGCGACCTGGTTCAGCAGGCAGTCACCGCGGTCGATGAGGTCCTTGAGCCGTCCGGGGGTCGCGACGACGACCTCGGCGCCTGCGCGCAGTACGACTGCCTGCCGTCCGATGGGCATGCCGCCCACCATGGCGGCCAGGCGCAGCTTCACCGCACGGGCGTAGGGGGTCAGCGCCGCGGTGACTTGCTGCGCGAGCTCGCGGGTGGGAACGAGGATCAGGGCCGGCGGCTGTCCGGGCTCGGCGCGCTGTCCTGCCGTACGCGCGAGCAGGGCCAGGCCGTAGGCGAGAGTCTTGCCGGAGCCGGTACGGCCACGGCCCAGGACGTCGCGGCCCGCCAGCGTGTTGGGCAAGGTCGCGGCCTGGATCGGGAACGGCACGCTCATGCCTTCGGCGCCGTAGCCCGAACGCCTCGATGCGGCACGCCTCGAGGAATTTCCATCATAGGTATTCGCGAGAACCAGCCGAAGAAGCCTTGCGGACAAGAGTGCCGCGCAGGGCGTCAAAGAGGCCGGGGAAACGGCGGACGTGGTCACCCGCCGCGCACGCGAAACCGTCGGGATCCGACGTGGCGTGGGAGGTGAAAAGCAACGAGCTGGGGCCCGCACCTCAAGGTGCGGGCCCCAGCTACGTGTATGCGTCAGCGTCAGGCGGGAACGATGTTCTCGGCCTGCGGGCCCTTCTGGCCCTGCGTGACGTCGAAGTTAACCTTCTGGCCTTCCTGAAGCTCGCGGAAGCCGGAGGAGGCGATGTTCGAGTAGTGAGCGAAGACGTCAGCGCCGCCGCCCTCCTGCTCGATAAAGCCAAAACCCTTTTCCGCGTTGAACCACTTCACGGTGCCAGATGCCATATTAATCTCCTTTGGGGCAGTGCCCGGAATCACACTGTGCGGTTCCGGAGTCGCCGCGATGATTGCCCCGGCCGGAAAATCGGCGGAAATACAAAGCGCCTCCAGCGGGCGAGAACGCCAACAAGGGAAGCGCTTGAATTTTTGCGAACCAAGACTGCAACTGAGATCAACAATAGCACGCCGAAACAGTCCCCGCACGTAAAACTATTCTACTCAGTTCCCTGCGATAAAAACCCTTACCTTTATGCGCGGCAAACTCTCACCTCGCGGTCACAGATTTGATCCCCTGCGCGTAGCGGATGCCAGATACCGAGCTCTCCCGTACGTGCGGGCCGTGCGGGCCGTGCGGGGACTGTAAAACGTGGGATCTGGTGCCGACCGTTCTCGATCTTGGAGAGTTCGGGGACGCGAGTGCTTCTGGGCCGCGGCAGGGGCTCGAGGCTGTCGAAGAGGCCGTCCAGCGGGGTGACGGTGAAGCAGGTAGGCATCGGCGCTCTGGTTGTGCTCACGGCCGGACATGCGTCTCCATCCGGACGGTGCAACGCCAGCGCGCCACCGAAGGTTTGCCGTTGCGCGCAGGTCACTCTTGTGGGGTGTGGTTGACCGCGTTGCTGTGTCGCCACTGGACGGCTGCGCGTGGAGGTGATCCCATCTCCCTCTCGCCCCGCCGTTCCCATCCCGGTTTTGCGGTCCTCTCATCGCAGTCGACACCTCCCCCTGCTGCCTCATCTCCCCTTGGCCCGTGGTTCACGGTCACGGGTCTACAGGCGGGCGAATCTCTCGGTCTGTGCGGCGAATTGCTGGGCCATGTCGGTGCTGACCGTGGCATGTGTGCGGTGGACGGTCTCCAGGTAGTCGGTGGTGGTTGGCTGGGCGCGGGTTCCGGTGTCGCAGGTCCGCTCGAACATGGCCTGGGAGACGGTACGGGCGACGTGGGCGATGTCCGCGGGGGTGAAGCCCGCGCTGGCCGCGGCAAGCGCCGCGATGTCGGCTTCGGCGCCGGCTCGTGCGAGGTAGCTTTCCCATAGGGCGGTTCTGGCCTCGAGGTCGGGCGGGCCGATGGGCATCACGTAGTCGAAGCGGCCGTGGCGCAGGAAGGCCGGATCGAGACTGGTGACGTTGTTGGTGGCGCAGATGAGCAGCCGTCCGTCGCGGGTGCGGAAGCGGACGATAGCTTTGAGGAGTTCGTTGACGATGCCGACCGCCGTCGCGTCGGCTCCGCCGCGCTCGCCGGCGACTTCTTCGACCTCGTCGATGAAGACCAGGACGTGGTCGAGTCGGGCGATCTCCTCGAAGCTCCGGCTCAGACCAGCCGCGAGGCCGTACTCGGCGGCGAGCCTGGCGGGGAACAGTTCCAGGAACGGCCAGCCGAGACGACCGGCAACGGCATGCGCGAAAGTGCTCTTGCCGGTCCCGGGAGGGCCGAACAGCATCACCGCCCGTGGCAGTTCCACTCCGTGCTCGGCGGCCAGCTCCGGTCTGGCCAGCGGGAGCACCAGGCGGCGTTCGATCAGCCGTTTCTCCCTCTCCATCCCCGCGACCTGGCTCCACAGACCGGTGGGCGGCAGCTCGGCGCCGAGCTCCGAGAGCATGCTGACCTCCTGTGGGATGGCTGGTGCACGCTTCTCGAAGAACACCAGCCCGGAGCGGTTCTCGAAGCCGCGGTTTTGCAGCGCGACGGCGCCGGTCTCCTCCTCGGGCAGGATCGCGTACAGGGTGCGCACGCCCGAGCCGAAGAGCCGACGCTCCAGCGCGGCGAGGAGGGCGCTGCCGAGTCCCTGGTGCCGCCGGGACGGCGTCATGCAGATCCGCAGGATCCACGCCCGGTCGCCGTCCACCCTGCTCAATGCGGCGCCGATGACCAGGCCGTCTGCGGTGGCGATGACGGCCGGGTGGAGAGCCTGGAGCGAGGCCACGGCATCGGAGAGCCGGAAGAGAGCGGGTTCCCCCGTCGTGCCGCTCTCGCCGTCCAGACGCACCACAGCCTCAAGATCGTCAGCCGTGTAGTCCCTGACCTGCCAGCCCGTCATGATCAACTCCGGAGGTACAGCCCCTCGACAGCCCCTCCCCTTACCCCCATCATCGACGGGCGCCCATCGTGTGACGAATCGTGGGCGGGCACATCGACCCGTCCGCACATGAGCCGGGCACCACGACGGAGTGGTGCCGCGAGCGCGCCTGGTTGACCGGTTGGCGGGTGGCCCGGTCCCCGGACAGCACGCTGACGGGCCACTGCGGCGGGGCGGCCGTGGACCACGGCTGGGTTGGCGGCGGGGCAACCGTCAAGCGGGCGAGTTCACGGGCGCGGGGTGTGAGAGGTAACCGGGCCAGCGGGCATCGCGACCGGAGCCAGTGGCCTGCGCCGCCCACGGTGTCTGCGGCTGATACTGCTTCCGGGTCGCCATCAGGGAGGCCCTCGGACACGTCACTGTCGTCCGCTCCAACGAGGCCGGGCTGCAGGTCGAGCTGACCGACCCACTTGGCGCAACGACGCGGATCGCACGCGACGGATTCGGTCGGCCGATCTCCTTCATCGACGCATTGGGCTCGTCGGCCCGGTTCGAATGGACCGTGGAGGGGCACCTCGCCCGTCGTGTCGAGGCGGACGGCAGCGAACAGTCCTGGACGTACGACGGTGAAGGCAACTGCACCAGCCACACCGATGCGCTGGGCGGGGTGACCACCTACGAGTACGCCGACTTCGACCTTCTCGCTTCCCGTACCGGCCCGGACGGGCTCAGGTACCAGTTCACCGCAGGGCTTCGCATGGAGGTACGAGTACGACCCGGCCGGGCGGCTCGTGGCCGAGACCGACTTCGACGATCGGACCATCGCCTACGGCTACGACCAGGCGGGCAGGCCTGATCTCGCGTACGAACGGGATGGGCGCGAGCATCGGGTTCCAGTACAACGCTCTCGGACAGGTCATCCGCAAGGATGCCGCGGGCGTTGTCACCACCTTCGAGTACGACCTCGGCCGCCGAACCGGCAGGACGACACCCGGCGGCGTCATCAGCTCCTGGACCTACGACCCGGCCGGACGGCGAGAGTCACTCACCACCGCGGGCCGTACGATGACCTTCGAACGCGACGCGGGCGGCCAGGAGGTGGTACGCCGCGTCGGTGAGTCGGTATCGCTGTCCCACGGCTACGACGTGATGGGCCGCATGACCGAACAGTGTGTCAGCAGTCACGGACGTTCACTCCAGCGCCGCGAATACGCCTACCGGGCGGACGGCAATCTGACGGGGTACGCGAAGTACCGATCCCACCGGGAATGGGTCAGGTCATCAAGCCCGATGGTTCGATCGTGGAACCGACCCACGTCCGTATGGTTCCCAAACCTGATGGAACCTACAAGACAGCATGCCCCATAGTGAAGTGACGGTGAAATGAACACGAGGATGTCCCTCACGTCCCCTTCGGCGGAACTGCCGCCCGATCTGGTGAAAGTCGAACTCTCCGACGACTACTGAAGTTGAACCGGCGATGTCGGCGCTGGTGCTCCTGCGGGCGGTGACGACATCGCGTGAAGGTCCGCCTGAGTCGCGGCAGAGTCAGCGGACCGGTTCGAGTCGGGCAGCGTCCGGGTGCCGGGCCAGGTGCGCGGTGAGGAAGCGGGCGGCGTGGTCGAGTGCGGCGTCGGCCTCGTCGAGTCGGCCGTAGTGGAGCTGGAAGACGTGGGGAAGGCCGGGCCCGACTTCGAGTGTGACCTCGACGTCGTCGGCGCCCGCGCGGCCGGCCAGCCGGACCGCGTCGTCGAGGAGCACCTCGTTGGCCCCGGCCTGGACGAGCAGTGGGGGCAGGCCGGTGAGGTCGGCGAAGACCGGGCTGGCCAGGGGGTGCGCGCGGTCGGCCGCGCCGAGGTACAGGTCGGCGTAGGCGCGTACGTCGGCCTCGGTGAAGATGGGGTCGGCGTCCTCCTTGGAACGCATGCTGCCGCCGGTGAGGGTCAGGTCGGCCCATGGGGAGAAAACGACCACGGCGGCCGGCTGCGGCAGCCCGGCCTCCCGGGCCGCGATCAGCATGGCGATGCTCAGGCCGCCACCGGCGGAGTCGCCGGCCACGACGATGTCCCGCGGGTCGGTGCCGGTTGCCAGCAGCTCACGGTAGGCCGCGAGTCCGTCGTCGACGGCAGCCGGGAAGGGGTGCTCGGGTGCCAGGCGGTAATCCACCGACACCGCTCGCAGCCGGGCGCGGTGGGCCAGTTCGCCGGCCAGCCCGGCGTGGGTGTCCGGTGAGCCGATGACGTAGCCGCCGCCGTGCAGGTAGAGCAGCCGGCCGGGTCCGGAGGTTCCGGCCGGTATGAGTTCCAGGGCAGGCCGACCGCCGAGGACAGCCCTTCGGGTGGCCACACCCTCCGGTGCGGGCCTGGATGCAGCTGCGGCGAACCCGATGCGCTGCTCCTCGACGGTGAGCGGCGTCTCGGGGCGCGGGACGGAACGGAACAGGGCGTCCAAGGCGTCGCGCTGCTGTCGGGACATGGTGGCCTCCACGGATCGGGGTGTCAGGGTGGATTCCCGGGAATCCATCTGTCACAGTTAACCACATTCCAAGGAAGATGATTCCTAGGAATCTATTGGAGGTTTTCGTGAGCCACGTCACATCAGTCTTCACCGATCTCGTCCGTGTCGAGACCCGGCTTTACAACGCCGTGAACGCCCGGCTGATCTCCGAACAGGGTCTGGGACTCGGCCAGTTCGAGTTCCTTGACCTCATCGACCGGGTGCCGGGATGCCGTGTTCTCGACATCGTCGGCGAGCTGGCGATCACTGTGGGAGCCGTCAGCAAGGCGGTCGACCGGCTAGTGGCCGCAGGCTGGTGCGTGCGGGTCGCGCATCCCCAGGACCGCCGCTCGTCCGTCCTTCACCTCACGCCCGAGGGCGAGACGAAGCTGGCCGCCTCCCGCCCCATCGTCGCAAGCGAACTCGCCGCGCTGACAGCGGCCGTCTCTCCTGACGACCTGATCCACATCGCCGCGGCCCTGGCCACCCTCCGCACGTCCCTAGAGGCAGGAACCCACGGCCAGCCGGGCTGAGAGGCATGACCTGCGCACAGCGCTGAACAGCTCCGCGTCCTGGCGTCACTGGCACATCGGACCATCAGGCACCGCCCTGCCCATCCGCGCGGCCGCATCGAGCACCTACCGCACTGCGGCGATGAACACCGGACCGGGATATGGATTGTTCTACGAAGAAGGCGAAGAAGACAGATTCGACGAGGCAGCGGACGACCTTCGCGAGCTCCTCGCCAACCTCGATGACACCGCGCTGGCACACAATGGGCTATGGGAAACCCTGTGTGACGACGTCGCGATGGGCGACTACGCGAACTGGGCGAGCTGAGGCACGTCAGCCCTCCAATACGAGACCCGTGGCCGTCAAGCAGCCGTCGACCAGCTCCGGTCGGTACTGGATCTTTTTGAGGCGTCGCTTCACGGCGCGAGTGATCTGGCTGAGGTCCGCAGCGGCGAGGTTGCCGATGTCGCGTTTGACCAACGACCAGATGCCCTCCTGCGGGTTCAGGTCTGGGGCGTAGGTCGGTAGCTGGAAGACGGTGAGCCAGGCGGTGTTGGCCTCGAAGAACTCTCGCAGCGGCGCGACCAGGTGCATGCGCAGGTTGTCCCAGACCAGGACGATCGGGCCGCCGAGCTGGGTGTAGGCGCGGATGATCAAGTCGCGGTAGTCCTTCCAGCCGAAGCCCTTCGGTTCGTCCTTTCGTCCCCGGTACTCGCGGATCGCGTAGATCAGCCGGGACCGCTCGCCGGGCTTGTAGCAGGTCATCCCCGCCATGGAGACCCGGCCCGAGCCGCGCCCGCGCACGCGGACCACCGGAGTGCAACCCCGGCGGCCCCAGGTTCTGGCACGCGGCGGTGTCATCGACTGGCCGGCTTCGTCCTCGAAGACTACCCAGGCGTTGTTCACCGCCGCGGTGCTCTTACCCGCGGCCAGACCTCCAGTTTCCAAAGCTCAACCGCGTGGTCGTCGCGCTCGATCGCGCGCCGGGTGGGCTGCTGCCACGACCAGCCGTGCCGCCGCAGCAGCCGCCAGGTGCCCTCCACGGTGTACGAGACGTGGAACAGACGGCCGATCATCGTCTTCACCCGGGCCAGCGTCCACCGCTGGTCGGCCCACCCGTGAGCCAGCGGACCCCGCTCCAACTCCCACTCCAGCCGCGCCATCTGCGTGTCCGACAGTCGGGGCCGGCCAGGCGACCCCTTCGATGCCACCCCGGCCAGGCCCTCTTCGCGCCACTGACGCCGCCAGCGTTCCACCGACCGTTCCGAGACACGCAGCGCAGCAGCAATCTCCCGGTTCTTATCGCCAGCCTCGAAGCCAGCCACGGCCTGGAGCCGAACCCGCTCCCGCCCGGCCCTCTCGGCATCGGTCAAGCCGCCACCCTGCGGATACCTCACCCCACCAGGACTACCGAAGCCACCCGCACGCTGTCCGGCAAACAGCCCGACATCACCCGATCAAGTTCAGTACGAGTCGCTGGCCATGGACGCATGTCAGCTGCTTTCCGAAACCGATGCACGCTTCGTCGTCTCGGGGTTCGGTCAAGAGGAATGGCCGGTCAACATTTCGTACGATCTTTCATCAGTGATCGAGCAGCTCCCCGAGGCGATCGACAGGCTGCAATCGGGCCGTTCCGCCGAGATCGACCTCTACGGGCAGGGGATCGAGCGACGCCTGACCTTCGTGCCCGCAGGGGACACCACGAAGATCCGATGTATCTCGGGCACTGCATGGCGCCCGGGTCCGGACGTGGAAGTCCTGTCGCGTACGGCAGCGCTGGAGCTTCTCACCGGCTTGGCCCGTGATTTCGGGGCCGCGCTGCGACGAGCCGCTCCCGACCTTGCGATGCGAACGCCGTTCGCGAAGTGGTAGTCGAGACGGACAGTCGCCAGGCCGATTCCTTCGGATCATCCAGCTGACCGGATGAAGATGGCGGCAAGGCGGAAGGCGGCGGGCGGCAGCGGGTACAAGGCGTACGCGGCTGCGGCCCTCGGGCCTGGATGGCAGGCAGGGGAGGGTCGACAGGAGCGGCACGATGCCGGGGCGGTCGGCCGTCTGTTCCCGCTCGGAGCGCTGCACGCCCCGTTCCGGGTGCCGGTCGCGCAGCGGAACGGCTTCACACACCGGCCGTGACCAGGGCGTGGGAGAGCATGCACGCCACCCGGCGGGCAGTCGCACTGCCAGCCAACCGTCAGAAACGGTCGGCTGGGCCCAGGTTCGGCAGTCTGGCCGAAAATATGCCTGTGCTGTCCCGTCGTGCTCGGTGCCGTCCCGGGTGCTAGGTGTGTTGTCCCGGGACGTCGGTGACACGCGTGCTGGGTGCTTGAAATGGTGTCCCACCGTAATGCCCCGCTGACCGAGACCGGGAGACTGCGGCTGACCCGCTACGTCGTGGACGACGGCTGGCCGCTGCGACGGGCCGCGGAACGCTTCCAGCGGGAGTTCACCGAGGATCCACAGTACCGCGAAGCCGCCTGGACGGTGGCGGAAGGCGTTCCCCTCTTCCGTATCCACTGCCCAGAGAGAGCGGGATTCCCGGAGAGCAGGCGGTCCGCGAGAGCACCGACTTCACCACTGGAACGGCAGGAGTCGCGCGCTGCCTCGACAGCCTGCTCAGGCCGGAAGGCGACCCCGCCGCAAACTTCAACTTCGTCGTCGACGAACTGATACTGCGTTCCCAGCGGTGAGTGCGGGGCCGCGGCATCGTCGGAATAGCGCACCGCCCATGAAGGGCACTGCAGAAGAAAGCGCTGGCGGAAGTCCGCCCTCTCTGCTCGGAGCGGGCCACGGGCGCGTACCGCCCTCACCGTGCGCCGGCCCTTCGTGCTGCCCCCAGGCGGCAGCACGTGACGCACCTTGACCGGGTCAAGGTGCGCTCCAGCCCGGTCAAGTGCGCTGGTCCCCAACTGGTCCCCAAAAACGATCAAGGGGCCGTTTCAGATTGCTCTGAAACGGCCCCTGACCTGCGACTCTTTCGAGTCGGGACGACAGGATTTGAACCTGCGACCCCTTGACCCCCAGATCGACGGGTCGGGGTCAAAATCCTGGCATACAGGGCGATTTGAGGGCGAGTAATGTGCATGAATGCGCGTGTCGTGCACCTGCGGGCAGTGGCGGTGGTCCCCAACTGGTCCCCAAACAGCCGTCACGCCGAGGCGTCGCCCGGCCTCGCTCGGGGGTGCCGTCACGGATCGCGTGCACCGCGCATGCCTGCCAGGCCTCCTGGCCGGTCCGACAAAACGGGCTGACCCCACCCCACATCTGACGCCTATCGCCCGGGCTGCCGACCCGAGGTCATGATGGCGACGCCGGCGGACTTCATCGACCGGGCGCCCGGCCCCGGGCATGCCTCGCAACACCCCTTCCGCCCTGTGACCCACACCACATCCAGTTCCTGTCAGGAATCGGGACGCTGTTCCGCTCAAGTCACCGAGAGCCAAGCGAACCGACAGGAGCGAGACATGAAGCACCGCATCGTCGTCCTCGGAGCCGGCTATGCCGGAGCGTACGTGGCCGGGACCCTGGCCCGCCGGCTGTCCCCGGCGGACACCGAGATCACCGTGGTCAACGCAGAGCCGGACTTCGTCCAGCGGCTGCGGCTGCACCAGCTCGCCGCCGGCCAGGAGATCGAGGCTCCACAGCTCGCCGAGGTCTTCGCGGGCACGGCTATACGACTGCGCCGGGCCCGTGTCACCGCCGTCGACCCCGAGCGCCAGGTCGTCGCCGTGGCCGATGCCGATGGTGGCGGCGAGCTCGGCTACGACACGCTTCTCTATGCACTCGGCAGCCACGTCGCCGACCACGGCGTCCCCGGCGTGACCGAGCACGCCTTCGATGTCGCCGCCCGGCCTTCCGCACTGCGCCTGCGCGAGCGCCTGGACAGCCTGAGCAAGCGCGAATGCCGGAGTGTTCTGATCGTCGGCGACGGGCTGACCGGCATCGAGACCGCCACCGAGATCGCCGAATCCCGGCCGAGCCTGTCGGTGACGCTGGTCGCCCGCGGCAAGCTGGGCGCACAGCTCTCCGCCGCAGCCCGCAGCCACCTGCGCCAGACCTGCGACCGGCTGCGCATCACCGTCCTGGAGCAAACCAGCGTCGAAACCGTCGAAGCGACGCAGGTGCTGTGCGCCGACGGCACCGTCCTGGCATCCGACGCGACCGTGTGGACGGCCGGGTTCGCGGTCAGCCCGATCGCCGCCGCCGGCGGGCTGGCGGTCACCGAGAACGGTCGGATCGTCGTCGATCGCACCATGCGGTCGGTCTCGCACCCGAACGTGTACGCCGTCGGCGACAGCGCCTACGCCATCGGCGACAACGGCCGGCCGCTGCCCATGTCCTGTGCTTCGGCCGGCTTCACCGGCATGCAGGCCACGAACGCGATCGTGGGACGCCTGACCGGCCGCAAGATCGCGAACACCAAGCTGGAGTACCCGGGCAACCACATCAGCCTCGGACGGCGGGACGGAATCCTGCAGATGGTCGACCACGAAGGGCAGGCAAAGCCGAAGTACATGGGCGGCCGGAAGGCGGCGCGGATCAAGGCAGGAATCCTCAAGCTGTCGTTGTGGACCAACTCCCACCCGACCTTCGGCCTGCCCAAGCGCAAGCACCGCCTGGCCTCTGCGCCGCACACGTCCCCCGAGAAGGCAGCCGCGTAGCCGCCCCATAGGGTGATCCGCGTGGACAGCACGGCAGTCGATCGCTTCGACACCAGTCGGTTCGAGGCCAGCCGGAACCGGCTGGCCTCGCTGGCGTACCGGCTGCTGGGCTCCGCCGCCGACGCCCAAGACGCCGTGCAGGACGCGTTCCTGCACTGGCAGGCCGCCGACCGGCAGCAGATCAAAGTGCCCGAAGCATGGCTGACCAAGGTCGTCACCAACCTGTGCCTCGACCGGCTCCGCTCGGCACAAGCCCGCCGCGAACGAACCGTCGGCGCCTGGCTGCCCGAACCCCTCCTCGACGGTGACCCAATGCTCGGCCCGGCCGACACCTTCGAACAGCGCGAATCGGTCTCCCTGGCCGTTCTGACCGTCTTGGAGCGCCTGTCACCCATCGAGCGGGCCGTCTACCTCCTGCGCGAAGCGTTCTCCTACGGCCACGCCGAGATCGCCGACATCCTCGACATCACCGAGTCCGCAAGCCAGCAGCACCTCCACCGCGCCCGGACCCGCATCACCGCCGCGCGCCGCCGCCGCGGCGAAGTCGACCCGGCATCCGCCCGCAGGATCATCGAGGAATTCCTCGCCGCTGCAACCTCGGGCCGTACCGATCGGCTGGTGGCGATGCTCACCGACGACGTGGTCGCGATCTCCGACGGCGCCGGCCTGGCGGAGAAGCTGCTGCGGTTCGACACCCCGCAGCGCGTCGCCGCCATCGCCCGGGGCGGCTTCAAACCCACGCCCGCGAAACGACGGCTCGCCGGCGGCGCGCCCGCCATCCACTACGCGCTCGTCAACGGCGCCCCCGCCATCCTGTTCGTGCTCGGGGACCAGGTCATCGGCGCCGTCACGTTCGACATCGCGGGCGACAGGATCGCGACCGTGCGCGGCATCGCCGCCCCCACCCGCCTCGTCCGCCTCACCGAAGCCTGGCAGCAGCACGGACCGGACAGGCCGCTCATCGCCGAGTGGTGACGGGGCCCCACTGCCCCACTGTCCTTCGCCGGCCCGCTCCCACCCGAGTGAGGTTCGTGCTCATCGCTCCAGCAGCACCTTGAGCGCCACCAGGTCCTTGTGCTGCGCGTGGCGCCGAGAACACCTCGGCCGGGCCGGTGACGTCCAGGAGTTCCACTCCGGGGAAGGCTGTGATGACGACGCGGTGCGGTGCGGGCATGCTCGATCACTTCGCCCCGCCGCGCATGTCTGCAATGACGAGGTTCTCTCACATCCGGACACGTCTCATCGGCGGGCAGTGCTGTGCCTCCGGGCGACCCCACACACGCTCCCGGTCCACTGCGGAGGACGGGGGTATACGGTCCGATCGGGTGGATTCCACCTCTGCCGGAGCGCCCCGTCCCGCCGTGAGGCGAAACATGGAGGGTGACCGCCCACGACTCCGAGGGATGGAACAGCGGCCCGTACGCGGCGGCGATCCACGCGCAGCAGGGTGATCTTTCGCTGCGCGACGCGGAGGGCTGGTGCCTCTCGCTGGATCTCAAGCGATGGTGTGCGCGGGCGGACGCCGGCGACCGTGCCGTACTGCGGCGGTGCAGGGGGCGTGTGCTGGACATCGGCTGCGGGGCCGGCCGGCTGGTGGAGGCGCTGACCCGTCAGGGGCACTCCGTGCTCGGCATCGACGTGTGTCCGTCAGCAGTCAGCGCGACCGTCTCCCGGGGCGGCGCCGCACTGCGCCGGTCGGTGTTCGATCCGCTGCCCGACGAGGGCGGGTGGGGAACGGTATTGCTGATCGACGGCAACATCGGCATCGGTGGGGACCCTCGCAGACTCCTGCTCAGGATCAGGGACCTGGTACACGGGCAGGGACTGCTCTTGGTGGAAACAGCTCCAGGAGATGTGGACGAACGCCGCCGGGTCCGCATCCATGCGGGTCACCGGCCGGTGGGCGCGGCCTTCCCCTGGGCCGCTGTCGGTACTGCGGCACTGGACCGTCACGCCCGGGCCTCGGGGTGGACGGCGACCGAGTGCTGGTCCTCCGCCATGGGCCGTCACTTCGTTGCCCTGCGCGCCCGCGCCTGAACCCTTGCGGCACGCCTTGCGGCACGCCTGGCGGCCTTCGTCCCCTGCCACATCCTGGCGAGGAGGACGGCTGCGGAGGCGGCGAAGAGGCCGGCGGTGATCAACAGCCAGCGCGCGAGGAACCCGTCGGAGGGGAGGCCCGTGGCGGCGGTGAAGTGCTCCACCCGGTGGAGGATGAGGGGCCACCAGACGAGCAGGAGGACACCGGCGATGAAGGACGGTACGCGAACGTGGTTGACGCCCACCCGCGCCAGGGGACCTCCCACGTGCGAGGTGTCCCCGAAGGCCGCCTGCACCGCCCGGTCCGTCATCGAGTACAAGGGCAGCAGCACCAGATCATGCAGGAGCGCCGCTCCGACGAACCACAGGGCCACGCCGAGGGCGTCGCCCTTGAGGAGTCGCAGGCCCGCGTAGACGGCGAGGGCGAAGGAGGCGAGGACGAGGAGCAGGTGGAGCGGGGAGGCCCCGTAGCGGCGGCGGAACGCGCCTGTGGCCGCGGTCGGCAGGACGGGCCTCATGCCGGGTCTCCGAAGGTGAGGCGGGTGACCCATTTGGTGTTGTGGACTCCGGGCGCTCCGGGGACGATCACCCGGGCCGGGTAGCCGTGATCGTACGAGAGCACGGCACCGTTGACGCGCACGGCGAGCAGTGAACGGTCGTCCCGGGCCTGGTTGTCGCGCAGGACCACCGACCTGAACGGCCCGCCGCGCTGCACCGACTCCACGAAGACCTGCGGGGTGTTCGTGCCGAGCCCGACCAGTGCGGCCAGGTCCGTGAGGCGGACTCCGCTCCAGTGCTGGTCGGAGGTCGACCAGCCCTCCACGCAGGCGATGGGCAGGGACGACTCGTTCTGGGGCAGGGCCAGCAGTTGGTCGTAGGTCAGATCGATCTGCTTGCCGGCACCACGTACGGTCAGGCGCCAGGCGGGGCCGATGTCGCTGGGCCGGATGCCGACCGAGGCTGCGGTCTTGTTGATCTGGAAGCCGTTCGGCCCGGAGCCGGGATCCTGTCCGTGCGGGGCGAGGAGCGCCGTCTGCCTGAACCAGCCGCCCATGCTCTGGCCCGCGGTGACCGCCAGCAGCACCAGGGAGCCCAGCCCGACCATGCCCAGTGCGCCCCGGCGGGAGATCGTCGGCGCCGCCGGACGGGGCGAGACCAGTCCGGCCGCGTCGTGCGTACCGGCCGCCGACTCGCCCAGCCGGTGCCCCACCGCGCGCAGTGCCCTGGGCAGTCGGAAGGCCACGTGGACCACGAAGGCGCCGATGAACACCCAGGCGCCGTAGAAGTGCAGTGTGTAGAAGGAGCCGGGGAAGATGTAGTGCAGCTGCACGTTCAGGATTCCGGTGACGAACTCGAACCCGGCGCCTCCCACCAGGAGGAGCAGGGACAGCCGCTCGATGCCGTGCGCGGCCGACCGCACCGGCGGCCACTCGAACAGCTTGGGGATCACCGACCACAGCTTGGCCAGGAGCACGGGTACGAGGACGATCCCGAGCGTGACGTGCACCCCCTGGGTGACCCGGTAGAGCCAGTACGGAGACGTCGGCCAGGGGAAGAGGTAGAACCCGAGCCACCCCTTGCCGGGCGTCTGGTCGTTCACCGCTGCCAGATCCGGGTTGTACGCCGCGTACGACACCAGGCCCGTGACGAAGAGGACGGTGATCCCGAAGAGCAGGATCAGCCCGAGCACCGAGGTCAGCCACGGACCGCGCAACGGGCTCCGCCAGAACTCCGGGCGCGAGAGCCCTGGCGGCGGACCGGCCGTCCGTGCGGATTTCACAGCCGACCGGAGTCGCGCCGGCCACCTCGGCCCGGATGCGTCCGCGTCCGGTTCCTCACCGGAGGGCCGACCGGCCGTAGCCGGTTCACCGGTGTCCCTCGGTCCCTGGTGCCCGCGTTCCGCGTCCTTCGGCATTGGCCGCGGGGTCTCGTCGGGATCGCGCTGCCCGCTACCGCTCGCGCCCAAGGGACACCTCCGCAGACTCCGACCGAACCGGGGCTCACGGAAATCGCCCGCCGAGGAGAACATGCCGCACACAGGCCATGGGAGCCCACGTGACACGCCAGACCTGATGTTTCCTCGCTACGACCGCGGCCGCCGGCTCCCGCCCGCCGCTACTCGAGCCGGTGCGGGCAGTCGGCGCAGGCCCGGGCCACGGCACGGCTGCGTAGCCTCTGCGGGGTCCACCCCCGCAGGAGTGCGACGGGAAGGGGAAGCAGGAGGAGCGTCGCCACCGCCAGAACGACAGCGTGGATGGTGGGATTTCCGTTCATGGGTACCTCTCTGGTGCGGCTGCCACCGTACGGCTCGACCACCCGTCGATCTCATGCCGGAGTCCGGCAGTATCGGCTCCCTGTGACTGCCGTCGGAGGACTCGTCAACACTCCGACACGACCGCAGGAATCTGCGCTCCGAGGCCGTCGTCTCACGTGCCGGAGGCGGAGACCGTGCCACGGCCGAGCAACTCGGCCAGGCCTCTGCGGGTAGCGGCCAGAACCACCCGGTCCTGCGCCTTGAGGACGTACCCGGGGTGCAGGTCCCAGACCAGGCCCGCCTCAGGAATCCGGGCCTCCTCGGGTGCGGCGGCCAGGTCCGGGCGCCGTTCCTCGGGTGCACTGGTGTCCAGGGCGATCACGCGCCAGGCACCGGGCCGGAAAGATTCCGCGATGGTCCGTCCTTCCAGCTGCGGATGACCGGCCACCACGAGCGCCGCGAACAGCAGCACGCGCCGCTCGACCGGTATGGCCCCAAGAACCTGCCGGCCCATCATCGCGCCGGCGAACGCGGGTGCCGCCAGATGGGTCACGCTGCGGCTGCGGGTGAGCGCGGCGGGATGCGCGGCGCGCAGGGTGCGGTAAACGGCCGTCGCGAAGTCGTCCCCGTACAGCCGCATGACGACCCTCAGGTCCGGCCGGACGGCCCTCGCGTACAGAGCGGCACAGCGCCGCGACCCCCAGCGGGCCGGCTGTGGATCTCACCGCTGACCGGACCGCCCGGCATCCTCGACGTCATCGCGGCATCCACTCTGCGCGTACGCACCGCACCAGCCGCCCGCGACCCGCTCGACGAGCTCCCTCCCGGTCAACCGGTCGGCCTGCTGGCCATCGACTTCGCCACCCGCCGTCGCTTCCGGGTCAACGGGACGCTCACCACCGTGGACGAGGACGGCCTCGTGCTCGAAGTCGATCAGGCATACGGCAACTGTCCTCAGTACATCCGGCGTCGACACCTCCGACCCGGACCCGCTGCGGCAGCGGGCGGGAACGGCCCCCCGGTGCGGTACGCCACCTTCTTGACGTCCGACCAGGCCTGCCTCATCCGTTCGGCCGACACCTTCTTCCTGGGCACCACCCACCCGGAGCGCGGCAACGACGCCTCGCACCGCGGCGGGCCGTCCGGATTCGTCCGCGTCGAGGGCGGCAGCCTCTGGTGGCCCGACTACCCGGGCAACAACATGTTCAACAGCCTCGGCAATCTGGCCGTCGACAGTGCCGCGGCCCTGCTGTTCGCCGATTTCGCCACGGGGCGCGCCGTGCACCTGTCCGGCACCGCGGTCCTGGAGTGGTCTCCTGATGGCTCCGCCGACGATGAGGGCGGCACCGGGCGCCGGGTCCGCTTCCACATCAGCAGCGTGGTCGACGGATCCGGCGCACCACGGCACACGCCGCATCCGGTCCGCCGCCCACCGCGCAGGAAGGACTGATGGCAATGAACGAGCCGGCACCGGAACCGAACGGCCACACCCGCCTCGCCTACATCCTCGGAGTGCCGCTCGCCCCGGAGGTCGAGCGGCAATGGCCACAGCTGGGCGAGGTCGTCCGCGGCAGCAAGCTCATCGGGGAGGTCGAGGGGAACTTCCCCGAGCTCACGCTCGAAGTGGGACGACGGCTACGCCTCGACGACGACATCACCGTCGTGGAATGGACCTGCGACTACGGCGACGGCCGCCTCTACCGCAACGTCACCATCGCCGAGCTCCGCGACGGCCGGGCCGTACGGGTCACCGACTACTGGGGCGAACCCACCTCCACTCCCCCGTGGCGCCGACCGCTCACCGCCCGCCTCGACATGCCGGGCAACGGCATCTGGAAGGACCACGACCACCTCAGCCACCACTGAATTCCCACCCGAGGCACCCGGCCGTCACGCTTGCGTCGCCGTACCCGGCGCACCGTGTGACGGAAGTCTTACGTGCGCGCGTGGGAGACCCTTCGCATGGTCCGCGCTGCGTAGCGTCCGCAGTATGCGCGTACTCGTCACCGGAGGGGCCGGATTCATCGGCTCCCACATCGTCACCGCCCTCACGGACCGAGGACACAACCCCGTCGTCCTCGACGCCCTGCTGCCCGCTGCCCACCCCGGCACGCCGCCCCTGCCCGACGCCGAGTTCGTGCGCGCCGACGTACGGGACGCCGTCGCGGTCAGAGCGGCGCTCCGCGGAATCGACGCGGTGTGCCACCAGGCGGCCATGGTCGGCCTCGGCAAGGACTTCGCGGACGCCCCGGACTACGTCGGTTGCAACGACCTCGGGACGGCGGTGCTGCTCGCGGAGATGGCAGCTGCCGGGGTGGGCGAGCTCGTGCTCGCCGGATCGATGGTGGTCTACGGGGAAGGCCGGTACACGTGCGAACGGCACGGGACGGTACGACCCGGGCCACGCCGGACCGAGGACCTGACGGCCGGCCGGTTCGAACCCCGCTGCCCCGACTGCGGAGCCGAACTCGCGCCGGGCCTGGTCGGCGAGGACGCCCCGACGGATCCGCGGAACGTCTACGCGACGACGAAGCTGGCCCAGGAGCACCTCGCGGCGAGCTGGGCCCGGTGCGTGGAGGGCCGGGCGGTGTCACTGCGCTACCACAACGTGTACGGGCCCGGCATGCCGCGCGACACCCCCTACGCCGGGGTGGCCTCCTTCTTCCGCTCCTCGCTCGCCCGGGGCGAGGCGCCCCGGGTCTACGAGGACGGCGCGCAGCGAAGGGACTTCGTCCACGTCACGGACGTGGCCGCGGCCAATGCGGTGGCACTGGAGGCGGTTGCCACCCGGCAAACGGGCGCGCTCACGGCCTTCAACACCGGCAGCGGGGACCCGCACACGGTCGGCGAGATGGCGGTCGCGCTGGCCTCGGCTCACGGCGGTCCCGCCCCGGTGGTGACGGGCGAGTTCCGCCTCGGCGACGTACGGCACATCACCGCCGACTCGGCCCGGCTGGGCAAGGATCTGGGCTGGCGCCCGGTGGTCGGTTTCGCCGACGGCATGGCCGAGTTCGCGCGGGCCGGCCAGCGTGCTTCGGCGGTTGCGACCGGCTGAGCCGGAATCCGGTCGACGTCGTCGGCCGGAGCGGCAAGGCCTACACAGGTGCGGGGAGCGTGAGTTCGAAGCGGCAGCCGCCGGGCACGTTGTGGACGTCCGCGCGCCCGGAGTGGGCCTCGACGATGCCCCGGACGATCGCCAGGCCCAGGCCCGCACCCGAGGGAGGGGTACGGGCCTGGCTGCCCCGCCAGCCGGTGTCGAAGACCCGGGGCAGGTCTTCCTCCGGGATTCCGCCGCAGGCGTCGGTGACGGACAGCACCACCGCGTCCGCGCGGCGTTCCGTGGCGATCGCGACCGTTCCGTCGGCCGGGGTGTGGTGGATGGCGTTGACGAGCAGGTTGGACAGCACCCGCGTCATCTCCTTACCGTCGACCTCGACCGGCAGCGGGGCCACGCCGGCACCTGCCAGGCGCACTCCGTGTTCGCGCGCGAGCGCATCGGTTCCTGCCAGTGCATCGCCCACCAGGTCGTAGAGGGAGACCCTGGTGGGGTTGAGGGAGAGTGCGCCAGCATGGATGCGGGACAGCTCGAACAGGTCGGTGACCATGGAGTTGAGGCGGTCCACCTCGGCGCGCATCTGGCGGTGGTAGCGGGCAGGATCGGCCGCCATGCCGTCCTCGAGCGCCTCCGACATGGCCCGCAGCCCGGCCAGCGGTGTCCGCAGGTCGTGCGAGATCCAGGCCACCAGCTCGCGCCGCGATGTCTCCAGGGCCCGCTCGCGGTCGCGGGAAGCCGCGAGGCGTTCACTCGTGAGTGCCAGCTCGCGGCTGAGTGCCGCCAGTTCGGCGGGGGCCGGTACGGCCGGCGCCGTGAAGGTGCCGTCCTCGCCGAAGTCGCGGGCCGCGACGACGAGTTCCCGGCAGCGTCGTACGACCTGGCGGCCCAGCAGCAGCGCCGTAATCAAGGAGACGGCGGCGGCCATCGCGACGACGGTGGTCACCACGGCCAGGTCATGGGAGGAGAGGAACATCGCCCAGGCGACCGCGAGCGTCCCGGCGAGCATCGCGGACACGGCGACGGCCGCTACCACCGCCAGGGACACTGCGACGCTGCGCCGTCGCAGTATCCGCAGCGCCACGGATCCGAGGATCCCGGCGGCCGCCGCGCCGAGGAAGGCGTAGAGGGCGATCAGCAGCACGTCACGCATGGCCGTCCTCCGTACGGGCACCGGCTGCGACCTGCTCGCGGCCGGTCGGGACGGGGCCCGCTTCGAAGCGGTATCCGGCGCCCCACACGGTTCGGATCAGCTGCGGATCGGCGGGGTCCTCCTCGATCTTGCCCCGGAGCCTGCGGACGTGCACGGTCACCGTGGACAGGTCGCCGAAGTCCCAGCCCCAGACCTCGCGCATCAGCCGCTCGCGGCCGCAGACCTGCCCGGGGTGCCGCAGGAAGTAGGTGAGGAGGTCGAACTCCCTGAGGGTGAGTGCCAGTTCCACTCCATCTCGGATCGCTCGCCGAGCAGCGGGGTCTACGGTCAGGCCGGCCTCCGCGAGCAGGGGCTCGCCGACGGGAACGGGCGACGACGACCTGCGCAGGACGGACCGGACGCGCAGAACCAGTTCGCGTGGGCTGAAGGGCTTGGTCACGTAGTCGTCCGCGCCGACTTCCAGGCCAAGGATCCGGTCGTCCTCGTCGCCGCGTGCGGTGAGCATGACCACGGCGACGGAATGCCTCCCGTCCCCCTGCGCACGCAGCCGACGGCACACCTCCAAGCCGTCCATGCCCGGCAGCATCAGGTCCAGGACGACGAGGTCGGGCCGGTGCCGGGCGGCGGACTCCAGCGCGGCCGGACCGTCCGCGGCCCGGTGCACGGTGAACCCGGCCCGCTCCAGGTAGCCGGCGACGACCTCCGAGACGGTCGGATCGTCGTCCACCACCAGGACGCGGCCCGCGGCGTCTCCGGAGGCCGGGCCTCGGTCGGTTTCGTTGCTGGTTGCCATGCCTCCAGCGTGACACCATGCGGTGCCGGGTGGACCTGGCCCTGCCGCCCTGGGACGCGGTGTCCGCGTTTCGTAAGGTCTTCGGGCGCCCTTCTTCGCCCTTCGGTTCCTACGGTGTGGAGGGTGACTCCTTCTGCTTGTCGTCCGCTCCGCGCGGACCTCGTACTGCCGTGCCTCGACGAGGCGGAAGCCCTCCCCTGGGTCTTGGGGCGGGTGCCGGCCGGGTGGCGGGCCATCGTCGTCGACAACGGCTCCACAGACGGCTCGGCGGACATCGCCCGCTCCCTCGGCGCCACCGTCGTGCGCGAGACCCGGCGCGGCTTCGGCGCCGCCTGCCATGCCGGGCTGCTCGCCGCCCGCGCCGAGCTGATCTGCTTCTGCGACTGCGACGCCTCCATGGACCCCGGACTGCTCGCGCCCATGGCCGAGCGCGTCGCGGCCGGCGAGGCGGACCTCCTGCTCGGCCGGCGCCGTCCGCAGGGCCGCGGCGCCTGGCCCGCGCACGCGCGTGCCGGAAACATCGCCCTGGCCCGCATGCTGCGCCGCCGCACCGGCCTGCGGCTCCACGACCTCGGTCCGATGCGGGTCGCCCGCCGCGAGGCACTGCTCGGCCTGGACCTGAGCGACCGGCGCAGCGGGTACCCGCTCCAGATGGTCGTACGGGCCGCCGACGCGGGCTGGAAGGTGGCCGAGACGGACATCCCGTACCTGCCCCGATCCGGGAAGTCCAAGGTCACCGGCACCTGGCGGGGCACCTGGCACGCCGTACGGGACATGCGCCGGGTCCTGGCCGAGCCGCCGGGCGCCCGCCCCGCACCGACCGAGGGGATCTCCGCGTGAGCACCCTCCTCGTCATCGCCAAAGCTCCCGTCGCGGGGCGCGTGAAGACCCGCCTGACCACGCAGTTCACCCCGCGGCAGGCAGCCGACCTGGCCCTCGCAGCACTCCAGGACACCCTCGCCGCGGTCCTTGCCACGCCGGCCCGGCGCCGCGTCCTGGTCCTCGACGGACAGCCGGGCACTTGGATCCCGGACGGCATCGAGGTCGTCCCGCAGTGCACGGGCGGCCTGGACGTCCGACTGGCCGCCGCCTTCGCCCTGGCCGAAGGGCCGGC
Source organism: Streptomyces sp. ISL-94 (assembly GCF_018614075.1). GTDB lineage: Bacteria > Actinomycetota > Actinomycetes > Streptomycetales > Streptomycetaceae > Streptomyces. The sequence goes on along the minus strand of NZ_JAGGOZ010000084.1, from coordinate 17,072 downwards.
CCTGCTGGTCGGCATGGACACCCCTCAGGTCACCCCGGAACTGCTGGCGCCCGGGCTGGACTTCAGCGCGGCGGACGCCTGGTTCGGGCCCGCCGACGACGGAGGGTTCTGGGCCCTCGGCCTGGCCGACCCCGACCCGGCCCTGCTGCTCGGCGTCCCCATGTCCGTGGCCCACACCGGCGAGGTCCAGCGGCAGCGCCTGACCGATGCGGGGCTTTCCGTACGGGACCTGCCCGAGCTGTGCGACGTGGACACCCCCGCCGACGCGGAACGGGTCGCGGCCGCAGCCCCGCGGACGCGCTTCGCCGCCCTGCACCACGGCCTGTGCGCGGTGACCCGATGACCGCCCAGCTCGCCGAGCCCGCCACCCGTACCTGGCAGGCGGATCCTTACGCGGACGCCCTCCGCACCGGGCAGGGGCCACTGTTCCTCCGCCGGCGCGACGGCTGGCTGCTGCCGCTGGAGGTCGAGCGGTGGTGCGCCGAGCCCGATGCGGCCGACGACACCGTCTTGGCCCGGTGTGCCGGGCCCGTCCTCGACATCGGCTGCGGGCCGGGCCGCCTGGTCGCTGCCCTCGCCGGGCTCGGCCGTACGGTGCTCGGGGTCGACGTGACCCCCGAGGCGGTGGCGCGTACCGAGCGGGCGGGCGGCAGCGCCCTGTGCCGGTCGGTGTTCGACCCGCTTCCCCGCGAAGGTGGCTGGGGCACCGTCCTCCTCATCGACGGCAACATCGGCATCGGCGGGGACCCCGCCGCCCTGCTGCGCCGGACTGCCGAACTGACAGCCGCCGGCGGCTCCCTGCTGGTCGAGGTCGCCGCCGCCGACGTCGACGAACGCGTGGAGGTGCACGTCGAGGACGGCGCCGGCGGGCGGGGAGCCTCCTTCTGGTGGGCCAGGCTCGGCACCCGCGCCTTGTGCGCCGCGGCGAGGTCCGCGGGCTGGACCCCTTACGACACCTGGCAGACGGCGGGCCGGCACTTCGTGCACCTCACCCGCTGACGGATGCCGAGCGGCGAAATGCCGGGTGGGATCCGCAGCAGTGCGGGTCCCACCCTGAGCCGCTGACTCTCGGCCAGGCACCCCTCGGTGGGCTGGCGGAGGGTCTGAGGGTTCAGCCGACGGTGACGACCATCTTCCCGAGGGCCTCTCCTGCCTCCATGACCCTATGGGCTTCGACGATTTCGTCGAACCGGAAGACCCGGGCGGGACGGGCCCGCAGGGCACCGGCCTGGACCTTGGCGTAGATCTCGTCCAGCGGTACCTCGGTGAGCGGGAATGCGGGGGTGCCCAGGACGAAGGCGCTGCCGAAGAAGCTGAGCCGGACTCCGCTGGGGAGGTCGGCGATCGGGTCGAAGTCGCGTACAGGCTCGAATCCGCCCAGGAAGCCGAGCTGGCAGACCCGGCCGCGCGGCCGGACCGAGGCCAGCGAGTCACGCAGGACGCTGTTGCCGACGACGTCGAACACCGCATCGACGCCGATCCCCCGATCCGCGACCTGGGTGGCGAGCGCACCGTCGTCGATGAGTACGTCGGCGGCCCCGAGCTCCTGGAGCAGGGGCGCCCGCAGCGGGTCCCGGGTCGTGGCGAAGACGGTCGAGCCGTGGTCGACCGCCAGGTTGACCGCGGCTTGGCCGAGCGAGGAGGTAGCTCCCCTCACCAGGACGGTTTCGCCCGGTCGCAGGTCCAGATTGCCGAACAGGCCGCTCCACGCCGTTGCGTACACCTCGGGAACCGCCGCGAGATCGGCCCAGTCCAGCGTCGAGCGGACGGCCACCACGTTGGTCGCCGGCACGGTCACCAGCTCCGCGTAGCTTCCGTTGCGGGTCCGCCCCATGCCGCCAAGGATCGCCACGACCCGGGTACCGAGGGCGAGTTCACCTGAAGGGTCGGCCTCCACAACGCCGGCGCACTCGATGCCGGGGACGGCTGCGACCTTCCCCCAGGCGCCGCTGCGCATGTAGGCCTCGGCATGGTTGAGGCCGAACGCCGCGACCCGGATCAGCACTTCGCCGTCGGCGGGCACCGGGTCGGGCAGTTCGGTGAGGGTGAGCACCTCGGGTCCGCCGTGGGCGGAGATGACGATGGCCTTCATGTACCGACTCCATTCTTGAGCAGTCATTCAACTATCGGTGCGGAGAAAAGGGCCACCGCGAACGGTGGCCCGTACGCCTCGCCGTCAGGCGAGAGCGGCGAAGGCGTTGTCGACGATCGCGCGCAGGGGCGTCTCGTCGGGGTTCGCCTTCCCGACGACCATCAGCCCCTGGCAGGTGGCGACCAGCAGCTTGGCGCTGCCGGCACAGTCCAGCGAGGCGCGCACCTGCCCCCTGCGGGCCGCGTTCTCCAGCGCGTGCGTCATGCACCGCTCCAGCCGCGCCAGGTGGCCGCGGACGACGGCCGCCGCCTCGTCGTCCTCGGCGGCGTTCTCGATGGCCGTGTTGACGAGCAGGCAGCCCTGCCGGCCTTCGGGGCTGAGCAGATCGCGCACCAGTCCGTCGAAGTAGCCGCGGATCTCGCCCACCGAGGCGCCCGGAGCCTCCAGCTCGCCCAGCTTCTGGGGGACGACCAGCTTCGAGTACCGCTCCAGCGACTTCAGGAACAGCGCACGCTTGCCGCCGGGGAAGGCACCGTAGAGACTGCCGGGCTTGACTCCCGTCGCCTTCACCAGATCCTCGACGGACACCGCCCGGTACCCGCGCTCCCAGAACCGCAGCATGGCCGCGTTCAGAACGGCGTCGGGCTCGAACTCTCGCGGTCTGGGCATGAGAAGAAAATACATGAGCGACCATTCAAGAACAATGATCGAGCCCGGCGGATTCTCCGCGGTCACCGCTCCGATCAGGCCCGACGGCCCACCCGGCGCGCCACGGCACGCACACCGACGTACGCAAGGGCGAACAACGCGACGGCGGCCATGGCCAGCAGCCAGTTGCGCAGGTAGTCGAACGGCAGGACGGTGGGGTTGGCCACGCCCACCGGACGCAGCAGCGGGGGAAGCGCGATCGCGGTGAGGGAGCCCGTGACGATCAGGGCCGCACGCGGAACCCCGTGCAGGCGCAGGCCGGCCACCGCAACGACGGCGGCGATCGCCATCACGACGGGCGCGACGAACCCGTCGTGCACCACGACCGCTCCCCCGAGCCAGACGGCGATCCGCCACGGCTCGGGCTGCTGAAGGAGCAGCCACCCGCCCCAGGCCGCGCACACCAGCCCGAATCCGCCGGTCACGTACCGAAGGTTCATCACGCCACCTCCAGTCGGCCGACCCACTTGGTCTGCAGGACGCCGGGCCGGTTCGGGGCGATGATCCGTGCCGGGTAGCCGTGGTCCAGGGACAGCACCTCGCCGTTCAGCCGGAGCGCGAGCAGCGTGAGCGGGTCCTGTGCGTAGAGGCGTCCCATCTCCATCACCCGGTAGGCGCCCGCCGCTTCGAGGGACACCACTCGGGCCCGTGATCCCGGGCCACCTCCCGCCCGCTCCAGGAGGTCCCGTACCCGCACCCCGGTCCAGTGCGCGGACTTGCTCCACCCTTCGACGCAGGCGATGGGCAGGACGACGTCATGCTGCGGCATGGCGCGCAACTCCTCCAACGTGAGGCTGTAGGGACGCGGCCCGTCCACGGTCAGCCGCCAGTCGGCCAACGAGGCCTCGGAGACGCGCGCGGCGGCGGCCGTCCGGTTCACGGGGAGCCCTTGGGCCCCGTGGGCAGGGCTGCGCGGGCCGAACAGTTCCAGCGAGCCGAGTGCGGTGACGGACTGTCCGACCGTGGTGAGCGTGACTGCTCCGACCGCGGCTGTGACGCCGAGGAGGAGCTGTCGGCGGTCGGGCCCATCGGCTTCGGGCAGGGTCAGGGTTCCGGGGGAACGAAGCGTGAAGTGGTCGCGGATCTTCGGCCATTGCACTGCGACGTGCAGCAGGAGCGATCCCAGCAAGAGCCAGGCGACCGCGTAGTGCACGGGAACGAAGTTGAAGGGCCACGGGTACCACTGGAAGGTGTTCAGCAACCCGGTGAACAATTCGAACAGTCCGGCCGCGACCAGGACCGCCACCGAGATCCGCTCTAGGACGTGGAGGACCGATCGCACCGGAGGCCAGGCGAAGAGCCGCGGGTAGACCGCCCACAACTTGGCGAGCAGCAGTGGGATCGCGGCGATCCCGGAGGCCACGTGCAGACCCTGGGTGAGCCGGTAACCCCAGTACGGGCGGCTCGGCAGCGAGTCGGCCAGCCATCCGGGCGGGTGCTGGAGGTAGTGGCTCAGCACACCGGTCGCGAAGCAGACGGCCATGGCCAGGCCGAGCCAGCGGCCGATGGCGGTCGCGGTGCGGGCATCGTGCAGGCGCGCCTTGAAGGTGACGGGCGGCCCGGAGGGCAGGGTGAAACGCATGCCCCCATCACACCCCCGACGAGGCCCGAGCAGGCCTCCGGAACACCTTACGAAACACGGACATCCGAGGGGGCACGGCCCGCAGGAGAGCCGATCCCTGGAACGATTCCGCAGGTGAAAGCCCCTACCGCCCTCACTCCTCGCACCGCGCCGGTGGCCACCGCCCTCGCCCTCGCCGCACTCACGACGCTCCTCGCCCGCACCATCGTATACGGGGGCTACTTCAGCGACCCGGTCGGCCTGTTCTGCTGGTACGCGGCCTGCTGGGTGCTCTTCGCCGTCGCGCTGCTGGCTCTGCGCCAGGTCTCGGCTCGCCACGTCGCGTGGCTGATCGCCGCGGGGGCGGTCGCCGTCACGGTGACCGGGTTGATGGGACCACCGCGGACCAGCACCGACTCCTACCGCTACGCCTGGGACGGCCGCGTCCAGTCCGCCGGCATCTCCCCGTACGACCACACCCCCCAGGACCCGGCGCTCGCCCGGCTCCGCGACCCCTGGCTCTTCCCCACCGGCGCCGCCTGCACCGGCCCGGACCTCGCGCCCGTCCCGCCCACCGACGGCACGCGCCACTGCACCCGCATCAACAGGCCCGCCGTGCACACCATCTACCCGCCCGTCGCCGAGGCGTACTTCCTGGCCGTCGACCGGCTCTCCCCCGCCGGCGCCCGCCACAAGCCGCTCCAGATCGGCGCCGCCCTGGTCTCCCTCGGCGTCACGGGCGCACTCCTCCTGATCCTGCGGCGGCGTGGCGACCACCTCCGCAAGGCCGCGTACTGGGCCTGGTGCCCGGCCGTTCCCGTCGAGGCGGTCAACAACGCCCATGTCGACGTCCTGGGCGTGCTCCTCGCGGTCGCCGGCCTCGGCCTCGTCGCCTCCCGGGCACTGACCCGGCGGGCGGCGGGCGGCGTGCTGATCGGTGCCGCCATCGCCACGAAGCTGATGCCGGCCGTCGTCCTCCCCGGGGCGCTGTCCGGGGTCCGCCGTGTGCGCGACGCGGCCGTCGTACTGCTGCCCGCCGCTGCCTTCGTCGTACTCGCCTACTTCCCTTACGTGCTCCTCTCGCACGGCTCGGTCTTCGGCTACCTCGGCGGCTACGTCGAGGAGGAGGGCTACGACGACGCCTCGGCCGGGTCCCGCTATTCGCTCCTGCGCCTGGTCCTGCCGGACACCTGGGCCTTCCCCGTACTGCTCGCCATCGTCGCGGGCGTCTGCCTGTACGTGATGTGGCGCGGGGACCCGCGACGCCCCTGGAGCGGCGCCCTCCTGATCACCGGGTGGTCCTTCGTCCTCCTCACCCCCGGCTACTCCTGGTACGCGCTGCTCCTGATCGCCCTCGTAGCCCTGGACGGACGCTGGGAATGGCTCGGCATCCCCCTCGCAGGCGCCGCCGTCTACGTCCTCGCCCCGACGCTCCACTTCCAGCCGTCGCTGAGCAACATCGCGTACGGGGCCGCAGCCGCCCTCGTCCTCATGATGAGCCAGGTCCGACGAGGAGCCTCGACTCAGCCGGTCGACAACCCGGCCACGCCATAACAGCAAGGCTCTCCCCCGCCACCGCCCCAGAGCCAGGCGAACGACGCCCGGTGTCGCTCGAGGGACACGACACAGGAAGCCGCCCGGCACCGCATCCCTCGGGGCCTGATCGCGGGCGCGGACAAGGCCATCCCTCCGGCCCTGGACCGCTTCCCGGAACGGCGTTCAGCCCGGAAGTCGATCTTCCGCCGCTCTGCTGCGGGTCGGCGGCAGTCCACCGGGCGGAACCTGCTGCCTGCCGACGCCAGCGGGCAGGCAGTTCCGGGAAGAGGTCGCATGCCCACCCCCTGGCCGAGGCCACGGTCCATCACCTGCTCCCCCACACCGCCGGCCTGCCCCTGCCGGCCCACCTCAAGAACCTCTACGGCTCCGACCCCACGACGTCCGCGACGTAGCCCTCCACGAAGCGCTCCGCCGCCGACCCGACGCGGCCGTCGAGTACACCGACCGGGCCGCGCTCGCCTTCGGTTACTCGCCGGACACCTCTCGAGCCGGCCCCTGGCCCGGCTCGCCACCGACCGCGTCCGGCGCCGCTGGGCATGACCCGTACCCGCTTCGGCCCCCTCTCCTCCACCGAGGCGGCCCGCTGTGCGGAAGCCGCCGCGTACACCGGCGACCTCGATCATGACTGGCATGGCAACGGACCGGGATGACGGTCCGTGGCGCGAGGCTGGAGGCGGGTGACCTGAACACCGCCCGGGCCATGGGGGGCCGGGCTCACGCACCGCGTGCCGCTCACCCGTCGCACGCGCGTCATCAGGAGCGCGTCAAGATCGATCGCTGCGCGAAAGGAAGGCGTCAAGGAGTGCCGACAGGGCTGTGTAGACAGGGGAGAAGCGACGTCAAGGGCGCGTTCGGAAACTTGTCTCCGCAGGTCGGATGCGCTGGGATGGGTTCATGAACAGCGGTCCGCGCTACGACGACCGGCCACCGAGTCAGGTGCCGCCGGCAGCGCCCGCTGCCCGCCCGGCCGTCTGACATCGGCCGCGCGTCGTTCGCGTACCTGCCACACCGCCGGCCTGAAGGGCGTTGTTCCGGGCACCGTACGCGTCCTCACCTTCACCGCAGGAGCTGAACCCGTGTCCTGGCGTCCCGCCGGGGCGCGGAGCACGTCAACCATGCCCGTTTCCAGGAATCCGACATGCCTTCATCCCTGTCCGGACGTACCGTCCTCGTCACCGGCGCCACCTCCGGCATCGGCTTTGAGACCGCCCGCCAGCTCGCCGAGCGCGGCGCCACCGTCCTCCTCCACGGCCGCACCCCCGATGAGGCGCAGGCCGCCACCGACCGGCTGATCACCACCGCCGGCATCAACGGCTCATCCCTGCGCTCCCTCGCCGCCGACTTCGCCCACCTCGACGAGGTCGAGAGCCTGGCCCACACGGTAGTGCGCGAGCACCCGCGTCTCGACGTACTCGTCAACAACGCGGCCATCGCCGCACCTGAGCGCCACACCGTCACGGCCAACGGCAACGAGATCGCCTTCCAGGTCAACTTCCTCGCCCACTACCTGCTGACGAACCTGCTCGAGCCGGCGCTCACCACCGAACCCGGTGGCCGGGTCGTCAACGTCTCCTCCTCGCTCCACCCCACCGCCACGATCCAGTGGAACGACCCGCAGCGCCTGCGCCGTTACTCCCGCCTCGCCGCGTACGCCCAGTCCCAGCTGGCACTGACCGTCTTCGCCGCGGACCCGCGCGTCACCGCCGTCTCCGTCAACCCTGGCATCTGCGACACCGGACTCCTCCCGCTGTACGCGAACGAGGGGGTGCCCGCCTCTGAGGGAGCGCAGCACGTCGTACGGCTCTGTGACCCGGCCACCGAGATCGTCAACGGCGCCTACTACGACCGCTCCGAGCGCGTCGCCCCGGCGGCGGCCGCCACCGACGACCGGACCGTCAAGCGCCTCAACAAGCTCGCCGACCTCCTCGTCGGACACACCGCCTGAAGGGGTCCACGGACATGTCCAAGCGCGCACGCAAGAAGAGGACCCGCCGCAAGAAGGGCTCCAACCACGGCAGCAAGCCCTCCTGCTGATCATCAGCCACCCCGCTGGGGCGGCCCTCCGACGGGGCCGCCCCGCCGCCTGCTCGCCGCGAGCGCGGGCTTCCGCGCCGAACGCGAGTACGGCCACTACGCGGCCGCCTATCCCGCCGCCACCGGAAGAGTGGCGGCGAGATAGGCGGCCATGCTCGCCCGATCCGGCACCTCCGCCCACCGCGCGCCAGGGCTACCGGAATTCGGCCAGTCGGGGTCGCAGGCCGAGCACGGTCAGCCCGGCCGCCAGCAGCAGTGCCACCCCGGCAACCGGGGCGAACGTGCCCAGTGCTCCGCGTCCTTCGTGGACGGCCAGGTCGAAGTGCCGCTGATTGATGGCGGTGACCTGGTCCAGAGCTTTCATCCACTCGCCGAAGTGGGCGTTGGATGTGTCCGGCGCCCAACCGACGCAGAAGACCGTGGCCTCCTGGGTCTTCCCCTCGGTCACCAGCCGTCGGAAGGTACGGTCGTCGTGCTGGTAGACGGCGTACGCCGCGACGGTCTTCTGGGCGGCCTCATGCTCACCCGCGAAGGTGATGTTGTCCAGCTCGCGCCGGTACTCGCCGGTGAACCGCCTGTCCTCGTTGTTCCTCCGGTACGCGGCCCAGGTCTCGTCGAGTCGCTGGTCGTACGTGTCGAGTCCCGCGCCCGCGATCCCGTACGACTGCTGTGACTTGTCGAGGAAAAACCGCTCGTACGTGGGCCGACGGTCCGGGTCCAGGAGGTATCGGCTCTCGTCCGCGTTGGCGTCGTAGCCGATCGCCTTGGACCGCGACAGTGCGACGACGGAGTCGAAGGAGTCCCGGCGGGCCACCTTCATCTGCTCGTAGTTGATCGTGAGCAGCTGCGCGCCGCACAGCACCGCGACCACGGCGCAGAGGGTCGCGGCGATCAGTCCCGGGTTGAAGACCCGGTTGAAGCGGCGGGCGAGACCGATCTGGAGCAGGAGGAGCGCTGCGATCAGCAGGACCCGAGGACGGCTTCAGCAGTCCGCTGCACCATGAGATCGCTCCTCGCCGCATCGTACTGGCGCTCGTACACCGTGTCATTGGCGTCGACGAGCTTGCGGGCCTCTGGAAGCAATCGGTCGGCGAGGAGGTCGGTAGCGGCCCGGTAGTCCTCCCGAGCGGCGTCCTTCCCGCCGGGGCGGCTGTCGTTCTCCAGCGCTCGCCCGATCAGTTCCTGGTAGTGCGCGAAGTCGTCGGTGAGCGTCACAACGGTCGCCTCGGTGGCCGGGTCTCCCTCTGCGGCGGCACCGAGCGTGCGCAGCGAGCTGCTGATGGTCTGCTGGGCGTCCTTGTAGAAGCCGTTGGCCTGCACATAGGACTCTTCCAGGCGGCCCTTGCCGGAGCCCGAATCACCGCTGGAGAGGAGGATGTTGGCTGCCTGCGCGTCCATGTCGTTGAGCGCGAGGTTGAGCTGGGTCGCCGAGATCGTGCGGGGCACGTCACGCTGCGCCGTCTGGTTCCAGGTGTCGGCCGCCCCCGTCGCCGCGACCGCGAGCAGGATCAGCAACCCGGCTGCGAGGAGCACGCACGCCACGCGGGCGAGGCGCAGCCGGCCGGGCAGGGTGCCCCAGTAGCGGTCGGCGAGCCGGCGGGCCTGCCGGGCGAGTGTGACCGTGTGGGGATCGCGTCGCCGCGACTGCCCTCCTCGCGGTTCCCCCTCTTCCCTCGATCCAGTGACCATCCAGCCCGGAACGTCTGGTACGGGGATCTCCGCAGCAGTTTCCGGGACCCCGGCTCCCTGACTGGGCTCAGTACCGGCGGTGATCGTCACACGCGCCTCCAGCCTCACACCCGGGCCGCTCGTACGTCCCGTGTGCACGCCAGCATCAGGCTCAACTGTTCGATACACCTGGGATGTTGATGGCATTCATACGCGGGGAGGTCGGCATTTCGACGGACCCTTGATGGCATGAGCCGCCCTCCCCCTGCCATAGCCGGACAGACCCTATTAGTTCCCTTACGAACTCACGCCGCCTCAACAGCAGGCGGGCCCGGACTGCGGGCCCACGGCCTAACACCGCTCCTGCGCGGCTGGAGTACGGCCTTAACCTCCGCTGACCGCCCCGCTCCCAATCGCCCCCACAACATCCCACCCCTCCCGCCGTCTGCCTCCCCCGAGCGCCAGCCGACCAAGATCCGGACCATTTCCGGGCCAGCCCCCCCCAAGGTGCCGTGCGTAGCGCCGTTTTCGCTGGTCAGCCTGAGTGCAGTCTTCAAGGGCCCGCCCTTGGCGCGACATCAAGGGAAACCGGCTGGTCACGGCGCTCGGGAGAGGCGCGGTGGTCGTATGTGGTCGCAGGCTGGAGGCACCCACTTCCCTCCGCCTCCCGGAGGCGATCCCCATGCGTACCAGCGTCGGCCGCGGCCGTATCTACCGCCGCTGCGGCTGCCGGGACACCCATCATCACCAGCTCGGCGCACGCTGCCCCCGCCTGGTCACCGACAGCGAGCACGGCACCTGGAGCTTCGCTGTCGATGTCCCCGCCCCGGACCGCCGCCGCATCACGGTGCGGCGGGGCGGATTCCCCACCCAGGACGCGGCCGAGCAGGCCCTGGGCCGGTTCCTTGAGGGCGAGGCCGGCGGATACAACGCGGACCCGAACCAGACGGTCACCGCCTATCTGAACGCGTGGCTGGGAGCGAAGGCCCTCGTACTGAAGCCGACCACCATGGCCCGATACCGCGACTACGTCCGCAACGACCTCGTCCCGGCCTTCGGCACCCTCATGCTCGATCAGCTCGCCCACCGGCACATCTCGGCCTACGTCACGTGCCAGCTCGCCGCCGGCCGAGGCCGGACCACCCTCTACCGGTGCCTGGCCACCCTCTCCAGCGCCCTCGGCGACGCCGTCCGCCAAACCGTCTGCCCCACAACCCGGCCAGTCCCCCGGTCCTGCGCCGCCCAGCGTCGCCGGAGCGGCGGATATGGACAGCGGAGGAGGCCGCCCGCTTCCTCGTCTACTGCCACCAGGCCGATCCCGAGATGGCCGACTTGTTCGAGTTCCTCATCGGCACCGGCCTGCGCAAGGGCGAAGCCCTCGGCCTGCACTGGGACGAGGTCACCACCGTACTGTTGGTCGCCCCCGTGACGCTCCTGGTCTGTGACCGGCTGAAGCTGTCACCCATTCCGTTCCTGCTCGCCGAAGTGTTCGCCTCCAACATCGGCGGCACCGCCACGCTCCTCGGCGACCCGCCCAACATCATCATCGCCAGCCGGGCCGGCCTCACCTTCAACGACTTCCTGGTGCACCTCGCCCAGCTGGCCGCGGTCCTGACCGTCGTCCTGGTGCTGCTGTGCCGGGTGATGTTCGCCAAGCACTTCGTCTACGACGAGAAGCGCGCCGCCGAAATCATGGAGCTGCGCGAACGCGAGGCGATCAAAGAGCCCCCGCCTTCTGATCCAGGGCCTCGGCGTCCTCGCGCTGGTCGTCGCCGGATTCGTCCTGCACCCCGTCCTGCACTACGAACCCAGCGTGGTCGCCCTCCTCGGCGCCGGCCTGCTCATCGCGATCTCCAAGGTCGAGACCGGCGAGGTGCTCGGGGAGGTCGAGTGGCCCACCCTCGCCTTCTTCGCAGGCCTTTTCGTCATGGTTGGCGCCCTCATCGAGACCGGCGTCATCGGCGAGCTCGCCGGGCACCTCGCTGACATCATCGGCGGAGCCCAAGTGGGCGGAACGATGCTCCTGCTGGGCGGCTCCGCCGTGCTGTCGGGGATCGTCGACAACATCCCCTACGTCGCCACCATGACCCCCGTAACCAGCGAGCTAGTCACCGACATGGGCGGCGACCCCGACCACGTCATGTGGTGGGCCCTCGCCCTCGGCGCGGACCTCGGCGGCAACGCAACCGCCATCGGCGCTTCCGCCAACGTCGTCGTCCTCGGCATCGCCGAACGCAACCGCCACCCCATCACCTTCTGGCAGTTCACCAAGTACGGCCTGATCGTCACCGCCGTCACCGTCGCCATCTCCGCCCTCTACCTGTGGCTGCGCTACTTCGCCCTGGCGTAGGAACCGACCAGCCCCTCCCCTTCACCCCGTGCGGCGCTCAGGCCTCCGTGTCGGGCCAGCCCAGCAGGCGGGCGCCGATGACTGCCGTCTGGAGCGTGTAACGGTTCACCGGGTCGGCCGGGTCGGCGCCGGTCAGGCTGTGGATCCGCTCCAGCCGGTAGGTCAGCGCCCGCACGCTCAGCGACAGCCGACGCGCGGCCTCGGTCGCCACGCAGCCGCTGTCGAAGTACGCGGTGAGGGTGTCGATGAAGGACCGGGCGCCTCCACGCCCCTTGCGGAGCGGGCCCAGCACGCTTTCCACCAGCTCGGCCATCGCCTGGCGGTCCCGTGTCAGGACCGGATAGACCAGCAGATCCGCGGCGTGCAGCACCGGCGCGTCCAGGCCCATCCGCTCCGCCAGATCAAGCGCGTTGAGCGCCTCCTCGTACGAGTGCACCACGCCGCCGGCGCCGGGATGCGAGCGGCCTATGGCCACCTTCCCGCCATCGGTGGCCGCGTACGCCTGCTTCGCGAAGAACGCCAGGACGTCCGGCTGGTCACCGGGAGCCACGCAGATCAGCCGCCCGTCCTTCGTGGTCAGAAGGATCTGCCGACCCGTGAACCGGGTCAGCAGCGCCGACTCGATGCCACGGGCCATCGGATACCCGTCCCCGTACGGCTCCGGGCCACTGGCCACGGCCACTGCGTGAGCCCGGGACAAGCGCAGCCCGAAGCGTTCCGCCCGCTCCGCCAGCCGGCCCAAATCGCTGCGCCCGTACAGCAAGTCGTCGATGAACTCCCGGCGCGCTGCCTCCTCCTGGCGGACCGCATGGTGCTGCGAGCGCTCGTACCCCTCGGCGAAGGCGTCCACCGCTTGCTGGACCGCCGCCAACAGCGAACCCGCCGCCCCGGCCGGCACCGTCGGCAGCACCTCCTGCGCCACTGCCAGGTGGTGCCGGACGAGCCCGCGCAGCGCGAACCCTGCCTCGGCAGCTCGCTGCCCCAGCTCCCGGCGGGAGTCCAGCTCGGCACGGTTGAGCCGGCGCCCCGTCGCGCAGGCGCTCACCAGAACCTCGCCGTACCCCGCCACATGCTCGTCCAGCGCTGCCCACTCAGCCACGGAACTCCCCCGACCACGACGCCGCAACGACGCCCCCTTGATACGTGAACCAGGGTGCCACAGGCAGCGAAGGACGCTTCCACCGGCACAAAGAGAGCGTAAAGTCTGCCGGTCAACGGCAATGTGGTTGCCCTGCGAGGCGGAGAAAATGAAGGCACGGGGAGAGACCGCCCGGACACCGCGCCAAGAAGGACTGTGACGGCGTCCGGGTGGTACCGGCTCACTCAGCCGGAAGGAGTCCCCCGTAGAGAAAAGAGAAACATGAACGCCGCCGCGATCTCCGTCCCTGCCTGGTGGCTCATCGCCACCGCTGCCACAGCAGTCTTCCTGATACCGCTCATCTCTTGGATGCCGACGAAACGCCTGAGAACACGGATGCTCTTCGCACCGGGATTCATGGCGGCATTCGCAGCCGCCCGCTACTACGCCGAGAACATGCAGCCCGAACAGGCCCTGTCCATGTATGCGATGGTCATCTTGGCCTTCCCGCTGGGTTTGCTGGGGCGTCGCCGGGAACTGGCCCGCATCGCAGCCAGTGACAAACGTGGCGGACCGTCCGCGGAGAAGCAGTGGTCCGCCCCCATGACGGCCCAGTTCCTCGTCGTCCTCCTGTCCGCCGTCGGCCTTTGGCTCTGGCTCGTATGGTGACCCGCCCTGGTCGACGCACTGCACCTTGACCCGCCACCCCCAACGCGGACGCGTCAACGCCGGGCCATGCCTCGTCGCGTGATCAGGGTGGAGGACTGTTTTGGGACTACGGCTGCCCGCCCCCAGGAGAATGGACGGCTGCGCCAGCAACAAACTGTCGGCTAACGACCGAAGAGCGGCCTCTGTGAGGGGCGGCCCTCGACCGTGCCCTATGTGGTGAGGCGGGAGAAGCCGTCTGTAGCTGCGACGGCGCCAGAGGACGCCGGCCACGCAAGGTGATCAGCCGGTGCTGGCCGGGACCCTTGGAATCCGGCCGGTGCCGGCTGCTGCCGCACGGCGAGCCGTTCCGGGGCGGGGCTGGGCGGGGTGAGGCGGGGCCGGTGCATTCGGTCGGCTTATTCGGCGTCCCCGAGGCTCGGGTCAGCTGAGCGCGGAGCCCCGGGACTGTCAGGCTGATTACGGGGCCCGTGCATGGGCTGCTGCGGCGCTTCCAGCCCCTGCGCCGCTGACCGGGCGGTCAACGCGGCTCGGCGGCGCTCTCGACTCGCCTCCCAGGTTTTGGGCCTTCCAGTTCTGTGATCTGCTGGAGGTGTCGTCAGACCCGTCTCGGCCATGCGTGCGTGTACTACCGCCATCGGTGCGGAACGGGTGTCTGAGGCGGCAGGCAGCTCGCGTCCTTGGGAGGCGTTCCATGCCGCATCTCCGCCTGGCCCCGCCGGCACCCACGCGGCCCGGAGTTCTCTTGCCCGCGCGCGATCTGGCAGTCGCGTGGTTCCTGATGGTGTTGCTGGCCGCCCTGGCGTGGGTGCTCACCATCGGCCAGTCCCGCCACATGGGGATGCAACCCGGCACCATGGGCTTGGCGCTGCCCCTCTTCCTGCTGCTGTGGGTGGTCATGATGGCGGCGATGATGCTGCCCTCGGTGGCACCGGTAGCCATCACGTGGGTACGCGGGATCAACCGCCGCTCGACCGGCCCTGCCCGCACCCTGCGGATCGCCGAATTCGTCAGTGGGTATCTCCTCGCCTGGACCGCCTTCGGGCTGCTCGCGTACGGCGCCTTGGCGGCCACCGGACACCTGGTGGACCGCAACCCCGGGACGGGCCGCTGGATCGGCGCCGCCGCATTCCTCCTCGCGGCAGCTCAGCAGTTCGGGCCACTGAAGCGGGTCTGCCTGCGGCACTGCCGGAACCCGATGTTCCAGCTGCTCCAGTACTCGCGTTATCGGCCCTGGGCGAAGGACCTGCGGGTCGGGGCGCACCACGGGCTCTACTGCGTCGGATGCTGCTGGGGCCTGATGATCGTCCTGATCCCGCTCGGCCTCATGAACGTGGCCGCGATGGCAGGACTGGCGGCCGTGATCTTCCTGGAGAAACTCTGGCGGCAGGGACCCTGGCTGACCTGGGCCGTCGGCTTCGCGTTCCTCGTCCTGGCCGTACTCGCCCCGTTCCAGGACTGGCTGCTGCCCGGCCTGGAGACATCCGCTCCACCCATGGACCAGATGACCGGCTGGGCAGGATGAACGGTCGCCGTGGGCCGTGCGGGAAGAGCCCTGTGCGGCGGTCATCCTCCCGCGTTCCAACGAAACCGGTTGTTGCTCGCCTGACTCAACCCCGTCCGGTGGGCGCACCCTCGGGCTGTTCGCTGGAGAAGGCGTAGTCGGACACCTCGCCATACGCACCATCGAACGACAGCCCGAAGGCATTCGAACTACCTGTGGTGCGGCCCAGCGTGAACTCCGGAGAGAACCCGAACATCGCGTTCTTCATCGTCGTGGGCCCTCCATCGGGCCCCCTGAGAGGCTCGAATTCGAGCTCGGTCTTCCCGCCGACGCTGAGTCGGGGCTGCTCTCCGTCGGACAGGGAGACGCTCGCCCGCTCCACGCCCAGATTCTCGCCGTAGAACTGCGAGAGCTCGCCGAACGCACCACCTTCGCTCCCGGACACGATGCGTGCCACCGCGTCCGTCTGTTCGTCAGTGGCTCCCTCGTCGATGACCAGGCCGACTTTCCAGTTGCCGGAGGTCAGGTTGGAGGGGAAGTGGTTGTAGAGGACGAAGTCCACCCCGGACAGGTTCACATCGTCCAAGCGCCCTTCTTCCACATGGAAGGCGGCGCACCCGAGGCATTCCTCACGCCCCTGCGGGTCGTGCGGCTTCGCATCGACGGCGCAGCCGCACACCACCGCACATGAGCAACCAGCCAAGTAGTTGCCGGAAATACTCCAGGTCATGACTGCTCCCGATCGCTTGATAGTTGCCGTCGTCCGATAGCGCGGACGACGCCGGCATGGAGAGCGGCGGGTGGGGAGCGCGCGGCCGGCGGAGCAAACACACTGGAGATCAGAGACGCGTGTCTGCCCCCGGCAACGGCCGTACGAGACGCCCCGCTGTCCTTCCGTGCGACGCAAGTCTCCATGATCGACCAGCTCCACGGGCAGATGTCAGTCCAGCCCCCGGGAGTTCCTCTCCTTCAAGGCTAGGCGTGCACTCCGAGAGAGTACAGACACCGCACGCCTTGACCGGTGTCGCCCCGATGGCCGCGCTCGCGGGCAACCCGGCCCTTGCCCACGTGGCAGCGGGAGGATAATTGATGACGACCCGTGCCACCGAGCGCCTGTGTTGACGTCCCGCGGGGCATCGCCGACGGTGATTCCCGCCCGTGCGGGCCACGAGGAGGCGACGAGATGTCCGAGACGACAGCGGCTGTTCCGAGATGGCACGCGGCCGGTGACTGGTTCGATACGTGCAGGTGCAATGTCCCCTGCCCCTGCTCGTTCGCCCAGCTGCCCACCTACGGTGAATGCGACGGTGTCCTGGCCTGGCACATACGCGAGGGTAACTACGGTGATGTACCGCTGGACGGCCTCAATGTACTGATGCTCGGCTTCTTCGTCGGCAATGTGTGGGCCGAGCACACCGACTCCTACGCGGCAGTATTCCTCGACGAGCGAGCCGACGACGCACAGCGTGAAGCCCTGCAGATGATCTTCGGCGGCCAGGCCGGCAGCTGGCCGGCCGAAATGGTGAGCATGATGAACGCCGAGATGCGGGGCATGGATTTCGCCCCTATCGAGATCGAGGTCGACGAGGACCTCGGCGGCTGGCGAGCCACGATCCCCGGCCGCGTCGAGGCGACCGCCGTGGCGCTCACCGGACCGACCACACCGGAGGGTGCGCGGGTCCAGTCGACCAACCTGCCGGGCTCGGAGACCGGGCCGGGACAGGTCGCGACCTGGGGCCGCTCCACGGCGGACCGCGCCGACGCCTTCGGCTTCCACTGGAGCCGGGAGGGCCAGTCCAGCAAGCACATCACCTTCGACTGGACAGGCCCTGACTAAGACCGACCGGCAAATGG
>NZ_JAGGOZ010000083.1 GCF_018614075.1 Streptomyces sp. ISL-94 | reverse complement strand
GGGGGGTGGGGTGGGGGGGACTGGTGCGGGTCGGGCATCGCGGGTCCTTGGGGTGGCGGGTCAGCGGGGCCGGTGGGCGGCGGCCGGGATGGCGTCGGCCAGGCGGTCGAGGACTGCTGCGGCCTGCTCGTCGGTCAGGGTCAGTGGGGGGAGCAACCGGACGACGGCCGAGTGGCGGCCGCCGAGTTCGACGATCAGGCCGCGGTCGAGGCACTCCTGGCGGACGGCCGCGGCGAGGGCCGGTGCGGCGGTCCCGGTGTCGGGGTCGACGAGTTCGATGCCGATCATCAGGCCGCGGCCCCGGACGTCCCCGATGCAGGGCTGGTCGGAGGCCAGGCCCCGCAGGGCCGTCAGCATGCGCTCGCCCAGGGCCCCGGCGCGCTCGGCGAGCCGGTTCTCGCGGACGAAGGCGAGCGTGGCGGTACCGGCGGCCATGGCCAGCTGGTTGCCGCGGAAGGTGCCGGCGTGGGCACCCGGAGCCCAGACGTCCAGGCCCGCACGGTAGACGATCACCGCGAGCGGCAGGCTGCCGCCGATCGCCTTGGACAGCACCATCACGTCGGGCACCACACCGGCGTGGTCGACCCCCCAGAAGGCGCCGGTCCGACCGACGCCCGTCTGCACCTCGTCCGCGATCAGCGGGATGCCCCGTGCCGCGGTGATCTCGCGCATCCGGCGAAGCCAGGCGTCGGGGGCCGGGATGACCCCGCCCTCGCCTTGCAGCGGTTCGACGATCATGGCGGCGGGGGCGGGCACGCCGCCCTTGGGGTCGTCCAGGAGGTTCTCCGCCCAGCGCGCGCCGAGTTCGGCTCCCTTGGGGCCGCCCACTCCGAAGGGACAGCGGTAGTCCTGCGGGTACGGAAGCCGGGTCACCCGTACGTCCGGGGCTCCGCCGGAGGCGTCCAGGGCTCCGGCGGTCATCCCGTGGTACGCGCCGGTGAAGGCCAGCAGCCCGGAGCGCCCGGTCGCGGTGCGGACCAGCTTGAGGGCTGCCTCCACCGCGTCCGTCCCGGCCGGCCCGCAGAACTGGATGCGGGCGTCGGCGGCCAGTTCGGGCGGCAGGTTGGCGAACAGCTCGGTGGTGAAGGCGTCCTTGACCGGAGTCGCCAGGTCCAGCACGTGCAGCGGGGCACCGGAGTCGAGGACTGCCCTGATGGCTTCGAGCACGACCGGGTGGTTGTGGCCGAGGGCGAGGGTTCCGGCGCCGGAGAGGCAGTCGAGGTAGCGCCGCCCGTCGGCGCCCTCGATGGTCAGCCCGCGGGCGCGCACCGGGACGATGGGCAGGGAGCGCGCATACGTCCGGGCGGCGGACTCCCGCTGCGCCTGCCGCCGCAGGATGCCGTCCGGGGCGGCGGACCCGCCCAAAGCGCCGGGCCCGGGTCCACGGCCTCCATGCGACAGCACCTGAAGGGGGATCTGCGCCTCGGCTGCGGCCGCGGCCGGCTCGGTCAAAGCCACGAGTGTCGTCCTCCCGCACGGATTTCTCTTCCGGATTGCGCCTCGAACATGAACGCTGCTCCCCCATCCCCCGTACGTACCAACGACGGTGACGGCTCGGGATCACGGGCGGGCCCAAGATCCTTGCCCGCCAAGGGCCGAGAGTCAGGAACCGCCGCCCCGGCCTGTGCCGTCCCCAACCTCAGCGGCATAGTGGGGGGCTGCACTCCACGCCTCGAAAAACCAGGGGGACGAACGACATGCGACCGAACCGACCGGTCACCGCGATCCTGTGCGCGGCCGCGCTCGCGCTGACCGCCTCAGCCTGCGGCCCCGGCGACGGGGAGGCCGGCGGCGACGCCAAGCCCACCGTGGCGGCGAGCCTTCC
The DNA here is from genome assembly GCF_018614075.1 of Streptomyces sp. ISL-94. Classification (GTDB taxonomy): domain Bacteria; phylum Actinomycetota; class Actinomycetes; order Streptomycetales; family Streptomycetaceae; genus Streptomyces. Next base: position 64,893 of record NZ_JAGGOZ010000083.1, on the reverse strand, counting down.
GGGCACGGACGGGGTCAAGATCCCCGACCAGCTCAAGGAAAAGCTGAAACAGCACGGCTTCGACCTGGAGAAGTGGAAGGGGGGTGAGTGGAAGAACTGGAAGAAGGAGGACTGGCTCCGCGAGGCGGGCGACTACATCAACCCGATCATCGAGGGCCTGTGGGACCCGGACCGCATGCGTGACGCCGAGCAGCCCAAGCGCCCGTCCGTCGACCCGGACGCGGGCAAGGACCAGGGCGTCACCGACCCGGCCCCGGCGCCGGTGAGCGCCAAGGCGGCGAACGCGCCCTACCACCAGAGCGTTCCGGAGTCCGGCAAGGTCTTCTTCGACGGGCCCGAGGGCTCGATGGTGTGCTCGGCGACCGTGGTCAAGGACCCGGCCCACCCGGGCAAGTCCAACATGGTCTGGACGGCGGGCCACTGCGTGCACGCGGGCAAGTCCGGCGGCTGGTACCGCAACATCGCCTTCGTCCCCTCCTACAACAACGCCGGCAAGCCGGCGGCGCAGCTCAAGGGCGCGCCGCGCGAGCAGGTGGCCCCGTACGGCGTGTGGTGGAGCGACTGGGCGCAGACCTCCGACCAGTGGATCGCGACCGGCGGTCCGACCGGTGGCGCGGGCGCCCCGTACGACTTCGCGGTGCTGCACGTGACGCCCGAGAAGGGCAGCGGCAAGTCCCTGGAGGAGACGGTCGGTTCGGCGCTCCCGGTGGAGTTCAACGCTCCGGCCGTGCCGAAGGTCGCGGGCATCACGGCGACGGGTTACCCGGCGGCGGCTCCGTTCGACGGCCAGAGGGCCTACCAGTGCACGGACAAGCCGGGCCGGCTGTCGCTGAACGCGACCGACCCGGTGATGTATCGCATCGGCTGCTCCATGACCGGCGGTTCCTCCGGCGGCGGCTGGGTGGCCGCGGGCGCGGACGGCAAGCCGGCGCTGGTGTCGAACACGTCGATCGGTCCTGCCAAGGCGGGCTGGCTGGCCGGTCCGCGGCTCGGCCCGGAGGCGAAGGGCGTCTTCGACGCCGTGAGCGGCAAGTTCAAGTAGTCCCGGTACGACGGTGAATGACTGAGGGCCCCCTGCACCGCAGGGGGCCCTCAGTCGTTCCTTCTCTGTCACCGCGTGCCGGGTGCCGTGTGCCGCTTGGCCTCTACCGCTTCGCCAGCGCGTAAGGAGCCAGGTCCGCCGCCAGTTCCTGGTGGACCCGCGCCTTGAGCAGGGTGCCCTCCGGGGTGTGCTCCTCGGAGATCACCTCGCCCTCGGCGTGCGCCTTGGCGATCAGCGAGCCGCGGGTGTATGGAACGAGGGCCTCCACCTCGACCTCGGGCCTCGGCAGCTCGGTGTCGATGAGCGCGAGGAGTTCCTCGATGCCCAGGCCCGTGCGCGCCGAGACGGCGATGGAGTGCCGCTCGATGCGCAGCAGGCGCTGCAGGACGAGCGGGTCCGCGGCGTCCGCCTTGTTGATCACGACGATCTCGGGCACGTTCACCGCGCCGACCTCGCGGATCACTTCGCGCACCGCCGCCAGCTGCTCCTCCGGCGCCGGGTGCGAGCCGTCCACGATGTGCAGGATGAGGTCGGAGTCGCCGACCTCCTCCATCGTGGAGCGGAACGCCTCGACGAGGTGGTGGGGCAGGTGCCGGACAAAGCCGACCGTGTCGGCCAGGGTGTAGACCCGGCCGCTGGGCGTCTCGGCCCGGCGCACGGTCGGGTCGAGGGTGGCGAACAGCGCGTTCTCCACCAGCACGCCCGCACCCGTGAGGCGGTTGAGCAGCGAGGACTTGCCGGCGTTGGTGTAGCCGGCGATGGCGACCGAGGGCACCTTGTTGCGGCGCCGTTCCTGCCGCTTGATGTCGCGGCCGGTCTTCATCTCCGCGATCTCCCGGCGCATCTTCGCCATCTTCTCGCGGATCCGTCGCCGGTCGGTCTCGATCTTGGTCTCACCGGGGCCTCGGGTGGCCATGCCGCCACCGCCGCCGCCACCCATCTGCCGGGACAGCGAGGCGCCCCAGCCACGCAGGCGCGGCAGCATGTACTGCATCTGCGCGAGCGCGACCTGCGCCTTGCCCTCTCGGGACTTGGCGTGCTGGGCGAAGATGTCCAGGATGAGGGCGGTCCGGTCGACCACCTTCACCTTGACGACGTCTTCTAGGGCGATGAGCTGGCCGGGGCTGAGCTCGCCGTCGCAGACGACGGTGTCGGCGCCGCTCTCCATGACGATGTCGCGCAGTTCCCGGGCCTTGCCCGAGCCGATGAAGGTGGCCGGGTCCGGCTTGTCGCGGCGCTGGATCACACCGTCGAGTACGAGGGCACCTGCCGTCTCGGCGAGGGCGGCGAGCTCCGCGAGGGAGTTCTCGGCGTCGTTCACCGTGCCGGAGGTCCAGACACCGACGAGGACGACGCGCTCCAGGCGCAGCTGCCGGTACTCGACCTCGGTGACGTCTTCGAGCTCGGTGGAGAGGCCGGCCACGCGGCGCAGGGCCGCGCGCTCGGAGCGTTCGAACTGCTCGCCGTCGCGGTCTCCGTCGATCTCGTGGCTCCAGGCGACGTCCTCTTCCATCAGGGCATCGGCCCGAAGGCTCTCGGTGAAGCTCTGCGCCTCGCGCACGTCCTGTGCGTCCTGCGCGTCCTGGGAAGGGGAAGAAGAGGAGGTCATTGGATCCTTACGTCGATTCGAATAGCACTGTCAGATGGCTGTCACATGAGCTGTGATGCGACCTGTCACGTTAGCTGTCATGTCCAACGTGTCACATCGCCCGGAGATTCCCCGAGCGGCCCCGTCGATGGTGACATGCCCGTTCCTCGGCGGTCACACCCTTTTCCCGCTCCACTCCGGGTGTCCGGGCATCGCCGGGGTGGTCTTCCCGTACAGCCAGGGCTCCAGGAAGGGCGCGAGGTCCCGTCCCGCCTCCTGCGAGGCCAGGCGTACGAAGTCGGCCGTGCCCGCGATCCCGTCCCGGTTGTCGGCCACCCAGCGCCGCTCGACCCGGTCGAAGGCCTGGGCTCCGATCTCCTGCCGCAGCGCGTAGAGGATCAGCGCGGCCCCGTCGTAGACCACCGGCCGGAACAACCCGATCTTCTCGCCGGGGGCGGCGGCCTTCGGGGCGGCCGGGGGGCCGCCCGCCGCCCGCCACTGGTCGGAGCGTTGGTACGCCTCGCGCATGCGCCGCTCCAGGGAGTACTTGCCGAGCCCGTCCGCGTACAGGGCCTCGTACCAGGTGGCGTGTCCCTCGTTGAGCCACAGGTCGGACCAGGTCCGCGGGGTGACGCTGTCGCCGAACCACTGGTGGGCGAGCTCGTGGACCATCACGGATTCGACGTACCACTCCGGATAGCCCTCGCCGGAGAACAGGCTGTGCTCGAAGAGCGAGAGGGTCTGGGTCTCCAGCTCGAAGCCGGTCGTCGCCCGCGCGATCAGCACGCCGTAGTTCTCGAAGGGGTAGCGGCCGACCCGCTCCTCCATCCACGCGATGTGCCCGGCGGTCTTCTTCAGCCAGGGGTCCAGCCGCTGCCGGTCGGCGGCGGGCACCACGTCGCGCAGCGGGAGCCCGTGCGGTCCGGTGCCGTGGACGACGGCGGAGCGGCCGACCGAGACCTGGGCCAGTTCGGTGGCCATCGGGTGCCGGGTCTTGTACGTCCACGTGGTCGAGGGGCCCCTGCGCAGGGCGGGGAGGGCCGGCACCCCGTTGGCGACGACCGTCAGCCCCTCGGGGGCGGTGACGCGGAAGGTGAAGTACGCCTTGTCGGCGGGGTGGTCGTTGCAGGGGAAGACGCGGTGGGCGGCATCGGCCTGGTTGGCCATGGCGAGGCCGTCCTCGGTGGGCACCCAGCCGCCGTCCCCGCGGCCGCGCGGGTCGCTGGTGTGCCGGACGGTGATGTGCAGCGGCACGTGGGCCGGGACCGGCCGCGCCGGGGTCAGGACGAGGTCCTCCCCCGCGCTCTCGAACCGGGCCGGTTCGCCGTTGACCTCGGCGGACGCCACCTTTCCGTGGGTGAAGTCGAGGTTGATCCGCTCCAGCGGCTGCAGGGCGCGGGCGTCGATGACGGTGACCGCGTCGAGGGGGCTCAGGTTGTCCTTGTACGTGAGGGAGAGGTCGTACGAGAGCACGTCGTACCCGGGGTTCCCGAGCTCGGGGAACAGCCGGTCGCCGATGCCCAGCGGCTTCGGCGGGGGCAGCACGGCGGCGACGAGGGTCAGCGAGGCCGCGGCGAGCAGGAAGGCGCGCAGGCGCGGGGAGGTGAGCTGCATCCACCACCGCTTACCAGGGGCCGCCACACGGCCGCGCACGGCGCGCGACGGGTCCACCCGAACGGGGCCTTCCGGAGCCGACCGGGCCTACGCCCGGCTGACACCGGGGGCGCCCCGCGCCGCCTGTGGGGCTGGGGCCCACGGGCCGCCTGCGGGCCCGCGCCCGGACGCCGGGGTATCCGTCGGCGGCTACGCCCTCTTCACGTCGTACACGCCCGGCACGTCCCGCATCGCCCGCATCAGGGCCGGCAGTCCGCCCGCGTCCGGGAGCTGGAGGGTGTAGGTGTGCCGGACCCGCTGCTCGACCGGGGGTTCCACGGTCGCGGAGACCACCTCGACGCCCTCGCGGGCGATGGCCTCGGTCAGGTCGGCCAGCAGATGCGGGCGGCCGAACGATTCGGCGACCAGCGTGACCCGGCAGTCCGCAGTCGCCCGCCAGTGCACGGCGACGGAGGTGCGCCCCACCGCGCGCATCTGCGCCACCGCCGCGCAGTGGATGCGGTGCACGGTGACGGCCCCGCCCCGGACCACGAATCCGGCGACCGCGTCCGGCGGCACCGGGGTGCAGCACCCGGCGAGCCGTACGGTGGCGTCCGGCAGGTCGACGACGGCGTTGCCCCCGCCGCCCCGGGCTCCGATCACCGACAGCGGTGCCCGGGCGGCGGTGGTGGTGGCCATCGCGCGGTCGGGATGGGAATCCAGCCAGCTGCTGATGGCGATCCGGGCGGCCGGGGTCCGTGCATGGTCCAGCCACTCGGCGGCGGGCCCCGAGGAGGCGTCCTGCGCGAGCAGCAGCTGCACGGTGTCCCCGTCGGACAGCGGCGAGGAGAGGGAGGTCAGGCGCCCGTTGACCCGGGCGCCGATACAGCCGTGGGCCGCCTCGCCGTGCTGCGCGTAGGCGGCGTCGATACAGCTGGCCCCCGCGGGCAGACCGAGCGTGCCCCCGTCGGCCCTGAAGACGGTGATCTCCCGGTCCTGGGCGAGCTCGGCGCGCAGCACGCTCCAGAAGGTGTCGGGGTCGGGCGCGGACTGCTGCCAGTCGAGGAGCCGGGACAGCCAGCCGGGGCGCGTCGGGTCCACGCGCTCCTCGTCGGGATCCGCGGCGGCGTCCGCCGTTCCGGTGGCGTACGGGTTGCCGAGCGCCACCACGCCCGCCTCGGCGACTCGGTGCATCTGCCGGGTGCGGACGATGACTTCGGCGACGTAGCCCTCGGGGGTGGCGACGGCGGTGTGCAGCGACTGGTAGAGGTTGAACTTCGGGACGGCGATGAAGTCCTTGAACTCCGAGACGACGGGGGTGAAGCAGGTGTGGAGCTCCCCGAGCACCGCGTAGCAGTCGGCGTTCTCGCCGACGAGGACGAGGACGCGGCCGAAGTCGGAGCCGCGCAGCTCGCCGCGTTTGAGGGCGATGCGGTGGACGGAGACGAAGTGCCGCGGCCGGATCTGCACCTCGGCGGCGATGCCGGCCTCGCGCAGGACGGTCCGTACGGAGTCGGCGATGGCGGGCAGCGGGTCGCGTTCCCCGGCGTGGGCGGCGATGAGCGCGCGGGTCTGCTCGTATTCCTCGGGGTGCAGGATGGCGAAGACGAGGTCTTCCAGCTCGGTCTTGAGGGCCTGGACGCCGAGCCGTTCGGCGAGCGGGATGAGGACGTCGCGGGTGACCTTGGCGATGCGGGCCTGTTTCTCGGGCCGCATCACGCCGAGGGTGCGCATGTTGTGCAGCCGGTCGGCGAGTTTGATGGACATGACGCGGACGTCGTTGCCGGTGGCGACGAGCATCTTGCGGAAGGTCTCTGGTTCGGCGGCGGCGCCGTAGTCGATCTTCTCGACCTTGGTGACGCCGTCGACGATGAAGCAGACTTCGTCGCCGAACTCCTCGCGGACCTGATCGAGGGTCACGTCGGTGTCCTCGACGGTGTCGTGGAGGAGAGAGGCCGTCAGGGTCGTGGTCTCGGCGCCGAGTTCGGCGAGGATCAGGGTGACGGCGAGCGGATGTGTGATGTACGGCTCACCGCTTTTGCGCATCTGGCCGCGGTGTGAGGTCTCCGCGAGCAGGTAGGCACGCCGCAGAATGGACAGATCGGCGTCCGGATGGTGGGCGCGGTGGGCTTCGGCGACGTGGCCGATCGCGTCCGGCAACCGGTCGCGGGACGTGGGGCCGAGCAGGGCCGCGCGGCCGAGCCGGCGCAGATCGAGCCTGGTCCGGCCGCGTCTGCGGAGCTCAGGGCGCGCTTCGGGGTGTGCTTCTGGGTTCGTGGCCTCTGCACTCATGGGCACCTCCGGCGGCTTCGACCGGCGGTGGCGGGCATGGGGTGAGCCCTCAGGGCCGGTGCCTGATGTTACCGACCCCACCACGTGGCGCAGTCCACCTCTCGCACAGCGTGAAACGGATCACCCATTAGAGGGAAGCTTCAGGCGAAAGCCGTTTCGGTGAGCCAGGACGCGTCGAACTCGCCCGCGGCCACGATCACGGCCGGTCCGGTCATGTCGATCTGGCCGTCGGGGTGTTCGGTGATGACGAGGGTGCCGCCGGGGAGGTCGACGGTGTACGTGGCCGGTTCGCCGGTGACGGCCGGGTCCGCGCCGTCGCGGCGGATGGCCGCCACGGCGACGGCGCAGGCGCCGGTGCCGCAGGAGCGGGTCTCGCCGGAGCCGCGCTCGTGGACGCGCATGGCGACGTGCCGGGGGCCGCGGGCGACGACGAACTCGACGTTGACACCAGTCGGGTAGGCGGACGCCGGGCTGAACGGCGGGGCGGTGTACAGGTTTCCGGCGTCGTCGAGGCTTTCAACGAACGCCACCGCGTGCGGGTTCCCCATGTTCACGTTGCGCGCGGGCCAGCTCCGGGATCCCACGCTGACGGTGACCTCGCCCTCGGGGAACGCGGCGCGGCCCATGGAGACGGTGACGTCGCCGCCCGCGGCGGAGCCGCTGTCGGGCACAGCCGAGAGGTGGACGCGCTTGACTCCGCCGCGGGTGGCGACCGCGAGGTCACCGGGCTCGACGTGGCCGGCGTACTGGAGGTAGCAGGCGAAGACGCGCACCCCGTTGCCGCACATCTCGGCGATGGAGCCGTCGCTGTTGCGGTAGTCCATGAACCACTCCGCCTCGCCGGCCAGGTGCGCGGCATCGGGGTGGGCGGCGGACCGGACGACGTGCAGGACGCCGTCCGCGCCGATTCCGGCGCGCCGGTCGCACAGCTTCGCGACGGCGGACGCGGGCAGCTCGATGGCGTTGTCCGGGTCCGGGACGATCACGAAGTCGTTCTCGGTGCCGTGGCCCTTGAGGAAGGAGAGGGGGGGGTGCGTCACCCGCCCATGGTATCGAGCCCCTGCTCAGAGCCGCCGATCGGTCCGGTGACCGGACATCGTGCTCGGCGCGACCCGCTCAGCGCAGCCGGGCGACCCGGTACACCGCGAGTGCTACGACGGCCAGCGCGGCCGCGGCGTACAGCGCGGCCATGCGCCAGTCGGGGCGGCGGCCGCTGCCCCGGGCCGGGAGCCCGGGCCAGGTGTGGCCCACCCGGCGGGCGGCCATCATCCCCCAGCCGCCCGCGCAGCAGCTGATCAGGAAGCCGAGCATGGCGACCACGGCTCCGCCGTCGCCGAATTCGAAGGCGAGCGGGAAGGCGAACATCAGCGAGCCGGCGGCGGCGAGCAGCACGATGGGGGCGATCTGCCACAGGCGAAGGCGGCGCTGCGGACGCAGTTCGACCTCGAACTCCGGTCCGGCGGCGGCATCGGCCTCCGCGGAGTCCGGTGTGTCCGGGCCGTCGGGGGTCAGGCGCGCCGGGTCGGCGGGCAGCCCGAGACCGGCGGGAGTGTCAGGGCCGCCGGGACCGTCAGGGCCGCCGGGACCGTCAGGGCCGCCGGAACGGTCGGGGCTGTCCGGCCGGTCGAGAAGCTTCGGGTCCGCTTCCCGCCGGGTGTCGTCCCGCCCAATGTCGCGAGGGCCGGCCTCCATCGCCACGCGCCCTCCCCACTCGGACTCAGTACGCCGCCATGCACTGCCGGTGACCGCACCGCCAGGAGTTTGATGATGGCACGCCCGCGACCCCCGAACGGGCGCGCGGGGCGTCCCGATGCCATCACGTGATCAGGCTGTGACCGCTCGTTCGACCAACGACTGCGCGAGTCCGGGGAGTTCCCCGCGCTCGGCGACGCCCCCGCTGAGCCAGTGCACGCGGGGGTCGCGGCGGAACCAGGAGTCCTGGCGGCGGGCGAACCGCTTGGTGGCGCGGACGGTTTCCGCCCTGGCCTCCTCCTCGGTGCACTCGCCGGCGAGCGCGGCCAGCACCTGCTGGTAGCCGAGCGCCCTGGAAGCGGTGATTCCGTCGCGCAGCCCCCGGGCCTCCAGCGCGCGGACCTCGTCCACCAGCCCGGCCTCCCACATGCGGTCCACGCGCAGCGCGATCCGCTCGTCGAGCTCCGGCCGGGCCACGTCGACGCCGACCTGGACGGTGTCGTAGACGGACTCGTGGCCCGGCAGGTTCGCCGTGTAGGGGCGGCCGGTGATCTCGATGACCTCCAGCGCGCGGACGATGCGGCGGCCGTTGCTGGGCAGGATGGCCCGGCTGGCGGCCGGGTCGGCGGCGGCGAGGCGCGCGTGCAGGGCTCCGGAGCCGCGCAGGGTGAGCTCTTCCTCCAGGCGGGCGCGGACCTCGGGGTCGGTGCCGGGGAACTCCATGGCATCGAGTGCGCCGCGTACGTACAGGCCGGATCCGCCGACGAGGACCGGCGTACGGCCCTCGGCGAGCAGTTTGTCGATCTCGATCCGGGCCAGCCGCTGGTACTCGGCGACGCTGGCGGTCTCGGTGACGTCCCAGATGTCGAGGAGGTGGTGCGGGACCCCTCCGCGCTCCGCGGTCGTCAGCTTGGCGGTGCCGATGTCCATCCCCCGGTACAGCTGCATGGAGTCGGCGTTGACGACTTCGCCGTCGAAATGACGGGCCAGGTGGACGCCCAGTTCGGACTTTCCGGCCGCGGTGGGACCGACGACGGCGATGACCCGCGGTGCGGGGGCTGCTTTCCTCACCGCCCCAGTCTCGCAGCCCCCGGTCAAGACACGGCCATGTACCCGATCGAGTTACGTGACGGGGCGGTGGCGTTGTCGTTGCCCTGACGAGGTTCCGGCCCGGCGTGTGCCCGGCATACGCCCGGCCCGTATCCGGTGCAGGCCGGTCCGGCCAAGGCGGAACTTCACTCACGCGAGTAACGTTACGGGAGTAGACATGGGCGTTTTTGATCGGTTTTTTCGCCGTAAGGACGAGGTTGCGACCGAGCAGGCCGCGGCCGAGACCCTGACGGCGGAGTCCGTCGAGGCCGAAGGGGCCACGGCCGAAGAGGCCGGGGCCGAGGCCGCGCCTGCTGTCGCGGAGACTCCGGCGGTGGAAGCCGTGGACATTCCGAAGCAGCAGTCGGCCGAGGTGGCCGCGGACAGCGAAGCCGGCGAGGGCGCCCGTACGTAGCTCCCCGCTATTGGAAGGTGACCCATGGGCCTCCTGGACACTCTCAAGGCCAAGCTCGCTCCGGCGAAGGAGAAGGTCGGCGACCTCGCCCAGCAGCACGAGGGCAGGATCGGCGAAAGTCTGGACAAGGTTGCCAAGGTCGTGGACACCAAGACCAAGGGCAAGTACAGCGACCGGATCATCACCGTCGAGGGCAAGGCGAAGGACGCCCTGGGCAAGATCGCGCACAAGGACACCCCCGGCGGGACGACGCCGCCGGCGGCTTCCTGACGCAGTCTGCGAAGGGGCGCGGAACCGGCACCGGCCGGTTCCGCGCCCCTTCGGCGTTCTCCGGCCCGGTGCCGTCTCTACGACCAGGCGGCGACGAAGTACCCCACGCCGTACGGGGCGTCCTCGTACAGCAGCCGCCCGTCGAGGCCCGCGCCCTCGGCGGCCCCGGCCAGCACCTGCCAGGGGGCCCGGCCGGCGGCCTGGAGCTCGGCCGCCAGCACGGCGTCGAGGGCGGCGAGCGCGGCCACGTCGGCGGCGCCCAGCGCGCGGGCGGCGGCCGCGTCGAAGGCGGCGGCCCGCTCGTCGAGGTAGCCGGGGGCCTTCAGGGTCCGGCAGGCGCTGCCGTCACCCATGACGAGCAGCGCGACGCGGGCGCCGCGCGCGGCGATCTCCCGGCCGGCCTCCAGGCACCGCTCGGTGTCCAGCGGCTCCCCGACCCCGAGCCCCTCGACCGGGGCGGCGCCCCAGCGCGCGTGCCGCAGCAGCCAGGCGCCCACGGCGAGCGAGGGCGGCAGCGGGCGCGGCCCCTCCTCGCCCTCCCCCAGCTGTACGTCGGCCTCGACGCCGAATCCGCGGAAGCTGCCGCGGGCGCCCTGGGGGTAGGGCCCGCGGTGGTCCTCGTCGGCGGCCCCGACGACGACCAGCAGGTCGGGCCGGGAGGCGGCGAGCACGGCGAGCGCGTCCGAGCAGGCGGTGCGGGCATCGCCCAGCTCGGCGGCGGCGCCCGCGGCGACCTCCGGCACGAGGAGCGGCGGGGCGGGACAGACGGCGGCGGCTACGAGCATGATCCGCAGCCTAACGCCGGCGCGGCCTGGGCGGAGCCGGTGGGCTCAGCCGTCGGCTCCGCCGGCGTGCGGGGCCCATGGTGCGGCGCCGCGGCGCAAGCGGCCCCGGCTGCGCCGGGCTTTCCGGGGCTCCGCCCCACAGACCCCGCGCCTCAAACGCCGGCGAGGCTGGATATCGCTGCGGTCAGCCCTGCGGGGCCGCGCAGCCGGAGGCGGCGGTGGGGAGGGGGGCCGGGACGCCCAGGGTGGGGATGCCGAGCATGACGCCGGCGGGCTGGGCCGGGGCGGCGTTGCGCTTCTCCCAGGCGTCGCCGGCGCGGGTGCGGCGCACGGTCAGGGTCGGGCCCTCGGCCAGGAGGTGGTGCGGGGCCGCGTAGGTGATGTCGACGGTGACGACGTCGCCCGGGCGGACCTCCTCGGCCGGCTTCGTGAAGTGGACGAGGCGGTTGTCGGGGGCGCGGCCGGACAGGCGGTGCGTGGCGCCGTCCTTGCGGCCCTCGCCCTCCGCGACCATGACCTCCAGGGTGCGGCCGACCTGCTTCTTGTTCTCCTCCCAGGAGATCTCCTCCTGGAGGGCGACCAGGCGCATGTAGCGGTCCTGCACGACCTCCTTGGGGATCTGCCCGTCCATGTCGGCGGCCGGGGTGCCGGGCCGCTTGGAGTACTGGAAGGTGAAGGCGTTCGCGAAGCGGGCCTCGCGCACGGCGTGCATCGTCTGCTGGAAGTCCTCCTCCGTCTCGCCGGGGAAGCCCACGATGATGTCGGTGGAGATCGCCGCGTGCGGGATCGCGGCGCGGACCTTCTCGATGATGCCGAGGAAGCGCTCCTGACGGTACGAGCGGCGCATCGCGCGCAGGATGCCGTCCGAGCCGGACTGCATGGGCATGTGCAGCTGCGGCATCACGTTCGGGGTTTCCGCCATCGCCGCGATCACGTCGTCCGTGAAGTCGCGCGGGTGCGGGGAGGTGAAGCGGACCCGCTCCAGGCCCTCGATCTGGCCGCAGGCGCGCAGCAGCTTGCTGAAGGCCTCGCGGTCGCCCAGGTCGGAGCCGTAGGCGTTCACGTTCTGGCCGAGCAGGGTGATCTCGGAGACGCCCTCGGCGACGAGGGCCTCCACCTCGGCGAGGATGTCGCCGGGACGGCGGTCCTCCTCCTTGCCGCGCAGCGCCGGGACGATGCAGAAGGTGCAGGTGTTGTTGCAGCCGACGGAGATCGAGACCCAGGCGGCGTACGCGGACTCGCGGCGGGTCGGGAGCGTGGAGGGGAAGGCCTCCAGCGACTCGGCGATCTCGACCTGGGCCTCTTCCTGGATGCGGGCGCGCTCCAGCAGTACGGGGAGCTTGCCGATGTTGTGCGTACCGAAGACGACATCGACCCAGGGGGCCCGCTTGACGATCGTGTCGCGGTCCTTCTGCGCGAGGCAGCCGCCGACGGCGATCTGCATGCCGGGGCGCTTCGTCTTCATCGGGGCCAGCCGGCCGAGGTTGCCGTAGAGCTTGTTGTCGGCGTTCTCGCGGACCGCGCAGGTGTTGAAGACCACGACGTCGGCGTCGCCGTCGGAGCCCTCGGGCGCGCGGACGTAGCCGGCGTCCTCCAGCAGACCGGAGAGCCGCTCCGAGTCGTGCACGTTCATCTGGCACCCGTAAGTGCGCACCTCGTAGCTTCGCTTCACGTCCACTGCCTGGCTCCGGTCGCTGCTGGTCATGCAACAAGGGTAGGCGGTAGCCGGAAGCCCTCCGGTCGCGCGGGACCGGCCGGCAAGATCCGCCCGAGTCCGCCCGGCCGTGACAGGACGGCGGGCGGGTGGCAGGATCGCGGCCATGCCTCTCGTACCGCCCCGGATCAGCAGGCGCCGTGCCCTGCGGGCCCTGGTGGCCGTACTCGCCGTGCTCGCCGCCCTGGTGTGGTGGTTCAAGCCCTTCGGGGAGCCGGAGCTCAAGGGCGAGCTGACCTTCAGCACGGGCGTGCGCACCGGGGTCTACCACCGCTACGGGCAGCTGCTGGAGCAGCAGCTGCGGCGGGACATGCCCGGGGTGAAGGTGCGGCTGGAGACCAGCGAGGGCTCGCAGGAGAACCTCCGGCGGCTGGCCGCCGGGGAGGCCGACTTCACGGTGGCGACGGCGGACGCGGTGGCCAAGTACCGGCAGGACGGCAGGCCCGGCGCGACGACGCTGCGCGGGTGCGCGCGGCTCTACGACGACTACGTGCAGCTGGTGGTGCCCGCCGGATCCCCGGTGCAGTCGGCGCGCGACCTGCGCGGCAAGCGGGTCGCGGTCGGCCAGGCGGGGTCAGGCGTGCGGCTCATCTCGGAGCGGCTGCTGAGGGCAGCCAGGCTGGATCCGGCGAAGGACGTCACCGCGGTGTCCATCGGCATCGACACCATGCCGGAGGAGCTGGAGGCGGGCCGGATCGACGCGTTCTTCTGGTCCGGGGGCCTGCCCACGAACGCGGTGCGCGAGCTGTCGGAGCGGTTCGAGATCCGGCTTGTGCAGCTCGGCGACCTGGTGGAGCAGTTGCAGGGGACGGGCAGCCCGGCGCGCTACTACCGGGCGGCGGTGATGCCGCAGGACGCGTACGCCCGGGCGCGCAACACCAGCGCGGTGGCGACCCTGGCGGTGCCGAACCTGCTGGTGACCACCGAGAAGACGGACCCCGAACTGACCGAGCAGTTCACCCGGACCGTGATCCTCAGCCGCGACGGCATCGGACACGTGGTGCACGCGGCGCAGCTGGTGGACCTGCGGACGGCGATCTACACCGAACCCCTGGACCTGCACGAGGGCGCGCGGCGCTACTACCGCTCGGTCAAGCCGTAGCGTCCTGCGGCAGCAGCATGGTGGCCGCGGCGGCGGCGCCGATCAGTCCCGCGTGCGTGCCGAGGGTCGCCGGGACCACCTGGAGCTCCTGCACGAAGGAGAGGGTGGCGTAGGCGGCGAGGTGCTTGCGGATCGGGGCGAAGAGCGTGTCGCCGGAGGCGGCGACGCCTCCGCCGATGACCGCGATGTCCGTTTCCACCAGGGTGGCGGTGGCCGCGATGGCCGCGGCCAGGGCCCGGCCGGCGCGGTCGAAGGCGGCCAGGGCGATCGGGTCGCCGGCCGCGGCGGCCGCTGCCACGCCCGCCGCCGTGGCATCGCCCCCGGCGCTCGCGCTGCCCGTGCCGGCCCCGGCTCCCGCGACGCCGCCGCTGCCCCCTGCTCCCGCCTCGCCGCCGGCCCCCGCCGGGGTCCAGCCCTGGGCCAGGGCCCACCGGGCGATCGCCGTGCCGGAGGCGATGGATTCCACGCAGCCGTGGCCCCGGCAGACGCACGGCTCACCGTCGAAGGCCACGCTGATGTGGCCGATGTGACCCGCGTTGCCCGTGGGGCCGGGGTGGAGCTGGTTGTTCAGGACGAGGCCGCCGCCCACGCCCGTCGAGACCACCATGCACAGCGCGTTCGCATGGCCCCGGGCCGCGCCCAGCCAGTGCTCGGCCGCGGTCATGGCCACGCCGTCGCCCACCAGCACCGTCGGAACGTCCGCCCCGCACGCCGCGAGCTCCGCCGTGATCCGGGCCTGGACGGGGAACTCCCGCCACGCGCCGATGTTGACCGGGCTGACCGTGCCCCGCGAGGCGTCGACCGGTCCGGCGCTGCCGATCCCGCAGCGGACCGCCGAGTGCCACAGCGGCGAGCCGGCGAGGTCGGCGACGACCTCGGTCACCGCCGCCATCACCGCCTCCGCGTCCGCACCGCGCGGGGTCGGGCGCCGCGTCGTGGCCGTCATCGTGCCGTCGGGGTGCACCAGCGCCCCGGCGATCTTCGTCCCGCCGATGTCGATCGCCACCGTCAGGCCTGCGACCGAGGCGCCGGCGCGCGGTGCGGGGAAGGGGGCGGTGGGGGTGGTCACGGTGGCGGCTCCAAGAAGGGGTCAGAATTCAGTATGCGCCGCGGGAGGCGCCGTACTCTCGCGGGGCTCCAGCCGCGGCCGCTCGCTCTCGCGGACTCCGGGCGGGCCGCCCGCGAGGACGGCGAGGAGTTCCCCGGCGGCGAGCCGCCCGAAGCCGGCGGTGTCCCGGACGAGGGCGGTGAGCCGGGGGTGCGTGACCCGGCAGAGCGCGGAGTCGTCCCAGGCGACGATCGAGAGCCGGCCCGGCACGGGGATGCCCAGCTCGGCCGCGACCGCGCTGCCCGCGACGGCCATCACGTCGTTGTCGTAGACGAGGGCCGTGGGCGGCGCCGGCTCGGCGAGGACCCGTCGGGTGGCCGCCGCGCCCTCGGCGTCGGAGTAGTCGGTGACCACGGAGCGCACCTGGTCCGGACCGAGCCCGCGCCGGGCGGCCTCGGTGCGCAGGGATTCCATCCGGCGGGCCGTGTGGGCGAGGCCGGGCAGACCGGCGATGTGGACGATCCGGCGGTGGCCGAGCCCGTGGAGGTGGTCCAGGACCTGGGCCATCGCCCCGGCGTCGTCGGCCCGGACGGAGGAGAGGGTGGCGGAGGATTCGGCCGAGCCGACGGCGACCGCCGGCAGGGCCAGCTGCCCGAGGAGCTCCGGGCGCGGGTCCTGCGTACGCGGGTCGACGACGATCACCCCGTCGACCCGCCGCTCGGCCCACCAGCGGCGGTAGACGGCGCATTCGGCGTCGATGTCCTCGACGACCTGGAACAGCAGGGCGGTCCGGGCGGCGGAGAGGACCTCCTGTATGCCCGAGACGAGCTGGAGGAAGAAGGACTCGACGCCGAGCGTGTGCGCGGGCCGGGCGAGGACGAGCCCGACGGCTCCCGAGCGCTCCCCGGATAGGGCGCGGGCGGCGCTGTTGGGCTGCCAGCCGAGCTCCTCGGCGACGCGGCGGATCCGGGCGCGGGTGTCCTGGGAGACGCCGGGCCGGTCGTTGAGCGCGAAGGACACGGCGCTCTCCGAGACCCCGGCCTGGCGGGCGATGTCCTTGATGGTGGGTCTGCGGGCCATGCCTGCCTCATTCATCCTTCGGGTCTGCGGTGATGTGAACGGCAATGGCCGGACCGTACGCGATCCTGCCCTGACAGGCCGCCGTCACCACCAGCCAGTGGCTCCCCGGCGGGATCCCGAGCGGCGGCCGGACCTCGAACTCCACCTCGGCCGGCCCGTCCGCCGGTACGCGCAGGCGCAGCGCCGCGGGCCGGTGAGGTCGCAGCCCGGACTCCAAGCTCGCGGAGCGGGGCCAGGACCGGGCCCCAGGTCGGGGCGCGTTCCCGTACGGCCCGCGCGTACGCGGGATCGGCCGCCTCCAGCACCTGCGCGGGATCGGCCGCCTCCAGCACCGCCGCCGTGAAGGCGTCGGCCTCGGGGCCGCCGGTGCGGGCCGCGACCTCGGCGGTGACGTACAGGGGCCGGCCGGGGGTCCCTCCGGTTGCGGATCCGGACGACCTGGGAGGGGGATCGCGGCGGGCCGGTGAAGAGGGCCGGGGTGGACACGGAGGTGACCGAAATACCGCTGTCCATTTCCGCCCGGTTCCTTGTACGGCAGCGCACACTAAACCGCATTAGTCCGTTCAGCTTCGGCACTCACAGCCCTTCTGTCAACGGGACTGAAGCGCATAAGTACTGGCGGACTCCGAAGTCGGAACTTTCACCCCGTCGAATCGTGACGCCGCGGATTGAGGCCCTGTTGACTTTCCCCCGCGGGGCCGGGCAGGTTGGGCATCCGGCGAATTCCCCCTGAACTCCGGGACCCTTCATGCGCCACGCCCCCCGCCCGCCCCGGACCCTCCGCTTCGGCGCCAACTACACGCCGGCGCGCGGCTGGTTCCACCACTGGCTGGACTTCGACCTCGACGAGGTCAGGGCCGACCTCGACTCGATCGCGGCGCTCGGGCTGGACCACGTCCGCGTCTTCCCGCTGTGGCCGCTGTTCCAGCCCAACCGGGCCCTGATCCGGCCGCGCGCGGTCGAACAGCTCCTCGCGCTCGCCGACGCGGCCGCCGAGCGCGGGCTCGACGTCACCGTGGACGGCCTGCAGGGGCACTTGTCGAGTTTTGACTTCCTGCCCGCCTGGACCCGGACCTGGCACCGGCGCAACATCTTCGACGACCCGGACGTGGTCGCCGGGCAGGAGGAGTACCTGCGCACGCTGGCCGCCGCCCTCGCGGACCGGCCCAACTTCCTGGGCATGACGGTCGGCAACGAGATGAACCAGTTCTCCGACGCCCCGCACCCCGACCCCGACCGGATCACCCGGGAGCAGGCCGGCCGCTGGCTGGAGCGCATGCTCGCCGCCTGCGAGAAGGGCGCGCCCGGCCGGTTCCACCTGCACGCCGAGTACGACGCCGCCTGGTACCAGGACGGGCATCCGTTCACGGTGGCCCAGGCGGCCCGGCTGGGCGCGGCCACCGCCGTGCACTCCTGGGTGTTCAACGGCACCGCGCAGCGCCACGGCGCGACGGGGACGGCGACCGAGCACCATGCCGCGTACCTGGTCGAGCTCTCCAAGGCCTGGGCCCGCGATCCGCACCGCCCGGTCTGGCTCCAGGAAGTCGGGGCGCCCGCGCCGCTGATCCCGCCGGAGCAGGCGGCGCGGTTCACCGAGGCCACCGTGGCGAACGCCCTGGACTGCCCGGACCTGTGGGGGGTGACCTGGTGGTGCTCGCACGACGTGTCGCGGGAGCTCGCGGACTTCCCGGAACTGGAGTACGGCCTCGGGCTGCTCACCAACGACCGACGCGTCAAGCCGGCCGGCGCCGCCATCGCGCGGATCGCCGGGGAGTGGCGGGGGCGCACGCACGAGCCGCCCGTACGGACCACCGCGCTGGCGGTGGACGTCGGCGGGGCCGAGGAGGCTCCGCGGCGCTCGGTGTGCGCCCCCGGCGGCGCCTTCTTCGAAGCCTGGGCGGCGCTCACCGCGCGGGGGGTGCGGCCGGCGGTGGTGCTGGCCGAGCTCGCCGAGGACCCCGCGCACCTGTCCGCCCGCGGCATCACCGAGGTGCTGCGCGTTTCCGACCTCACCTGACCGTCCCCCTCCCCCGCAGAGGAGCCTCATGTCCGAGACCGACAACGGCGTCGACCCTCGTACGTCCCCCTCCGACTCCGACCGCGCCCCGTCGGACTCCGCCTCCGCCCGCTTACGGCCGCCCCGGCGACGGGTGCTCGCCGCGGGGGCGGGGGCCGGAGCCGCCGTCCTGCTGGGCTCGGCGGGCCGGGCGTCGGCGGCCTCCGCGCCGGCCACGGCGGCCGCGGCGGGTTCGGCCACCGCGCCCGACCTGGCCCCGTACGCCTCGTACTGGTTCCCGGACTCGCTGCCGAAGGGCGCGCCCGGCCCCGGGATCGTGTGGCGCTCGCTCAGGCAGTGGACCCCCGAGAGCGATCCGGACCTGGCCCACAACACCGCGTCCGTGCCCCTCGCGCCGCGCTTCACGCCGGTGCCGCCGCATCCCGCCGCCCGGGCCGGTCAGGCCCGGATCGCCTCGCTCGTCTCCTTCGGGCCCACCGCCCGGAACCCCTCGCAGGGGTCTGCCACCGCTGACTCCTACGCGCTCACGCACTGGGCGTACATCGACGAGCTGGTCTTCTGGGGCGGCTCCTCCGGCGAGGGGATCGTGCTCGCCCCGAACGCACCCGTCGTCGACGCCGCCCACCGCAACGGGGTGCGGGTGCTGGGCAATGTGTTCCTGCCGCCCGTGCCCTACGGCGGCGACCTCCAGTGGACGCGGGACCTGGTCCAGCGGGACTCCCTCGGCCGCTTCCCGATCGCCGAGAAGCTCGTGCTGGTGGCGCGGACGTACGGCTTCGACGGCTGGTTCGTCAACGCCGAGACCGACGGCGGCGACAGTGAGCTCGCCGGGCGGATGCGGGAGTTCCTGCACGCCCTGCGGGCGGCCGGCGAGCCGCACGGCCTGCGGATCACCTGGTACGACGCGATGAACTCCACCGGCCGGGTCGGCTGGCAGGGCGCGCTCAACGAGCTGAACCAGGAGTTCTTCGAGGACCGGGCCGGCAAGGTCGCGGACACGGTGTTCGTGGACTTCCGCTGGACCCCGCAGAGCCTGGCCGCCTCCGGCGCGCTCGCGGAGCGGCTGGGCCGCTCCCGCCACGACCTGTGGGCGGCGGTGGACACGGAGGCGAACGGCTGGAACTCCGCGGTCCCCTGGGACGCGATCATTCCGCGCGACCGCGACCGCGACCACGTCGTCAGCTACGGCTTCTACCGGCCCGAGTGGACCCTGGGCCACCTCACCGACCGCTCCCCCGGTGCCTTCCACCGCGCCGACGACCGGTTCTGGACGGGCGAGTCCCTCGATCCGTCCCGCCCGGCGCCCGAGGGCACCTGGCGGGCCCCGGCCACGGCCGTCGCCGACCGCTCCACCATCACCGCGCTGCCGTTCGCCTGCGTCTTCAACACCGGGCACGGGGAGCGCTGGTACGAGGCGGGCGAGGCCGCCTCCGACACCCCGTGGAACCATCTCGGGCTCCAGGACCGGCTGCCCGGCCGCCGCTGGGTCGTGGACACCGCCGGGGAACGGCCCTCCGTGACCCTGGACTTCACGCGTGCCTGGCGCGGCGGCTCCAGCCTGCTCGTCGCCGGGCGGCTGACCGCACCGGCCACCGTCGGGCTGCACTCCACGCGGCTGCCGCTGACCCGGTCCACCGTCCTGGAGCTGGTGCACGCCACGGAATCGGGCCCGGTCACGGTGGAGGTGGGGGTGGCCACCCGCGAGCCGGCCACCGCCGGCGACCCCGTCCCGTACACCTGGCTGACGGCGCGGACCCTGGGCCCGGGACCGGGCTGGCGCACGACCCGCGTCGGGCTGTCGACACTGCCGGGCACGACGGCGTACGGACTGGCCGTACGGATCACAGGACGCGGGAAGAGAGCCGTGGCCTGGCGACTCGGCGCCCTGTCGGTACGCGACGACACCCCCCAGCGGCAGCCGGGTGCTCCGAGTGCCCTGACCGTGGACGCCGCGGCGCAGCAGGACGGCAGGGCCTCGCTCCGCCTGTCGTGGCGCCGGGCAGCCGGCCCGGCCGGGGAAGCCGGCCCGATCCGCCACTACGAGGTCTCCCGCGTCCTGCCCGACGGCACCCGCCGCTTCCTCGGCGGCACCTGCGGCACGGCCCTCTACCTGCCCGCCGTCGAACGGGCGGGCCGGGAGCGGGCGGCCGCCTTCGAGGTCCGGGCCGTGGACGAGCTGTACGCGGTCTCCGGCCCGGCGCGCACCACCCTGGCCTGGTCCTAGGAGGTGTGGGGGTCGGTGCGCGGGACCGCCACCATCACCCGCAGCCCGTGCGGCGGGTTCGTCTCGTAGGTGAGGGATCCGCCGCCCGCGGCGAGCAGGGCGCGGGAGATCGACAGGCCGAGCCCGGAGCCCTTGATGTTCTGGTGCCGGCCGCTGCGCCAGAACCGGTCGCCGACGCGGAGCAGCTCCTCCTCGGTGAGACCGGGGCCGCGGTCGGCGACGACCACCTGGACGGTGCTCCGGGCGGCCGAGACCGACACCTCGACCTCCTCACCCGCGGGGGTGAACTTGAGGGCGTTGTCGATGACGGCGTCGAGCGCGCTGGACAGGGCGACGGGGTCGGCCCAGCCGGTGAGGGCGGTCCGGCCCGTCCCGGTGAGCCGTACGCCCTTCTCCTCGGCGTACGGCCGCCAGGCCGCGACCCGCTCGGCGGCCAGCGCCCCGATGTCGGTGAGGCTGATCTCGGCCGAGGCGTGCTCGGCCAGCGCCAGGTCCAGCAGGTCGTCCAGGACCTGGGTCAGGCGCTTGCCCTCGGCGCGCACGGAGGCGATCTCCTCGTTCCCCTCGGGCAGTTCGAGGGCGAGCAGCTCGATCCGCAGGAGCAGCGCCGCGAGCGGGTTGCGCAGCTGGTGGGAGGCGTCCGCGACGAACGCCCGCTGCTGCTCCAGTACCTCTTCGACGTTGTCGGCCATCTCGTTGAACGACCGGGCCAGGCGTTGGAGTTCCGGCGGCCCGCCGGCGGCCGCGACGCGCGAGTTCATCCGCCCGGTGGCGATGCCGTGGGCGGCCGCGTCCAGGGTCCGCACGGGCTTGAGGACCCAGCTGGTGAGCCGCAGGGCGGCGCCGAAGGCGAGCAGCATGGCGGCGGCGAGACCGGCCGCGATGATCAGCCAGCCCTGGAGGATCCGGCCGCGCATCTGGTCGGTGGGCGATTCGGTCGCGACGACCGCGACCACGTCCCCGTCGAGGACGACCGGGGAGGCGACGAGCAGTTTGCCGTGGGTCTGCCAGGGCCACACCTGGGGCGGGTCGTGGCTGCGCCGCCCGGCCAGCGCCTCCTCGAAGGCGCGGCGGCCCTCGCCCGCCTCCGGGAGTTCCCACCAGCCGGGGGCGCGGGCCATGGCGTTGTCGTCGCGCAGGAAGATGCCGACACGGATGCCGTAGAGCTCCTGGTACCGGGCCAGTTCGAGCTGGAGGGTCTCGCGGCGCTCGTCGGCGCCGGTGGATCCGGAGCCTTCGGCGTCGACGACGAACTGGGCGAGGGCGGCGAAGCGGGCGCTGTCGTCGATGCGGTCGACGACCACCCGCTGCTGCTGTCCGGCGGCCAGGCTCACGGCCAGCGGGAAGCCGAGGGCGAGCAGCACGCCCGCCATGAGGACGACGAGCAGGGGGAGCAGCCGGGCGCGCACGGGTGGGCCCCGCTAGGAGGCGGCCGGGGTGACGAGCCGGTAGCCCACCCCGCGGACGGTCTCGATGAGGGCGGGCATGCGCAGCTTGGAGCGCAGCGAGGCGACGTGGACCTCCAGGGTCCGCCCGGTCCCCTCCCAGCTGGTGCGCCACACCTCGCTGATGATCTGCTCGCGGCGGAAGACGACTCCGGGCCGCTGCGCGAGCAGGGCCAGCAGGTCGAACTCCTTGCGGGTGAGCGGTACGTCGGTGCCGTCCACGCTGACCCGGCGGGTGGGCAGCTCGATGCTGACGGGTCCGAGCCGGACGAGGGCGGGGGCGCCGGTCCCGTTGGCCGCGGCCTCCTCGGAGGCGCCGGTGCGCCGCGCGACGGCGTGGATGCGGGCGAGGAGTTCGCCGGTGTCGTAGGGCTTGACGACGTAGTCGTCGGCTCCCATGTTCAGGCCGTGGATCCGGGAGCGTACGTCGGCGCGCGCGGTGACCATGATGACGGGCGTGGCGGTGCGCTTGCGGATCTTGCCGCAGACCTCGTAGCCGTCCTGGTCGGGCAGGCCGAGGTCGAGCAGGATCACCCCGTAGGGGGAAGCCTGGGGCGGGGCGCCGGCGGGCAGCAGCGCCTGGAGGGCCTCCTCACCGCTGCGGGCATGCGTGACCTGGAAGCCGTGCCGGGCGAGAATCGCGGACAGGGCGGCGGCGACGTGGTCGTCGTCCTCGACGAGCAGCAGTCTCATGTCGTCCCCCTCTCCATTTCTTCTCCTTTTCCGGACTCCGTCTTCGGATTCCGTACGGTGCAGGACCACCCTGCATCCATGCCGATGCGGAGTCCCACGTCAAGGGGGTTCCGGTCCGGCGCGCCTTCCGTTATCCACCCGGTACGCCCGCGCGGCCTGCCGGGCAGGCGCCGCGCACGGAGCGTATCGGCGTGAGGCCGTATCGTTATGCTCAATTCTCCCTCAGATGTGATGACGGTGTGCGCGCTTCGTCACTACTGTCCTCCCAACCGAGGAGGACGGAGCAATAAGCCGATGAGCGGAGTATCAGTGACCAAGGACGTGCAGGACGCGGCCGGTGCCGCGGACGACCTGGTCGTACTGAGCAACGTCAACAAGCACTTCGGCGCGCTGCACGTGCTTCAGGACATCGATCTGAGCATTGCCCGCGGTGAGGTCGTCGTGGTGATCGGTCCCTCGGGATCGGGCAAGTCCACCCTGTGCCGGACCATCAACCGCCTGGAGACGATCGACTCGGGCACCATCACGCTCGACGGCAGGGAACTTCCCTCGGAGGGCAGGGAACTGGCCCGGCTGCGCGCGGATGTCGGCATGGTCTTCCAGTCGTTCAACCTCTTCGCGCACAAGACGGTGCTCCAGAACGTCATGCTGGGCCAGCTCAAGGTCCGCAAGACCGACCAGGCCGCCGCCCACGAGAAGGCCGTGGCCCTGCTGGACCGGGTGGGCGTCGGCTCGCAGGCCGACAAGTACCCGGCGCAGCTCTCCGGCGGCCAGCAGCAGCGTGTGGCGATCGCCCGCGCGCTGGCCATGGAGCCGAAGGTGATGCTGTTCGACGAGCCGACCTCGGCGCTCGACCCGGAGATGATCAACGAGGTGCTGGAGGTCATGCAGCAGCTCGCCCGGGAGGGGATGACGATGGTGGTCGTCACGCACGAGATGGGCTTCGCCCGCTCTGCGGCCAACCGGGTTGTCTTCATGGCCGACGGAAAGATCGTCGAAGAGGCCGCGCCCGAGCAGTTCTTCAGCAACCCGCGCAGCGACCGCGCCAAGGACTTCCTGTCGAAGATCCTGCACCACTGACGGTTCTGTCTGGTAGTCATCCGGTGGCGGACCACTGCCGGACCGGATGCTGCCGGCCCCGCGCATGCGCCCGTACGCATCGCCCGTCGTTCAACAACGTCTCATCCGAGGGAAGTTCACCATGAAGATCTCCAAGGCCGCTGCGGCCGCGGCCGTCGCCGTCGCTCTCGCCCTGACCGCCACCGCCTGCGGCAGCAGCGACAAGGACTCCGCCAGCGACGCAGGTGCGTCGGGTGGGGCCAAGAAAGACAAGATCGTCATCGGCATCAAGTTCGACCAGCCGGGTCTGGGCCTGAAGACCCCGGACGGCAAGTACACGGGCTTCGACGTCGATGTCGCCACCTACGTGGCCAAGCAGCTGGGATACGAGCCCGGCCAAATCGAGTTCAAGCAGGCCGTCAGCGCCGAGCGCGAGAACCTGATCGCCAACGGCGACGTCAAGCTGGTCGTCGCGACGTACACGATCAACGACAAGCGCAAGGCGAGGGTCGACTTCGCCGGCCCGTACTTCCTGGCTCACCAGGACCTGCTGGTCCGCGCCGACGACGACTCGATCACCAAGGCCGAGGACCTGAACAAGAAGAAGCTGTGCTCGGTCGCCGGATCCACCTCGGCGCAGAACGTCAAGACCAAGCTGGCCCCCGACGCCGACCTGCGCGAGTACCCGGGCTACTCCGAGTGCCTGACCGGCCTGGAGAACAAGGCCGTGGACGCGCTGACCACGGACGGCTCGATTCTGGCCGGCTACGCCGCGCAGGAGAAGAACAAAGGCAAGTTCAAGCTGGCCGGCCTGAAGCTGAGCGACGAGCCCTACGGCGTCGGTCTGAAGAAGGGCGACAAGGACCTCCAGACCAAGGTCAACGCCGCCCTCAAGAAGATGGTCGAGGACGGCTCCTGGCAGAAGGCGGTTGATGCGAACCTCGGCCCCGCCGGCTACAAGGCCGAGCCGGCCCCGCAGATCACCGAAGGCAGCTGATTCACCGGTGAGGTGCGTCGCCACCCGTCTGTCACGGGCGGCGATGCACCTCACCGGCCATCCTGGGGAGAGCGCAGGGCAACGTGTTCGACTTTCTTACTTCCGGGCAGTACGACGTGCTCGGAGCCTTCTGGGTGACGGTTCAGCTCACCCTCTACTCGGCGGCAGGCTCCCTGATCTGGGGCCTGATGCTGGCCGGGATGCGGGTCAGTCCGGTCCCACTGATGCGGAACTTCGGCACGGCGTACGTCAACACCGTGCGTAATACGCCGCTGACCCTGCTGGTCCTCGGCTGCTCGCTGGGCCTGGACCAGACGTTGGGCATCACGCTCAGCGGCGGGACCTCCAAGGAGATCGGCTTCCGCCTCGCGATCCTGGGCCTGATCGCCTACACCGGCACGTTCGTGTGTGAGGCGTTGCGCTCGGGCATCAACACCGTGCCTGTGGGACAGGCCGAGGCCGCCCGCGCGCTGGGGCTGAGCTTCTTCCAGGTACTCACCCAGATCGTGCTCCCCCAGGCGTTCCGGGCGGTCATCGCACCGCTCACCAACGTACTGATCGCTCTCACCAAGAACACCACGGTGGCGGCGACCATCGGCGTGGCCGAAGCGGCCCTGCTGATGAAGGAAATGCTCGAGAACGAGGCGCAGGCGCTCTTCACGGTGTTCGCGGTCTTCGCTCTCGGCTTCGTCCTGCTGACCCTGCCCACCGGCCTGCTGCTGGGCTGGGTGGCCAAGCGAGTGGCGGTGAAGCGATGAGCTCCGTTCTCTACGACCCCCCCGGCCCCAAGGCCAAGCTCCGCAACTGGATCTACACCGGCGTCTTCGCGGTACTCGTCGCGCTGGCCCTGTGGTGGATCCTGGACCGCATGGCCGATAAGAACCAGCTCGCGGCCGACAAGTGGTCCCCGTTCGTCACGGACAGCCAGATCTGGACGACGTTCCTGCTGCCCGGCCTCGGTGAGACCCTCAAGGCCGGCGTGATCGCCATGGTGATCGCACTGCCGCTCGGCGCACTCCTCGGCATCGCCCGGCTCTCCGACCACGCGTGGGTACGTGTCCCGGTCGGCGCGATCGTGGAGTTCTTCCGCGCCATCCCCGTCCTGATTCTGATGATCTTCAGCTCCGCGCTGTACGTCATGCTCGGAACGGTCAGCTCCGATCTGCGGCCGCTCTACGCAGTGGTCACCGGTCTTGTCCTGTACAACGCCTCGGTCATCGCCGAGATCGTCCGGGCCGGCATCCTGTCGCTACCCCGCGGCCAGACCGACGCAGCCCAGGCGATCGGTATGCGCAAGGGCCAGATCATGACGTACGTCCTGGTCCCCCAGGCCGTCACAGCGATGCTGCCCGCACTGGTCAGCCAGCTCGTGGTGATCCTCAAGGACACGGCGCTCGGCGGCGCTGTCCTCGGCTTCGCCGACCTGATGTCGATGAACCGGCAGATCTCCGCCAACTACAGCAACACCATCGCGACCATGGTCGTGATCGCCCTGCTGTATGTCGCGGTGAATTTTGCCCTGACCACTCTGGCCTCCTGGCTGGAGAAGCGCCTGCGGCAGTCGAAGAAGGGCACCGGCGCCGTGGTTGAGGGCGACGTGGCCGAGGTCGACGCGGGCGGCGCGGCCGGCGTGGGCAAGGCTCCCTGACACCCGGTCAGTACACTGGCGTGACAGGTGTGGTGCGGCGGATCTCATCCGCCGCACCACACTGCGTTGTCTATACCGGCATCGCTTGACCCAATAGGGCTGCTTCGCTTTGGGGTACATCAGAAGATCCGAGGTCGTGCCCCGGGAGGGATGTCCGCGATGTGGAACTTGCCGAAGTCCCTGCACAGGCGGGAGTTCACACCAAATTCCAAGACCGAGGGCGCAATGTGCCTGCGAGGGGACCAGTCAGCACCCGAGTCGGTGGTAGAACCCTTCTGGGGGAGTACATCGAGTTCCTCAAATTGGCCATGTCTCTCTTCGCGAGAGGGATCCGATGAACAGTTCACCCGTTCACCGAGGTGGAGCATCGCAGCGGAAAGCCCGGCCGTCTTCTTCCGACCGCGGCAGCCAGACATCCGTCACACCCCCGCCTGCCTGAACAACACCACAACGTCCGACTCTCCGTCGGACGCACTGGCACTGGCTGGTGCAACACCCGCCGACTTCACTCCAACTTCGGCCACCAACTCCCAGCAGAGCACGAATCACCACAGCTGACCAACACAACACAAGTGTCTGCCGAATTACGAAATCCCAGTCAGGGAAAAGACTGGGCGGCCAGTCACCTTCGTGGACGCTGGGACTCAGCGAGGCACCATCGATGCGGCGTCCCATCGAATAATCGATGGGACGCCGCATTTCGCCGACTCGGCCCGCAAGTTCTGCCGAGCGACTCGACTTGCTAGTAGGATCTTGTGACGATGCCGCCAGACTTGACAACAGTGTTCGGCGGACAGAAGGCATAGGACGGCCCCCGACCAGTCGTCCAGGCCGCTGGCTCGTGATAGATCGGAGAGCCGCCATCGTAGGGGTAGCAAATGGCGGTCGCCTTATATCGACCACCATTGGGATTATCGCATTCAGCCTGCCAGGCGTTACTCTCCGGCGGACCTTGACGGTAGGAGCACCCGTCTGGCCAGCCGGCGGGGGCCGCAATGGCCGTGCCTTGGAGTCCGAAAACTGCCGTGACCGTGGCAGCAAACAGCGCCGCATATAGCTTCTTCACTACCGCTAATTCTCCCTTGATCGAGCCGATTGTTCTTAACTGTGGTCGCTTACGGACGTCTCGATACCCGCGGAGATGGCTCGGTAGGTTCCGTTACAGTACGCGCTGGACCATCCGACCTGCAGCCACCCCCCATAGAAGTGCTGCACCTGCCCACTTTCTGGATCCCTGCATACGGCGATGGCTCGGTAGGAGCCGCCGTTGTCGTGGTCGCACCAAGCCACCGACCCGTAATTTCCAGGCACCTCATAGTGGCAACCGGTGGGCCGCGCTAAGGCGCCGACTTCGGAGGCTGATGCAGTCGCTCCGGCGCCGTACGAGAAGAGACCGGTCAACAGCAGCCCGATTGTCGGGGCGGTGACGGTCCGGCGAGTACGAGTACTCTTCAGCAAATTTCTTCACCTTCTCCCTCGGTGGTAAGAGGTCGAGGTCGGCATGGCAATGACATAACCCTCAAGGCCTCACGTCCCTTGCCCAGAGGCCGTTTCTGCCCCCTGTGCGTTCATGACAATTCCACGATCAGCAGGGTCGGGCAAGCGGGATAACTGTCTTCTGAGGATTACTTGAGCATCGCACACCGCAGCGGGCAATCAAAGGGGCAAAGCGACCCCTGTCCTGCCTTCAGAGTGACTGAAAGAGTCAATTCCAGCTCATGCTGGCCGAATTTCGAGTGCAGGAATTTCAGCCACACAATGGCCGGAATTCGAAAGAGATAATTCCGGCCGCGGAATGGCCTGAAGTTTCTTCCGCAAGAGACCTGTGGACTGCCTATAGGTCGCATGCGAAGCGGTCTTCCGCATTCCGATGGAAGTAGCACCCTCGTACCACCTCGCCGACTGGTGTCACTTGACGCAGGCACCTCCAGTGGGTTGCATACGTTCTGTGATCACATACCGGACACCGGGAGCCACATCATGGACCCGGTGATCGTCGTCGGCGCGGGGCCCGTCGGACTGTCGCTGTCCCTGGCCCTGGCCGGGTCGGGCGTGCCCTGCGTCGTGCTCGACGAGGGGCCCGGCAAGGAGGAGCCCCGGCCTGCCCGGACCGTCGTCCTGCACGCCGACACGGCGGCCATGGCGCACCGGCTGGGCTGCGCGACCCTGCGCGACGAGGGCACGTACTTCGCCGCCTGGCGGACCATGCGGCGCGGCCGGCCCGCCCAGCGGATCACCTTCGAGGACCACCCGGCCCCGCTGCACCTGCCGCAGCACGCCCTGACGCGCGGGCTGCGCGAGGCCGCCACCGCGCACCCCCTCGTCCAGCTGGTCACCGACAGCAGAATGGACTCGCTCGAACAGGACGGCCACGGGGTCACCGCGCACACCCGGGGCACCGAGACCACGTGGTGGCGCGGGAGTTACCTGGTCGGCTGCGACGGCGCCCGCTCCACCGTGCGCAAGCTCCTCGGCATCCGCTTCCCCGGTCGCACCGCCGTGGAACGGCACGCCGTGGCCGCGCTGCGCACCGAACTGCCCTGGCCCGGCGAGGCCCTGCTGCACCGCAGCCCGCCGCAGGAGGTCACCTCCCGGCCGCTGCCCGACGGGGTGTGGCGGCTGGACTGGCTGCTCCCGGCGCGCGGGGACCTCGTCACCCCCGACATGCTCGTGACCCTCATCCGGGACACCCTCGGGGAGTGGTGCGGGGGCACGACTCCCCCGTACGACCTCATCGACACCGGGGTGTACACCCTGCACCACCGGCTGGCCCGGCGCTGGCGCGACGGCCGCGCCTTCCTCGCCGGCGACGCCGCGCACCTGCTGGGGGCCCTCGGCACGCAGGGGGTCGAGGAGGGGCTCCGGGACGCCGAGAACCTGGCGTGGAAGCTCGCGGTGGCCTGGCACCAGGGGGCCTCCGAGGAGCTGCTCGACAGCTACGAGGGCGAGCGGCGCACGGCGGCCGCCTCCCGGCTGCGCGCGGCCGACCAGGCGGTGCCGGTGCTGCGCGGCGGGGGCGGCCTGCGCACCTACCTGCCGGGCGCCGCCCGTACGGGGGAGACCCTCCTGACGGACGGGCACCTGGGGCGGGGGCCGCTGGGCGCGGAGCCGAGGTACGCCCCGCCCGTGGCCGTACGCGAGGTCCCGACGGCCACGGAACCGGGCGGTCCGGTGGCGAACGTACCGGTGACCGCGCCCGACGGCTCGACGGTGCCGCTGCGCGACCTGCTGGGGCAGGGCCGGCTGCTGGTGGTCCTGGTCGCGCCGGGCACCGGAGTCTGGGACCGGCGCCACTGGCTCGGCGCCGGCCTGATGCCCCGCCTCGCGGCGGCGGTGAGCGCCCTGCCGGTCCGCACCGATCTGCTGGTCGCGGACGGCTACCCGGGGGCCCCGGCGCACACCGTGCTCCTGGTCCGGCCGGACGGGCACCTGGCCGCGACCTTCGCGGGGGTCCGCCCGGCGGAGCTATACGAGGCGGCGGACACGGTCCGGGCGGGCGCGCCCGCGTCCCGGTTGCCGGCACCGACCACGACACCGACCAGCTCACCGACACCGACCACGTGATCGATTGACCCTCTCTGCGGAGTCGTGGTTCGCTCGCGGGCATGCGGCAACAACGTACGCCTGCGCCTGTGGCGGAGGGTCCACGTGACTCCTCCCCCTCGTAAACGAGGGGGCTTCTCGCTATGCCGGGTTGGCATCGCGGCGGACCAGCCCGGCCCGTAGAACGTTGACAGCTCCGACTGTGTCGGCGTGCGCGGTGTGGCCGCAGGCGACGCAGTGGAACTTGTCCTGTGTGGTCCGGTTTTGCTTGGCGGTGTGCCCGCATTCGGGGCACTCGCGGGAGGTGTTGCGGGGGTCCACGGCGATCACTTCCCGTCCGGCGCTCTCAGCCTTGGCGTGCAGGATCGTCAGGAACACCCCCCATCCAGCATCGGCAATACTGCGGTTGAGCCCGGCCTTGGCAGCGGCCCCGTTGGGCAGGAAGCCGCCCGGCTTGTCGGGGTCGGGCTTCGGCGCGGGGGCCTTGCTCATGTTGCGGATCTTGAGGTCCTCGTGCGCGATGAACTCGTGCTCACGGACCAGACCGAGGGCGGTCTTGTGCGCGTGATCGAGCCGCTGGCGACGGACCTTGCCGTGCAGCCCCGCGACCTTCTCCACGGCGCGCTGATGGTTGGCGGTGCGATCCTTGGCCTTGCGACGCGGGAACCGGGACAGGGCCTGTTGCGCGGCTTCGAGTTTCGCGGCAGCGGCGCGTCCGTGGCGCGGGTTGGGGACGAAGCCGCCGTTCGAGTCGGCGAGGAAGTTCGCTATGCCCATGTCGACGCCGACGACACTGCCGGTGGCGGGCAGCGGCTCGGGCGGTGCCTGCTCTGCGGTCAGCACGACGAACCACTTACGGCCCTCACGCTTGACCGAGACGGTCTTGACCTTGCCGACCACAACGCGGTGCTGATTGACCTTCACGTGCCCGACGCCCTGGAAGCGGACGCGGGTGACCGGATCGTGCGGAGTCGAGTTCCACCGGCAGCCGTCCCCGTCCTTCGGGAACTCCACCGTGTCGAACCAGTTCACACCCCGAAAGCGCGGGTAGCCGGGGGTGTCCCCGGCCTTGACCCGGCGGAAGAACGCGGAGAACGCCTTGTCGAGCCGGCGCAACGTCGCCTGCTGCGAGGAGAACGACCAGCGGCCCTGACGCTCCGGGTCGAACGCCCGGATCTCCTTGAGCTGCCCGGACTGCATCCCGTACTTGACGCTCGTCTTCGAGCTGTGCCGGTAGGCGTCGCGGCGTTCCTGCAACGCCCCATTGTAGAGCGAGCAGTGATCCCGCAGCATCTCGCCGAGCGCGATCGCCTGGCCCACGGTGGGCCGCATGAGGAACTTGTACGCACGGATCATCCAGCCCACCCCCTCGGTCGAGCCTGCTCTGGCGTACCCCGGCGTCTGCACCCGGGGGCTGCCCCCACTCGGGGCCACCGGCTCACTCCCCCGGGTACCCGAGTTCGTCGGTGTCCTCGCCCTCCGACTCCAGCGCGCGGCGGACCACCCGCAGGGCCATGCCCTCCGGGTAACCCTTGCGGGCGAGCATCCCGGCGAGGCGCCTGATCCGCTTGTCGCGCTCCAGGCCGCGGGTGGAGCGGAGCTTGCGCTCCACGAGCTCCCGGGCGGTCTGCTCCTCCTGCTCGGAGTCGAGCTGACCCAGCGCCTCCTCCACGAGGGTGGCGTGCACCCCCTTGGTCCGGAGCTCCTGCGCGAGCGCCCGGCGGGCCAGACCCCGGCCGCGGTGCCGGGACTCGACCCAGGCTCCGGCGAAGGCGGCGTCGTCGATCAGGCCCACCTCCTCGTACCGGGAGAGGACCTGCTGCGACACCTCCTCGGGGATGCCCCGCTTGTGCAGGGCGTCCGCGAGCTGGCGCCGGGTGCGCGGGCTCCCGGTGAGCAGGCGCAGGCAGATCGCCCGTGCCTGCTCCTCGGGGCTCTGGGGCGGCAGTTCCTGGCGGCTTTCACGGCCGCCCCGGCTCTCGCCGCCCCCTTCCTGCTCCCGCACGGGTCAGCTCTTGGCGACGGCGGCCTTGGCCGTCGTCTTGGCCTTCGTCGCCGGGGCGGGCACGGCGGCGGCCGTGCCGTCGGCCGCTGCGGCACCGGCCTCGGCGGTGGCCGTCTCGGCGTCCTTGCGGACCCCCACGCCCAGCTTCTCCTTGATCTTCCGCTCGATCTCGTCGGAGAGGGCGGGGTTGTCGCAGAGGAACTTCCGCGCGTTCTCCTTGCCCTGGCCGAGCTGGTCGCCCTCGTACGTGTACCAGGCGCCGGCCTTGCGCACGAAGCCGTGCTCCACACCCATGTCGATCAGGCCGCCCTCGCGGCTGATGCCGTGGCCGTAGAGGATGTCGAACTCGGCCTGCTTGAACGGCGGCGCGACCTTGTTCTTGACGACCTTGACGCGGGTGCGGTTGCCGACCGCGTCCGTGCCGTCCTTGAGGGTCTCGATGCGGCGGATGTCGAGACGTACAGAGGCGTAGAACTTCAGCGCGCGGCCACCGGTGGTGGTCTCCGGCGAGCCGAACATCACACCGATCTTCTCGCGGAGCTGGTTGATGAAGATCGCGGTGGTCTTGGACTGGTTGAGCGCACCGGTGATCTTCCGGAGCGCCTGGCTCATCAGGCGGGCCTGGAGGCCCACGTGCGAGTCGCCCATCTCGCCCTCGATCTCGGCGCGCGGCACGAGGGCCGCCACGGAGTCGATGACGATCAGGTCGAGGGCACCGGAGCGGACAAGCATGTCCACGATCTCCAGCGCCTGCTCGCCGGTGTCCGGCTGCGACAGGATGAGGTTGTCGGTGTCGACACCGAGGGCCTTCGCGTACTCGGGGTCGAGCGCGTGCTCGGCGTCCACGAAGGCGACGGTGCCGCCGGCCTTCTGCGCGTTGGCCACGGCGTGCAGGGTCAGGGTCGTCTTACCGGAGGACTCCGGCCCGTACACCTCGATCACGCGGCCGCGGGGCAGCCCGCCCACGCCGAGGGCGATGTCCAGCGCGGTCGACCCGGTGGGGATGACCTCGATGGGGTCGTTCGGCTTGTCGCCGAGGCGCATGACCGCACCCTTGCCGAATTGCCGTTCAATCTGTGCGAGCGCGGCGTCGAGAGCCTTCTCGCGGTCGGTGCCTGCCATGGGTTCCACCCGGTTTGCTTGAGTCGATCGCTTCACGCCATTGACGCTAGTGCCTGCCACTGACAATGCGCCTCCACGACCGGTTCGGCTGTGGATAACTCATCAGAATGGATGTTCGATTTCCCTGTCAAGCTCGCCACGCGGGACCCCCGGAGCCGCCCCGCAAGGCCGCAGGACCGCGGGTCGAACTGACAACCAGAGGTTGACACCCCTGGGCTGTCAACCTACGGTTGCACTCATGACGAATCCCTCCGTGGAACCCGTTCGCATGACGAATCCGGTACGCCTCGACGACCTCATCGAGGCCATCAAGCAGGTCCACACCGACACCCTGGAGCAGCTCAGCGACGCCGTCGTCGCCGCCGAGCACCTCGGCGACGTGGCGGACCACCTCATCGGCCACTTCGTCGACCAGGCCCGCCGCTCCGGCGCCTCCTGGACCGACATCGGCCGGAGCATGGGCGTCACCCGCCAGGCCGCCCAGAAGCGCTTCGTCCCCAAGGCGGACAAGGAGGGAGACCCCGGCCTCGACCCCAACCAGGGCTTCGGCCGGTTCACTCCCCGTGCCCGCAACGTCGTCATGGCCGCGCAGAACGAGGCCCGCGCCGCCGGCGGCACCGAGATCCGCACCGAGCACCTGGTCCTGGGCCTGCTGGCCGAGCCCGAGGGCCTCGCGGGCCTCGCCCTGCGCGCCCAGGGGGTCGAGGCGGACGACGTACGCGCCGCCGCGGCCGCCGTCCTGTCCCCGGCCCAGGCGGAGGTACCCGACCTGATCCCCTTCGACGCGTCCGCCAAGAAGGCCCTGGAGCTCACCTTCCGCGAGGCGCTGCGCCTGGGCCACGACTTCGTCGGCACCGAGCACATCCTGCTCGCGCTCCTGGAGCAGGAGAACGGCGAGGGCGTGCTCAGCGGCCTCGGCGTGGTGAAGGAGGCCGTCGAGACGACCGTCAGCGAAACCTTGGCAGTCGTACTCGGCGGCGCGGACGGGAAGTAGACGACTCCGCGTCCCGCGTCAGCTCGTACCGCTTCACGTACGCACCGAGGAACGCCTGCAGCGTGGCGACGGCCGGGATCGCGACGAGCGCCCCGACCGCGCCCAGCAGGGCCGTGCCCGCGATCACCGAGCCGAAGGCCACCGCGGGGTGGATGTCCACCGTCTTCGAGGTCAGCTTCGGCTGGAGGACGTAGTTCTCGAACTGCTGGTAGATCACCACGAAGCCGAGGACGTACAGCGCGTACCAGGGGTTGACGGTGAAGGCGATCAGCATCGGCAGCGCGCCCGCGAGATAGGTGCCGATGGTGGGGATGAACTGGGAGACCAGGCCCACCCACACGGCGAGCGCGGGCGCGTACGGCACTCCGAGGATCACCAGCACGATGTAGTGCGCGACGCCGGAGATGAGCGCCATCAGGCCGCGCGAGTAGAGGTAGCCGCCGGTCTTGGTGACGGCGATCTCCCAGGCGCGCAGCACCTCGGACTGCTTCGCGGGCGGCAGTACGGAGCACAGCGCGCGCCGCAGCCGCGGCCCGTCGGCGGCGAAGTAGAAGGAGAACAGCCCGATCGTCAGCAGCTTGAAGAGTCCGCCGAGCACGGTGGTGGACACGTCGAGCACGCCGGTCGCGCTGTTCTGCACGTACTTGCGCAGCCAGTCGGAGCGCAGCAGGCTGTCCTGGATCTCCAGCCGGGACAGGTCGGTGTGGAAGGTGCGGTTGATCGAGTCGATCACCGAGTCGAAGTAGCGCGGGAAGCCTTCCACCATCTCGATGATCTGCCCGGCGAGCATCGAGCCGAGCAGTGTGAGGAAGCCGGCGCCCGCGGCGAACACCCCGAGGAACACCAGGAAGGTGGCGAGCCCGCGGCGCATTCCGCGGGCCGCCATCCGGGACACCGCCGGCTCGATCGCGAGGGCGAGGAAGAACGCGATCAGGATGTTGATCAGCAGCCCGATCAACTGGTGGAAGGCCCAGCTGCCGAGCTGGAAACAGGCGACCAGGGCCAGTACGAGCACCACGGCGCGCGGCAGCCATCGCGGCATCCGCGCCTCCGCTCCGCCCCCGGCCGCGGGCCTGCCGCCCCCGGGTGGGCCTGCGACGCGGGCCGGGTCGGCCGGCCAGGCCGGCGTCGCTTCCGCAGCCCCCTGGGGTCCTTCGGGCCGGTCGTTCGTCTCATCAGTGGCTGCCACACGGCCAAGTCTGGCCCACCGGGGGCCCGTACCGTAAAAGCGGCCCAGCTCAGCGCCGTCCAGCGCGGCTCAGCACGCAGCTCAGCGCCGCTCGGCCGGCACGTCCATCGCCGAACACACCGCCCGCCACACGTCCTTGGCCTCCCAGCCCGCGTCCAGTGCCTGGTGGACGGTCCGTCCGCCCAGCTCCGTCATGACGTGGTCGCGTGCGAAGGAGTCGGCGTAGCCCTCACCGAAGTGCTCCGCCATCCGCTCCCAGAAAATCGTCAACCGCATGAGGCCAGTATCCAGCTCCGGAGAGTGCACCCGCCCCGTTCGTCCCCCCTCGCCGCATCACGGCGCCCTACGGTTTCTCGCATGCCTGGAGACGAAGCCCCCTCGTCGGCGGCCCCGGCCCCGCTGGCCCGCGCCGAGCAGTTCATCTGGCTCACGGCCCGCGTGCTGGAGCAGCGGCGGTTCGCGTTCCACTTCCTCGGCGGGGACGCCGATGCGGTGGACACCGCCCTCTGCTCCTACCTCAACGGCGACGGCGGCTACGGGCACGCGCTCGATCCGGACCTGCGCGGCCCGCTCAGCCAGCCCCTGCACACCGCGCACGCGCTGCGCGTCCTGGACAGCCTGGGCCGCTGCGCCGGTCAGCGCATCGAGCGGCTCTGCCGCCACCTGACCCGGGTCTCCACCCCGGACGGGGCGCTTCCGGTGGTCTTCCCCGCCCCGCGCGGCTACCCCGTGGCGCCCTACCACCCGGTCTTCGACGACCCGCCGGGCGAGCTGCTGGCCACGGGCCCGGTCGTGGGCGTCCTGCACCGCAACCGGATCTGGCACGCCTGGCTGTTCCGGGCCACGGACTTCTGCTGGGACCGGGTCGAGGGCCTGCGCCGCTCGCATCCGTACGAGGTCCAGAGCGCGGTGGCCTTCCTCGACGGCTCCTCCGACCGGGCCCGCGCGGTGGCGGCCGCGGACCGGCTGGGTCGGCTCGTGCGCGAGCAGCGGCTCGTGGTGCTGGATCCGCGGCGGCGGCACGCGTACCCGCCGGCCCCCGGCTACGCGCCGGGCGAGCAGCTGTACCCGCACGACTTCGCGCGGCGGCCGGAGTCGCTGGCCCGGAGCTGGTTCACCGACGAGGAGCTGCGCCGCTCGCTGGACTTCCTGGCCGCCGAGCAGCAGGCGGACGGCGGCTGGCCGGTGCGCCGCCGGGCCTGGGCGCCGGGCAGCGCGCTGGAGCGGCGCCCGATCGCGACCCTGGAGGCCCTGCTCACCCTGCGGGCGTACGGCCGCCCGCTCGGCCCGGCTAGCCGCCCAGGGCCCGGACACCCGCGGTGACGGCGACGGCGGCCGCGACGACCAGCAGGAACGGGGCTCGCAGCAGCAGGGCGATCGCGGCGGCCGCGAGCCCGGCGGCGCGGGCGTCCAGGACGAGGGCGTGCCCGGTGCTGAAGGTCTGCTGGGCGGTGAGCGCGGCGAGCAGTGCGACCGGCAGCAGGGCGGCGAGGCGGCGCACCAGCGGCCGTTCCAGGGCCCCGGCGGGGACGAGCAGCCCGGCGAGCTTGACGGCGTAGCAGCCGACGACCGTGAGCCCGATGGCGATCCAGACGTTCACGAGCGGCGTCCCTTCATCCACAGCACGGCCGGCGCGGCCAGCGCGGCGATCAGTACGGGCACTCCGGCGGGCAGCACGGGCAGGAAGCCGAGCCCGAGGACGAGCGCGAGGGCGGCGACCGCCCGCTCGGTGGAGGTCTTCAGCATCGGCGCGAGCAGCGCCAGGAACACGGCGGGGCCGGCGGCGTCCAGCCCCCACGCGGAGGTGTCGCCGATGGCCTCGGCGCCGAGCGCGCCCAGCAGGGTGGTGAGGTTCCACAGCACGTACAGGCTGAGCCCGGTGACGCCGAACCCGAGGCGGGCCGACTTCCGGTCGGACTGCGCCAGTGCCACGGCGGTGGTCTCGTCGATCACCCAGTGCGCGGCGAAGGGCCGCAGGGCGCGCGGCAGGGCGAGCAGCTGCGACAGCCGCAGCCCGTAGAAGGCGTTCCGCGTCCCGAGGAAGAAGGCCCCGGCGGCGGCCGTGAACGGGTTCCCGCCGGCCGCCAGAGCCCCGACCAGCGCGAACTGCGAGGCGCCGGTGAAGACGAGCAGGCTCAGTACGCAGGCCTGCGCCACGCTGATCCCCGCCCCGGCCGCGGTCACCCCGAATGCGAACCCGGACAGCCCGACGGCCACCCCGACCCCGAGCGCGTCCCGGACGACAGCGGCCCGCGGCCGCTCGGCGGCGACCCCCTCGGGGGTCTCCTGTATCACCATCTGATGTTCTCCCACGCCCCGAAACTACGCAGGGCGAGGCGGCCGGGTCTTGTACGTTCTTGCGCGCGCCCGGCGTGCGCTCGGTGTGCGCCCGGCGTGCGTCCCGCGCTCGCCGTCACGGACTCACCGTCCCGCGGCACCGGCACGCAGTCACCGTCCCGCACTCCCCGTCCCGCGGCACCGGCACGCAGTCACCGTCCCGCAGTCCCCGGCCCGCGCCACCGGCACGCAGTCACCCTCCCGCGCCCACCGTCACGCGCGGCCGGCCGCATCCGGGCCCGCGGCACGGTCACGGGACCTCGTCCCGCCGGCCCGTCCCCGTTCCATGCGGTACGCGCCCGGCGGCACGCCCACGATCCGGGTGAAGTGCCGGTTCAGGTGGGGCTGGTCGGTGAAGCCGACGGCGACGGCCGCCTCCGCGGGCGGGGTGCCCGCGTCGAGCAGCCGCCGGGCCCGCCGGACCCGGGCGTCGGTCAGCCAGGTGTGCGGCGGCATCCCGTACCGCTCCCGGAAGGCCCGCAGCAGGGCGAAGGGGCTCGTCCCCAGCTCCGCCGCGAGCTGTTCCAGCGACGGCGGCTCGGCCATCCGGCCCTCCAGTACGCTCCGGGCCCGCTCGGCGTCGGCGGCGCCCGCGCGCCGTACCGTACGGGCGGGCAGCGGGCCCGCGTGCCGGCTGAGCATCCGCGCCACCACGCCGCGCAGCAGCGTGTCGGCGGCCAGCGCGTTCCCGGCCTCGGCGGCCCGGTGGACCTCGGTGATCACCTGGGAGCCCTGCGGGTCGGCGACCATGTCGGCGGTGAAACCGGGGGTGCCGCGCAGGGTGCCGATCTCGGCGGCGACCTCGGTGATCAGCTCGCGGGAGGGGTAGAGCGTGGCGTACGCCCAGCCCTCGGGCACTCCTGCGCGCGCGGTGTGCGCCACCTCGGGGTTGATCAGGACGACGGTGCCCGGCCCGGCCCGTACGGTGCCGCCGGGGAGCCCGATCTCCTCGATGCCGCCGGTGACGGCCGCGATGACGTAGCCCTCGTGGGCGTGGCGCGGGAAGGTGTGGCGTACGTAGTGGGCGCGCAGCAGGTCCAGTCCGGGCAGCTCGGGGTACTGCCAGTGCCGGGCCCACTCCCGGTCGCCCCGGCCTTCCCGGCTCTCCCGGCCGGCGCGGCGCACCTCGGCCCCGTCCTTCCCCGTCGTCCCCATCTCCCCATTCTGCGCCCCTCCGGGCAGGGGTGTTCTCGCAGGTCCGGCCCGTTGTCAGTGCCGGGGTGCAGGATGGGGGCATGTCCGGCTCCGCGCTCGAATCGTTCTCCCCCGCGACCCGCTCCTGGTTCACGGGGGCCTTCGTCGAGCCCACTTCCGCCCAGGAGGGCGCCTGGCGGGCGATCGGGGCGGGCTCGGACGTGCTGGTCGTGGCGCCCACCGGCTCCGGCAAGACCCTGGCCGCCTTCCTCGCCGCCCTCGACCAGCTGGCCTCGACCCCGCCGCCGGCCGAGCCCAGGAAGCGCTGCCGGGTGCTGTACGTATCGCCGCTGAAGGCCTTGGCCGTGGACGTGGAGCGCAATCTCCGCAGCCCGCTGACCGGCATCCGCCAGGAGTCCGTACGGCTCGGGCTGCCCGAGCCGGAGATCCGGGTCGGTATCCGCTCCGGGGACACCCCGCCGGCCGAGCGGCGGGCGCTGGCCACCCGGCCGCCGGACATCCTCATCACCACTCCGGAGTCCCTCTTCCTGATGCTGACCTCGGCCGCCCGGGAAGCCCTGGCCGGGATCGAGACCGTGATCCTGGACGAGGTGCACGCGGTCGCCGGGACCAAGCGCGGCGCCCACCTCGCGCTCTCCTTGGAGCGGCTGGACGAGCTGCTGCCGCGCCCGGCGCGCCGGATCGGCCTGTCGGCGACGGTCCGGCCGGTGGACGAAGTCGCCCGGTACCTCGCGCCGCGCGGCAAGGTGGAGATCGTCCAGCCTCCGTCGACCAAGGAGTTCGACCTGTCGGTGGTCGTCCCCGTGCAGGACATGGGCGAGTTGGGCGGCTCCCCGGCCACCGAAGGCAAGGAGGGCGGCGACAAGCCGTCCATCTGGCCTCATGTGGAGGAGCGGATCGCCGATCTGGTCCAGGCCCACCGCTCGACGATCGTGTTCGCCAACTCCCGGCGCCTCGCCGAGCGGCTGTGCAACCGGCTCAACGAGATCGCGTACGAACGCGCGACCGGCGAGCAGTTGGCCGACGGGGCACCGCCCCCGGCCGAGATCATGGCCCAGTCGGGCGCCGCCCACGGCGCCCCGCCGCTGCTGGCCCGCGCGCACCACGGCTCGGTGTCCAAGGAGCAGCGGGCGCTGGTGGAGGAGGATCTGAAGGCGGGCCGGCTGCCCGCCGTGGTCGCCACCTCCAGCCTGGAGCTGGGCATCGACATGGGCGCGGTGGACCTGGTGGTCCAGGTGGAGTCCCCGCCGTCGGTGGCCTCCGGGCTCCAGCGCGTGGGCCGGGCCGGGCACCAGGTGGGCGCGGTCTCCACCGGTGTGGTCTTCCCCAAGTACCGGGGCGACCTGGTGCAGGCGGCCGTGGTCACCGAGCGGATGCGCACCGGGTCGATCGAGTCCCTGCGGATCCCCTCCAACCCCCTCGACGTCCTCGCCCAGCAGCTCGTGGCGATGACCGCCATGGACACCTGGCAGCTGGACGACCTCCTCGCCCTGGTCCGTCGGGCGGCGCCCTTCGCGGCGCTGCCCGAGTCGGCGTTCACGGCGGTCCTCGACATGCTGGCGGGCCGCTATCCCTCGGACGCGTTCGCCGAGCTCAGACCCCGGGTGGTGTGGGACCGCGTGGCCGGGACGATCACCGGCCGGCCCGGGGCCCAGCGCCTCGCCGTGACCTCGGGCGGCACCATCCCGGACCGGGGCCTCTTCGGCGTCTTCCTCGCGGGCTCGGACCCCAAGAAGGGCGGCGGCCGGGTCGGCGAGCTGGACGAGGAGATGGTCTACGAGTCCCGCGTCGGGGACGTCTTCACCCTCGGCACCACCTCCTGGCGGATCGAGGACATCACCCGCGACCGCGTCCTGGTCACCCCGGCGCCCGGGGTGCCGGGACGGCTGCCGTTCTGGAAGGGCGACCAGCTGGGCCGCCCGCTCGAACTGGGCCGCGCGGTCGGCGCGTTCCTGCGCGAGCTCGGAGCCCTGACCGAGGAGGACGGCCGCCTGCGCCTGCTGGCGGCCGGCCTGGACGCCTGGGCCGCCGAGAACGTCCTGGCCTACCTCGCCGAGCAGCGCGAGGCCTGCGGTCACGTGCCGGACGACCGGACCATCGTCGTCGAGCGGTTCCGCGACGAGCTCGGCGACTGGCGGGTCGTGGTCCACTCCCCCTTCGGCGCGCAGGTGCACGCCCCGTGGGCGCTGGCGCTGAGCGCCCGCCTCGCCGAGAAGTACGGCATGGACGCGCAGGTCATGCACGCCGATGACGGGATCGTGCTCCGCCTCCCCGACGCCGACCTGCTCAGCATGGACCTGCTGGACCACGACCCCGCAGCCGTGCAGTCCTTCGAGTTCGACGACGAGCAGGCCCCGCTCGGCGCGGCCGATGTCGCCTTCGACCACGGCGACATCAACCAGCTCGTGACCGACCAGGTCGGCGGCTCGGCCCTGTTCGCCTCCCGGTTCCGCGAGTGCGCGGCCCGCGCCCTGCTGCTGCCGCGGCGCAGTCCGGGCAAGCGCACGCCCTTGTGGCAGCAGCGCCAGCGCGCCTCCCAACTCCTCCAGGTGGCCTCGGAGTTCGGCTCCTTCCCGATCGTGCTGGAAGCCGTACGCGAATGCCTCCAGGACGTCTTCGACGTGCCCGGCCTGACCGAGCTGATGGGCGACATCGAAGCGCGCCGGGTCCGCCTGGTCGAGGTCACCACCCCCGAACCGTCCCCCTTCGCGCGGTCGTTGCTCTTCGGGTACGTCGCCCAGTTCCTCTACGAGGGGGACTCGCCCCTCGCCGAGCGCAGGGCGGCGGCGCTCTCGCTGGACTCCCGCATGCTGGCCGAGCTGCTCGGCCAGGCGGAGCTGCGCGAACTGCTCGATGCGGAGGTGCTGGAGGAGCTGGAGCGGGAGCTGCAGTGGCGCACCGAGGACCGCCGGGCCAAGGACGCCGAGTCGGTGGCGGACCTGCTGCGGCTGCTGGGCCCGCTGACGGATGCCGAGCTGGCCGAGCGCGGGGCGGACGCGTCCTGGGTGCGCGAGCTGTCCGCGGCCCGCCGCGCCATCCGGGTCCGGATCGGCGGCGCGGACCACTGGGCGGCGATCGAGGACGCGGGCCGGCTGCGGGACGCGCTGGGCACCGCGCTCCCGGTCGGTGTGCCGGAGGCCTTCACCGAGCCGGTCAAGGATCCGCTGGGCGATCTCCTCGCCCGGTACGCCCGTACGCACGGACCGTTCACGACGGCCGCCGTGGCCGGCCGCTTCGGCCTGGGGGCGGCGGTGACCGAGGGCGCCCTGCACCGCCTCGCGGCGGCCGGCCGTGTGGTCCAGGGCGAGTTCCATCCGGCGGGCATCGGCCAGGAGTGGTGCGACGCGGCAGTGCTGCGCAGGCTCCGCCGCCGCTCCCTGGCCGCGCTGCGCCAGGAGCTGGAGCCGGTCCCGCCGACCTCGCTGGCCACCTTCCTCCCGCAATGGCAGCACCTCGGCGGAGCCCTGCGCGGCATCGACGGCCTGGCCCGGGCGGTCGAGCAGCTCCAGGGAGCGCCGGTCCCGGCCTCCGCGCTGGAACGCCTGATCCTCCCTTCGCGGGTGAGCGGGTACTCCCCGGCCCTGCTGGACGAGCTGACCACCACCGGCGAGGTGGTGTGGGCGGGCGCCGGCGCCCTCCCCGGCAAGGACGGCTGGGTCTCCCTCTACCTGGCCGAGGCGGCCCCGCTGCTCCTGCCCCCGCCGCACCCGCTGGAGCAGAGCCCCCTCCACCAGGCGGTCCTGGCCTCCCTCTCGGGCGGGTACGGCCTGTTCTTCCGCCAGATCGCCGATTCCGTCCGCGCCGCCGGACTGCCCGAGGCCTCCGACATGGCCCTCGCCGAGGCGCTGTGGGATCTGGCCTGGTCGGGCCGGCTGACCAACGACACCCTGGCCCCGCTGCGGTCGCTGCTCGGCTCGGGCCGCACCGCGGGCTCCACGGCGCACCGGGCCCGGCGCACCATCCCCCGCGGCCGGTACGGCACGCTCGGCGCGACCGTGTCCCGCACCGGCCCGCCCACGGTCTCGGGCCGCTGGTCGGTCCTCCCGCCACAGGCACCCGACCCGACCCACCGCGCGCACGCCCTGGCCCGGACGTTGCTGGACCGGCACGGTGTGGTGACGCGGGGCGCGGTGGCGGCGGAGGGCATCGAAGGCGGCTTCAGCGCGGTCTACCGCGTCCTCTCGGCCTTCGAGGACAGCGGCCAGGCCCGTCGGGGCTATGTGGTCGAGGGGCTGGGCGCGGCCCAGTTCGCGATGGACGGCGCGGTGGACCGGCTCCGGGCCGCCGAGCGGACCCCGCCCCCGCTGGCGGCGGTGGTCCTCGCCGCCGCCGATCCGGCGAACGCGTACGGCGCGGCCCTGCCCTGGCCGGAGCCCCCGGCCGGGGCCACACACAAGCCGGGCCGCAAGGCGGGCTCCCTGGTGGTGCTGGTCGACGGCGAGCTCACCCTGTACCTGGAGCGCGGCGGCAAGACCCTGCTGGCCTGGCCGGACGCCGGGGACCCGCGGCTGACGGCGGCGGTCGCGGCCCTCGCCGCCGGCTCCCGCGCGGGCACCCTGCCGGCCCTCACGGTGGAGCGCATCAACGCCACCCCGGCCCTGACCTCCCCGCTGGGCGCCGCCCTGGAGTCGGCAGGCTTCCACGCGACCCCGAGAGGCCTGCGCCTGCGCTCCTAACCGGGCCCCGGGTCCGAATCCCAGGTCCCCGGATCCCGGATCGCGGATCGCGGTCCCGGATCCCGGTCCCGGGTCCCGGGTCCCGGGTCCCGGGTCAGCGCATCACCTTCACGCCGAACCGGGCACCGCCCAGCGCGAACTGGATGGCGCTGTGCATGTGGGAGTACATCTCCATGCCCCGGGAGCTGGCCAGCGGACCGAGGTCGAGGATGTCCTGCCAGCCGTAGGACCGCAGGAGCGCGGTGACCTCCGCCTTGGCGTCGTCGTGCTCCCCGGCGATGAACATCGTGTGGTCGCCGCGGGCCACGGCCTGCGGGTCGACGACGGTCTCCTGCTCCTGGGTGACACAGGCCTTGACGACCTTGACCTGCGGCAGGGCGCGCTGGATCC
This sequence comes from Streptomyces sp. ISL-94, assembly GCF_018614075.1. Taxonomy (GTDB): domain Bacteria; phylum Actinomycetota; class Actinomycetes; order Streptomycetales; family Streptomycetaceae; genus Streptomyces. Next base: position 21,689 of record NZ_JAGGOZ010000083.1, on the reverse strand, counting down.
GCTCCCCCAGGCTGTCGTGGTCCACGGGGTCCAGGGCCGGCATCACCCCCCAGGGGGTGGGCCAGGGATGGGCCTGTTCGGGGTTGTAGACGAACGGAACGGCGTAGTCCATCAGCGTCTTGCCCGCGAGCTGCTGGTCGATGCCGCTGAGCACGCGCACCGCGCTGGCGCCGTCGATCCCGTTGATCACGAAGTCGGCGGCCGCCGCGGCCTCGCCGAAGCTCCCGAGCTCGATGCCCGGGTGGTTCGCGAACCACTGGCCGAAGGGTTCGATGCCCATGAAGTCCGGTTCGGTGCGGCCGAGGGTGGCCTGGTAGTCGCGGGTGCCGACGTAGACGTCGTGCCCGAGCTCCACCAGCTTGGCGGCGTGCGCGCGGCCTCCCGCGCCGGTGCCGAGGACTGCGACCTTCATTGGCGTTGCTCCGTTCCCTGTTCCGAGGCTGACCACTCGCACGCAGAGACTCACGGGGAGGCCGCCCCCCGGCGGCGGACGCGCAGGCAGAACCCGAACCGGCGCCGCGGATCGCCCAGGTGGCGGAGGAGCTACCCCGAGCGCGCGTCTTCAGCCGGCGGCCCGGTCTGCCGCTCCCGGGTGATGTCGGCGTAGAGGCGGAAGAGCACCGGTCGGGCCTCGACGTGGTCGCGTTCCTGGAGGGCCGCCCAGCACCGGGCCACGAGCCCCCGGGCCTCGGTGCCGGGCCAGGGCTGGGGCAGGAGCTGAGGCGGCAGCAGCGGGTCGGGCTCCATGGCGCGGGTGAGCTCGGCGGCCAGCTCGACCGCGATGGTCAGGAGTGCGGACGGGGAGAGTCCGTCAGGGCCGGTGAGCCGGTCGAGGCGGGGCCGGGCGATGCGGCCGAGGCGGTGGTACCGGTCGGCGATCTCCTGCAGCGGCCACAGGCGGCGGACGAGTTCGGCAGGCTCCTGGGTGCCGCCCCTGCGCAGGTCCGTCGTGGTGAGGAGGGTGAGGCCGCCGTGGGCGCCGAGGCGGTGGGCCGCGTCTTCGACGTACGGTTCCCAGGCGTTGGCGCAGACGTACAGGCCGCCCTGGAGCGGGGCGCCACCGAGGTGGACGAGCGTGTCGCGCAGGGCGTCGCGGGCCGTGCGCGCCGCTTCGGGCACCGCGAAGGCGGCCAGGTGCCAGACGCCGTCCCAGGGGGCGAGCCCGGCGTCCTGGTCGAATGCGTACTGGAGAAAGTCCGCGTTGGGGGCCAGGGCGCGCGTGGTGTCTTCGGTGGCGTGCAGCAGTGCCTTGCGGCCGCGGCCTTCGTGGGTGAACCGGTTCTCGGCCACGAGGCGTTTGACGCACAGCCGTACCTGCTGGTCGCTCATGCCGAGGGTCTCGGCGACGGTGTAGAGCTCGTCCGCGCTGACCGTGCCGTCCTCGCGGATCAGTGCGTGGACGAGCATGCGGGTGGGGATCTCGATACCGCCGACACGGAGCGCGCCTACCGCGAGGCGCTGGACGCCGGCGGCGCATTGAAGGTCGAGCACTACCCGGACGCGACTCATTCACTGCTCAAGCAGCCCATCGAGCGCTCGGCCCCCACCCTCACGCTCACCGCGCTCTTCTCCCCCCGCTCACTCTTCGCGGAGGGATTCCTCGACGACCAGCGGCAGTTCCTGAAGGACGTCGGCCGCGCCGGCAACGCCACCCCATGACCCTCCCGCGAAGCCGCCCCCGGCGCGGCACCTGCAAGCCCCAAAGCCCGCCGACCTGCGACCCACAAGGCCGGAGCCCAGAACCCGGCACCCGAGGCCCGGGGGCCGGAAGCCCCGAACCCGGGGCCGGGAGCCGGGAGGCGGGAGCCGCAGGCCAAGGGCCGGGAGCCGGGGCCGAGGCCAAGGGCCGGGAGCCGGGGCCGAGGCCAAGGGCCGGGAGCCGGGGCCGAGGCCAAGGGCCGGGAGCCGGGGCCGAGGCCAAGGGCCGGGAGCCGGGGCCGAGGCCAAGGGCCCTGGCCCCGGGCCCCCCGGCGCCACAGGTCGGCCGGGGTCCGCGGTCACCGCGGGGCACGCACAATGGGGCCATGCCCGAAGGAGACAGCATCCGGCGCGCGGCGACCCGCCTGCACACCGCCCTGGCCGGCAAGCCCCTCACCCGCAGCGACCTGCGCGTCCCCCGCTTCGCCACCGCCGACCTCACCGGCCGCACCACCCTCGACGTCACCCCCCGGGGCAAGCACATCCTGGCCCGCTTCGAGGGCGGCCTCACCCTGCACAGCCACCTCCGCATGGACGGCGCCTGGCACGTGTTCCCCGCGGGCGCGAAATGGCACGGCGGCCCCGCCTACGAGATCCGGGCGATCCTCGCCACCGCCGACCACACCGCCGTCGGCTACCGCCTCCCCGTCCTGGAGTTGATCCGCACCGCCGACGAGGACCGGGCCGTGGGTCACCTCGGCCCCGACCTCCTCGGCCCCGACTGGGACCCCGACCGCGCCGCGGCCAACCTCCTCGCCGCCCCCGAGCGCCCCCTGGGCGAGGCCCTGCTCGACCAGCGCAACCTCGCGGGCATCGGCAACATCTACAAGGCCGAACTCTGCTTCCTGGCCCAGGTCAGCCCCTGGACCCCGGTCGGCGCGCTCCCCGAGGCGGCCCTCCCCCGCCTGGCCGCCGCCGCCCACCGCCTGCTGGCCGCGAACACCGGTGACCGGCCCGGCCCCCGCAACACCACCGGCAACCGCCGCCCCGGCCAGGACCTCTTCGTCTACGGCCGCACCCGCCGCCCCTGCCTGCGCTGCGGCACCCCCGTCCGCGAAGCCCCCCAGGACGGCCGCCCGACCTACTGGTGCCCCCACTGCCAGCCCGGCCCGACGCCCTAGTTGACGCTCCGTCAGATCCGGTCGTACCGTCCCGGCATGCCCACACCCACCGGCACAGCCTCAGCCTCGTACGACCTCACCGGGCGCAGCGCCCTCATCACCGGCGCCGCGAGCGGAATCGGCCGCGCCACCGCCCTCCTCCTCTCCGAGGCGGGCGCGCACGTGCACTGCACCGACCGCGACGCGCAGGGCCTCGCCGAGACGGCCGCCCTCGTCGCCAAGGCCGGCGGAGCCGCCACGGTCCACCCCCTCGACGTCACGGACCGCACCGCTCTGCGGGCTGCCGTCGCGGCCGCGGGCCCGCTCGACATAGCCGCCGCCATCGCCGGGGTCATGCACACCAGCAGTGTGCTGGACACCGACGACGAGGACCTCGACCGGGTGCTCGACATCAACTTCAAGGGGGTCCTGCGCACCTGCCAGGAAGCCGCCCGCTCGATGATCGCGGCGGGCCGCCCGGGCTCGATCGTCACGATGGCCTCGGGCGCCGTGGACGCCGCCCAGCCCGGCCTGCTCTGCTACAGCGCCGCCAAGGCCGCCGTCGTCCAGCTGACGAAGACGCTCGCCACCGAGGCCGGCCCGCACGGCATCCGCGTCAACGCCGTCGCACCCGGCTGGATACGCACCCCCATGACCGGCCGCCACGCCCCCGAGGTGCAGGAGCAGACCGAGGCGATGATGGTCCGGATGTCCCCCCTGCGCCGGGTCGGCGAGCCCGAGGACATCGCCCAGGCCGTGCTCTACCTGGCCTCGGACGCCTCGTCCTTCATGACGGGCCAGATCCTTCGCCCGAACGGCGGAGTGTCGATGCCCTGGTAGTCCCGGGAACCGCGGTAACCCCGGCAGCCGCGTCCTCCGTCCCCCGCCGGACCCTGCGCTTCGGCTCCGGCACACAGTGCACCGGCAGCAGTCCCAGCCCCCATCCGCCTACAGCCACCGCGCCCTCCACGGGCCCGGACTCCGCGGGCGCGAGGGCCAGCCGCAGCACGGCCCACCACCACAGCACCCCCACCGCCAACGCGAGGGCCGGCGGCACAGGTATGCCCGAGCGCAGGCGCCGGCCAGGGCGCGGGCGCGCACGCGCGCGTAGGCGCAGGCGCAGTAACCGCCGCACGGCTGCCTCCCAGGGGCCGGAACCCGGACGGCCCCATCCTCCCGCACCCCCCTCCGCCCCGCACCCAGAACGGCCGGGAGCCCCGGCCGGTGCTTCACGCACCGGCCGGGGCTCCGGCCACACTCACACACTCACGTGCTCGCTCACGCGGCTACGACATTCACCGCTTCCGCAGGCGCCTTGATGGTCACCCGCTCCGGTCCACCCGTGACCGAAGCCATGGAGACCGAATTGAGCATCGGGCGGACCGGCACACTCACCGGTTCGCTTGCCGCGGCCGACTGTGCCAGCTCGGCCAGCGACAGTTCATCGCTGACTTCGCGCATCAGCTCGGACATCCGTACGTCCAACGCGTCGCAGATCGCGGAGAGCAGCTCGGAGGATGCCTCCTTCTGCCCCCGCTCCACCTCGGAGAGATAGCCGAGCGAAACTCGAGCCGACGAGGAGACTTCGCGCAGAGTACGGCCCTGGCGCTGGCGCTGCCGACGCAGCACGTCACCCAGCAGGCGACGGAGCAGAATCATCGGTGGCTCCCTCCTCTGACCGTGTAGCCGCATCCTTCACGCCCCACCGTACCGCCTCGCGCCGCGGCCGTGCGGGGAGCGATGTCGTGTTCACTCAGGGCTGTAAACATCAAGTCCCCCCGTTCTGTTCCGTATCCTGCCCCCGCAGATTCTCGCGGAGTTCGCTCGAGAGAAGTTCGAGCACTGTCCGTGCACTCTCCCTACGGATTTCCGCGCGGGAGCCGTTCAACCGCAGCCGGGCCGTATTCCTGATCCCCGGACCCGCCACGGCGACGAAAACAGTGCCCACCGGCTGCCCGTCCTGCGGGTCGGGACCGGCCACTCCGGTGGTGGCGATGCCCCAGGACGCGCCCATCACCCGCCGCACCCCGGCCGCCATCTCCTCCGCGACCTGCACGTTCACCGCGCCTTCGGCCGCAAGCAGGCCGGCGTCCACTCCCAGGATCCGGTGCTTGAGCTCCGTCGCGTACGCGGTGACCGAGCCGCGGAAGGACCGGGACGCCCCGGGTACGGCCGTGAGGGCAGCGGCCACCATGCCGCCGGTCAGGGATTCCGCGACAGCGAGCGTCTGGTCACGCTCCGCGAGCAGCCGCAGCACGTCCGCAGCAACACCGGCCGCACCGCCCGCCGCTTCCGCCACCCCGGCTTCACCTTCAGACACAGGAAAAATCCCCCACCCCATCTGTCACGCCGCCGCGGCCCGCTCCGCGGCGAGGCCCTTGCGGCGCAGCACGACCGCCTGCCGGATGTAGTCCAAACCGGTGACGACGGTCAGCACGACGGCGAGCGCCATCATCCAGAAGCGCAAGGTCGCCAGCGGCCCGGTCAGCGCGAGCACGTACATGCCCACGGCCGTGCCCTGCGCCAGGGTCTTCAGCTTGCCGCCCCGGCTGGCCGGAATCACTCCGTAGCGGATCACCCAGAAGCGCAGGAGCGTGATCCCGAGCTCCCGCCCCAGGATCACCCCGGTCACCCACCAGGGCAGGTCGCCCAGCCAGGAGAGGCAGATCAGCGCGGAGCCCATGATCGCCTTGTCGGCGATGGGGTCGGCGATCTTGCCGAAGTCCGTGACCAGGTTGTACGTCCGGGCCAGGTGCCCGTCGAAGATGTCCGTGATCATGGCGACGGCGAAGGCCGCCCATGCCCAAGCGCGCCAGGCCGGGTCGGAGCCGCCCTCGGCGAGCAGCAGGAAGACGAACCCCGGCACCAGGGCGAGCCGGATCATCGTCAGGATGTTGGCGATGTTCCACAGGCTGGCCTGATTGACCGCCGCGGCTCCCAGCTTCGCGCCGGGCGCCGGCCGGCGGCCGGTCCCGCCCGCCGCAGATGCCGGGGCTCCGGTCATCCGGCCGCCTCCTCAAGATCCAGGCCCAGGGGCTCGGCCACGAGGTCCACACCGAGGGAGCCGACCACCTTGGCCGTGACGATTCGCCCGGGGACCAGCCCCGTGCCGTCCGTGAAGACGACCTGTCCGTCGGTCTCGGGAGCCTGGTGGGCGGCGCGCCCGTAGGCACCCTCGCCGTCTTCGGCCTCGTCCAGCGGCACGACCGTCTCGACGAGTACCTCCAGGGTCTCCCCGATCCGCTCCTCCGCGCGCTGCGAGGTGAGCTCCTCGGCAAGCCGCTGCATGTGGGCGAGCCGCTCGGCGATGGTGTCCTCGTCCAGCTTGTCCTCGTAGCCGGCGGCCTCGGTGCCGTCCTCGTCGGAGTAGCCGAAGACACCGATGGCGTCGAGGCGCGCGTGGGTGAGGAAACGCTCCAGCTCGGCGAAGTCCGATTCCTTCTCGCCGGGGAAGCCGACGATGAAGTTGGACCGTACGCCGGCCTGCGGGGCCTTGCTGCGGATGGTGTCCAGCAGCTCCAGGAACCGGTCGGTGTCACCGAAGCGGCGCATGGCGCGCAGCACGTCGGGGGCCGAGTGCTGGAAGGACAGGTCGAAGTACGGGACGACCTTGGGGGTCGACGTCAGTACGTCGATCAGGCCGGGCCGCATCTCGGCGGGCTGGAGGTAGCTGACGCGGACGCGCTCGATGCCGTCCACCCCGGCGAGCTCCGGCAGCAGGGTCTCCAGCAGGCGGATGTCGCCGAGGTCCTTGCCGTACGAGGTGTTGTTCTCGGAGACCAGCATGATCTCCTTGACGCCCTGCTCGGCGAGCCAGCGGGTCTCGCCCAGCACGTCGCTGGGGCGGCGGGAGATGAAGGAGCCGCGGAAGGACGGGATGGCGCAGAAGGTGCAGCGCCGGTCGCAGCCGGAGGCCAGCTTGACCGAGGCCACCGGGCTCTTGTCGAGGCGGCGGCGCAGCGGCGCGCGCGGCCCGGAGGCGGGCGCGAGTCCGTCGGGCAGGTCGGCGGGTGCCTCGGCGACGGTCTCCTGGGCGTGACCCGGGAGGGCGACCTCGGCCTTCTGGCGCTCCGCCGGGCTGATCGGCAGCAGCTGGCGCCGGTCGCGCGGGGTGTGGGCCTCCACGCTGCCGCCGCTGAGGATGGTCTGGAGGCGGTTGGAGATGTCGGCGTAGTCGTCGAAGCCGAGGACTCCGTCGGCCTCGGGGAGCGCTTCGGCGAGCTCCTTGCCGTAGCGCTCGGCCATACAGCCGACGGCGACGACGGCCTGGGTCTTGCCGTGATCCTTCAGATCATTGGCTTCCAGCAGGGCGTCTACGGAGTCCTTTTTGGCGGCTTCGACGAAGCCGCAGGTGTTGACGACGGCTACGTCCGCATCGGCGGCGTCCTCGACGAGCTCCCAGCCATCCGCCGCCAAGCGGCCTGCGAGCTCCTCCGAGTCCACCTCGTTACGGGCGCAGCCAAGAGTGACAAGGGCGACGGTACGGCGTTCGGGCATGGACTCAAGACTACTTCGTCCCGGCGCGGGCCCCCGCCCCAAGTCCCCCCACAGCAAGATCCCCGGGGCCGGCGGCGGATGCCGCACAGCGCCCCGGGGATCCGGATTTACGCGTTCCGCCCTAGGGCGGCCCCGCCTCAGCCCGCCTGGGGCTGGTTCTGGAGGGGGTCTTCCCTGGTGTATGTGAGACGTTCCACCTGCCCCGGCTGGAAGTCGTCCTTGATCTCCTTGCCGTTCACGAAGAGCTTCACGGCCCCGGCGTCGCCGAGCACGAGCTCGACGGACTCCTTGTCCGTGAAGGTCTTGGACTCACCCTGCGCGAGGGTGCCGTCGAAGAGCAGCCGGCCGCTGTGGTCCTTCGCGGAGACCCAGCTCTCCCCGGTGTCGGCCGTCAGGACGACCGTGACGAGGTCCTTGGGTGCTGCCGCGATGGCACTGTCGGAAGGATCCGGCTTAGGCGGCTGCGGGGTCTGTTGGGGCTGGGCGGCCGGCTTCCCGCCGGTCTGCTTGGGGGCAGCGGAACCTTCCGCCACCGGCCGCTTGTCCTTGTCGCCGCCGCCGCCGAAGGCCGTGAAGCCCACGAAGCCGATCACGGCGACGATGGCGGCGACCATGGCGGCGGTCCAGTTGGGCCGCTGCCGCTCGGGGCGGATGCGCTCGGCATCGAACATCGGCGCGGCGGGCGTGGGTGCCGGCCGGCCGCCGTGGGCCGCGTCGTAGGCGTCGACCAGGGGTGCCGGGTCGAGGTGTACGGCGCGGGCGAGCGTACGGATGTGACCGCGGGCGTAGACGTCGCCGCCGCACCGCGTGAAATCGTCCTCTTCGATCGCGTGCACGATCGGAATGCGCACGCGGGTGCTGGAACTGACCTCGTCGACGGTGAGCCCGGCGGCGATCCGGGCCTTCTTGAGGGCCGTCCCGATGGACGGTCCTTCGACGGGACGTTCGACGGTGCGGTCCTCGGACCGGTCGTCGGTCGAAGGCCGCTCTTCTTCGGGGGAGTTGGAGTTGCCGATGGACACGTGGGCGCCTTTCGAGCGTGTAGCCACCTGCTGGATGTCCAGTCTAGGGGGGTGACGAAAGGGTGGAGCAACCGGAGGGTGCACTTCCTACGCCATCCGAATGGCGAGGGGAGGTCGGTCCGGTGCGGCGGCCCGACGCCGTGCGCGATGTCGTACGCGGTGCCGCCACCTCCCTTCAACTGGACGCGGGCCCAGGGGAAACGGTTGCCCGGAAAATCGCCGGGAACACCCACCCGTCACGGATGGGCCTCCCCCCGGATGACGGCGAGCACCCCGTCCAGCTCATCGGCCTTCAGCAGGACGTCGCGCGCCTTCGAGCCCTCGCTCGGTCCCACGATCCCCCGCGACTCCATGAGGTCCATGAGCCGGCCGGCCTTGGCGAAGCCCACCCGCAGCTTGCGCTGGAGCATCGAGGTGGAGCCGAACTGCGTGGAGACCACCAGCTCCGCCGCCTGGCACAGCAGGTCCAGATCGTCGCCGATGTCCTCGTCGATCTCCTTCTTCTGCTTCTGCCCGACGGTGACGTCCTCCCGGAAGACCGGGGCCATCTGGTCCTTGCAGTGCTGGACGATCCCGGCGATCTCGTCCTCCGTGACGAAGGCGCCCTGGAGGCGGACCGGCTTGTTCGCGCCCATCGGCAGGAACAGCCCGTCGCCCTTGCCGATCAGCTTCTCGGCGCCCGGCTGGTCGAGGATGACCCGGCTGTCGGCGAGCGAGGAGGTGGCGAAGGCGAGCCGCGAGGGCACGTTCGCCTTGATCAGGCCGGTGACCACGTCCACCGAGGGCCGCTGGGTGGCGAGCACCAGGTGGATGCCGGCGGCTCGGGCCAGCTGGGTGATGCGGACGATCGAGTCCTCGACGTCGCGCGGGGCCACCATCATCAGGTCGGCCAGCTCGTCGACGATCACCAGCAGGTACGGATAGGGGCTGAGCTCCCGCTCGCTGCCCGGCGGCAGTTTGATCTTGCCGTCCCGGATGGCCTGGTTGAAGTCGTCGATGTGCCGGTAGCCGAAGGCGGCCAGGTCGTCGTAGCGCAGGTCCATCTCGCGCACGACCCACTGGAGCGCCTCGGCGGCCCGCTTGGGGTTGGTGATGATCGGCGTGATCAGGTGCGGGATCCCCTCGTACGCCGTCAGCTCCACCCGCTTGGGGTCGACGAGGACCATCCGCACGTCCTCCGGGGTGGCCCGGACCATGACGGAGGTGATCAGGCAGTTGATGCAGGAGGACTTGCCGGAACCGGTGGCGCCGGCGACCAGCACGTGCGGCATCTTGGCGAGGTTGGCCATCTCGTAGCCGCCCTCGACGTTCTTGCCGAGCGCGACCAGCATCGGGTGGTCGTCCTCGGCCGCGTCCGCGAGCCGCAGGACGTCGCCCAGGTTGACCATCTCGCGGTCGGAGTTCGGGATCTCGATGCCGACCGCCGACTTGCCCGGGATCGGGCTGATGATGCGGACGTCCGGCGAGGCCACGGCGTAGGCGATGTTCTTCGCCAGCGCCGTGATCCGCTCGACCTTGACCGCCGCACCGAGAGTGACCTCGTAGCGGGTCACAGTCGGCCCCCGGGTGAAGCCGGTGACCTGCGCGTCGACCTTGAACTCCATGAACACGTTCGTCAGGGAAGCGACCACCGCGTCGTTCGCGGCGCTACGGGTCTTGCCCGGCCCCCCTCGCTCCAGCAGGTCTAGCGAGGGCAGGGCGTACGTGATGTCCCCGCGCAGCTGGAGCTGCTCGGCGCGGGGCGGCAGCGGCTGGGCCTGGGGCGGGGCCTTGGTCAGGTCGGGCACCGACAGCGTCCCGGAGGCCGCGGCCGTGGTGGCGTGCGGGGGCTCGGCGGCGTCCGCGGGAGCGGCCGCCGCGACGGGGCGCTCTTCGCGGGCGGGCGGCACCGGGGCGGTGATCTCCACGCCCTCCTCCCGCCCGACGGCGATGCCCTGGGTGAGGTCGGCGACGAGGGGCGAGGGCGGCAGCCCCCCGTAGACCGCCCCGTCCAGCGCGGCGGCGGCCGCAGCGGCCACGTCGACGGCGTCCATCCCGCGGTCCATGCCGGGCCGGGCGGCGGCCCGGCGCGGCCGGCGCCGCCGGGCGAGGGCCTCCTCCTCGGCGGCCCCGGACGGGTCGGCCGGTCCCGCGCCGGCTCCGGTACGGGACCGCCACCGCTCGGGATCGTGCCGGTCGGCGACGGCGCCCGCCGCGGCCTCCCCGTATCCCTCGTCGTATTCTCCCCCAGACTCCGTCCGGGGGTACCCCCATGGGGCGATGATCCCGAGCCTGATGCCGAGCCTCCGCAGCCGCTGCGGGATCGCGTTGACCGGGGTCGCGGTGACCACGAGCAGCCCGAAGACCGTCAGGAGCAGCAGCATGGGCACGGCCAGCGGCGCGCCCATGGTGAAGATCAGGGGCTTGGAGGCGCCCCAGCCGATGAGCCCGCCCGCGTTCTGCATCGCGGTGGTGCCCTCGTCCCGGCCGGGCGCCCCGCAGGCGATGTGGACCAGCCCCAGCACCCCGATGACGAGGGCGGACAGCCCGATGCCGATGCGGCCGTTGGCGTCGGGCTGCTCAGGATGGCGGATGAAGCGCACCGCCATGACGCCGAGCAGGATCGGCACGAGCAGATCCAGTCGCCCGAAGGCGCCGGTGACCAGCATGGTGACCAGATCCCCGACGGGACCGCTCAGATTCGACCAGGTTCCGGCGGCGACGATCAGCGCGAGGGCGAGCAGCAGCAGGGCCACGCCGTCCTTGCGGTGCGCGGGGTCGAGGTTCTTGGCGCCCTGGCCGATCCCGCGGAAGACCGCGCCGACCGCGTGTGCGCAGCCGAGCCACACGGCGCGCACCAGCCGCACCACGCCCCCCGTCGGGGACGGCGCGGGCTTGGCCGCGACCTTCTTGACCGGGGCCCGCTTGGCGGCCGCGGCCTTCTTCGCCGGGGGCTTGCGCGCGGGAGCCGCCTTCTTCGCCGGCCCGCTCGTACGGCCGGTGCGGCTCTTCGCGGTGCCCGCGGCGCTCTGGGAACCCTTGCCGGACGTACTTGAGGCCATGGGGCCGAGGTTACCGGTGACCACGCCGGTGGACACGCGTGCCCACCCCTTCACCCGTTCGTGTCGCCCGCCCCGCGCGGGCTTTGACGCCCCACCAGACCTGGCGGTCCGCCAGGCGACCCTGGAACCCGGGCCTCCACGGCCTCCCGGTCAGCCCTGCGCAGGCAGTACGGTCCCCGGCTCAGCCCTGCGTAGCCAGACGGCCCCGGTTCAGCCCTGAGCAGGCAGTACGGCTCCGCCGCCCGCCCCGGGCTCCAGCGCGTCGAGCGCCCGCCGCAGGCCGGTCAGCTTGCGTTCCAGATGGGCCGCGGTCGCCACCACCGCCGCGTCGGCCGAATCCTCGCCGAGCTGCTTGGTCAGCGCCTCGGCCTGCTCCTCGACCGCCGCGAGCCGCGCGGAGAGCTCGGCCAGCAGTCCGGCCGTCTCCTTGCTGCCTTCGACGCCGTTCGAACCGCCGCCCTCCAGCTGGAGCCGCAGCAGCGCCGCCTGCTCCCGCAATTGGCAGTTCTTCGTATACAGCTCCACGAAGACCGAGACCTTGGCCCGCAGCACCCACGGGTCGAAGGGCTTCGAGATGTAGTCCACCGCGCCCGCCGCGTAGCCGCGGAAGGTGTGGTGCGGACCGTGGTTGATCGCGGTGAGGAAGATGATCGGGATGTCCCGGGTCCGCTCCCGCCGCTTGATGTGCGCGGCCGTCTCGAATCCGTCCATGCCCGGCATCTGGACATCCAGCAGGATGACCGCGAAATCGTCCGTCAGCAGCGCCTTGAGCGCTTCCTCACCCGACGACGCCCGGACCAGTGTCTGATCGAGCGCGGAGAGGATGGCCTCCAGCGCCAGCAGATTCTCCGGCCGGTCGTCGACCAGGAGGATCTTGGCCTTCTGCACCATGCCCTGTCCTCCTCGCCCCGGCATGGGGCCTCCCCGGCTCCTGGCTCCGGCTTGCACGCCGGGCCCCGCCCCAGAGGACGGCATCCTTGCGCCGTCCGTCCTTGTGCCGGTCATCGTAGCCCCAGTCCCGAGATCGCCACACCCTGTCACCAAGATGTCACTGTGCACGAAGCAGAAACGTGGTGGAAGAGCAGAAGGTTCCCTCTGCGCCGCCCGATCACACGTGTCCTGCGATCACTTGCCCCGCATATGCCCCTCCATGACCGACAGTAGGTAGTCGGGCTCCACGGGCTTGGTGACGTAGTCGGACGCACCGGACTCGATCGCCTTCTCCCGGTCCCCCTTCATCGCCTTGGCCGTCAGCGCGATGATCGGCAGCCCCTCGAACTGCGGCATCCGCCGGATCGCCTCGGTCGTCGCGTACCCGTCCATCTCCGGCATCATGATGTCCATCAGCACGACCGCCACGTCTTCGTGCTGCTCCAGGACCTCGATGCCCTCCCGCCCGTTCTCGGCGTAGAGCACCGCCAGCCCGTGCTGCTCCAGCACGCTCGTCAGCGCGAAGACGTTGCGCACGTCGTCGTCCACGATCAGCACCCGCTCGCCGTGGAAGTCGTACGTCCGCGGCCCGGCCGGGAGCGCCTCCTCCACCCCCCACGCGTCGGCGTGCGGCTGGCCCGGCACCTCCACCCGCGGCAGCGGATCCGTCAGGGCCTTGCGGCGCCGCCGGAACAGGGCCGAGGACACCCCCTGCCCGGCCGGCTCACCGCTGCGCACCGGAGCCGCGGACTGCGGCGGCGCCGGCGGCACGGGCGCCACCGGGGCCTCCGGCAGCGCCGGCAGCATCGGCCGCGCCGCCCCGTCGGCCGGCCTGCGGTACAGCTCGCCGCGGCCGCCGCCGGGCGTGGGCGGCGCGTATCCCTGCGGGGGCAGCTCGCTCGGGTGCAGCGGCAGGTAGAGCGTGAAGGTGGACCCGCGGCCGGGCTCGCTGGCCGCGTGGATCTCCCCGCCCAGCAGCCGGGCGATCTCCCGGCTGATGGACAGCCCCAGGCCCGTACCGCCGTACTTGCGGCTGGTCGTCCCGTCCGCCTGCTTGAACGCCTCGAAGATCACCAGCATCTTGCTCGCCGCGATCCCGATCCCGGTGTCGGTCACCGAGAAGGCGATCAGGTCCGCGTCGGCCTCCCGCAGCGAACCCGCCTCCAGCAGCTGCTCCCGGATCGCCGCCGGCACATCGGCCCCGGCCGGCCGGATCACCAGCTCAACGGCACCGTTGTCCGTGAACTTCACCGCGTTCGACAGCAGGTTGCGCAGCACCTGGAGGAGGCGCTGCTCGTCGGTGTGCAGGGTCGCCGGCAGCTCCGGGGAGACCCTGACCGAGAAGTCGAGCCCCTTCTCCGCCGTCAGCGGCCGGAAGGTCGCCTCCACGTAGTCCACGAGCTGGACCAGCGCGATCCGGGTCGGCGAGACGTCCATCTTCCCGGCCTCGACCTTCGACAGGTCGAGGATGTCGTTGATCAGCTGGAGCAGGTCCGAGCCCGCGCCGTGGATGGTCTCGGCGAACTCCACCTGCTTCGGCGAGAGGTTCTCGTCCGCGTTGTCGGCGAGCAGCTTGGCCAGGATCAGCAGCGAGTTGAGCGGGGTCCGCAGCTCGTGCGACATGTTCGCCAGGAACTCGGACTTGTAGCGCATCGAGACCGCGAGCTGCTCGGCGCGCTCCTCCAGGACCTGCCGGGCCTCCTCGATCTCGGTGTTCTTCACCTCGATGTCACGGTTCTGCCGGGCCAGCAGCTCGGCCTTCTCCTCCAGCTCCGCGTTGGCGGCCTGGAGGGCCTTCTGCCGGTTCTCCAGCTCGTCGGAGCGCTCGCGCAGCTGCTCGGTCATCTCCTGCGACTGCTTCAGCAGCATCTCCGTCTTGGAGTTGACGCTGATGGTGTTGACGCTCGTACCGATCATCTCGGCGATCTGGCTGAGGAAGTCCTTCTGGATCTGCGTGAACGGCGTGAAGGACGCCAGCTCGATGACGCCGAGCACCTTGCCCTCGAAGAGCACCGGCAGCACGATCACGTGCGCCGGCGGCGCCTCGCCGAGCCCCGAGGAGATCTTCAGGTAGCCGGGCGGGGTGTTCTCGACGAGGATCGTCCGCTTCTCCTCGGCGACGGTCCCGATCAGCCCCTCCCCCGGCCGGAAGGAGGTCGGCATCTGGCCTCCGGCGTACGCGTAGCTCCCGCGCATCCGCAGCTCGTACGAGCCGTCCGCGCCGCCCTCCGTCCCGATCTCGGTGGTCCCGCCGGCCGGCAGCGCCAGGTAGAACGCGCCGTGCTGCGCGGAGACCACCGGGGTGAGCTCGCTCATGATCAGGGAGGCCACGTCGTCGAGCTCCCGGCGGCCCTGCATCAGGGCGGAGATCCGGGCGAGGTTGCCCTTGAGCCAGTCCTGCTCCTTGTTGGCCAGGGTGGTGTCGCGCAGGTTGACGATCATCGTGTTGATGTTGTCCTGGAGGACCTGGATCTCGCCCGCCGCGTCCACGTCGACCTTCAAACTCAGATCCCCGCGGGTCACCGCGGTGGCCACGGCCGCGATGGCACGCACCTGCCGGGTGAGGTTGCCGGCCATCTCGTTCACGGACTCGGTCAGGTCCCGCCAGGTGCCGTCGACGTCCCGGACGCGGGCCTGGCCGCCCAGGATGCCCTCCGTACCCACCTCGCGGGCCACCCGCGTCACCTGGTCGGCGAAGGACGACAGCTGGTCGACCATCGTGTTGATGGTCGTCTTGAGCTCCAGGATCTCGCCCCGGGCGTCGATGTCGATCTTCTTGGTCATGTCGCCCTTGGCGATGGCGGTCGTGACCATGGCGATCTGCCGCACCTGGCCGGTGAGGTTGGAGGCCATGAAGTTCACCGAGTCGGTGAGGTCCTTCCAGGTCCCCGAGACACCCGGCACGTGCGCCTGGCCGCCGAGCCGGCCCTCGGTGCCCACCTCGCGGGCCACGCGCGTGACCTCGTCGGCGAAGGAGGACAGGGTCTTCACCATCGTGTTGACGGTGTCGGCGAGCTGCGCGACCTCGCCGCGCGCCTCGACGGTGACCTTCTTCGTCAGGTCGCCGTTGGCGACGGCCGAGGAGACCTGGGAGATGTTGCGCACCTGCGAGGTCAGGTTGTTGGCCATCAGGTTGACGTTGTCGGTGAGGTCCTTCCAGATGCCGGTGACCCCGCGCACCCGGGCCTGGCCCCCGAGGATGCCCTCGGAACCCACCTCGCGGGCGACCCGGGTCACCTGCTCGGCGAAGGACGACAGCTGGTCGACCATCGTGTTCACGGTGGTGACGAGTTCGAGGATCTCGCCCTTCGCGTCGACCGTGATCTTCTTCGACAGGTCGCCGGTCGCGACCGCCGTCGTCACCTCGGCGATGTTGCGCACCTGGGACGTCAGGTTGTTCGCCATGAAGTTGACGGACTGCGTGAGGTCCTTCCAGGTGCCGGAGACGCCCTTGACCTCCGCCTGACCGCCCAGGATGCCCTCGGTGCCCACCTCGCGGGCCACCCGCGTGACCTGCTCCGCGAAGTTCGAGAGCTGGTCGACCATCGTGTTGAGGGTGTTCTTCAGCTCCAGGATCTCGCCGCGCGCGTCCACGTCGATCTTCTGCGACAGGTCGCCGCGGGCCACTGCCGTCGCGACCTGCGCGATGTTGCGCACCTGCGAGGTCAGGTTCCCGGCCATGCCGTTCACCGAGTCCGTCAGGTCACGCCACACGCCGGCCACCCCGGGCACCTGCGCCTGACCGCCGAGCCGGCCCTCCGTGCCCACGTCCCGGGCCACCCGGGTCACCTGCTCCGCGAAGGCCGAGAGCTGGTCGACCATCGTGTTGATGGTGTTCTTCAGCTCCAGGATCTCGCCCCGGGCGTCCACGTCGATCTTCTGGGACAGGTCGCCGCGCGCCACCGCCGTGGTCACCTGGGCGATCTGCCGCACCTGGGAGGTCAGGTTGCCGGCCATGAAGTTGACGGAGTCGGTGAGCTCCTTCCAGGTGCCGGACACCCCCTCGACCCGGGCCTGCCCGCCCAGCCGGCCCTCCGTGCCCACGTCCCGCGCCATCCGCGTGACCTGGTCGGCGAAGGAGGACAGCTGGTCCACCATCGTGTTGACGGTGTTCTTCAGCTGGAGCATCTCGCCGGAGACGTCCACGGTGACCTTCTGCGACAGGTCGCCGTTCGCGACCGCCGTCGTCACCTGCGCGATATTGCGCACCTGGCCGGTCAGGTTGCGGAAGGCGGTGTTCACCGAGTCGGTGAGGTCCTTCCACGTCCCCGCGGCCCCCGGCACCTGCGCCTGGCCGCCCAGCTCGCCCTCGACGCCGACCTCACGGGCCACTCGTGTCACTTCCGCACCGAAGGACTGGAGCTGGTCCACCATCGTGTTGACGGTGTTCTTCAGCTCCAGCATCTCGCCGGCCACATCGACGGTGACCTTCTGCGACAGGTCGCCGTTGGCCACCGCCGTCGTCACCGTCGCGATGTCCCGCACCTGCGTGGTGAGGTTGCGGAAGACCGTGTTCACCGAGTCGGTGAGGTCCTTCCACGTCCCCGCGGCCCCGGGCACCTGCGCCTGGCCGCCGAGTGTTCCCTTGGCCCCGACCTCGCTGGCCACACGCGTGACCTCATCCGCGAAGGTCCGTAGCGTCTCGGTCATCTGGTTGATCGTTTCGGCCAGCTGCGCCACCTCGCCGCGCGCGCTGACCCGCACCTTCTGCGACAGGTCGCCGTTGGCGACGGCCGTCGTGACCTGTGCGATCCCGCGCACCTGGGCCGTCAGATTACCGGCCATGGTGTTGACGGAATCGGTCAGGTCCTTCCACACACCGGCGACCCCGGGCACCTTCGCCTGGCCGCCCAGCTCACCCTCCGTGCCCACCTCGCGGGCGACGCGGGTCACCTCGGAGGAGAAGGAGGACAGCTGGTCCACCATGGTGTTCACGGTGTTCTTCAGCTGGAGCATCTCGCCGGCCACGTGCACCGTGACCTTGCGGGACAGATCGCCCTTGGCCACCGCGGTCGTAACGAGAGCGATATCACGCACCTGAGCGGTGAGCCGGTACGCCATCGTGTTGACGGAGTCGGTCAGATCCTTCCAGGAACCGGACATGCCGCGCACCTGGGCCTGACCGCCGAGCTTCCCCTCGGTGCCCACCTCCAGCGCCACGCGCGTCACCTCGTCGGTGAACGCGGATAGCTGGTCGACCAGGTTGTTGACCGTGCGCCCGACCTTCAGGAACTCCCCGCGCAGCGGATGCCCGGACCCGTCGGCCGTCTGCGTCCGCAGGTCCATCCGCTGGTCCAGATCGCCCTCGGCCACCGCCGACAGCACCCGGCCCACCTCGGACACCGGCCGGGCCAGGTCGTCCACCAGCTGGTTCGAGGCATCGATCGCGGCCGCCCAGGAGCCCTCACAGGCACCTGTTTCCAGCCGTTCGCTCAGCTTCCCCTCGCGGCCCACCATCCGCCGGACCCGGGACAGCTCCCCGGTCAGGTGGAGGTTGCGGTCGGCGACCTCGTTGTAGACGGCGGCGATCTCCGCCATCACGCCCTCGCCGGATACCGTCAGCCGCTTGCGGAAATTGCCGTCCCGCATCGACACCAGGGCCGTGAGCAGCCTGTTCAGTGCGGCGGTATCGACCTCCGTCGTGCCACCGCGCCGGGACCGTCCGCCCTTGGGCCGCGTTCCCGTACGCCGCACCGCTGCGCCAGACTCCACCGTGTCCCTCCCGAAAGGGTCGACCGCTGTTCCACCGGACACCTGACTCGTCACGAGCCGGTCCTGCAAGCCTGCCCAGTGTTTCATCCTGGCCGAACCCGGCGATAACACTTCGGCACCATCGCACACCGGCCGTACCCTGCGGGTGGAATCCCCGACGACGGCACCATGCCGACCGTGAAGGTAAGTAACCTGGCACCCGATGTCCAACCGCGTCGAAGGAGACTCGTGATCACGGCACGGGCGGCTGCCAGTTTCGATCCCCTAGGGCGCTCGGTCGCCGCCGCTCGCGCGTTCGTCCGCGACACCCTGCAGGGCTGGGGCTTCGCGGACATCGTCGACGACGCGGTGGTCCTCACCAGCGAGCTCGTCACCAATGCCGTGGTCCACGCCGGAACCAGGGCCGAGGTGCTGTGCCTGCGCGCCGAGGACGGCGTACGGGTCGAGGTCGCCGACCGCTACCCGGAGCGCGAGCTCCCGCTCCAGCACCCCGGTGAGCGGCCCTACGCCGACCCGGACCGCGAGAACGGCCGCGGCCTCATGCTCTGCGCCGCCCTGGCCACCCGCTGGGGCGTCGAGTACACGGCCACGCACAAGCACGTGTGGTTCCGCCTCGACCTCCCGGACCGTCCGGTCGGTACCCGCTCCGCGGGCCCCATCGTCCCCGACCAGCTGCTCCCCCTCGCCGACAGCCGGGTCCGCGTCGCCGTCATCCAGATCGACTCCGCCGACGCGATCTCCGCCTGGAACGACGACGCCGAGCACGTCTTCGGCTACGCGCCCGAGAAGGTCATCGGCCGCCCGCTCGCCGAGCTCGCCGCCTGGCCCCAGACCCCCGGCACCGGCACCGGCATCGCCGAGGCCCTGCGCCTGTCCCGCTGGGAGGGCAGCTACGGCATCCGCGGCGCCGACGGCCGGGTGATCCCCGTTTACGCCTCACACCTGCGGGTACGCGATGCCCACGGGGAGCCCTCCATCGTCTGCCTCCTCGTCCACGACGACGAGCGCGCGCTGCTCCAGACCCCCGTACGCATCCCGACCGACAACGGCCACCTGACCGAGTCCCGCCCCGACCCCTTCGAGGTCTTCATCGGCTCCCCCGCCCCCGACGACCTCGACGGCCTCCTCCAGCGCACCGTCGAGCGGGCCCGCGACCTCCTCGACGCCGACTCCGCCTTCCTGCTGCTGGCCACCGACGACGAGACCGAGCTCGAGGTCCGCGCCACGACCGGCCTGCCCTCCACCCGCCAGCGCTTCGCCCGCGTCCCCGTCGAGGCCGGCACCAACCGGTACGGCTCCGCCCGTATGCCCGCCGTCCACGACGACCTGGCGGCTGTCCCCGGAGCCGTTCCGCTCCTGGAGTCCACCGGCATGCGCTCCGCGGTCACCGTCCCGCTCAAGGTCGAGGGCCGGCTCACCGGCTCCCTCGGAGTCGCCGCCGAGGTGCCGGGCCGCTACTCCAACGCGGAGGCCCTGCGCCTCCAGTTTGCCGCGGACCGCATCGCCCTCGCCGTCGAGTCCGCCCGCCTCGGCGAGCTGGAACGCCTGCGCCGCGGCTCCCTCTCCTTCCTCGTCGAGGCCTCCGACCTGCTGGCCGGCACCCTCGACCGGGACCAGACGCTGGCCCTCATGGCCCAGATGACCGTCCCCACCCTCGCCACCTGGTGCGCCGTCTACACCATCGCCGACCAGGCCTCCGACCCGTACCTCTCCTACGTGCTCCACGAGGACGAGGAGCGCATCGACGGCCTCAAGGCCCTCCTCTCCCGGGTCAGCCCGCCGGAGCCGGTCCGCGAGGCGGGCGCCCGCCCCTGGCCGGCAACGGCCGCGGCGGTCGGCGGCGAGACGGTCGTCCTCCCCCTCCTCGCCCGCAACCGCGTGATCGGCATGCTCACGCTCGGCAAGCCCAGCGAGGAGCACTTCCGCCAGGAGATCCTCGAACTCGCCGAGGACCTCTCCCGCCGCGCCGCACTCGCCCTGGACAACGCCCGCCTCTATTCCGAGCGCACCGCGATCAGCCGCTCCCTCCAGCGCAGCCTGCTGCCGCCCGGCTCCCCGGCGATCCCGGGCATGGAGGTCGAGGTCATCTACCGCGCGGCCGGCGAGGGCAACGAGGTGGGCGGCGACTTCTACGACGTCTTCCCGATCCGCGACGGCGTGTACGGCTTCGCCATCGGCGACGTCTGCGGCACGGGCCCCGAAGCTGCCGCGGTCACCGGCCTCGCCCGGCACGCCCTGCGCCTCCTGGCCCGCGAGGGCCTCGGCGGTCCGGCGGTCCTCGAACGCCTCAACGCGGCCATCCTCGACGAGGGCGCCCGCAGCCGCTTCCTCACCCTCCTCTACGGGGAGCTCCACCCCCAGCCCGACGGCAGCGCCCTGATGAAGGTCGTCTGCGCCGGCCACCCGCTCCCGCTCCGCCTGCGCCCGAACGGCGAGGTCACTCCCGCCGCCGATCCTCAGCCGCTGCTCGGCGTGCTCGAAGACCTGGAGCTCTACGAGCAGACCCTCACCCTCGAAGCCGGCGACGTGCTGCTCTGCGTCACGGACGGCGTGACGGAACGCCGCGAGGGCACCCGCATGCTCGGCGACGACGGCCTCGCCGAGGTCCTCACCACCTGCACCGGCCTCACCGCCGGCGCGGTGGCCTCCCGCGTCCTGCGCGCGGTGGAACGCTTCGCGGCCGAACCCGCCTCGGACGACATGGCCATCCTCGCCTTCCGGGTCCCCCACCAGCGCGAAGGCGACTGACCGCGGGGCGCAGCACCGGTACGGCGTGAAACCTCGCCCCCACGTCGCGGGCGAGGAGGACGCCGATCCCCTTGACGCGATCCGCGACCTCCTCGAAGGCGAGACCGGCTATTGCTGACGGCGGGTGAGCGCGATGCCGAGCACGCCACGCACGTAGTTCTCGAGGAACCCGGGAAGCCATACCTCAGCCGCCGTGGCGGCGAACACCTTCTCGAGACGCTCGTCCTTGCGATCGGTGAGCATGACGATCCGCCAGGTGTTGGTGGGCCGCTCATCCGTGCCGGCGACCCCGTGCTGCACATGGAACAGCGGTTGCCCGATGCCGGCGATCAGGGCCTTGCCCTGGGCGTCGCGCAACTCGGCCCGGCCGAGGAAAGTGACGAGCTGCCGCTCGTGGTTCAGTGAGACCTCCTCCAGCACCAGCCCGTATTCCGACGGCTCGATCCACAGCCGCTGCTGCGACTGCCGCACGAACTCGTCACCGAGCTCCCCGCCCTCCCGTCCCGGCACCCAGGCCGCGGCGGTCCCCTCCTCGACCACGTAGGGGATGAAGGCACCGGGGTTGCCGGCCTTCCGCACCTCCATGTCCCAGATCATCGCCTTGGTGAAAGTCAGCGGCTCCTCGGCGACATAGTGCTCGGCCACCACGCGATTCACATCAACTGGCGGCAGCTCCGCCCGCGTGTACCGCTCGTTGTTCCACGCACTCTCGAACTCAGCCTCGGCCTGCGTCAGCTGCTCCATCGACTGTCTCCCCATTCCCCGTTTACTCAGGACGTCGCGCCGAGCAAGATCCTAAAACGCAAGAAGGCCCCCGCCTGATGGCGGGGGCCTTCTTTGTTGGAGCCCTTTAACGGAATCGAACCGTTGACCTTCTCCTTACCATGGAGACGCTCTACCGACTGAGCTAAAAGGGCGGGTTGTTCGGCGGCGTCCTACTC
>NZ_JAGGOZ010000082.1 GCF_018614075.1 Streptomyces sp. ISL-94 | reverse complement strand
CCATTTGCCGGTCGGTCTAAGCCGCCAACCGGAAGAAGAAGGGCTCCAGAGGCGGCCGGCCCGTCAGCCACGACGCCGGCCTCTACAAGGAGCGAAACACCGTCGAACGTCTGATCAACAAGCTCAAGGCATGGCGAGGCATCGCTACCCGATACGACAAGACCTCCGACAGCTACCTCGCCGGCCTCCATCTACGTGCCTCGATGATCTGGATCAAGGACCTCACCCGGACCACTCATTGATCACGACTCAATACACGCCCTAGCGGCGTCGGCCCCTCGGAGTGAGTCCCGGCGGGCTCGATTGCCGGACCGTGCGCTTCACCCAGCGTCTTTGCCCCGTTATGCCCTCGGCCCGTCACGGACGCTTATGGTGCGGAAGTGCTACCCGCCACGGCGTCATAGCGGTGAAGGACCGGCATGACCTGCTGCAGAAGCGTTCGGCCTGCCGCTGTGAGCCTCGGGGGCTTCACAGTCTGCAGTATGGGAATGCCGGTGTCCTTCTCGATGATTGCGGCGATCCGCTTCAGTTCTGACGGCCGCACGTTGGCCGCTTCGGCGGCAGTTTCGAGCGCATGGTGGTCAAGTAGCAGGCTGATCTTCTTCAGCCGTCCGACGGACTTCCATCCGGAGAACGCCCGATAGACGACGGGAGGGATGACGAGTCCTTGTGTGGTGGCGGCAAAGTCCCGGGGTACTCCGACCGCGCTCCGGATCGGGATGTTGTGTCTTCTGGCTATGTTGAGAACGGTTGTCGAGACCACCCCGATTTCATCGGCGATGTCGGTGAAGGTGCGGTGCTGCAAGACGTACTGCTCATACAGCCAGTCGCGGTCGATCCGGTAGGCGTATCCGGGGCGGTGCCCCTGTCTGCGGATCTCGATTCCGGCGCTGCTCAGGGCTTGCTTGAGAACGGTGATGCTGGCGCCGGTGATGTCCCTGAGCTTATGGAGGGAGAATCCCTGCTCGAGATAGAGATCTCGAAGGATGTCTGGGGCGGGGGCGGCGGTGCGGGGGCTTCTCCCGTGCACGGCAGATGTGGCGCCAGGATTGTCGGCGTACAGGCGGGTGTAGCGCTCGACTACCGGTCTGGCGTCGTGCAGGAGTTGTCGGCCCTCGGCGGTAAGCCGCGGCCGTGCCGAAGTGTCCAGTAGGCGGATCCCGGTGGACTTCTCGACGACTGCCATCTGCCGCTGAAGGTCTGAGACGCGGATGCCGCAGGCTGCGGCGACCTCGGGGATCGTGGAGTGATCGAGCAGCAGACTGACGTTGCTGACCCGCTGCACCGCGTTGCGTCCGCAGAACGCCTGGTACACGGCGGGGGGCAGATCCAGTCCGCGGGTGGTCTCGATGAAATCCCGGGGTACTCCGTCGTGTCGCCTGATCGGGAAGCCGCACGTGCGGGCGATGCGGCGAATGGTGCGCACGCCCATTTCGACTTCTTCGGCTATCTCGGCAAAGCCCCGGCACTTCACGGCGTACTGGTCGTAGAGCCAGTCACCATCAAGGCGGCATCCTCTGCTGGCCCGCTCCCGGGGTCGGCGTATGGCGATACCGGCTTCCCGAAGTGCCGCCTTGAGCACCTCCACGCTGGAGCCGGTGGCCTTGCTCATCCCCCGAAGGGAGAGGCCCTGGGTGACGTACAAGTCATGCAGGATGGCCGCGTCTGGGGCCGTGGTACGCGGACCGCGAGGGGTGCCGAGAGTCTTCCGTTGAACTGTGGGGATGGTGCTGGCGAGTTCGACGTACAGGCGGGCGTGCTCGATACCGATGCCAAGCGAGTCGGCGACATCGGTGATTTTGCGGTGGCGTGCTGCGGTGCGCCGGAATTCCTCCGCGCTGATGTCGGCCGGTTCGGTGCCGGGCCAGGGGATGCCGCTCACCCACTCGGGCGGTGGTTCCCAGGTGACGGGTTCGTCGATGCCCAGTCGCTGCAGGTGTCCGGCGGCCTGGTCGAACAGGAAGGCGCGCACCGCGGGATCCGCGCGAAACCGCAGGTCGTTCAGACGGTGGTCGGTGTGTGTGAGCGTGCCAATCCACATCGCCCTGAGATACTGGTCCAGGGCATCCAGGCTGAGTTCGGTGGGAGTGCGCCAGCGGTTTTGGGCGGCGAGTTGCAGGTACGCCGGGCGGTCGATGGCCAGTCTTATGTCGGCCAGGCTCCGGCGCCGCTGGTAGTCGATGGGCGATCCATGCTCGTCGAGGGAGTCGGCCAGTTGTGTCAGCGCGGCCAACAGGGGGGTCAGGTACTGGCGGTCGAGGCGGGTGATCATGCTCTTGACGAAACTCGGGGACACGGTGTCGCCGAGAAGTGCGAGTGCGTCGCGATAGACGCGGCTGGTGGAGCGGACCATCAGAAGGAGCGTACTGAGCCCGGCCCGGAACTCGGCGACCTTCGCGCCCCTGGGCCCGCCGATCTGGTGCGGCATGAGCCTCATGCTCCACGAGGGCCACAGCGTCGCCGGGATCGCCGCGGCGCGGCGCTCGATCAGCTCAGGGTGCGCGGCGGGCGGTTGTGGGGTGGGGGAGGTCGTGGCGAAGCGCAGCCGATCGATGATCCGCAGGCGGGAGTCGATGACCGTCAACGCGCGCGTCACGGTGGCCGGTGAGCAGGACGTGCGCCAGGAGTTGAACTTCAACAACACTTCCATGGAGCCGTCTTTGCGCAGGTGCGAGTCGGCGATCCAGCGCAGTACCGCATCACTGTGGGGGTGGCCGCGCTCCAGAACGGTCATGGCGGTGGCGGTGCCGACCGCCACATCAGTGGCAGTCTCGTTGCTGAGCCCGGTCAGCAGGGCCAGGGTGTGTCCACCTGCTTCTTCCAGGAGACCCGAAGCCGTTTGGGGGATGGGGAGGTTGTCGTCGTGGAGCGTGGCCAGGCCCCGCCAGGCCAGGAAGAAGAGCTCATCCAGGCTCGGGTGCGGTTGGTCGGGATCTCGGTCGCGGCCTGTGCGGCCGCGGATGACCGTGTCGACAGAGTGCTGGGCGCGGATGATCTCGCCATCGGCGGGGATCGGCTGGGCCACAGCAGTGGTGAGGTCGGTGTGGCAGGGCAGGCGTGCGCCTTTGCTGCTGCGCGCGAGGTCGCGCGCCATCGTGCAGAGAGCCGGGTTCGTCACGCCCGCGGGGTGACGGCCTGCAGGGTGCGGGCGCTGACCGCACCCTTCGCAGGTCTCCACCAGGAGTTGGGCGTGCTGGGTGCAGGCAAAGGTCCAGGGGCTGCGCCAGGACAGCTGCCAGCGGCCGCCGTTTTCGGCCAGGCAGGTGGGGCAGTATCTGCTGCCCTTGTGCCGGCGCCAGCTCGGCGGGGAGCCGAGCCCGCGCGTGGTGTGCCGGACCGTCACAGTGATCTGGTCAAAGGGCTCCAGCGTCATCGCACGCAAGGCCTCGGGCTCAACTCCGGTACGCCGGGTGAGGACAGCAGCCTCTTCGGGAAGGAGTTTGACCAGCATGTGCTCCAGGTGGGCGCCGGGAAGTCCGATGAACATCAGGAATTCACGTGAGGTGACGATGAGTTGACGGGCGTAGGCTTCGATCCAGCTGTCGAGAGCCTCACCCTGCAGCGGCTCCACCACATAGGGGAGCCGCCCAGCCGAAAACGCGGGCGCCATGGCCACGGTGTTGATGGTCATGGGCACCGGCCCGGCCCCTTCTTCTTGCGGCGGGGTTTGGTGGTCAGGGTGCCGGCTTCCAGGGCCGCTTGGAGTTCCAGGCGTCCTCGCTCAGCCGCCACATCGTTTTTGACGGTGTCCATCAGGTCCACGGTCAGCCGCTCCTCACCGCTGTCCACAGCGCGCCGGCAGCCGCGGGCAATGAGCGTCATCAGTGACGCGAAGTGGCCGGTGGAGCGGGCATACAGGTAGTCGGCGAGGTCTTCGGCGAGCATGCCGCGGTAGGCGTCGCCGAGGACGAGAAGCCGTTCGATGGTGAGCATCAACTGGCGCCACTGCGCCCGCCCGGCCTCCGTGTCCACGGTGAACGGCGGCAGTGTCAACGTCGTCATCCGGCGGGCCGCCTGCGCGAGGTCGATGTCCTCGATATCGAGACCGTCAGTGAGAACCCCGCGTGCTTCCACGCCCACTCCGACGTAGATGAACGTGACGGGGAAGACGGTGGACAAGTGCTTGAAGTGGTTGGCCACGACACGGTGGTTGGTGCGGCGCAGGTCGAGGAAGTGGATGTCGTCGACGACGATGACGGTGGTGCACATGGCCCGGGCGGCGCGAGCGGCACGGGCGGCGAGCTGGTCGGCGTTGCCGGTCTCGGGCAGTTCATAGAACCGGCAGATCGCCTCGTTCAAGCCGCGGATCGTGATGTTGCCCGTGAGCGTGATGTTCACGACCGGGACGCGGCGGTGCCCGCTGGGAGTAGTGGCGCCGTGCACCAGAATCTGATCACGGTGGTACTGCTTCACGTAGTCCAAGACCGCGGTCGTCTTCCCCAACCCGGGAAACGCGTCAACCACCGCCGACGGCTTCACCTTGTCGCCGTCCTGCCGGTTCGAGTCCACGATCTCCGCCAGCCCGTCATGCAGTTCCTTCAGCTGGGCTGTCTTGATCGGCCCGATGTTGGCATGCCACACCGCGCGCCGCTCCTTGTAGACGAGGAATTCACGGTGTGTCAGATCCTTGATGTCCGGCCGGCTCAACTGCCGGGGACGCTCCCGAGCGGGCCGCTCGCACATCTCCACAAAACCCGTCAACTGCACGGGACTGTAGTTGCGCTCTCCCTCTTCGAACGCGGCGGTCATGACACATCCCACGCGTCCGCGTAGTACTCCTCGTCGCTGACCGCGCCGGCGTCTTCAGGCAGGACGGCATCGAGATCATGGTCCTCGTCATCGTCCCCACCCGCCCCGAGCACCGGCCCATCCATGGCGGGCGTCTCAGCCGGATCTCGCTCGTCGGCCTCGGGCTGGGTGGAGGCCAGAGCCGTGAGCTGACGCACCGACGGCAACTGCGCAACGGACACCTGGGGATCGTCCTCTTCGGCGCCTAGCCCAACTGTGCCGGGGCCCATGATGGACAGTCGCTCATCCGACAGCCGCAGCGCGATACGCCGCTCTTCCCGGCTGCCGGTCAGGCCCGCGCCCCACCGCTCCAACAGCTCGATCAGTGTGCGCTTGGCATCGGGAAACCGCTGGGTCCTGACCGCCAGCCGGCGCGCGTACTGCAACGCCTCACGGCTGAGCGGGCCATCGAGCGAATCGGCGTGTTCCCACCGCAGCTCATGCCACCGCCTGCTCTTGGGATCGGGGTCCTGAAAGTAGACGCGGGTGATGTCCCCCGGGTCCACGGCGATCGGCCACTTCCCGCTGTGGATCCCGCCGTACGGGCTCGTCGTGTTGCGCCGCCCCTTCAGGGCGGGGCCGTTGTAGCGCAGGGTGCCGATCTCCACCCCGTAGTGCTGGATCGTGGTCCACTTCACATCGAGGAAGTCGTACGCGAGATCCGGCCGCCCCAGGATCCGCAGATGCCCGGCCCGCTGAATGCCGTGCTCGTACATGTCGAGCGGACTCATCTCAAGCCCAGGAGCCTCCGGGATACACAGACCCGAGTGAACGCGCCGGTGGTAGATCAAATCGATCCACTCGCGGATGATCGCTTCCAGTTCCGGCAGAAAGAAGAACGCCTTCTCCTCCACGTCCTTGCCACGGCCGTGGACATCCGCGCCCTTGTAGCCGGGCAGCGCCGCGAGCAGCCCCTCGCGCAGGGTTCGAAACCAGCGCTCCAGCGGCGCCTTGTCCGTCGGTGTGTACGGCCGGGCCGGCTGCAGCGACATACCGAGGCGGTCACACACGGCCTGCACGTGTTGCGACAGGTAGATCTTGCCGTGGTCGAACACCAGCGTCTCCGCCGCCACCGACGGCAACAGCCACTCACCCCGCACATCCACCAGCCGTGCCGCGTCCACCACCACCGCACTCGGCACCCCGTGATGCGGCAGCCCCGCCCGCTCACTGCTCGTGCGCGGGCGCACGGTCTCATAGAGGACGGCTGCGACGTCGGCGGCCTTCGTCGACACCGGCGTCAGCCTGAGCCCCGTGATGCAGCGCGTGTAGAGGTCCATCGCGACGGTCAGCTCGCACTGCACCCACCGGCAGGTGACCGGCTCCATCGCGAACACGTCCAGCCGCGTCGTATCCACGAGCACGTACTCGCCGGGACGGGTCGCCCTCAGCTTGCCGTAGACGCCCGGCGGGCGGTTCGCGATCGAGCGGCGCCCCTTCGCGCTGCCCGAAAACGCGTTGCGCCCCCGGCCCAGCTCCTTCAACAGCACGTACGCCGCCGTCATCTTCGGCAGCTTCACCGTGCCCCGCCCGAACTCCGCGGCAAGGCGCTCCTCGACCGTCGCGATGATCAGATGCCGCGGCGGAGTGCTCTCCTCGACGTACTCGTCGAGCACCTTGCGGCACATGTCGATCCAGCGTGGATCCGTCGCCCCCAGTGGACCGCGGCCGCGATCGGCGGGCAGTAGCCCGGCCACACCTTCGGGGCCTTTGATCTTCATCAGCCGGCGCCGCACCGTCATGACACTCACACCGAGTTCAGTGGCCTTCGCCTCGTAGCGGTCCATCTTCGGCACATGAGGCGCGTACTGCGGACGCGGTTCTCCCTCAAGCGCCAACTCCGCGCATCCGTGCCGGTATCCGGTCTCCACCTCCAGCAAATGCTCGTATTGCTCCTGAAACGCCGCCTGTTCTTCCTTGCTGAGCGCCGAGAACTGCGCCCCCAGCCCAGGCAACGGCTCGGCGGCGGCTTCCGGAATCCGCGTCGTCGGATGCGACAGCAGCCACCCGAGATCGACCTGCCGCAGTCCGCCAGACCGGCTCTGCAACAGGATCCGGCTCCCGGATATTTCCACCACCGTGAACTGCTCACCGTCATGCTGCACCACCAGCCCCGCCCGCAGCACCGCCACACCCCCGTTCACGTGCACCTCCTGAGCACCGAACGGCCACTGAGCGGACGCGTCAGATCCGTCGTCCAATACCCCCGCCACAACAGCGACAGCAACGCCGGACGCACATCCTCACACTCGCCGAAGCTGCACAACCTTCTCTCTGCCAACGCAAGTTCGTCGCCTTCCCTCACCAGCTCACATGCCCGCTCGACGAGATCGCCGTCCACCACCCACGGCCGCCGATACCCGGCAAGGAACCGCACGTTCTTCAACACCATCGGCTCACCACCCGACCAGACCTCATACAGCCACCCGTGCGCGGTGAACAGCTCCCCCGGCCACGCAAGCGCCTCACGAACCTTCGGATCCTTCGCCCGGTCGGCCGGCTTCACATTCACCACCCGCACCAAGCCGCTGCGCAGCGTGAGCAGGAAGTCCGGGACATGCCTACGCACCCGCCCCTTCACCCGGTGCCGCATCCAGCACGGCTGCGCCCGAATCCCCACCACATCCGGGTCGAAGTCCGCCAGAAGCAGCCGGGCAAGCTCCAACTGACTCTCGAAGACCACCTGGCCGCCCATCGTCGACGACCAGTAACTGCCCGGCAGATGCGCCTGCCCACGCCTCGACCGCATCGCCCGCCACGGAACCGAACCCTCGAAATGCCGCTGCCCAAGCTGCTCGAACGACACCTCCCGCACCTCATCCTCGCCGTACCGGATCCACACCGCCGCTCCTGCGGCACCACGCCTACGTATTGCGACCATCGAGCACCTTCGCGCTCAGCCCATGCTGATCACGAGCAACTGACCCATACGATCAAGCAGTCGAACCCCGAATGCCCGTACTGATCACCGGACTTCACCCTCACCGGTAGAGATTCGCGCTGCTCCGCATACACCCCGTTGAAGTGGGCATGATTGCGAAATGCTCAGCGGCACACTCCCAAGCACTGTTCAAGCAGTGTTCAGGAAGTACCCGCATTGTTCATTCGGGCGCGGAACCTACACTCGACTCCCACGACTACGCGCTGCTGTGCGCGTACACGCACCCCGACTGCGGCAGCGAGGCGCTGTCGCTCATCACCGACTGGTACGTCTGGGTGTTCTTCTTCGACGACCACTTCCTGGAGACGTACAAGCGCTCGCAGGACCGCGAGGGCGCCAAGGCCTACCTCGACCGGCTCGCCGCCTTCATGCCGATGGACCTGGCCGACGGCTTCCCCGAGCCCGCCAACCCGGTCGAGGCCGGCCTCGCCGACCTGTGGGGGCTACCCGGAGGCACTGCGCATCTGCCATGCGCTGATGACCCGGCGCACCGAGGAGTTCGAGCACATCGTCGCGAACCTGCTGCCGGTGCTCTACGACGACTGGAGGCTGGACGCCGACGCCCGGGCCGGGCTCGACGCCTACGTCGGCGAGCTCCAGGACTGGCTCGCCGGGATCCTCAACTGGCACCGGAGCTGCCGCCGTTACCGTGAGGAGATCTGCGCCGGCCGGCCACCGGCCTGTCCGCCGGCGTCCGGAGCCCCGGCTTCGGCATGTCGGCCGCGCGGATCTCCCTGCCCGCCTGATCAGAACTCGTCGGCCGTGTGCGGCAGCAGCGGCGTCCGCAGGGCCGCGTCCAGCGCCGCCGCCGCGCCCGGCGTGTGCTCGGCCACCAGACCGGCGGCGACCAGCTCGGTGACCCGGGTCCCGCCCAGGTAGCAGGCGGCCAACTCCCTCACGTCCAGGGTCAGGTCCGCCGCCGCCCGGGCGGTGTCGTACGTCGCCCCGCCCGGTCCCGCCTTCAGCCGGAACCGTCCGGCGTTGGCGGGCAGCCGTACGTCGGTCACCTCCAGCACCAGCTCCACCGGCGCGGCCCAGGACCGCTCGGCCAGCGCGGCCCGTACGTCGACCAGGCGCAGCCACAGCGCCGGGAACTGGGCGGTGATCCGCACCTGGTCCCGGTCGGCGGCGAAGTGCAGCAGCGGGTCGTCGGCGGGGCGGCCCCAGGCGCGGACCCTGCCGGTGAGGTCGAGGGCGGCCAGGCACTCCCACAGGGCGGCGGCGACCGCCGGAGTGTCCGCCTCCAGCTCGTCCACGCGGACCAGGCCGGGGGTGCGGGTGCGCCCGGCAGCGGCGCCCGCGTCGTCCTCCGGCTTGGTGCGGTAGAGCACGTATCCGGCGATGGGCTCGCCCGGCTCGCCCAGCACGATGATCCGGGGCGGGCTCAACTCCTCGTCCTCCTCGTCCTGTTCGGACAGCCACTCCTCGGTCCAGCGCTCCGGGCTCCGGGTCGGGCGGCCGGCCCGCGCGGCGCGGGCGGCCTCGTGGAACGGGCCGATCAGCGCGAGCGCCTCCTGCCGGTCGACGAGCCGCAGCGGGCGCCGGTCCGGTGCGATGCGCAGGGCCAGCGGGCGGGTGGAGTCGATCTCGATGGTGGCGCCGGTGGTCGCGCCGCCGTATCCGAAGCGGCCGTAGATGGCGGCCTCGGAGGCCCACAGCGCGGCGATCGGGCTGCCCGCGGCCGCGGCCCGCCGCAGCTGTTCGGCCATGAGCGCGGTGAGGACGCCGCGACGGCGGTGGGTGGGGGCGACGCAGACGAAGGTGAGCCCGGGGCAGGGCAGGTCCGCCCCGGGCACCGAGAGCCGGAAGTCGTGCGCGGCCATGAAGCCGACCAGGGTGCCCCCGTCGTAGGCGCCGATCCGGCCGCACCGCGTGAGCAGCGCGTGGTGCTTCGCGCGGCCCTCCTCCTCGGGCCGGTCGTGGAAGACCAGGTACGCGAGCTCCAGGGCGCGGTCGATGTCTGCCTCGGGTACCTCGCGGATGTCCACCATGATCGCGAGACTAATCGGTCATCGCGGACTGGTCATCCCATAATGGCTTGATCCGTCCGTTTTGGCTCGATTGCGGGGCCGCCCCGGACCGGGCGGGGCGTCCGGGCGGGCTCAGGAGCCGCCGGCGCGGACGGAGCCGGTGGTCGGGCCGTTGGGGTCGCCGAGGAAGCAGGTGACCCCGCGCTCGCCCATGGACCAGTTCACGGACCGCGGGTAGAAGTAGTACGCGCTCATCGCCTTCGAGGCCTTAGGGGCGTGGGCGCCCACATAGGCGGTGACCGCCTTGGGGCCGCACTTCTCGTCGACGATCGAGATGATCTTCTTCTCGCCCGGGTACGGCCCGTCCTCCAGGTCGAAGACGACGAACGCCTCCGACTGGTGAGGCTGGTCGCAGGGCACGATGTCCACCGACAGAGGCGCCTGCCCATCCTCGCCCTGATAGTCCTTCAGGTCGTCGTCGCTGTTGAAGCAGTCCCCCACCTTGATGTCGTCCAGGTCGCCGAAGGCGGGACCGGAAACCCCGTAGGCCGGCGCTCCGAAGAGCCCGAGGGACAGTACGCACGCGAGGGCGGCGACGGGCGCGACGGAACGGCGCTTGCCCGTCCGCCGGCGGCGGCGCGCAGCGGCGGACGGCTGTGGTTGCGGTGATTGGGGGAGTCTGGACATGTGCGCGGCTCTCCTTGCACAGAGCGTGGGGCGCGGTCGGTCGGCAGACGGTGGCGTGGGGCACGGTCGGCCGACAGGCGGTGGCACCGCGCTCGGGCCGTGCCGCGCCCTGTCCGGTGCGGACTTGGGACGGGTGGCGCGGACGGGTGGCGCGGCCGGACGGCGCCGACGCGTGCCTGCCGATGGAGTTGTGCCACTTCCCACGCTACCCCCTACCGGACGCCGGGGCCGCTCCACGCCACCGGGACGTGTCCCAGCCGGACGCGCTGCGGGTGGTCTCCGACGGGTACGGACACCCGCTTGGCGCCGGTGGCGAAGTCGATGGCCGTGACCCGGTCGGCGCCGCTCTCGGAGATCACGCAGGCCGTGCCGTCACCGTCGACGGTGGCCCAGTACGGCTTGTCGGCGGGCACGAGCGGCCCCTCGGCGAGGGTGGCCCGGTCCACGACGGTCGCGTAGTCGTCCATCGTGCCCGCGATGCAGAGCTTGGCCCCGTCGCGGCTCATGGACATGCCGTGGTGGCGGGAGTCGTTGACCCACGTGGTCCGGTCGGTGCTGGTGGCGGGGTTCACGGGAAGGGTCTTGAGGCGGGTGATCCGGTCGGCGGCCACGTCGTACTCCAGGAAGCCGTTGAAGAACGACACCTGGAAGTAGAGCTTCGACTCGTCTTGGCTGAAGGAGACGGGGCGTACGGCGTCGGACAGGTCCTTGCGGCCGAAGGCGTCCAGCCGCTCCCGCATGTCGATCACCCGGACCGGGGCGAAGGTCTGCGCGTCGACCACGGTGATCTTCCGGTCGCCCTTCGTCCAGTCCAGCCAGGGCGCGTCCAGGGCGGAGGTCACGTCCCCGATGGAGCCGTTCCACAGGAAGCGGCCGTCGCGGGTGAAGATGTTCTCGTGCGGCTTGTCGCCGGTGGCGAAGGAGCCGACCTGCCGGCCGGTCGCGATGTCCAGGACGTGCACGGTGTTGGCGGTGGAGGCGGACACCGCGACCCGGGTGCCGTCGGGCGAGACCGCCATGTGGTCGGCGCGGTAACCGGCCACGGGAAAGCGCCAGTTGATGCGCCCGGTCCGAACGTCGATGGAGACGACGTCGGCGAAGCTGGGCCGGGAGGCGACGACGGCCGAGCCGTCCGGGGTGCTGTACATGTCGTCCACGAACTGGTCGTGGCCCTCCCCCGCGGTGGCGCGGATGCCCAGGAAGAAGCCGAGCTTCACGGGGTGGAGGTGGATCTCCCGGAGCCGCTCCTCCTTGTCGGGGATCACGTTGACCCGCCCGACCTTGGCGAGATCGCCGGTGGAGGCGAGGACGTCGGCGGTCCCCTCCCAGTTGTTCCCGACGAAGAGCACCTCGCGCAGCCCGTCCCCGGGCGCGGCCTGCGCCGGCGCGAAGGCGGTCAGCAGGGTGGCCGCAGCCAGCGCGCCCAGGGTGCGGAGGGTACGTGACATCCGTTCAACTCCGGTGGGGGGGAAGGGATGGAGAAGGTGCCTCCTGTTACCGGCCGGTAAAAATAGGCGGAACGCCAAAAGGACGCAACCCCTACGGGGTGCGCCCTTTTCTCAGCTTCTCAGCTCCGGGTTCTCAGCTCCGCGTTCTCAGCTCCGGTGCCGGCCCTTCAAGCGACGGAGCCGATCCGGCCGACCACCGTGTTCGAGCCGTCGGGGTGGATCGGGATGTGTGCGCCGGTGAGGGCGGCGCCGGTGCCGCCGCGGCGGTTGGCGACGATCTCGGCGGCGATGGACAGCGCGGTCTCCTCCGGGGAGCGGGCGCCGAGGTCCAGGCCGATCGGGGAGCGCAGGCGGGCCAGTTCCAGCTCGGTCACACCGACCTCGCGGAGCCGCTTGTTGCGGTCCTCGTGGGTGCGGCGGGAGCCCATGGCGCCGACGTAGGCGACGGGAAGCTTCAGGGCCATTTCGAGGAGCGGGACATCGAACTTGGCGTCGTGGGTGAGCACGCACAGCACGGTCCGGCCGTCCACCTCGGTGGTCTCCAGGTAGCGGTGCGGCCAGTCGACGACGATCTCGTCCGCCTCGGGGAAGCGGGTCTTCGTCGCGAAAACGGGCCGCGCGTCGCACAAGGTCACCCGGTAGCCGAGGAACTTGCCGATCCGCACGAGCGCGGAGGCGAAGTCGATGGCGCCGAAGACGATCATGCGTGGGGGCGGGACGCTGGACTCGACCAGCACCTTGAGCGGCTCTCCGCAGAGCCGGCCGTCGGCGCCCATCTCCAGCACGCCGGTCTTGCCGGCGTCGAGCATGGCGCGGGCCTCTTCGGCGATGGTGCGGTCCAGCTCGGGGTGTCCGCCGAAGCCGCCCTCACAGGGGCCTTCGGTACGGACGAGTACGGCGCGGCCCATCAGCTCGGCCGGGCCCTCGGCGATCCGGGCGACCGCCGCCGCCTCCCCACGAGCGGCGGCGGCCAGACCGGCCGCGAACACCTCCCGTACGGGAGAGTCCGCGGGGACGGGGGTCACCAGGATGTCGATGATCCCGCCGCAGGTCAGACCCACGGCGAAGGCATCGTCGTCGCTGTAGCCGAAGCGCTCCCGAACGGTTTCGCCGTTCTCGAGCGCCTGCCGGCACAGCTCGTACACCGCGCCCTCCACGCATCCGCCGGATACCGAGCCGATGGCCGTGCCCTCGCTGTCCACGGCGAGTGCGGCCCCGGGCTGCCTGGGGGCGCTCCCGCCGACCGCCACGACCGTGGCGACGGCGAAGTCACGTCCCTGCTCGACCCACCGGTTCAGTTCTTCGGCGATGTCCAGCATTTTCGGCCTCCTCGGAGGGTTCGGATTCCAGTATCGGATGCGTGGAGGGTCAGGTACGGATCACTGCCGGACCTACTTGACGCCGAGCCATCCCTCGATCGGGTGGAGGGCGAAGTAGACCAGGAAGATGCCGGTCAGCACCCACATGAAGGCACCGACCTCGCGGGCCTTGCCCTGCGCGGTCTTGATGGCCACGTAGGAGATGACACCGGCGGCGACACCAGCGGTGATCTGGTAGGTGAACGGCATGATCACGACGGTCAGGAAGACCGGGATCGCGGTCGCGCTGTCGGCCCAGTCCACGTGGCGGGCGTTCTGCATCATCATCGCGCCGATGACGACCAGGGCCGCGGAGGCGACCTCACCCGGGACGATCTGGGTGATCGGGGTGAAGAAGAGGCAGGCGGCGAAGAACAGACCGGTGACGACGGAGGCGAGGCCTGTGCGGGCACCCTCACCGACGCCGGTGGCGGACTCCACGAAGACGGTCTGGCCGGAGCCACCCGCGAGGCCACCGATGGCGCCACCGGCACCGTCGATGAACAGGGCCTTGGACAGACCCGGCATGCGGCCCTGCTCGTCGGCCAGCTTGGCCTCGGTGCCGACGCCGATGATGGTGGCCATCGCGTCGAAGAAGCCGGCGAGCACCAGGGTGAAGACGATCATGCCGATCGTCATGACGCCGACGTCGCCCCAGCCGCCGAACTCGACCTTGCCGAACAGCGAGAAGTCGGGCATCGAGATGGCGGAGCCGGCGAGCTCCGGCGGGCCGTTCTTCCAGGCCTTCGGGTCGATGTCCACGATGGCGTTCAGGATGGCCGCCAGCACGGTGCCGCCGACGATGCCGATGAGGATCGCGCCGCGGACCTTGCGGGCCTGCAGCATGAAGATGGCGAGCAGGGTCACGCAGAAGAGGAAGACGGGCCAGCCGGAGAGCTCACCCGTGGCGCCGAGCTGTACGGGGGGCATGAACTCCCCGCCGTTGCCGACGAAGCCGGCCTTGACGAGGCCGATCAGGGCCACGAACAGGCCGATGCCCATGGTGATCGCGTGCTTGAGCGCGAGCGGGATCGCGTTCATGATCATCTCGCGGAGGCCGGTGACGACCAGGAGACAGATCACGACGCCGTACATCACGCACATGCCCATGGCCTGCGGCCAGGTCATCTGGGGGGCGACCTGCGAGGACAGCACACCGGAGACGGAGAGTCCGGCGGCGAGGGCGAGCGGCACCTTGCCGACGAAGCCCATCAGGAGGGTGGTCAGGGCCGCGGCGAAGGCCGTGGCCGTGATCAGGGCCTTCTGGCTCATGGTGTCTCCGGCGGCGTCCTTGCCGGAGAGGATCAGCGGGTTGAGCAGGAGGATGTACGCCATGGCCATGAAGGTCGTGATACCGCCACGCACTTCGTTGCCGACGTTGGTTCCTCTGTGGGTTATGTGAAAGTACCGATCGAGCCAAGACCGCCCGGCGGGGTTCAGAGAGCCGTCGCCGGCCTCTTCCGCGGTGGTCTTGGGCTCCACAGACGACTGGGTCATGGTGCCTAACTCCCAAGGTTCAAAGGGGCACCCGCATAAAGATTGAAGACGCGGGATTTGGGAAACTGCGTTGGCTGCACGACCCGGGGTGACGGCCCGAGGCGACGCGATTGTTCACTGCGTGTACTGCGGGTAGTGCGGGGATGACCGCTGGTACTACGGGGTTTTCTGCAGGGGTACTGCCAGGTGACAGGGAACGTGCCAGGTGAAGGGACCGCGAGCGGTGCGGTACTTCGTGTACTCCGGGCGGTGCGACTGGCAAGTGTGACGTTCCCGTGTCACACCGCCCGGAGAGTCTTTGGGGGGTCCGGGGGCCTTGCGGCCCCCGGACCACGCCGTCCTAGAGGGTCCCGGTAAGGGCTTCCGGACGGATCGGCGTCTTGTTGAGCTCCAGACCCGTCGCCTGCCGGATCGCCGCGAGGACGGCCGGGGTGGACGAGAGGGTCGGGGCCTCGCCGAGACCGCGAAGGCCGTACGGCGCGTTCGGGTCGGCGAGCTCCAGGACATCGACCGGGATGGTCGGGGTGTCGAGGATGGTCGGGATCAGGTAGTCCGTGAAGGAGGGGTTGCGCACCTTCGCGGTCTTCGGGTCCACGATGATCTCTTCCATGATCGCCACGCCGAGACCCTGGGTGGTACCACCCTGGATCTGGCCCACCACGGAGAGCATGTTCAGCGCCTTGCCGACGTCCTGCGCGGTCGCCAGCTCGACGACCTTGACGAGGCCGAGCTCGGTGTCCACCTCCACGACCGCGCGGTGCGCGGCGAAGGTGTACTGGACGTGGCCGTCGCCCTGGCCGGTCTTCAGGTCGAAGGCGACGGTCGGACGGTGGCGGAACTCGAGCTCGAGGTCGATCGCGTCCTCGCCCTCGAGGACCTCCGCGATGTCCGCGAGGACCTCGCCGCCGTCGGTGACGACCTTGCCGCCTTCGAGCAGCAGCTCGGCGGTCGCCCACGCCGGGTGGTAGGAGCCGTTCTTGCGGCGGCCGATTTCGAGGACGGCCTCGCGGACGGCCTCACAGGTGTTCTTCACGGCGCCACCGGTCATGTACGTCTGCCGCGAGGCGGACGTGGAACCGGCGGAGCCGACCTGCGTGTCGGCCGGGTGGATGGTCACCTGCGTGACACCCAGCTCCGTACGGGCGATCTGGGCGTGGACGGTGACACCGCCCTGGCCGACCTCCGCCATGGCCGTGTGGACCATCGCGACGGGCTCGCCGTTGATGACCTCGAGGCGCACGCGGGCGGTCGAGTAGTCGTCGAAGCCCTCGGAGAAGCCGACGTTCTTGATGCCGACCGCGTAGCCGACGCCGCGGACGACGCCCTCACCGTGGGTGGTGTTGGAGAGGCCGCCGGGCAGCGCGCGGACGTCCGAGCCCTCGCCGGCGGTCTCCCACTGGCGCTCCGGCGGCAGCGGGCGGGCCTTGACCCGGCGCAGCAGCTCGGCGACCGGGGCCGGGGAGTCCACGACCTGGCCGGTGGGCATGATCGTGCCCATCTCCATGGCGTTCAGCTGGCGGAACTCGACCGGGTCCATGCCCAGCTTCGCCGCGAGCTTGTCCATCTGGGCCTCGTACGCGAAGCAGGCCTGGACGGCGCCGAAGCCGCGCATCGCGCCACAGGGCGGGTTGTTCGTGTAGAGGGCGACCGCCTCGATGTCGACGTCGTCGATGACGTACGGGCCGACCGAGAGGGAGGACGCGTTGCCGACGACGGCCGGGGAGGCCGAAGCGTAGGCACCGCCGTCGAGCACGATCCTGCACTTCATGTGCGTGATCTTGCCGTCCTTGGTGGCGCCGTGCTCGTAGTGGAGCTTCGCCGGGTGGCGGTGCACGTGGCCGAAGAACGACTCGAACCGGTTGTAGACGATCTTGACCGGCTTGTTCGTGGCCAGGGCCAGGAGGCACGCGTGGATCTGCATCGAGATGTCCTCGCGACCACCGAAGGCACCGCCGACGCCGGAGAGCGTCATGCGCACCTTCTCCTCGGGGAGACCGAGGACGGGGGCGATCTGCTTGAGGTCCGAGTGCAGCCACTGGGTGGCGACGTAGAGGTCGACACCGCCGTCCTCGGTGGGCACGGCCATGCCGGACTCCGGGCCGAGGAAGGCCTGGTCCTGCATGCCGAAGGTGTACTCGCCCTCGACGATGACATCGGCGCGCTTGCGGGCCTCTTCCACGTTGCCGCGGATGATCGGCTGGCGGTGCACGATGTTCGGGTGCGGGACGTGACCGGAGTGGTGGTCGTCGCGGCCCGGGTGGATCAGCGGCGCGTCCGGGGCGATGGCCGAGGCCTCGTCCGTGACGAGCGGCAGCTCGCGGTAGTCGATCTTGATCTTGGCGGCCGCGCGGCGGGCGGTCTCCGGGTGGTCGGCGGCCACGAGGGCGACCGGCTCACCGTGGTGGCGTACCCGGCCGTTGGCGAGAACCGGGGTGTCCTGGATCTCCAGGCCGTAGTTCTTCATCTCGGCCGGCAGGTCGTCGTACGTCAGCACCGAGTAGACGCCGGGCATCGCGAGGGCCTCGGAGATGTCGATCGAGACGATCTCGGCGTGGGCGACGGTGCTGCGCAGGGTCTGGCCCCACAGCATGTCCTCGTGCCACATGTCCGAGGAGTACGCGAACTCACCGGTGACCTTGAGGGTGCCGTCCGGGCGGAGCGTGGACTCGCCGATGCCGCCCTTGTTGTGCTTCTGGGTGACGTTGGTCGGCGTACCCGCCGGAACCGTGCGCGTGTTGTTCTGCGCCATGGTCAGACCGCCTCTCCCTGACGGGCGGCCGCGAGGCGGACCGCGTCGAGGATCTTCTCGTAGCCCGTGCAGCGGCAGAGGTTGCCGGACAGGGCCTCACGGATGTCCTGGTCGGACGGGGAGGAGTTCTCCTCGAGCAGCGCGTCGGCCTGGACCAGCAGACCCGGGGTGCAGAAACCGCACTGGACCGCGCCGGCGTCGATGAACGCCTGCTGGATGGTGGAGAGCGGGGCGCCCTCGCCGGTCTGCGAGTCGGCGGGCTTGGCCTGCCACTGCTTGGCCGCGTCCAGGGAGACGCCGCCCTTGCTGCCGCAGCCGCCGCCGGTGCCGCAGGCACCGCCGTGGCCGTGCTCCTCGCGCTGCTTGGCGAACTCGGCCAGGCCCTCGACGGTCACGACGTCGCGGCCCTCGACCTGACCGGCCGCGACGAGACACGAACAGACCGGCACCCCGTCGAGACGGACGGTGCAGGAACCGCACTCGCCCTGCTCGCAGGCGTTCTTCGAACCCGGCAGGCCCAGGCGCTCACGCAGGACGTAGAGGAGGGATTCGCCCTCCCAGACGTCGTCGGCTTCCTGCTGACGGCCGTTGACAGTGAAATTGACGCGCATGATTACGCAGCCCCTTCAAGCGAGCGGCCGTTGCCGGTACCGCGGTACTGCTCCCAGGTCCAGACGAGCTGGCGGCGAGCCATGATGCCGACCGCGTGACGGCGGTACTTCGCCGTGCCGCGGACGTCGTCGATCGGGTTGGCCGCGCCGGAGGCGAGGTCACCGAACTGCTTGGCGATCGACGGGGTGATGACCTTGCCGGACTCCCAGAAGCCGCCGTCTTCGAGCGCGGCGTTCAGGAACTCCTCGGCGGCCTTCGCACGGATCGGGGTCGGCGCGGCCGACCCGATGCCGGTGCGGACCGTACGGGTCTCCGGGTGCAGGGCCAGACCGAACGCGCACACCGCGATGACCATCGCGTTGCGGGAGCCGACCTTGGAGTACTGCTGGGGGCCGTCCGCCTTCTTGATGTGGACGGTCTTGATGAGCTCGTCGGCGGCCAGCGCGTTGCGCTTCACACCGGTGTAGAACTCGTCGATCGGGATCAGGCGGGAGCCGCGTACGGACTCCACCTCGACCTCGGCGCCCGCAGCGAGCAGCGCGGGGTGCGAGTCGCCGGCCGGCGAGGCGCAACCGAGGTTGCCGCCGACGCCGCCGCGGTTGCGGATCTGCGGGGACGCGACCGTGTGCGAGGCGAGCGCGAGACCGGGCAGCTCCGTGCGGAGGTTCTCCATGATCTGCGTGTACGGGACGGAAGCGCCGAGCCGGACAACATCCTCGCCGACCTCCCACTCCCGCAGCAGACCGATGCGGTTCAGGTCCAGGAGGTACTCCGGCCGACGGTGGTCGAAGTTGATCTCGACCATCACATCGGTGCCACCCGCAATCGGCACAGCTGTGGGGAACTCGGCCTTAGCGGCGAGCGCCTCCTCCCAGCTGGCGGGGCGAAGGAAGTCCATGTGCGGCTCTCTTCTTCTTCATCGTGTCGTTCACTTCAAGCCAGGAGGCCCAAAGTCCCTCGACTGGTCGTTCATGTGCTGTTAACGCGGTGTGAAGCCAGTACACAAGCCGCGCGTCCCCCGGGTGCAGTCACCGAAACCATGAAGGAGTTGGCTGAGGGCCTCCCTCGTCTTGTAGATTCGTATGAAAGGCAGGATGCGACGACCTGCCCGATTTCCAACGGCAACATTCGAGACAGATCGGCGGCGACATCATGCGGCTGCGCGCACTGCTGGAAACCGAGGCGCTGGGGCTGCGGCTGCTGGGCGGCGAGGAAGAACTCGACCGGACGGTCCGCGGGGTCATGACGACCGACCTGAGGGATCCCAGCCGATACCTCTCCGGGGGCGAACTCGTCCTCACCGGCCTGGCTTGGCGGCGAAATTCAGCCGACTCAGAGCCGTTCGTACGAATCCTCGCGAGCGCGGGCGTGGCGGGGCTGGCCGCCGGCGAGGCGGAGCTCGGGGACATCCCCGACGATCTGGTCTCGGCCTGTTTGCGCAACCGTCTGCCGCTGTTCGCTGTGAACGAAGACGTTGCATTCGCCACCATCACCGAGTACGTGGTGCGGCAGGTCTCGGGAGAGCGCGCGGGGGATCTCGCGGCGGTCGTGGACCGGCACCGCCGCCTCATGACGTCGGGGCCTGCCGGGGGCGGCCCCGACGTGGTGCTGGATCTGCTCACCACCGACCTCGATCTCCGGGCCTGGGTGCTGTCCCCCACGGGCCGGCAGATCGCCGGGGCGGGCGAGCCGCTGGCGCCGGGCGTGTGCGCAGCACTGGCGAGCGAGCACCTCGCGGCGGTCCGGACGGGCCGCAGGGGGCCGCACCGGATCTCCATCCAGGGTATTACCTACTCGCTCTTCCCGATCAGGGGACACGGCCGCGGCGCGGCCGGTCCCGGCGCCCGTGACGTGCGCGAGAGCGTGCTGTCGGACTGGCTGCTGGCCGTGGAGGCGGACGCGGGCGACTGGCCCGCGGAGCGCCTCGACCTGCTGCAGGGCGTCACCCAGCTGATCGCCGTGGAGCGGGACCGGCGCGACGCGGCGCGCACGGTGCGCCGCCGCCTCGCACAGGAAGTCCTGGAACTGGTCCAGACGGGTGCACCCCCCGCCGAGATCGCCGCCCGCCTGCGGGTGGCGGCCCCGGTGCTGCTGCCCGGGCTGGGGGCGGCACCGCACTGGCAGGTCGTCGTGGCCCGGGTGGACTGGGACAGCGGGGACATCCCCGGCGGCCCGGTGGCCCAGTCGCTGCTGGAGGAGATCCTCGTCGACCCGTCCGTGTCGGGGCCGGAGCCCTCGGACCGGATCGCCGTCGCCCACGCCGGGGACGAGGCCATCGCCCTCGTACCGCTGCCCTCGCTGCCCGGGGAGGGCGGGGAGGACAAGGGCCCCGACTCGGCCCTGCACGCCGACGCGCTGCTCGCGTCCGTACGGGACCCCCTGCAGGCCGGTCTGGCCGACGACGGCCGGCTCACGCTGGGCGTCAGCGCGGCCGTGCACTCCGCCGAGGGGCTGCGGGGCGCACTGGAGGAGGCCCGGCACGCCCGCCGGGTCGCGGCGGCCCGCCCGGGCCGGGTGTGCGCCGCGGGCCACCACGAGCTGGCCTCGCACGTGCTGCTGCTGCCGTTCGTCCCGGACGACGTCCGCCGGGCGTTCACGGCCCGGCTGCTGGACCCGCTGCGGGACTACGACCGCCGCCACCGCGCGGAGCTGATCCCCACCCTGGAGGCCTTCCTGGACTGCGACGGCTCCTGGACCCGGTGTGCGACGCGGCTCCACCTGCACGTCAACACGCTGCGCTACCGGGTCGGGCGAATCGAGCAGTTGACGGCGCGCGACCTTTCCCGGCTGGAGGACAAGCTCGACTTCTTCCTCGCACTGCGCATGAGCTGAGAAGATCCGCCCGGTCGGGGCCGGGTCCGCCAGGGGGGTGCCTGACGAAGGGTCCGGACTTTGTGAAAGAGTTCACCCGACCCCTTGGCCGAACCCGCCGATCCGTGCTCTCATTTCGCCCCAGGGCTCAACGACGTGCTGCTTGGTTGCTTTGGGGAGGGCAATGTGGCGGATACCGCCATGTCGAGTGCCGGAACTACCGGGGGAGACGACCCCCTCCAGCGGGCGATATGGCGGCTGCGCTCGCGCGGCTGTTGGACCGACGCCGCGGCGCTGCTGACGCCACACGCCGACAGAGCTGTCCATGCCGGGGCCGCCGTGCAGCGGACCGCGCTGCTGGTCGAGCGGTGCCTGTTCACGGGGCAGGGCTGGGCGGAGGCCGAGGACGCGCTGCGGGTCGCCGAGGCCGTCGCGCAGGACGACGACGACCGGGGCGCGGCCGCGTGCGAGCGGGGGCAGCTGGCGTACGCGGCGACCGTGCTCGGGGTCCGGGACCGGGCCGACGAGGCCCGCTCCGCCCTGGGCCGGGCGGCGGCCCTCCTGTCACCCGGATCCCGCACCCGCCCGCTGCTGGACTTCCGCCGGGGCCTGGTCGCCGAGCACCTGACGGACGCCCCGCAGTCGGCCGGTCCGGCGTACCGGCGGGCGCACGCGGGGGCCGAGGCCCACGGGGACACGCTGCTGCTGTCCTTCACGTGGCGGCACCTGGCCGCGCTGGCCCTGCGGGAGGGCGAGGTGGCGGAGGCCCGCAAGGGCTTCGCGGAGTCCCTCCGCATCCGGGAGGACCTGGGCTTCCTGATCGGCACGGCCCCGGCGCTGGCCGCCCTGGCGGAAGCCGAACCGGAGCCCGAGGCCGCACGTCTACGCGCGGAGGCCCGGCGCCTCTTCCACCTCCTCGGAGGCATCCCCACCTGGCTGGCCGACCAACTGGCCCCCGCCCCGGCGTAGGCCCGCGCCTTGCCGGCGGGGGGTCAGGCGGGGGCGCCCGCAAAGTGTTCGCGGACCAGGGACTCGACCACCGGGAGGTCGCCGGCGATCAGGGCTTCCAGCAGCGCCGAGTGCTCCGCCGCATCGGCGACGAGGTCGGCCCGCCGGACCCGGGGGGCGCCGAGGAGGGGCCACTGCGCCCGGCGGTGGAGTTCCTCGGCCACCGCCACCAGCTGCGCGTTGCCCGCCAGGGCGAGGACCTGGCGGTGGAAGGCCCGGTCCGCCTCCGCATAGCCCGGCAGGTCGCCCTCCGCCGCCGCCTCGGCCGTGGCGGCCGCCGCCGGCCGCAGGGCCTCCCACGCGGCCGCCGGCACGGCCCGGGCCAGCCTCAGCATCACGGGGACCTCCAGCAGGGCCCGTACCTCCGCCAGCTCCGCCAGCTCCCGCGGCGTACGCGAAAGGACGCGGAAGCCCCGGTTCGGAAGGCATTCCACCGCCCCTTCCAGGGCCAGCTGCTGCATCGCCTCGCGCACCGGCGTCGCGGAGACGCCGAAGCGCTCCCCCAGGGCCGGGCCCGAGTAGATCTCGCCCGGCGCCAGCTCCCCGTCCACCAGCGCCGCGCGCAACGCGTCGAGGACCTGCCCGCGCACCGAATGGCGCAACACCTTCCGGGGTTCCGGGATCCCCGCTCGGCCCGTGTCGTGCACTCGGTCCTCCTACGGGGTCTCGGCCTGCCCAGAGGATACGGCCTGGCCTGGATCGACCCATCAGATAAGGTAAGGCTTACCTGTTAACGATCGCGCGATTCGGTGGTCCCGCATGACCGTCACGGCAGTCTCACCCCCCGCCCCGGCCGGCTCTCCGGTGGCGGGCGCGTACACCCGCCTGGCCCAGGTGTTCAGCGGGCTGCGGGTCGTCGAGCAGGCCGCGCACGAACCAGCCCCTCGCGGTGCGGGGTGGGTCGGCGCGGACGAGCTCGCGGCGGGCGGGGCGGCACTGGACGCCTTCCTCGCGTGGGACGACGCCCAGGTCCTGAAGGACTACGGCCGCCAGGCCCGCCCCGACGTGGTGGCGGGCTTCGGGCTGCACCGGTACGCCTGGCCGGCCTGCCTGCTGATCACCCTCCCCTGGTTCCTGCACCGGCGGGTCCCCCGGCTCCCGGCCGCCGACGTGGCCTTCCACCGGACCCTCGGCCGGATGGCCGTGCATGTCGCCG
This sequence comes from Streptomyces sp. ISL-94, assembly GCF_018614075.1. Taxonomy (GTDB): domain Bacteria; phylum Actinomycetota; class Actinomycetes; order Streptomycetales; family Streptomycetaceae; genus Streptomyces. Next base: position 5,439 of record NZ_JAGGOZ010000082.1, on the reverse strand, counting down.
CGTTCGCCTGCCTGCCGGACGATCCGGCGGCCGCCCTCCCCGGGGCCCGGGTCGTGCCCGACGAGGAGGCCCTGCGCGAGGAGGTGCGGGCTGCGGTGGCCCAGCACCTCGGGCCCGTGCTGGAGGGCTTCGGCCCGCGGATGCGGCGCGGCCGCCGCGCCCTGTGGGGCATGGTGACCGACGAGGTGGTCGAGAGCCTCTGGTACGTCGGCCACCTGCTCGGCGAGGAGCAGCGGGCCATGGCCGAGCTGGAGGCGCTGCTGCCCGGCTCGACGGCCCCGCACCCCACCGGCTACCGCTGGGAGGGGCCGCCGGGCGGCGCGGGATTCCGTACGCTCGCCGGCCCGGACGGCACGGAGCTGCCCACCCGGGACCGGGCGAGCTGCTGCCTCTTCTACACGATCCGGCCGGACGACACCTGCGTCACCTGCCCCCGTACGTGCGACGCGGACCGCATCGCCCGGCTCACGGCGGCCGCCACCAGCTGAACCCACCCCCAGGGGTGACCGAAATCGAACCCAACACCGCTTGCTCGGGCGCCAGTTCGAACCACAACACCCTATCCGGCGGGCCGCGCCCCCCGATGGCGTCCACTTGCCCCGAAACCCGCGTGTACGGCCGACCGGCTGCGCCACTATGGCGCCCGGAAAACCGCACAGCCGCAGACGCGAGGCAAGGACATCCGCATGAGACTGACCGACATATCGCTGGACTGGCTGCTGCCCGGCAGCCTGCTGATCCTGGGCGTGCTTGCGGCAGTTGCGGTGCTGGCCCGTGGCAAGCGCGAGAGCGAGAAGGCCGCGGCCGAGGACAGCTGGGAGCGCAGCGAGGAGCGCCGCAGGCGCAAGGAGGCCGTCTACGGCACCGCCTCCTACGTCCTGCTCTTCTGCTGCGCGGCGGTGGCCGCCGCGCTCTCCTTCCACGGACTGGTCGGCTTCGGCCGGCAGAACCTCAACCTCTCCGGGGGCTGGGAGTACCTGGTCCCCTTCGGCCTCGACGGCGCCGCCATGTTCTGCTCGGTGCTCGCCGTCCGCGAGGCCAGCCACGGCGACGCGGCCCTCGGCTCGCGCATGCTGGTCTGGCTGTTCGCGGGCGCGGCCGCCTGGTTCAACTGGGTGCACGCGCCGCGCGGGATGGGCCACGACGGGGCTCCGCAGTTCTTCGCCGGGATGTCGCTCTCGGCGGCCGTCCTCTTCGACCGGGCCCTCAAGCAGACCCGCCGGGCGGCGCTGCGCGAACAGGGCCTGATCCCGCGCCCGTTGCCGCAGATCCGGATGGTCCGCTGGATGCGGGCGCCCCGGGAGACCTTCGGCGCGTGGTCCCTCATGCTGCTGGAGGGGGTGCGCACCCTCGACGAGGCCGTGGACGAGGTGCGCGAGGACAAGAAGGAGAAGGAGAACGACCGGCACCGCAGGCGGGAGCAGCACCGCCTGGACCGCGCGCACATCAAGGCTCTGGGCCGGCAGCACCGTGCGTTCGGACGGGCCCGCGCCCGCCAGGTCGACCTCCCGGAACTGACCCAGGGAGCGGGCTCCGCGCCGGTCGGCGCGGAGCCCGCCATACCGGAATCGGGACAGCTGCCACTGCGCCGCAGGCCCTCCCTGCAGGCCGTGACCCGCGCCGAGTCCGCTGAGGTGACCGGCCCCCGGACGGTGGACCTCACCGCCGAGGACGACACCCAGACCATTCCCCGGCTCGACTCACTGGAGCGCAAGCTGAAGGACCTGGAGCAGCAGTTCGGCTGACCGGTCCGCCCGCGCACCAGGAGGGCCCGCCTGCTCAGGCGGGCCCTCCGTCCAGCTCGAACCAGACCACTTTGCCGCGGCCCGGCGCGTCCGCGTCCACGCCCCAGGCGTCGGCGAGCGTCTGCACCAGCACCAGCCCCCTGCCGTGCGTACCGTCGTCGGCGGTCGGTACGTACGGCCGGGGCAGGCGGGTGGCGAAGTCGCGGACCTCGACCCGTAACCGGGTGGCGGCGAGGCTGGCGGACACCTCCGCCCCCTGTTCGGTGTGGACGAGGGCGTTGGTGACGAGTTCGGTGATCAGCAGCTCCGCCACCTCCGCCGTGTCCACGGCGCACCGGTGGCGCATCAACTCACGCAGCGCCCGGCGGATTTCGCCCACCGCCTTCAGATCAGCCCGGCGCACGCTCCGCGTGACCTCCTGCCTTGCCTCGGCCGACGGCTCACGCGGCACCGGCCTCCCTCTTCTCTCCAGCTTCCCCGTCTTCGCCCCCACCCGCACGGCGGTGCACCTCCCGCGTCCTTCGTTCTCGAACAGAGCTACGGGATGCATGCCCTCCGGGTCGTTCCGCACTCCTGCGGGCTTACGGCCTCGGTACGTTGCGGAGGTTGGATCGAGCCATCTGGATCATCCGGCCCACTCCGCCGTCGAGCACGATCTTGCTGGCGGAAAGTGCGAAGCCGGTCACCATCTCGGCACTGATCCTCGGCGGAATCGACAGGGCGTTGGGGTCGGTGACCACGTCCACCAGAGCAGGCCCCTTGTGCCGGAACGCGTCTTTCAAAGCCCCTGTGAGCTGCTTGGGCTTTTCCACTCGGACCCCGTACGCACCCGCCGCGCGGGCGATCGCGGCGAAGTCCGGGTTCTTGTTCGCCGTCCCGTAGGACGGCAGGCCGGAAACCAACATTTCCAACTCGACCATTCCGAGGGATGAGTTGTTGAAGAGGACCACTTTGACGGGCAGGTCGTACTGCACCAGGGTGAGGAAATCTCCCATCAGCATCGAGAAACCGCCGTCGCCCGACATCGACACCACTTGACGGTTCCGGTCGGTGAACTGTGCGCCGATGGCCTGCGGGAGTGCATTGGCCATGGAGCCGTGACTGAAGGAACCGATGATGCGCCGCTTTCCGTTCGGGGAAAGATAGCGCGCCGCCCACACATTGCACATACCGGTGTCGACGGTGAACACCGCGTCGTCGTCGGCGAGTTCGTCCAGCACCGCCGCCACGTACTCGGGGTGGATCGGCGTGCGCTTCTCCACCTTGCGCGTGTAGGCCTTGACCACCCCTTCCAGCGCGTCCGCGTGCTTCTTCAGCATGCGGTCCAGGAAGCGGCGGTCCGTCTTGGCCTTCACCCGGGTGTTCAGGGCGCGCAGGGTCTCCCGTACGTCACCCCAGACGGCGAGGTCCAGCTGAGACCGGCGGCCGAGGTGTTCGGGGCGGATGTCCACCTGGACGATCTTCACGTCGTCGGGGAGGAAGGCGTTGTACGGGAAGTCCGTGCCGAGCAGGATCAGCAGATCGCACTCGTGGGTGGCCTCGTAGGCCGCGCCGTAGCCGAGCAGTCCGCTCATGCCGACGTCGTACGGGTTCTCGTACTGGATCCACTCCTTGCCGCGCAGGGCGTGCCCGATGGGCGCCTTGACCCGGTCGGCGAACTCCATCACCTCGGCGTGCGCCCCGGCGGTGCCGCTGCCGCAGAAGAGGGTGATCTTGTCCGCCTCGTCGACGAGCCTGACCAGCTTCTCGATCTCCCCGTCGCCGGGGCGCACGGTCGGCCGGGCGGTGACGAGAGCGTGCTCGACCGCCTTCTCCGGGGCGGGGAGCGAGGCGATGTCCCCGGGCAGGGCGACCACGCTGACGCCGCTGCGGCCGACCGCGTGCTGCACGGCGGTCTGGAGCAGCCGGGGCATCTGGCGGGGGTTGGAGATCAGCTCGCTGTAGTGGCTGCACTCGCGGAAGAGCTGGTCGGGGTGGGTCTCCTGGAAGTAGGCGAGGCCGATCTCGCTGGAGGGGATGTGCGAGGCGAGCGCGAGGACGGGGGCCATCGAGCGGTGTGCGTCGTAGAGGCCGTTGATCAGGTGCAGGTTTCCGGGGCCGCAGGAGCCCGCGCAGGCGGCGAGGCGGCCGGTGATCTGGGCCTCGGCGCCGGCCGCGAAGGCCGCCGTCTCCTCGTGGCGGACCTGGATCCATTCGATGCCGCCCGTTCGGCGGATCGCGTCGACGACCGGGTTCAGGCTGTCGCCGACGACTCCGTACATCCGCCGCACGCCCGCGCGCACGAGGATGTCCACGAACTGCTCCGCCACGTTCTTCTTGGCCATGGAAGGGGCGCCCTTTCCGGTTCGGCTGTGCTGGTTCGGCTGGGCCGGCTCCGCTGGGCCGCCGGCTCCGCTGCCGTCTGCGCCTTCCATCCATGCATGATCCGCGCCGTTACGCCTCCCAGACCGCGGCGGCCGTCCGGTCGTCGGCGTACCCCTTGAGGCGGAGCTGGGTGTCGGCGAGGAAGGCCGCCAGTCCGGGCGGCTCGGCCTCGGACCAGCGGGCGGCGAGCTCGGCCGGGAGCAGGCCCTCCTCCCGCATGGGGTCCGCGAGGCCGCCGGAACAGAGCAGCAGCGTGTCGCCGGGGCGGGCCACGGAGGCGCGGAACCGGAAGCCGCTGCCCTCGGCGGGCTCGGCCGCCCCGGGCTGCGCGGACGGCCCGGACGGCCCGGTGGGCTCCAGGTCCTCCCAGCGGCCGCCGCGGAGCCGGAACAGGCCGCCCGCTCCCGCGCCGAAGGTGACCCGGGTCCGGCACCGCGGATCCACGGGGAGCAGCAGCCCGCGCAGCCCCGCGGTGTACGCCTCCTCGGCGAGGCCGAGATCGGCGGCGCGGGCCCGCAGCCGGCCGTAGCCGCGGTCGGTGAGGCGCTGGAGGCCGGAGCGCAGGGCGTCGCGGCGCCCGGCCAGGATGTCGTCGGCCAGCCGCTCCTGGCTGCGCCCGACGGCCGCCGCGACGGTGCGGCAGAGCTCGACGGCGGCCGCGGCGGCCCCGGGCGCTGCCCGGTCGCCGCCGGCGAGGGCCACCAGGACCAGGGCGCCGTCGCCGCCGCCGAAGCGGGCGGTGAGCAGGAAGTCCCGGCGGGCCTCGCCGCGGAAGCGGGCGGAGTCCCCGCGCACGGAGGCGGCGCGCAGGGTGTAGGTGCCGTAGCGGGCGCCCTCCAGGACGGTGTCGGGGGTCAGTCCCGTCAAGCCGTCGAGGGCGGCCGGGTCTGCGGCGGGCAGCGCGCCGGGCTCGGCGGCGTAGGTGGGCGCCCGGTCGCCGAGGTGGCTCACCTCCGGCCGCCGCTGCGGCACCGCCGGTTCCGGTACGGGGGCCGGTGCCGGCTGCGGCCGCTGCCGCGTCGGGTCCTCCTCGGGCGGCGCCTCCCACCGCCGGGCCGGCGGCCCGGCCGGCTCCGCCGGCGGCACGTCCACGTCCCCGAGCGCGTACCCGGTGACACCCCCGGCCCGCGGATCCTGCGGGGGCGGAGCTACGGGACCCCCCGGATCCGGCGCCGTCCGAGGCCCCGGCACCAGCCCTTGCGCCGGCGCGGGCGGACCGGCTTCCGCGGGGCGGGGAGCCACCGGCGGGGGCGGGGGCGGGGGCGGCACGGCCTCGGGCCGCTCCGCATCCGCCCCGGGCGGCCGGCCGGGCACGGGGGAATCCCGGCCC
>NZ_JAGGOZ010000081.1 GCF_018614075.1 Streptomyces sp. ISL-94 | reverse complement strand
CCCGCAGCGACCAGGAATGGGTCCAAGACTCACTCCTGCTCACTGACTAGGCCCGTACTTCGCAGGTCAGCCGTTAGGAACGCCTCAACTCAAGATCGTTGGCCGATCTCGGCCGCGTTGGCCCAGCCGTGACAGACCGCACGGCGTCAACTATCCGATGGCGACCGATCGCGACCGGTTGATCTTCACGATCGGGTGACCTGCGAAGTCCGGGACTAGGAACGGTGGGTCAGCCGTACATGTTCAGCAGCTGCTCCGCCGAGAGCTCGGTGACCGCCTCCGCTGCCGCACCCGGAAGCGGAAGCTCGAACCAGACCGTCTTGCCCCGATGGGTGCGCCGGGTCCCCCAGCCCGCCGAGAGCAGCCCGACCAGCTGCAGCCCCCGCCCGCCCTCATCGGTGTCCCGGGCGCGCCGGCGCCTCGGCTGGACCAGGTTCCCGTCCCACACCTCGCACACCAGGGTGCGGTCCAGCAGCAGCCGCAGCCGGATCTCCCCCTCCCCGTACCGCAGCGCGTTCGTCACCAGCTCGCTGACCAGCAGTTCCGTCGTGTCCAGCAGCCCCTCCAGGCCCCACGCCGGCAGCTTCGCCCGCGCCAGCTCCCGCGCCCGGCCCACCGAGCGGGCCTCGCGCGGCAGCTGCCAGTCGCCGACGGCGTCCATCGGCAGGCCCTGGACCCGCGCCATCAGCAGCGCGATGTCGTCTTCTCCGTGCCGGGTGTCCAGGGTGTTCAGCACGTGGTCGCAGACGTCCTCCAGCGGCCGGACCGGGTCCGCCAGCGCCTCGCGGAGCCCCCGCAGGCCTTCCTCGAGCGGGTGGTCGCGGGACTCCACCAGCCCGTCGGTGTAGAGGGCCAGCAGCGCCCCCTCCGGCAGTTCCACCTCGACCTCCTCGAACGGCTCGCCGCCCACGCCCAGCGGCATCCCGGGCGGCACCTCCAGCAGCAGAGCGGGCCGCGGGGCGCCGCCCTCCTCCGGGGGTTCCACCAGCACCGGCGGCATATGGCCGGCGTTGGCGATCGTGCAGCGCCTGGTCACCGGGTCGTACACCGCGTAGACGCAGGTGGCGAGGTACACCTCCGAGCGGTCCGCGTCCCGCGAGTGCAGGGCGGCCCGCGAGGCCTGCTGGGAGCCGCCGGGCGCGCCGAGCCCCCGGGCGATCTCGTCCAGGGCGGTCAGCACCTCCGCCGGTTCGAGGTCCAGCAGCGCCAGGGTCCGTACGGCGGTCCGCAGTTCGCCCATCGCGACGGCGGCCCGCAGCCCGCGCCCCATCACGTCGCCGACGACGAGCGCCGTGCGGTGCCCGGGCAGCTCGATGACGTCGAACCAGTCCCCGCCGACCTCGGTGGCCGCGTTCCCCGGCAGGTACCGGCAGGCGATGTCCAGGCCGGCCGCCTCCGGGTCGCCGGGGGGCAGCAGGCTGCGCTGGAGGATCAGCGCCCGCTCGTGCTCGCGCCGGTACAGCCGCGCGTTGTCGATGCACACGGCGGCCCGTGCCGCCAGCTCGACCGCGACGGCCCGGTCGCGTTCACCGAAGGGCTCGCTGCCCTTCGTACGGGAGAACTGCGCGAGCCCGACCACCGTGTCGTGGGCGACCAGCGGTACGACCAGCGTGGACTGGACGAGGCCCTCCGGTCCGCCGCCCTCGATCAGCCGCGGCCGCGCCGTCCGCAGCGCGAGCGCGCCGGGCGACGCCGCCGGATAGCGGTGGATGTCCCCTACGGACACGGGCGCGCCCGGGCCCGACAGCGGCGCGTCCGACACGGCCGAGGCGAAGGCGACCCTGCGCAGCGGTGCGGAGGGGGCCCGTCCGGCGCCTTGCCCGGGCAGTGAGGGGACCCCCGGTCCCTGCGGCCGGGCGGGGCGGTCGTCGTCGCCGAGCAGCAGCCCCTGGTAGAGGTCGACGGCGGCCAGGTCGCAGAAGCCCGGGACGGTGACGTCGAGGAGTTCGCGGGCGGTGGTCTCCAGGTCCAGGGAGTTCCCGATGCGGTGCCCGGCCTCGTTGAGCAGGGCGAGGTTGCGGCGGACCCCGGCGGCCTCGCGGGCGGCGAGGTGGCGGCGGGTGACGTCGGTGCCGATGCCGGCGATGCCTACGGGGCGGCCGGTGCCGCCGTGCACGCGGTAGAGGTTGATGGACCAGTGGCGGTCCTCCCGGCTGCCGGGGGCGGCCCCGGTGATCCGCAGGTCGGTGACCGAGTCCCCGGTCTCCAGCACGCGGCGCAGGGCCTCGGCCATCCGGTCGGCCTCGAGCGGCGGCAGGTAGTCGTGGACGGTACGGCCCCGGTGCTCCTCGGCGGCCCCGCCGAAGACGGTGGCGAAGCGGCGGTTGGCCCGCTGCACGGTGAGGTCGGTACCGAAGAGCAGGAAGCCGAAGGGGGATTGGCCAAATATGGCCTGCGATGCCGCAAGATCGGATTCGATCCGGCGCAGGGCGCGTACGTCGACGACCACGCACAGCGCGGCCCGCTCGGCGGTTTCGGTCTGGGTGGGCATCACATAGATCTCGGCCACGCCGTGCGCGCCGTTCCCGCCCGGGATCCGGAAGGGGATCAGGCCTGTCCACTCCTTGCCGTCGAGGATCTCGGCGACTCGGCGGTGGGCGTCGGCGCGCAGCTCGGGCGGCATGAAGGCGTCGACCGGATCGCGCCCCACCGCCTGCGCGGCCGTCAGGCCGAAAAGGTCCTCGGCGCGCAGGCTCCACTGGTCGATGAGCCCGTCGGGCCCGATCGAGAACGATGCGACCTTTATGTAGTCATATATCGAGCCAGGCGGACTGCTGTGCCACAAGGAGTCGTGCCATGTCTCCCGAGGCACGTCGGCCTGATGTGCCTGCGCAGGTATCTCGCTCACGCGACCGTCCCCTCCAGCTCACCGCAACCGGACCGGCCATGACCGCAGTATTCAGCACACGGCCCCTGACGGCACGGCGTTCACGATCACAAAAAGGTCCCGTTAGTTTTTAGCCACCTCGTGCGACGGACGGCCACCCTTCCCCTTGTTACTCACCAGGAAGTGCCAACTCGAACCACACAGTCTTGCCCGACTTCCCGTGCCGGGTCCCCCAGCGCTGGGAGGAGACGGCGACCAGGTGAAGTCCGCGGCCGCCCTCGTCGCTGGGCTTCGCGATGCGCTCGCGGGGCGGATCCGGAAGCGGATCTGAAACTTCCACGAGCAGCGCGGGGCCGCCAGCCCCGCCGTCGGCGGCTGAATCACGCCGTTCCAGCCGGACCCCGATCGGGCCGGAGGCGTACCGCAGGGAGTTGGTGACCAGCTCGCTGACCAGCAGGACGGTCACATCGCCGACGGACTCCAGGCCCCAGGCCCTGAGGGTGCCGCGCACGGCGTGTCGGGCGGTGCGGACAGCGCCGGGCTCGGCGGGGAAGGCCCACTCGGCGCATTCACCGTCTGTGTCGATCACGCCGATCACTTCCCGGGCCAGCAGCGACCCCAGTCCGGTTCGTCGGTAACGAAAGGGGGACGAGATAGGGATTAATAGCGACATACCCGATATTTGGGGCGGCGTACCACGCGATCCCCCGTGCACCGGCGCACTGTGGCGCAGACGGCCTACAGCGCGAGCGTCATGCGCCCCCGGCGCAGACGCCGTCGGCCGCGCCGCCCTCAGCGGTCACTCCGACCGCGCCGGTGCGCAGCCGGCGTCCGGCCTCGGCGACCGCGGGCCGGTCCTGGTCCAGCCAGTCGACCGACCCCAGGTCCTCGGGCGCGAGCCAGCGCAGCTCGTCGTGGTCCTCCAGCGGCGCGGGCACCCCGGACAGCAGCCGGGCGGTCCACACGTGCAGCACGAGGCCGGGCTTGAGGGGCCACTCCCCCGGGATCCGCTCCAGCGGCTCGGTCTCGACGCCGAGCTCCTCGCGCAGTTCGCGCACCAGCGCCTCGGGGACGGATTCACCCGGCTCGGCCTTGCCGCCCGGCAGCTCCCAGCGGCCGGCCAGCTCGGGTGGTGCGCTGCGGCGGGCGGCCAGCAGGCGCCCCTCATGACAAAGGGCTCCGCCCACGACCACTCGTACCGTCATGGGGGGAGCCTATGTCAACGCTGACGCTCAGTTCATCGTGGCGGTCTGACCGATCCGCTCGACCCAGTAGAGCTGCTTGTGTCCTCTGTCGCCGAGGCTGTCGACGACCTTCTGGGCCTCGGCCCGGGTGGCGTACCGGCCCACCCGGTAGCGGTTGCCGTTGTCGTCCTGACGTATGACCAGCCATAGGAGCAGGGCACCGCTGTCGTTCATCGCGTTTCACCCTCCGCCGACGTACCTGCCCGGGAAACCGCATTGCGCATATGCCTGAGCTTACGCCCGACCTTTACGCAGCGGATACGGATTTTCACGAAGAGATACCTAGGGGGCGTACGCATCCGGCCATGTGTACGAGTGGGCCGTGCGCGCCGGTTCAGATCCGGCGCACGGAGGGCACCGGACCCGCCCGCGTTCGGGCCCGCTGGTCACCCAGGCAGTCAACGGCCGCAGGGGAAGGGCGAGTCCGGTCGCGAGGAAGGCGAAGGGCGGCCCCGGCACAGCCGCCGAACAGCCCGAAGAAGGCGAGAACCGAGCCGGTGAAGGCGACCAGCCCCGCCGGCGATTGAGGCGCGGGGTGCGGGGTGCGCGGTGCGGGGTGGGGGCGGACCCCCGGCGGCGGCGCCGCAGCCGGAACAGCAGCCGCGGTCAGCGCACCGGCAAGTGGTACGACAGGCGGTACCGGTCCGCCGGAACGACGACGTCCGCCGTCTCGACGGCGCGGCCGGAGGCAAAGTACGTGCGGCCGATGACCAGCACCACATGCCCCGGCACCCCGCCCAGCAGCAGGATCTCCTCCGCCAGCCCCGGCCGGGCGCCGACCTCCTCCACCACGTTGTCGACGACGACGTCGATCGCGGCCATCCGGTCGACCACCCCGGAGCCGCCCAGCGGCCCCTCCTCCGGCAGCATCACCGGGGTCCGGCCGGTCACGGCGAGCGGCTCCCAGGAGGTGGACAGCATCATCGCCTCCCCCGCGTCGCGGAAGACGTACCGGGTCCGCATCACCCGTTCCCCCGGGCCGATGCCCAACCGCTCCGCGATCTCCGTCGGCGCGCCCGTCTGCTCGCTGCTCGACTCCCACGTGCCGCGCGCGCCCGACTCCGCCTGCTCCTGCCGGAAGGGCGTCGACGTGCCGCCCGTGCGGTAGCCGGAGCGGGCGACCCGCCGCGGCACCGGCTGTTCCCGTACGTACGTACCCGATCCGGACCGGCCCTCGACCAGCCCCTCCGCCATGAGGACCTTGCGCGCCTCCAGCGCCACGGTGTCGGAGACCCCGTACTCCTCGCGGATGCGGGCCTGCGAGGGGAGCCGGGTGTGCGGGGGCAGGGAGCCGTCGGCGATCTTCCGTCGGAGATCCCCCGCCACGCGCAGATAGGCCGGCTGCTCACCGAAAGTCACTGGCCACTCCCATCAGGTTGACAGACAGCTACACCCTGGCAACCGGCGGTTGAACATCGCAAGCAAGGGCCAAGGTTTCACCCGAAGTGATGAAGCCAGGTCACTCAAACCCGTTACCGCGTGTTACCCCGACGACGTCACACGGACTCGGTCGAGGGAGCGCGCCCGGGCCCACCGCCCGGCCCGCCCGGCCCGCCCTGCCACTCCTCCAGCCATTCCGGAACCGTCGTCGCCAGCCCGTACGCGCCGCGCAGCGACTTCTCCGTCTCCACCGACATGGCGCCCATGGCCAGGTCCCCCTGCTTGTCGAACTCCGCTGCCGTCCGCGCCTGCGAGGCCTTCACCCACAGCTTGCGCGCCGCCTCGATCTCCTTGAGCGTGGCCCGCGCCGCCGCGTCCATACCGGGCCGGCCCTTGTGCGCCTCCAGCACCTTCGCCTCGTCGCCCAGCGCTCCGTGCACCTTCAGCGCCCAGGCCCGGTGCTCGGGCAGCGCGTCCTCGACATCCTCTTCCGGCGAGCGGCCCACGAGGAACTCGACCGCGTTCGCCGCCTTCAGGAACTCCACCTGCCCGGGCGTCAGCTCCGCCTCGCCCCGGCGCAGACTGCCGCGCTGCTCCTCATCGGTCGTCGCGATCACACACAGCAGCTGCCGGTCCCCCTGCCGCCAGGTCTCGCGGGAGGGGGCGAAGTAGAACATCTGGGCGGTGGCGGGCAGCGCCCAGGTGTCCATCGCGTAGGCGTCCTGGGCCTTCCAGCAGACGTCCTCGGTGTGGCGGTCCGCCTCCTCCGAGCCCGGGGCGCCCTCCAGGCCCACCGCCTCGGAGAGGGTCACCTCGCCGTGGTGCGGCTCCGCGCAGTCGATCTTGTAGATCAGGGGCCGGTTGTCCCTCATGTCCGCGCCCGGGACGTTGAAGCAGTCCCCCCTGAGCAGGTCCTCCATGTCCGTCAGCTCGCCCTCGGCCTCGGTCAGTTCGCCGATCCGGTCGAAGCGTTCGCCGAGCGCCGTCGCGACCCGGCCGGCGGTCAGGACCAGTACGCCGGTCATCACCACGGACACCGCCAGGCCCGCGATCGCCAGCGCCTTGCCCCGCTGCCGCTTGTTCGGGATCTGTACGAGGGCCACGATCCCGAAGACGACGCCCAGCGGCGGAAAGCACAGCAGGCCGACGAGGAGCGAGGCGAGCGCGAAGCCGTTGAGCGCCGGCGGGGCCTGCCCGTAGCCGGGCGGCGGTGCCCACGGGTGCTGCGGGGAGGGCGGGGGCCAGGAGTGGCCCGGCCCGGCGGGAGGACTCGGCGGGGTGGTCACGGGGCGAGGGACTCCCTCACAGGGGGCGCGAACGGATGCGCGAATAGTACGCAGCGGGGGCGACCGCCCTGTCGGTCGCCCCCGCCTGTTCATCGCGGCTCAGCCGTGCGCCCGGCCCGGGCGCGTTGCCCTGCACTCAGCCGTGCGCCCTGCGCCGGTACCTCGGCCGCTCGGTCCCTGGTTCCTCAGTTCCTCATTTCCTCATTACCCACTCGGTGTCCCGGACCTCAGAACTGGAGCGCCCAGGAGTCGATCTTCCCGGTGTCGAGGTTCGCGTTGTCGTTCACCCGGAGCTTCCAGACCCCGTTGGCGACCTCGGCGGAGGCGTTGACCGTGAAGGTCTTGATGATGTTGTCCGCGCTGCCGCCGGCGCGGTTGTGCAGGGTGTAGACGGTGCCGTCGGGCGCGACCAGGTCGACCTTGAGGTCACCGATGTACGTGTGCTTGATGTCGACCGGGACGCTCAGCGTCGCCGGGGCGTTGCCGGAGATCCCGCTGACGGTGATCGGCGATTCGACGGTGGAGTTGTCGTTGATCGCGTAGTCCGCGGTGTTCTCGAAGCGGGTGCCCGGGTTCGGCGGCGTGGTGCTGCCGCCCACGTACAGGAGGCGGTTGGGGGAGCCGCTGCCGGGGCTGGTCACCACGTTCGGGGTGGCCGCGTTCACCAGGCCGTCGCGCACCTGGGCCGGAGTGCTCGTGGGGTTCTGCGAGAGGTACAGCGCGGCCGCGCCCACGACGTGCGGGGTCGCCATCGAGGTGCCCGAGATGGTGTTGGTGGCGGTGTCGCCCGTACCCCACGAGGAGGTGATGGAGGAGCCCGGCGCGAAGATGTCGAGGATCGTGCCGTAGTTGGAGTAGCTGGCCTTGGCGTCGGAGTTGGTGGTGGCGCCGACCGTGATGGCCTCGGCGACGCGCGCCGGGGACTTGGTGCTCGCGTCGGTGGACTCGTTGCCCGCGGCCACGCCGAACGTGATGCCGGAGGCTATGGAGTTGCGTACGGCGGTGTCGAGCGCCGAGTCGGCGCCGCCGCCGAGCGACATGTTCGCCACGGCCGGCTTGACCGCGTGCTGGGTCACCCAGTCGATGCCGGCGACGACCTGGGCGGTGGTGCCGGAGCCGTTGTTGTCGAGGACGCGGACACCGACGATCTTGGCTTTCTTGGCCACGCCGTACGAGCCGCCCGCGACGGTGCCGGCGACGTGCGTGCCGTGGCCGTGGCCGTCCTGGGCGGTGTTGTCGTTGTCGATGGCGTCGTAGCCGTAGGAGGCGCGGCCGCCGAAGTCGGTGTGGGTGATCCGGACACCGGTGTCGATGATGTACGCGGTGACGCCCTCGCCGGCCTTGTCCGGGTACGTGTAGCTGTTGTCGAGCGGGAGCGGGCGCTGGTCGATGCGGTCCAGGCCCCAGGACGGCGGGCTGGGCTGGGTGCCCTGAGTGTCGTTGACGGTGAAGACCCGGTTCTGCACGACCGACTTGACGGCCGGGTCGGCGGCGAGCTTTCTGGCCTGCGCCTCGGGGAGGGCGACGGCGTAGCCGTTGAGGGCGGCGCTGTAGGTGCGGTCGATCTTCGCGCCGTAGCGCTTGACGACGGCCTTGCCGCTGTCGGCGGTGGAGCGGGCGGCCGAGTCCTTCAGGGTCACGATGTAGCTGTCGGCCACGGAGCCGGGGGCGCCGGCGTTCTCGATGACGCCCTGCGCGGGGCCGTCGGCCGCGGAAGCGGGCAACGCGGCGGCCGCGCCGAGCGCGAGGGCCGCGATGGCGGCGGCGCCGATACCGGCGAATTTCCGGCGGGTGTGACGGATCACGGACATGTGGGGGGTCCTCCTCGGTGGTGAACTGAGGCAGCATGCGAGCATGGACATGACAACTCTCAGGCCCTTGGGCAGGCCTGCCGCGCCGCTGCCTCCGAAAGGTTGGCCCACCCTTTCGCCATCCCACAAGAGCCCGGCGAACCCGTAACATCCGTGCCACACAACGGCCATGAACGAGCAAAGGCGCTCCGCACATGACGCAGGCACTGCCGGGTTACGTCTGCCCCGCGGACGACACGCGCGCGGACATCCGTACGGCGCCCTGGTGCTGCCCGGTCTGCGGCGGTCCGTGGGATCTCGACTTCACACCGGATCCGGCCAGTCCGCTCGAACCGGCCGCCGGGCCCAACTCGCTGTGGCGGTACGGGGCGGCGCTGCCGCTGCCGGGCGCGTTCTCCGTGACGATGTCGGAGGGGAACACTCCGCTGGTCCCGCTCGGGGAGCGGATTCACGCCAAGCTGGACTACCTGATGCCGACGCTGTCCTTCAAGGACCGGGGCGCGGTGATGCTCGCGGAGCTGGCCCGGCGGCTGCGCCCGGAGCGGGTGGTGGCGGACAGCAGCGGCAACGCGGGGACGGCGGTGGCGGCGTACTGCGCGCGGGCCGGACTGAGTTGTGAAGTTTTCGTGCCCGAGGGCACCTCGGCGAAGAAGACCGGCCAGATGCGGGCGCACGGCGCGGCGGTCCGGGTGATTCCCGGTGACCGGGAGGCGACTGCCCAGGCGGCGCGGGCCGAGGCGGACCTGCCGGGGGTCTTCTACGCGAGCCACGTCTTCAACCCGTACTTCCTGCACGGGACGAAGACGTATGTGTACGAGGTGTGGGAGGAACTCGGCGGCCGGCTGCCGGAGGCCCTGGTCGTCCCGGTGGGCAACGGCACGCTCCTGCTCGGCGCGGCGCTCGCGGTGGAGGAGCTGGCCCGGCGCGGCGTCCGGCCGCCGGCGCTGATCGCGGTCCAGGCGGAGGCGGTGGCCCTGCTGGCGGCGGCCTTCGCCGAGGGCGCCGAGGACGCCGGTCCGGTGCCGCAGCTCCCCACCGTGGCGGAGGGGATCGCGATCCCGGCGCCGCCGCGGGCGCGTCAGATCCTGGCGGCGGTCCGGAAGTCCGGCGGCACGTTCCTGATGGTCTCGGACGACCGCCTCCGCGAGGCCCAGCGGGACCTGGCCCGCCGCGGCTTCTTCGTCGAACCGACGGCCGCGGCCTGCTGGGCGGCGGTCGGCCCCGCCGCCCCCACCGACCCCTTGCAGGGCCGGACGGCGGTCCTGCCCCTCTGCGGCGCGGGCGCCAAAACGGGTCTGGCCTGACGGCGCCGCCCGCCGCGGCGCGGGCCGGGCCCCCGGTCCCGGGCCGGGCCTGACCGGCGGATCCGGTCGCGGTGCGGGTCGCGGTGCGGGTGCGGTCCGGGTCGCGGGCCGGGCCGGGCCTCACCGGAGGGCCGCCGCAGCGCGGGCCGCGGTGCGGGTGCCGTCCGGGTCGCGGGCCGGGCGGTGGTCTGCTGCGCGAGCCTCTCCCCGCCCCGCCCTTCCTCCGTTCCCCGGGCTCTGCCCGGACC
>NZ_JAGGOZ010000080.1 GCF_018614075.1 Streptomyces sp. ISL-94 | reverse complement strand
CCACGAAAAAGGTAACGGGGCCGGGGTCGCAAGCCCCGGTTTCGGGAAGGGGCGGGGTGGGGGAGGTCCCGCGCAGCGGTGAACGGCGGTGCCGCGTGCCGACCCCGGGGCTTCGCCGCAGGCGGCCGGCTCAGCCGATGTCCGGCGGGTCGATCCGGACCCGGACCGCCTCCGACGCCGGAACCCCCCGCGCCAGCCGAGCGGCCTGCGCCGCCTTCAGCGCGGCCGCCAGCGCGGCGCCACTGCCCGGTGGGACACGGACCAGCGCCCGCTCCCCCGGGGAGCCCTCACCCCGCCGCCCGGGCATCGGCACCGGGCCCAGGATCTCCGCGTCCGGCGGCAGCCCCGCTCCGGCCAGGAAGGCCTCGACGGCCTCGCCCCGCCCGGCCACGGCCGCCATCCGGGACACCGGCGGGAAGCCGAGCTGGGCCCGCTCCGCGAGCTCCCGGACCGCATGCCCGACGGGGTCCCACCGCACCAGCGCCTGGACCGGCCGCAGCGTCGGCTCGGCGACCACCACGACCTGCCCGTCCCCCCGTACCAGCGAGGCGGCCCCGATCCAGCGCCGCAGCGCGTCCTCGCCCGCCCGCAGGTCGGGCCGGGTCAGCATCGCCCAGCCGTCAAGGAGCAGCGCCGCCGCGTACCCGGCGCCCGCCGCGACCGGCTCGGCCCCGGGGGTGCACACCACCAGCGCCGGCCGGTCCGGCACCTCGTCCAGGACGTGGTCGCGCCCGGAGGTCCGTACGGGCACGGCCGGGAAGGCCCGCCCCAGCTCCTCGGCGGTCCGCCGCGCGCCGACCACCCGGGCCCGCAGCCGGAAGGACCCGCACTCCTCGCAGTGCCAGGCCGGCTCGGCCCGCCCGCACCACCCGCATTGGAGGTCCCTCGCGTCAGGGGCCTCCAGCGGCCCGGCGCAGACCGTGCAGCGGGCCGGCGTCCGGCACTGCTCGCACGCCAGCCGGGGCACGTAGCCGCGCCGCGGCACCTGCACCAAGACCGGCCCGGTCTTCAGGCCCTCCCGTACGGTCTCCCACGCCAGGCTCGGCAGTCGCGCGGCGCGGGCCGCCTCGTCGCGGGCCAGCAGCTCGTCGCCCACCGTACGGATCCGGGGGGCGCACTCCCGGACCGTCTCGCGGCTCGCGACCAGCGGCCGCGCCCAGCCGGACTCGACCAGCTGGGCGGCCTCGACGGTGCAGCTCGTGCTCCCGGCGAGGAAGGCGCAGCTGTCGCTGACCGCGCGCAGTTCCAGGACCTCGCGGACGTGCGGGAAGGGGGCGTGGTCGTCGCTGTGGCTGGAGTCGCCGTCGTCCCAGATGGCGACCAGCCCGAGGTCGCGGACGGGGGCGAACATCGCGGCCCTCGTGCCGACGACGGCGCGCACGGAGCCCCGGCTCACGGCCAGCCACTGGCGGTAGCGCTTCTCGGGGCCCGATTCGGCCGTGAGCAGCGCGTGCCGCCCCTCGCCAAGCAGGGCGGTGAGCGCGGCGTCGACGCGGCCGGCGGTCCGTCCGTCGGGGACGACGGCGAGGGCCCCGCGTCCGGAGGCGAGGGTGGCGGCCATGGCGCGGGCGAGTTCGTCGGCCCAGCCGGGCCCGGGCAGGGCGGTCCAGACGGCGCGCGGGGTGCCGCCGCCGGCCAGGGCGCGGAGGAAGGCGGGGCCGGCGCCGTACCGTTCCCAGCCGCCGGGCTCGGGCGCGGCCGGCGGGGGCAGCGGCTCGGGCGAGGGCTGGGCCTCGGCGCGGGCATTGCGCGGGGGCAGGGCGAGCTGGAGCACGTCGGCCAGGCTGCCGGCGTACCGGTCGGCGACGGCCCGGGCGAGGGCCAGCATGCGGGGGCCGAGGACCACCTCGGGCGAGACGACCTGGGCGAGGGCGGCGAGGGCTCCGTTGTAGTCGGATTCGGCGCGGCGCTCGACGATGAAGCCGTCGATGAGCCCGCCGCCCTCGCGGCGGCCGCCGTGCACACGGTGGGAGCCCGCCCCGAAGCGGACGCGGACGCGGACGCCCGGCTGGGCGGACTCGGAGAGCTCGGCGGGAACCGCGTAGTCGAAGAGCCGGTCGAGGTGGAGTACGCCCTTGTTCACGAGGACGCGGGCGACGGGCAGCTCCTCGGCGACGGCGGCCCCGCGCCAGGTGCGGGGCTTCGCCTTGGGCGCCTTGGCCTTCGCCTCGGCGACCATCTCCCGGATCAGGGCGAGCTGTTCCGGCGGGCCGCCGGGACTGCCGTCCCCGCCCCGCTGTTCGGACTCGTTCGCACTGCTCACACCGCATTCTTACAAACCCCACCGACAGCGGACGGGCCCGGCGGCGCTCCCGAGGTCTTCATCGGCGGCGGTGGGGTTCCTTCGACACGGGGACGACCCACCCGCTCCAGATGTATCCGTCGCCTTCGCACCGGGAGGCTGCGTCAGCGTAGCCGCGGCCTGCGTGCGGCGCACCGGCATTCTCGCGGGCGGCGGACGGCGGATGGCGGACGGGCGGCAGGCGCGCGAACGGCCCCGGACCGAGGTCCGGGGCCGTTCGTCTCAGGCGGTGGTGCTTACAGGCCGGCGGCCGCGCGCAGCGCGTCCACGCGGTCCGTGCGCTCCCAGGTGAAGTCCGGCAGCTCGCGGCCGAAGTGGCCGTAGGCGGCGGTCTGGGCGTAGATGGGCCGCAGCAGGTCCAGGTCGCGGATGATGGCGGCCGGGCGGAGGTCGAAGACCTCGGCGATGGCGTCCTCGATCTTCGCGATGTCGGTCTTCTCGGTGCCGAAGGTCTCGACGAACAGGCCGACGGGCTCGGCCTTGCCGATGGCGTACGCGACCTGCACCTCGCAGCGCGAGGCCAGACCGGCGGCGACCACGTTCTTCGCGACCCAGCGCATCGCGTAGGCGGCGGAGCGGTCGACCTTCGACGGGTCCTTGCCGGAGAAGGCGCCGCCGCCGTGGCGTGCCATGCCGCCGTAGGTGTCGATGATGATCTTGCGGCCGGTCAGGCCGGCGTCGCCCATCGGGCCGCCGATCTCGAAGCGGCCGGTCGGGTTCACCAGCAGCCGGTAGCCCTCGGTCTCGAGCTTGATGCCGCCGTCCGCCAGCTGGGCGAGCACGTGCTCGACGACGAACTCGCGGATGTCGGGCGCGAGCAGCGAGTCGAGGTCGATGTCGGACGCGTGCTGCGAGGAGACGACGACCGTGTCGAGGCGGACGGCCTTGTCGCCGTCGTACTCGATGGTGACCTGCGTCTTGCCGTCGGGGCGCAGGTACGGGATGGTCCCGTTCTTGCGGACCTCGGAGAGCCGCTTGGAGAGCCGGTGCGCGAGGTGGATCGGGAGCGGCATGAGCTCGGGGGTCTCGTCGCAGGCATAGCCGAACATCAGGCCCTGGTCGCCGGCGCCCTGCTTGTCGAGCTCGTCCTCATCGCCCTCGACCCGCGTCTCGTAGGCCGTGTCGACGCCCTGCGCGATGTCCGGGGACTGCGCGCCGATGGACACCGACACGCCGCAGGAGGCGCCGTCGAAGCCCTTCTTGGAGGAGTCGTAGCCGATCTCGAGGATCTTGTCGCGGACGAGCTGCGCGATCGGCGCGTAGGCCTTCGTCGTCACCTCTCCCGCGATGTGCACGAGACCCGTGGTGATGAGGGTCTCCACCGCGACACGCGAGGTCGGGTCCTCGGTGAGGAGTGCGTCGAGGATCGTGTCGCTGATCTGGTCAGCGATCTTGTCGGGGTGGCCCTCGGTCACGGACTCCGAGGTAAACAGACGACGGGACACAACGCTCCCTGGGGGTTGCAGCGGCTGCTGGCTGATCATTTGGCGGAACCACACCGGAGGCTGCGCCCGATCACGTTCCGAGTGCAGTTTATCGGTCGCCACCGTTCGCCGGACCACCCGTCTCGCCCTGTGAATCAGGTGTGACCTGCGGCACCTCATTCTGGCCTACGGAAGTGACCATGAGAAGGGATCCGGGTCAGGCGCGTCGCGCGGGCAGTCGGGGGGCCACGTGATCCCAAATGACGTCCGCCAACGACTCCTTCGGACCATGGGGGACCTGGGTCTCAGACCCGTCTGACGCGAGGATGACGGCCTCGTTCTCCTCGGAACCGAAGGTCTTGGCCTCGCCGACCTCGTTGACGACGAGAAGATCACATCCCTTGCGCCGGAGCTTGGCGCGGCCGTTGGCCAGGACGTCGTCGGTCTCGGCGGCGAATCCGACCACGACCTGCCCCTCGCGGGCCCGGTCGGCCGAGATCTCCGCGAGGACGTCGGGGTTGCGGACGAGGACGACCGGGGCGGGCTCCTGACCGTCCTTCTTCTTGATCTTGCCGCCCGCGTACTCGGCGGGCCGGAAGTCGGCCACGGCCGCCGCCATCACCACGGCGTCGGCGTCCGCGGCCGCCTTGAGCACGGCCTCCCGCAGCTGTACGGCCGTCCCCACGCGTACGACGTCCACGCCGGCCGGGTCGGCCGGCGCGGTGTTGGCCGCCACGAGGGTGACCCGGGCCCCGCGCGCGACGGCCGTACGGGCGAGCGCGTAGCCCTGCTTGCCCGAGGAGCGGTTGCCCAGGAAGCGGACCGGGTCCAGGGGCTCGCGCGTGCCGCCGGCGCTGATCACCACGTGCCGCCCGACGAGGTCCGGCTCGGCCACCCCGCGCGCCAGGACCCTGCGGCACACCTCGTAGATCTCCTCGGGGTCGGGCAGCCGCCCCTTGCCGGTGTCCTTGCCGGTGAGCCGGCCCACCGCGGGCTCGATGACGACGGCTCCGCGCCGTCGCAGGGTGGCCACGTTCTCCTGGGTGGCGGGGTGCTCCCACATCTCGGTGTGCATGGCGGGGGCGAAGACCACCGGACAGCGTGCGGTGAGCAGGGTGTTCGTGAGCAGGTCGTCGGCCAGCCCGTGGGCGGCCTTGGCCAGCATGTCGGCGGTGGCCGGGGCGACGACGACGAGGTCGGCCGCCTGCCCGATGCGTACGTGGGGCACCTCGTGGACGGTCTCCCACACCTCGGTGGAGGCCGGGTTCCCGGACAGGGCGGCCCAGGTGGCCTCGCCGACGAACTGGAGCGACGCGGCCGTCGGCACCACCCGTACCTCGTGCCCGGACTCGGTCAGCCGGCGCAGCAGCTCGCACGCCTTGTAGGCGGCGATCCCGCCGCTGACCCCCAGCACGACCTTCGGCTTACCCACCACGCACTCCCCTTCTTCGGCACATCCGCGCATCCGCACATCCGTCGTACCTACCCATGACACACCACAGGCCCGGCAGATGTTCTGCCGGGCCTGTGGTGAAAGGAATTACCGTGCCTTACTGAGCCGGGGCCTCGATGGCCTCGGAGGTCAGCAGACCCGCGTTGATCTCGCGCAGCGCGATCGAAAGCGGCTTCTCGTGGACGTGGGTGTCCACCAGCGGGCCGACGTACTCCAGCAGGCCCTCGCCGAGCTGGGAGTAGTACGCGTTGATCTGACGCGCGCGCTTGGCCGCGTAGATCACGAGGCTGTACTTCGAGTCCGTGGCCTCGAGCAGCTCGTCGATCGGCGGGTTGATGATGCCCTCGGGCGCAGTGATGGAAGAGGACACGCTCTACCTTCCGAAGATGGGTGAAAGATCAGGCATTGATCAAATCGGAACGATCGATCAACGATCAGACAACTTCCATCAAGGCTAGCAGCTCGCGCGCCACATCCTCGACGGAGGTGTTGACCAGGGTGGTGTTGAACTCGGATTCGGCAGCGAGCTCGATCTTGGCGGTCGCCAGGCGGCGCTCGATGACCTCGGCCGATTCGGTGCCCCGGCCGGTCAGCCGGCGGACCAGCTCGTCCCAGCTCGGCGGGGCCAGGAAGACCAGCTGGGCGTCGGGCATGGACTCGCGTACGAGCCGTGCGCCCTGGAGGTCGATCTCCAGCAGTACCGGCTCGCCGTTTTCGAGGCGTTCCAGCACCGCGCCGCGTGGTGTGCCGTAGCGGTTGCCCGCGAACTCGGCCCACTCCAGCAGCTCGCCGTTGGCGATCAGCTTGTCGAACTCGTCGTCGTTGACGAAGAAGTACTGGACTCCGTGTCGCTCACCGGGCCGCGGCTTGCGGGTGGTGGCCGACACCGAGAGCCAGACCTCGGGGTGGACCTTGCGCATATGCGCGACGACCGTGCTCTTGCCGACCCCCGAGGGGCCGGAGAGCACGGTCAGCCGCGGACGAACCTCTGCTGCCATAAAGCGATTATCCAGGTTCCCGGGACTGCCTGAGAACGCCGGAAGCACGTGAGCCGGCGCGTCAGCCGGCGGGAGTGCCGAACTCACGCTCCAGAGAGGCGATCTGGTTGGAGCCGAGACCTCGGACACGCCGGGATTCGGAGATGCCGAGGCGCTCCATGATCTGCTTGGCGCGCACCTTGCCCACGCCAGGCAGGGACTCCAGTAGGGCGGAGACCTTCATCTTGCCGATGACGTCGTTCTCCTGGCCTGTCTTGATGACCTCTTGGAGCGAGGCGCCGGAGTGCTTGAGTCGATTCTTCACCTCGGCCCGCTCCCGGCGAGCCGCGGCGGCCTTTTCGAGCGCGGCTGCGCGCTGTTCAGGGGTAAGGGGCGGAAGAGCCACGCCTACGTCACCTCGGATGTCGAACTGTCGGATACGGACCGGTGGGGAACCCAAAGGCACCACACCAGGCGAGCTCCCGAACAGCGATGGAACTCGTTCGCTGCGCGTTCACTCTGGTCGGAGACTAGCGGCCATGGCCGCTCCAGTCAGCGAGAACGGACGAAAAGTCCTGGTCAGCCTCCACTGAAACGTACATCACGGACAAAGTACCCCTGTTTTGTCCGGTGAAAGACGTTCGAATTTCGTCAGGCCGTGCGATGTGCGTGTCCGGCGGGGGTCCTTGAACGCACCGAATCGGTGTGCGGTGGCCGCTCCCGCGTGGTGCGCGGCGCCGAGGGCCGTGACGCGGATCACCTCGGCCGCGAGCTTGGCATGGCCGGGCAGGCAGTCGGGGCTGCGCCCGGGGTCCGGCTATGCGGAGACGGCCTCGCGGATCTCCTGCGCGAAGGCGGCCGCGCTCGCGCGGAGGGCCGAGACGTCCGGGCCGTGCTTCAGGACGCCGCGCGACACGTTCGGGACCACGTTGCGCACCGCCTTGCCGAAGACCGCCGGCAGGTCGGCCGCCGTCGCGCCCTGGGCGCCGATGCCCGGGGCGAGCAGCGGGCCGTTGATGTCCAGGTCGAAGGAGGACAGGTCGCCCAGCGTGGCGCCGACCACCGCTCCGAAGGAGCCCATCGGGCTGGCGCCCTGGTTCTCCGCCGCCAAGTGGGCCAGCATCGTCGCGCCGATCGACCGGCCGTCCTCACGGACCGCCCGCTGGACCTCCGCACCCTCCGGGTTCGAGGTGAGGGCCAGCACGAACAGACCCGCACCCGACTCCCGCGCCAGGTCGACCGCCGGCTTCAGCGAGCCGTAGCCCAGGTACGGGGAAACCGTCAGCGCGTCCGAGAAGAGCGGGGAGGACGGCGAGAGGAAGGTCTCGGCGTACGCCGCCATCGTCGAGCCGATGTCACCCCGCTTCGCGTCCATCACGACCAGCGCGCCCGCCGCCCGCGCGTCCGCCACCGTCTGCTCCAGCACCGCGATGCCCCGCGAGCCGAACCGCTCGAAGAAGGCCGCCTGCGGCTTGAAGACCGCCACCGACTCCGCCAGCGCCTCGACGACCGTACGGGAGAAGCGCTCCAGGCCCGCGATGTCGTCGCTCAGGCCCCACTGCGCCAGCAGGGCGGCGTGCGGGTCGATGCCCACGCACAGCGGGCCGCGGGAGTCCATCGCCTCGCGGAGGCGGGTGCCAAAGGGGGTCACGGTCACTGCGCGGCCTTTCGGGTCTCGGCGGTCTCGGCGCCCACCGCTTCGGCGAGCGTCGCGTACGGGCTGGCGGCCAGGCGCGCGGCCAGGCCCTTGTGGATGGCGCGGGCGTAGAAGGGGCCCTCGTAGATGAAGGCGCTGTAGCCCTGGATCAGCGTGGCGCCGGCCAGGATCCGCTGCCAGGCGTCCTCGGCGTTCTCGATGCCCCCGACACCCACGAGGACCAGCCGGTCCCCCACACGGGCGTACAGGCGGCGCAGGACCTCCAGGGAGCGCTGCTTGACGGGGGCGCCGGACAGCCCGCCCGTCTCCTTCACGAGGGACGGGTCGGAGCGGAGCCCCAGGCCGTCGCGCGCGATGGTGGTGTTCGTCGCGATGATGCCGTCCAGGCCCAGCTCCAGCGCCAGGTCCGCGACCGCGTCGACGTCCTCGTCGGCGAGGTCCGGGGCGATCTTGACCAGGAGCGGGACCCGGCGGTCGGTCACCGTGCGGTCCGCGGCTTCGCGGACCGCCGTCAGCAGCGGGCGCAGCGACTCCGTCGCCTGGAGGTTGCGCAGTCCCGGGGTGTTCGGGGAGGAGACGTTCACGACGAGGTAGTCGGCGTGGCGGGCCAGGCGCTCGGTGGAGGCGACGTAGTCCGCCACCGCCTCGTCCTCGGGCACGACCTTGGTCTTGCCGATGTTGACGCCGACCACCGTCCTGAAGACCGCCTCGCGGGCCGCCAGCCGCTCCGCGACGGCCGCCGAGCCCTCGTTGTTGAAGCCCATCCGGTTGATCAGCGCGCGGTCCGGGACGAGGCGGAAGAGGCGCTTCTTGGGATTGCCCGGCTGCGCCTCGGCCGTGACCGTGCCGATCTCGATGTGGTCGAAGCCGAGCATCGACATGCCGTCGATGGCGACGGCGTTCTTGTCGAAGCCGGCGGCCAGCCCGAAGGGGCCGTGCATGCGCAGGCCCAGCGCCTCGGTGCGCAGCTCCTTGTAGCGGGGGGCGAGCCAGGCGGCGATGAAGGTGCGCAGTACGGGCGTGCGGGCCGCGAGGCGGATCCAGCGGAAGGCCATGTAGTGGGCCTGCTCCGGGTCCATGCGCTTGAAGACCAGGTTGAAGAAGAGTTTGTACATCGGGGGAGGCTCCTCCGTGCGGTCATGAGAAGGGGGACACCCGTCGCATCAGCGAAACCGGTGTCCCCCTACCTCGTACGGGCTGCTAGTCGCGGGCCGCGGTCAGGTGCTCCGCGTGCTCCTGGAGGGAGCGCACGCCCACGTCGCCGTGGCCCAGCGCCTCGATGCCCTGGACGGCCGCGGCGAGTGCCTGGACCGTGGTCAGGCACGGGACGCTGCGCGCCACGGCCGCCGTGCGGATCTCGTAGCCGTCGAGGCGGCCGCCGGTGCCGTACGGGGTGTTGACGATCAGGTCGACCTGGCCGTCGTGGATCAGCTGGACGATGGTCTTCTCGCCGTTCGGGCCTTCGCCCTCGCTGAGCTTGCGCACCACGGTGGCGTTGATGCCGTTGCGGCGCAGCACCTCGGCGGTGCCGGAGGTGGCGAGCAGCTCGAAGCCGTGGGCGACGAGCTCGCGCGCCGGGAAGATCATCGAGCGCTTGTCGCGGTTGGCGACGGAGATGAACGCGCGGCCCTTGGTGGGCAGCGGGCCGTAGGCGCCGGCCTGCGACTTGGCGTAGGCGGTGCCGAATACGGCGTCGATGCCCATGACCTCGCCGGTGGAGCGCATCTCCGGGCCGAGGACGGTGTCCACGCCGCGGCCGTGGATGTCGCGGAAGCGCGACCACGGCATGACGGCCTCCTTGACGGAGATCGGCGCGTCGATCGGCAGGGTGCCGCCGTCGCCGGTCTTCGGCAGCATGCCTTCGGCGCGCAGCTCGGCGATGGTGGTGCCGAGCGAGATGCGCGCGGCGGCCTTTGCGAGCGGGACGGCGGTGGCCTTCGAGGTGAAGGGCACGGTCCGCGAGGCGCGCGGGTTGGCCTCCAGGACGTAGAGGATGTCACCCGCCATCGCGAACTGGATGTTGATCAGGCCGCGGACGCCGACGCCCTTGGCGATGGCCTCGGTGGAGGCGCGCAGGCGCTTGATGTCGTAGCCGCCGAGGGTGATCGGGGGCAGGGCGCAGGCGGAGTCGCCGGAGTGGATGCCGGCTTCCTCGATGTGCTCCATGACGCCGCCGAGGTAGAGCTCGGTGCCGTCGTAGAGGGCGTCGACGTCGATCTCGATGGCGTCGTCGAGGAAGCGGTCGACCAGGACCGGCCGGGTGGGGCTGATCTCGGTGGACTCGGCGATGTACGACTCCAGGCGGGCCTCGTCGTAGACGATCTCCATGCCGCGGCCGCCGAGCACGTAGGACGGGCGGACGAGGACCGGGTAGCCGATCTCGTCGGCGATGGCCTTCGCACCCGTGAAGGTGGTGGCGGTGCCGTGCTTGGGGGCCGGCAGGCCGGCGTCGGCGAGGACCTGGCCGAAGGCGCCGCGGTCCTCGGCGGCGTGGATGGCCTCCGGGGAGGTGCCGACGATGGGGACGCCGTTGTCCTTCAGCGCCTGGGCGAGGCCCAGGGGGGTCTGGCCGCCGAGCTGGACGATGACACCGGCGATCGGGCCGGCCAGCGACTCGGCGTGGACGATCTCCAGCACGTCTTCGAGCGTGAGCGGCTCGAAGTACAGGCGGTCGGAGGTGTCGTAGTCGGTGGAGACGGTCTCCGGGTTGCAGTTGACCATCACGGTCTCGTAGCCGGCGTCGCTGAGGGCGAAGGAGGCGTGGACGCAGGAGTAGTCGAACTCGATGCCCTGGCCGATGCGGTTCGGGCCGGAGCCCAGGATGATGACCGCGGGCTTCTCGCGCGGCGCGACCTCGCTCTCCTCGTCGTACGAGGAGTAGAAGTACGGGGTCTTCGCGGCGAACTCGGCGGCGCAGGTGTCGACCGTCTTGTAGACCGGGCGGACGCCCAGCGCGTGGCGGACCTCGCGGACGACGTCCTCGCGCAGGCCGCGGATCTCGGCGATCTGGGCGTCGGAGAAGCCGTGGCGCTTGGCCTCGGCGAGCAGCTCGGGGTGGAGCTTGTCGGCGGCGGCCAGGTCGTCCGCGATCTCCTTGATGAGGAAGAGCTGGTCGACGAACCAGGGGTCGATCTTCGTGGACTCGAAGACCTCTTCCTGGGTGGCGCCGGCGCGGATGGCCTGCATGACGGTGTTGATGCGGCCGTCGGTCGGGCGGACCGCGGTGGCGAGCAGCTCGTCCTTGTCGCCGACGGGGCCGACGAAGGTGAACTGCGAGCCCTTCTTCTCCAGGGAGCGCAGGGCCTTCTGAAGGGCCTCGGTGAAGTTGCGGCCGATGGCCATGGCCTCGCCCACCGACTTCATGGTGGTGGTGAGGGTGGCGTCGGCGAGCGGGAACTTCTCGAAGGCGAAGCGCGGGGCCTTGACGACGACGTAGTCGAGGGACGGCTCGAAGGAGGCCGGCGTCTTCTCGGTGATGTCGTTGGGGACCTCGTCGAGCGTGTAGCCGATGGCCAGCTTGGCGGCGATCTTGGCGATCGGGAAGCCGGTGGCCTTCGAGGCGAGCGCCGAGGACCGCGAGACGCGGGGGTTCATCTCGATGACGATGACGCGGCCGTCGGCCGGGTCGATCGCGAACTGGATGTTGCAGCCGCCGGTGTCGACGCCGACCTCGCGGATGATCGCGATGCCGATGTCGCGCAGCCGCTGGTACTCGCGGTCGGTGAGCGTCATCGCCGGGGCGACGGTGATCGAGTCACCGGTGTGGACGCCCATCGGGTCGAAGTTCTCGATGGAGCAGACGACGACCACGTTGTCCTTGGTGTCGCGCATCAGCTCCAGCTCGTACTCCTTCCAGCCGAGGATGGACTCCTCCAGGAGCACCTCGGTGGTCGGGGAGAGCGTGAGGCCCTGGCCGGCGATGCGGCGCAGCTCTTCCTCGTTGTGGGCGAAGCCGGAGCCGGCGCCGCCCATGGTGAAGGAGGGGCGCACGACGACGGGGTAGCCGCCGAGGGTCTCGACGCCCGCGATCACGTCGTCCATCGAGTGGCAGATGACCGAGCGGGCGGACTCGCCGTAGCCGATCTTGGCCTTGACGGCCTCGACGACGCCCTTGAAGAGGTCGCGGTCCTCGCCCTTGTTGATGGCCTCGACGTTGGCGCCGATGAGCTCGACGCCGTACTTCTCCAGCACACCCTGCTCGTGCATGGAGATCGCGGTGTTGAGCGCGGTCTGGCCGCCGAGGGTGGGGAGCAGCGCGTCGGGGCGCTCCTTCGCGATGATCTTCTCGACGAACTCGGGGGTGATCGGCTCGACGTACGTGGCGTCGGCGATCTCCGGGTCGGTCATGATCGTCGCGGGGTTGGAGTTGACCAGGATGACTCGCAGGCCCTCGGCCTTGAGGATGCGGCAGGCCTGGGTACCGGAGTAGTCGAACTCGGCGGCCTGGCCGATGACGATCGGGCCGGAGCCGATGACCAGGACGGACTGGATATCGGTGCGCTTAGGCACGCTCGGCCTCCATCAGGGCGGTTTCCATCAAAGACGTGAAGCGGTCGAAGAGGTACGCGGCGTCGTGCGGGCCGGCAGCCGCCTCGGGGTGGTACTGGACGCTGAAGGCCGGCTGGTCGAGCAGCTGGAGCCCCTCGACGACCTGGTCGTTCAGGCAGACGTGGGAGACCTCGGCGCGGCCGAAGGGGGTCTCCGAGACCTTGTCGAGGGGCGCGTCGACGGCGAAGCCGTGGTTGTGCGCGGTGATCTCGACCTTGCCGGTGGTGCGGTCCTGGACCGGCTGGTTGATGCCGCGGTGGCCGTACTTCAGCTTGTAGGTGCCGAAGCCGAGCGCGCGGCCCAGGATCTGGTTGCCGAAGCAGATGCCGAAGAGCGGCGTCTTGCGCTCCAGGACGCCCTGCATGACGGAGACGGGGCCGTCGGCGGTGGCCGGGTCGCCCGGGCCGTTGGAGAAGAACACGCCGTCCGGGTTGACCGCGTACACGTCCTCGACGGTGGCGGTCGCGGGCAGCACGTGCACCTCGATGCCGCGCTCGGCCATGCGGTGCGGGGTCATGCCCTTGATGCCGAGGTCCACGGCCGCGACGGTGAACTTCTTCTCGCCGATGGCGGGGACGACGTACGTCTCCTTGGTGGCGACCTCGGCGGCGAGGTCGGCGCCCTCCATCTCGGCGGACTGGCGCACCTTGGCGAGCAGCATGCCGTCGTCGGAGATGGCGTTGCCGGAGAAGATGCCGACGCGCATGGCGCCGCGCTCGCGCAGGTGGCGGGTCAGGGCGCGGGTGTCGATGCCGCAGATGCCGACGACGCCCTGCTTGACGAGCTCCTCGTCCAGCGAGCGCTGGGAGCGCCAGTTGGAGGGGACGCGGGCGGGGTCGCGTACGACGTAGCCGGACACCCAGATGCGGGAGGACTCGGGGTCCTCGTCGTTGACGCCGGTGTTGCCCACGTGCGGGGCGGTCATCACGACGACCTGGCGGTGGTACGACGGGTCGGTGAGGGTCTCCTGGTAGCCGGTCATGCCGGTGGAGAACACAGCCTCTCCAAAGGTCTCCCCGTGGGCGCCGTAGGCGCGGCCACGGAAAATCCGACCGTCCTCCAGGACGAGTACGGCGGGAGTTTTGTCTGCTCCCCTGGTGGAGGTCGTCATCGTTCGGCGCCTTCCGTCGTGATGGATTGGTTCATGAGGTTGATGGCTTCGACCCAGGCGGCGTGTTCGGCCGCGCGGTCCGAGCGGAATCCGGAGTCGATCAGCTTGTCGCCGTGCGCCCATGTGACGACGAGCAGACCGCCCTCGGTGAGTACCTTGCCCGCGATTCCCTTGTCGAGGCGGGCGCCGCGCAGCTGCGCGGCCGGTACGAAGAAGTCGGTGGCACCCGGTCGGACCACGTCGAGGCCCGCGTCGGTGAGCGTGAGCTCCACCCGGCTGCGCACCCCCAGACCGTGGGCGACGATCCGGTCGAGCCACTGCCCGGCGGTGGTGGACCCGTGGTACCGGCCGGTCAGGGCCAGCCGGTGCTCGGGGAGACCGTCGGGGGCGGCGGGGAGCTCCGGCAGGTCGCTCTGCAGGGCACCGCGCCATTTCCAGCCCTGCCGCATCAGCCAGTACACGAAGGCGATGAAGACGGCCAGGCCGATCACCCACGCGATGCGGGCGCCGAAGCTGGTCACCTCCGCCGACTGTCGCTCGGCGGCCTCGGCGGCCAGTTGGATTACTGCAGGTGTCACGCCAGCGTCCCGTCCACGACCGTTGCCCGGCCCCGCAGGAAGGTGTGAGTGACGCGCCCCGGCAGCTCACGGCCCTCGTAAGGCGTGTTGCGGCTGCGGGAGGCGAAGTGCGCGGGGTCCACGACACCACGGTACGAGGTATCGACCAAGGTCAGGTTCGCGGGTTCACCTGCCGAGACGGGACGGCCGTGGTTCTCCAGGCCGCCGATGCGCGCCGGGGCGAAGGACATCCGCTCGGCGACGCCCGCCCAGTCGAGCAGTCCGGTCTCGACCATCGTCTGCTGGACGACGGAGAGGGCGGTCTCCAGGCCGACCATGCCCATGGCGGCGGCGGCCCACTCGCAGTCCTTGTCCTCATGCGGGTGCGGGGCGTGGTCGGTGGCGACGATGTCGATCGTGCCGTCCGCCAGCGCCTCGCGCAGGGCCAGCACGTCCTTCTCGGTGCGCAGCGGCGGGTTGACCTTGTAGACCGCGTTGTACGAGCGCACGAGCTCGTCGGTGAGGAGGAGGTGGTGGGGGGTGACCTCGGCGGTGACGTCGATGCCGCGGGACTTGGCCCAGCGGACGATCTCGACGGAGCCGGCGGTGGAGAGGTGGCAGATGTGGACGCGGGAGCCGACGTGCTCGGCGAGGAGGACGTCGCGGGCGATGATCGACTCCTCGGCGACGGCCGGCCAGCCGCCCAGCCCCAGCTCGGCGGAGACGACGCCCTCGTTCATCTGGGCGCCCTCGGTGAGGCGGGGCTCCTGGGCGTGCTGGGCGACGACGCCGCCGAAGGCCTTCACGTACTCCAAGGCGCGGCGCATGATCACGGCGTCGTCGACGCACTTGCCGTCGTCGGAGAAGACGGTGACGCGGGCGGCGGAGTCGTGCATGGCGCCCAGCTCGGAGAGCTGCTTGCCCTCCAGGCCGACGGTGACGGCGCCGATGGGCTGCACGTCGCAGTAGCCGGATTCCTTGCCCAGGCGCCACACCTGCTCGACGACGCCGGCGGTGTCGGCGACGGGGAAGGTGTTCGCCATGGCGAATACGGCGGTGTAGCCGCCGGAGGCGGCGGCGCGGGTGCCGGTGAGGACGGTCTCGGAGTCCTCGCGGCCGGGCTCGCGCAGGTGGGTGTGGAGGTCGACGAGGCCGGGGAGGAGGGTCTGGCCCTCGGCCTCGATGACGGTCGCGTCCTCGGCGGACAGGTTCTGCCCCACCTCGGCGATGGTCTCGCCGTCGATCAGGACGTCCTGCGCCTCGCCGCCGAGTACCTTCGCGCCACGGATAAGGATCTTGCTCATGGTTACTTGCTCTCCTCGGTACGGGCGGCGGCGGGGGCGGTGGTGACGGCGGGCTCGGAGCCTCCGAGCAGCAGGTACAGGACGGCCATCCGGGTGGACACGCCGTTGGCGACCTGTTCGACGGCCGTGCAGCGGTCGGAGTCGGCGACCTGGGCGGTGATCTCCATGCCGCGGTTCATCGGGCCGGGGTGCATCACGATGGCGTGCTCGGGCATCTTCGCCATGCGGTCGCCGTCGAGCCCGTACCGGCGGGAGTACTCGCGCTCGGTCGGGAAGAAGGCGGCGTTCATGCGTTCGCGCTGCACACGCAACATCATCACCGCATCGGACTTCGGCAGCACCTCGTCGAGGTGGTACGAGACCTCGCAAGGCCAGCTCTCGACGCCGATCGGGACCAGGGTCGGCGGGGCCACGACGGTGACCTCGGCGCCGAGGGTGTGGAGCAGCTGGACGTTGGAGCGGGCGACGCGACTATGCAGGACGTCGCCGACGATGGTGATCCGGCGGCCGTTCAGGTCCTTGCCGAGGCCGGCGTCGCGGCCGACGAGGCGGCGGCGCATGGTGAAGGCGTCCAGCAGGGCCTGGGTGGGGTGCTCGTGGGTGCCGTCGCCGGCATTGACCACGGCGGAGTCGATCCAGCCGGAGGTCGCGAGCCGGTAGGGGGCGCCGGAGGCGTGGTGGCGGATGACGACCGCGTCGGCGCCCATGGCCTCCAGGGTCAGCGCGGTGTCCTTCAGGGATTCGCCCTTGGAAACGGAGGAGCCCTTGGCGGAGAAGTTGATGACGTCGGCGGAGAGCCGCTTGGCGGCCGCCTCGAAGGAGATCCGCGTGCGGGTCGAGTCCTCGAAGAAGAGGTTGACGACGGTGAGCCCGCGCAGCGTGGGCAGCTTCTTGATCGGCCGGTCCGCGACCCGGGCCATCTCCTCGGCGGTGTCGAGGATCAGGACGGCGTCGTCGCGCGTGAGATCGGCGGCCGAGATGAGGTGGCGCTTCATCTGGATGGCTCCGTAGGTCAGGAGGGCAGGCTGGCTGGCAGGGCTTCGAACGGGGCAGCCGGACAGGGCGCCGACAGGGGGCGGCCGCGTCGGGCGGGGCAGGCTTCGGCGCGGACCCCGCGGGGGCCCGGTGGTGCGTAGGGGCTACTGCCCGGCTGCCTGGGCGGTCCGCTGGCCGAGCAGCACGGCGTCACGGCCGTCCTCCTCCTGAAGCTGGACCTTCACGGTCTCCCGCAGCGATGTGGGGAGGTTCTTGCCGACGTAGTCGGCGCGGATCGGCAGTTCCCGGTGGCCGCGGTCGACGAGGACGGCGAGCTGCACGGCGCGGGGGCGGCCGAGGTCGCCGAGGGCGTCGAGGGCGGCGCGGATGGTGCGGCCGGAGAAGAGGACGTCGTCGACGAGGACGACGAGGCGGCCGTCGAGGTCGTCACCGGGGATCTCGGTGCGGCCGATCGCGCGGGCGGGCTTCATCCGCAGGTCGTCGCGGTACATGGTGATGTCGAGGGAGCCGACCGGGATCTTCGTACCGGTGATCTCTTCGAGCTTGGCGGCCAGCCGGCGGGCGAGGTACACACCGCGGGTGGGGATGCCGAGGAGCACCACGTCGTCGGCGCCCTTGGCGCGTTCGACGATCTCGTGGGCGATCCGGGTCAGGACCCGGGCGATGTCCTGCGCTTCGAGAACGGAGCGCGCGGCATCGGTGTTCTGCTGGGTGTCCATGAAAAGGACCTCCTTCTCCGCCTCACGGGACGGACCTTAAAGGACGTCTGATGTACGTCTCACACGGTACCAGGGGATGCCGGTGAGCCCGAACCCGCCTGGTGCGCGCGGACTCCCCACGGGGCTGTGGAGGCCGTTCCCGAGGGGGCGATGGTGACCATTCGGCTTGACGCATCCAAGTAACGCTGCGTAACCTCACAGTGAGTTACCAGCCGCGCGGCGGAGCCGCATGTCAGCCATGTAGTCACAGCGTCACAGCGTCCGGGAGCGTTATGTCCAGCGAATACGCCAAACAGCTCGGGGCCAAGCTCCGCGCCATCCGCACCCAGCAGGGCCTCTCCCTCCACGGTGTCGAGGAGAAGTCGCAGGGCCGTTGGAAGGCCGTGGTGGTCGGTTCCTACGAGCGCGGGGACCGCGCCGTGACCGTCCAGCGCCTCGCCGAGCTGGCGGACTTCTACGGGGTTCCGGTGCAGGAGCTGCTGCCGGGTACGACGCCCGGCGGGGCGGCCGAGCCGCCGCCGAAGCTGCGCCTCGACCTGGAGCGCCTGGCGGGCGTGCCCGCCGAGAAGGCCGGCCCGCTCCAGCGGTACGCGGCGACGATCCAGAGCCAGCGAGGCGACTACAACGGCAAGGTGCTGTCGATCCGCCAGGACGACCTGCGCACCCTGGCCGTCATCTATGACCAGTCCCCCTCGGTCCTGACCGAGCAGCTGATCAACTGGGGCGTGCTGGACGCGGATGCGCGTCGCGCCGTGGCCCACGAGGACATCTAGTCCCCGGTCCCAGGATCAGCAGAAACGTTACCGGCGGGTGCCGGGAGCCCAAGAGGCTTCCCGGCACCCGCCGTTTCGCGTTCCGACGCCGTGCGGCCGCCGGGCCGCGCGGCCGGACGCAAACGGAGGGCCCGCAGCGCATCTTGGGTTCTTCGTGCGCTGCGGGCCCTCCGTACGCGCCGAACGGCCGGGGGCTACTCGCCCCGGCGCAGGCTCGGCTTCAGGTCCTTGAACCGGGCCAGCAGCCCGTTCACGAACGAGGGGGACTCGTCCGTCGAGAACTCCTTGGCCAGCTGCACGGCCTCGTCGATGGCCACGGCGTCCGGGGTGTCGTCCACCCAGATCAGCTCGTAGGCACCGAGCCGCAGGATGTTGCGGTCCACGACCGGCATCCGGTCGAGTTCCCAGTCCACGGCGTAGGTGACGATCAGGTCGTCGATCCGGTTCACCTTGTCGGCATAACCCTCGACGAGATCCATCGTGAAGGCGCTGACCGGCGGCTGCCGGTCGTCCGACCGGGCGTGGCGGATCCAGTCCGCGAGGACCTCGCGCACGGGCACCCCGCGCTGGTCGGCCTCGAACAGGATCTGGAAAGCGCGCTTGCGCGCATTGCTCCGAGCAGCCACGGGTTAGTTGCTCTTCCGGCCGAGGTAGTCGCTGGTGCGGGTGTCGACCTTGACCGTCTCGCCGGTGGTGACGAAGAGCGGGACCTGGATCTCGTAACCCGTCTCCAGCGTGGCGGGCTTGGTGCCACCGGTGGAGCGGTCGCCCTGGACGCCCGGGTCGGTGTGCTCGATCTTCAGCTCGACGGCGGCCGGGAGCTCGACGTAGAGCACCTCGCCCTCGTGCTGGGCGACGGAGGCGGTGAAGCCCTCGATCAGGAAGTTCGCGGCGTCGCCGACTGCCTTCTTGTCGACCATCAGCTGCTCGAAGGTGGTCATGTCCATGAAGACGAAGTACTCGCCGTCCATGTACGAGAACTGCATGTCACGCCGGTCGATCGTGGCAGTCTCAACCTTCGTGCCGGCGTTGAAGGTCTTGTCGACGACCTTGCCGGACATGACGCTCTTCAGCTTGGTACGCACGAAGGCCGGGCCCTTGCCGGGCTTGACGTGCTGGAACTCGACGACGGACCAGAGCTGGCCCCCGTCGAGCTTCAGCACCATGCCGTTCTTGAGGTCGTTCGTGGAAGCCACGGTTGCGGAATCTCCTGCACTGGAAGACCACGGGTGCGCGCACAGTCCGGCGGAGCGGACTAGAGCGCGAGCAGCTCCTTGGTCGTAATGGTGAGTAGCTCGGGACCGCCGTCCGCCTCGGGGCGCACGACGAGCGTGTCATCGATCCGGACACCTCCCCGGCCCGGGAGGTGAACCCCCGGTTCGACGGTGACCGGCACGCAAGCGTCCAGTTTACCCATTGCCGTAGGTGCAAGCTGCGGGTCCTCGTCGATTTCGAGACCGACGCCGTGTCCGGTCGACGGAGCGAGGGCTTCCCCGTGGCCTGCGGAGTCCAGTACGGACCGCGCCGCGTGGTCCACGTCCCGGTAGGCGGCCCCGGGCAGCAGGGCTTCCCGCCCGGCCCGCTGGGCGTTGAAGACGAGGTCGTACAGCTCGATCTGCCAGCCTGCGGGGGTGGTGCCGATCACGAAGGTCCGGCCGATCTCGCACCGGTAGCCGCGGTAGTTGGCGCCGAGGCAGACGGAGAGGAAGTCGCCCTCCTCGACCCGCCGGTCGGAGGGCCGGTGCCGCGAGCGGCCGGAATGCGGGCCGGTTCCCACGGAGGTCGGGAAGGCGGGCCCGTCCGCCCCGTGGTCGACGAGGCGCCGCTCCAGCTCCAGCGCCAGGTGGCGTTCGGTGCGCCCGACGAGGATGGACTCCAGCAGCTCACCGAGGGCCTGGTCGGCGATCTCGGCGGCGATCCGGAGGCAGGCGATCTCCTCCTCGTCCTTGACGAGGCGCTGCTGCTCCACGGCGGTGCCGAGGTCCGCGAGGCGGAGCTTGGGTGCCACGGAGCGCAGGGCCCGGTGCCGGGCCACGGTGAGGTGGTGCTCCTCCACCGCGAGGGAGTCGGCCCGCAGCGCGGCGGCCATGTCCCCGGCCGCGACGGCCGGGTCCCCGCCGGGGCTCGCCAGCACGGAGACCCTGAGCCGGTCGTCGAGGCGCCCCTCCTCGGCTTCGCCGGTGGGTGCGCTGCCGCAGAACATGACGTCCTCGGAGGGCCCGACGAACAGGACGGCGCCGAGCGGGGAGGCCCCGGAGAGGTAGCGGACGTTCGCCGGACGCGTGATCAGCGCGGCGGCGTTCCCCGCGGCGGCACAGCGGTCGCGAAGCATGTCCCGGCGGGCGGCGTACACGTCTGACATGTCTTCGAGCGTACGAGTGCCTCGCGCATCCGTCCTGGTGAGCGCGTCCGGACGAGGCCGGCGCCGGGTCTCCGCCGCGCACCGTTTCGCCTCAATCGCCGACGGGGCTGGGGTGGTGTCCCCGGGCGGGGACGGAGTGGGGCTCGGGGCGGTGCCCCTCCGGAGTGTCTCCTCGGCTCGCGCACCAAGGCCGTCCCGGCTGTGCAGGGTGGTTACGCGCTCGTCCTGCGGGGACCCTCCTACGTGTCCCCACCCCAAACCCCACTCCGTCCCCGCCCGGGCGCGGGTGTACATCGACTCCCCCGTACGCCGGGCCGGGATATTTGCCCGCGGGGGGAGCGGGGGCGCGCAGGGACGTCCCCGCAGGACGAGCGCGCAACCACCCTGAACATGTCGAAGCCGGGCTTGGTGCGCGAGCCGAGGAGACGTCCCGGAGGGACCCCGCGGACCGGACCGGCGGCCAAGACCCCGCCCCGGGGACACCACCGCAGCCCCGCCGGCGTTTGAGGCGCGGGGTCCGGGGCGAAGCCCCAGCAGCGGCGGGGCCCCGCTAGGCCAGCGCCCGCGCCAGCGTTTCGTCGAGGGCCCGCGCCGTGCCCTCGACGTCCAGGTGCGAGTTGTCGATGATCGGCAGGCCGGAGCCGTACCAGCCCGCCATCCGCCCGTGGATCCGGGCGACCTCCTCGTCGGAGAGCCGCCGGTTGCCGGAGCGGGCCGCGTTGCGTTCCAGGACGATCTCAAGGCCGGGCAGGAGGACCACCGGCAACAGCGTGGGGCCCACGTGCCGTTTCCAGCCGCCCAGGCCGACCACCGGCCGGTCCGGGAAGACGGCGTCGTCGAGGATGCAGGAGATCCCGTTCGCCAGGTAGTTGCGGGCGGCGAAGCCGCAGGTGCGGCGGGCGAGGCGGTATTGCGCCTCGGAGTGCTCGTTCCAGCCCGCCTGCGGGTCGGCGAAGCCCGAGCACACCCACTCGCGGACGTCGTCCAGGCTGATGTGGGCGGTCGGCACCGGCCGGGTGCCGGCCCAGTGCCGGGCCACGGTGGTCTTCCCCGCACCGGCCGGGCCGATCAGCAGGACCGCGAGGGTGGCCGCCCCGGTGCCCGGCACCGCGGGCGGCAGCGGAATGTGGCCGGTGGCCTCCGGTACGGGCGTCACCGCGTGGGACGGCGGCCCGGCCTGGTGCCCGGGCGGCGGCGTCCCCGGCCAGCCCTGCGCCGGAGGTATCGGCGGTTGCGGAGGCGCCGCCGGACGGGGTCCCGACTGCCCCCAGCCCGCGCTCCCGCCTCCCACTCCTTGCTGCATCCGCTGCCACTCCGTCTCGTTCCGGCGACTGATGCGAGAACGTTATATGACCCCGGAGGCCCGGCGGTCCACCAGCACCGCCGGGCAGGGCGTCGGCCCAGGCGTCAGAGGGAGATCTCGTCCGCCAGCGCGCGCAGCGCCAGCCGGTACGAACCGATGCCGAAGCCCGCCACCGTCCCGGTCGCCACCGAGGCGATGACCGAGGTGTGCCGGAACTCCTCGCGGGCGTACGGGTTCGAGATGTGCACCTCGATGAGCGGCGCGGTGCGCTGCGCGGCCGCGTCCCGCATCCCGTACGAGTAGTGCGTGAAGGCCCCCGGGTTGATGACCACGGGGATCTTGCCGTCCGCCGCCTCGTGCAGCCAGCGGATCAGCTCGCCCTCGTCGTTGGTCTCGCGGACCTCGACGTCGAAGCCGAGCTCCTCGCCCAGCGCACGGCAGCTCTCCACCAGCCCGGCGTACGAGGTGGCCCCGTACACATCGGGCTCGCGCGACCCCAGCCGCCCCAGGTTAGGGCCGTTGAGGACGAGCACCTTGCGGCTCACGCGGACACCTCGCCGTACGCGGCGATCAGGTGCGCCGGGTCGGGGCCCTCCAGGACGGTGGGCTTGCCCAGCCCGTCCAGGACGATGAAGCGCAGCAGGTTGCCGCGCGACTTCTTGTCGACCTGCATGGTCTGGAGCAGCTTGGGCCACTGGTCGCCGCGGTAGGTCAGCGGCAGGCCGACGGCGGCGAGGATCTCCTTGTGGCGGTCTGCGGTGGCGTCGTCGAGGCGGCCCGCGAGGCGGCCGAGTTCGGCGGCGAAGACCATGCCGACGGACACGGCCGCTCCGTGCCGCCACTTGTAGCGCTCGTTCTTCTCGATGGCGTGCGCGAGGGTGTGGCCGTAGTTGAGGATCTCCCGCAGGCCCGATTCCTTGAGGTCGCTGGAGACCACGTCGGCCTTGACCTGAATGGAGCGGCAGATCAGCTCGGCCGTGTGCGGGCCCTCGGGCGTGCGCGCGGCCGCCGGGTCGGCCTCGATCAGGTCGAGGATCTCCGGGTCGGCGATGAATCCGGCCTTGATGATCTCGGCGAGGCCGCTGACGTAGTCGTTGACCGGCAGCGACTCCAGCGCGGCCAGGTCGCAGAGCACGCCGGCCGGCGGGTGGAAGGAGCCCACCAGGTTCTTGCCCTCGGCGGTGTTGATGCCGGTCTTGCCGCCGACGGCCGCGTCCACCATCGCCAGGACGGTGGTCGGTACGGCGATCCAGCGCACCCCGCGCAGCCAGGTGGCGGCGACGAAGCCCGCGAGGTCGGTCGTGGCTCCCCCGCCGACTCCGACGATGACGTCGGTGCGGGTGAAGCCGGACTGGCCGAGCGCCTTCCAGCAGTACGCGGCCACCTCGGCCGTCTTGGCCTCCTCGGCGTTCGGCACCTGGATGGCGACCGCCTCGAAGCCCTGCTCGGCCAGGTCGCCGCGCAGTGCCTCACCGGTCGAGGCCAGCGCCTCGGGGTGGATCACGGCGACCCGCTGGGCCTTTGTACCGATCAGGGAGCCGAGCTCGCCGAGCAGCTGCCGGCCGACGAGCACGTCGTACGCGTCATGGCCGGCGCTCGCGCCGACGTGGATCCGCGTCACCTGGTCTGTCATACGTCCTTCAACTCCAGAGCGTCGAGGACCGCCTGGGCGACCTCTTCGGGGGTGCGGTCGTCGGTGGCCACCACGACGCGCGCGACTTCGGTGTACAGGGGGCGCCGGGCGTCCATCAGCTCGCGCCACTGGCGGCGCGGGTTGACGGCGAGCAGCGGGCGCGCGGCGCCGAGGCCCACGCGCCGTACGGCTTCCTCGACGTCCATCGACAGATAGGCGACGGGGAGGCCGGTGAGCAGCGTGCGGGTGCCCTCGTCGAGGACGGCGCCGCCGCCGAGGGCGAGGACTCCGGTGTGCTCGGCGACGGCGGTGGCGACCGCCTGCCGCTCCAGCTCACGGAAGTACGGCTCGCCCTCGTCGATGAAGATGTCGGAGATCTCCCGGCCCTGGGCCGCGATGATGTCCGCGTCCGTGTCCCGGTAGGGGACGCCGAGCCGCTCGGCGAGCAGCGCCCCCACCGTGGACTTGCCGGACCCCATGGGGCCGACGAGGACGACCAGAGGTCCGCCCGTCACCGGATCTGCAGGTTGTCGAGGTACGACTGGACGTTGCGCCGGGTCTCGGGGACGGAGTCGCCGCCGAACTTCTCGACGACCGCGTCGGCCAGGACCAGGGCCACCATGGCCTCGGCGACGATGCCCGCGGCCGGGACGGCACAGACGTCGGAGCGCTGGTGGTGGGCCACCGTCGCCTCACCGGTCGCCACGTCCACGGTCGCCAGCGCGCGCGGCACGGTCGCGATGGGCTTCATCGCGGCCCGTACGCGCAGCAGTTCGCCGGTGGTCAGACCGCCCTCGGTGCCGCCGGAACGGCCGGAGGTCCGCTTGAGGCCCTCGGGGGTGGAGACGATCTCGTCGTGCGCCTTGGAGCCGGGCACGCGGGCGAGCTCGAAGCCGTCGCCGACCTCGACTCCCTTGATGGCCTGGATGCCCATGAGCGCGGCGGCCAAGCGGGCGTCGAGGCGCCGGTCCCAGTGGACGTGGGAGCCGAGGCCGACGGGCACGCCGTAGGCGAGCACCTCGACCACACCGCCCAGGGTGTCGCCGTCCTTGTGGGCCTGGTCGATCTCGGCGACCATCGCCTTGCTCGCGTCGGCGTCGAGGCAGCGCACCGGGTCCGCGTCGAGCTTGTCGACATCGGCGGGGGTGGGGTAGACGCCGTACGGCGCCTTGGCCGCGGCCAGTTCCACCACGTGAGAGACGATCTCGATGCCCGCGACCTCCTTGATGAAGGACCGGGCGATGGCGCCGAGGGCGACACGGGCGGCGGTCTCACGGGCGCTGGCGCGCTCCAGGATCGGCCGGGCCTCGTCGAAGCCGTACTTCTGCATCCCGGCGAGGTCGGCGTGGCCGGGGCGGGGACGGGTCAGCGGCGCGTTGCGGCCGGTGTCCTTCAGCAGCGAGGGGTCGACCGGGTCGGCCGACATGACGGTCTCCCACTTGGGCCACTCACTGTTGCCGACCATGACGGCCACGGGCGAACCCAGCGACAGCCCGTGCCGGACGCCGCCGAGGAAGGTGATCTCGTCCTGCTCGAACTTCATCCGGGCACCGCGGCCGTAGCCGAGCCGGCGCCGGGCCAGGTGGTCGGCCACCAGCTCGGTGGTGACCGGGACGCCGGCGGGAAGGCCCTCCAGCGTCGCTACCAGCGCCGGTCCGTGCGACTCCCCGGCGGTCAGCCAACGCAACCTGCTCAACGATGCTCCTCATGCTCGCGCCTGCTAAAGCCACGGCGCGATCTGGGGGCACCTCCCAGCGGTAGCTGGGGGAGTGCGCGGCCCGGACCCGCCGTACCTGATCCTCCCATGTCCGGACCGGTATACCGGGCCCCGGTCCAGCTATCGGACGCCTTGTCCGTCAGGTGCCCCTTCGGCCGCGCTCTCGGAGCCAGGTGACCGCCGTCCACACGGCGACGGAACCGATGATTCCGAAGACGGTCAGCTTGACCCAGTCGGGCAGGTTGGCGAACGCCAGTCGCAGCATGCCGCCGAGCACGAAGGGGAGGTCCCACTTCGACGCGAGCATCTGGTCGGTACCCGTCTGTTCCATGCCGCCCCCGTGATCGAATCCGCAGGCGGGAAGCCTAACGGGCGGCCAGTGCCCGCTCTCCGGCGGCCCTCATGGCGGACAGCGGGCCCGGGGTGCGGCCGGTCATCTGCTCGACCTGGAGCACGGCCTGGTGGACCAGCAGGTCCAGTCCGCCGACGACCTTGCCGCCCTGCCGGCCCCAGGCCGCGGCGAGGGCGGTCGGCCACGGGTCGTAGAGGACGTCGAAGAGGGTGCCCGCAGCGTCCGGCACGGAAGGGGCCAGGGCGTCCGTCGTACCGGCCGGGGTGGTCGC
This sequence comes from Streptomyces sp. ISL-94, assembly GCF_018614075.1. Taxonomy (GTDB): domain Bacteria; phylum Actinomycetota; class Actinomycetes; order Streptomycetales; family Streptomycetaceae; genus Streptomyces. The sequence goes on along the minus strand of NZ_JAGGOZ010000080.1, from coordinate 73,580 downwards.
GATCACCAGCGGCGCGGCCAGCGCCGCGGCCGCCTCGGACCAGTCGGCCGTCCGGACGGCGACGCCGAGCCGCTCGCCCCACTGCCGCATCTCGTCGGCGCGGGCGCGCGAGCGGACGTACGCGGTGACCTCGCCGGTGCAGATCCGCGAGAGCGCGGCGAGCGCCGAGGAGGCGGTGGCGCCGGCGCCGAGGATGGCGGCGGACGCCACCTTCTCCACGCCGCGCTCGTGGAGCGCGGAGACGATGCCGGGGATGTCGGTGTTGTCGCCCAGGCGGCGGCCGTCCTCGGTGAGGACGACCGTGTTGACCGCCTCGACGGAGGCGGCCGTGTCGCTGATGCCGTCGAGCAGCGGGATGATCGCCCGCTTCAGCGGCATGGTCAGCGACAGCCCGGCCCACTCGGGGCCGAGGCCGCCGACGAACCCCGGAAGCGCGGCCTCGTCGATCTCGAAGCGGTCGTACGACCAGTCGTCGAGGCCGAGCTCACGGTAGGCGGCGCGGTGCAGCACCGGTGAGAGGGAGTGCTCGATGGGCGAACCCAGCACCGCGGCCCGTATCCGTGACATGTCCTGCTACCCGCCGTTCTTCTGCTTCTGCCGCTCGAGGAACTCCGCGACCAGCGTCTGGTGCTCTTCGTAGGTCTTGGTGAAGGTCGTCTTGTCGCCGTCGACCGACACGAAGAACATCCAGCCGCCGTGGTCGGGGTTGAGCGTAGCGCTCAGCGCGTCCGCGCCGGGGTTCCCGATCGGGCCGGGAGGCAGGCCCTTGACGTAGTGCGTGTTGTAGGGGTGGTCGAGCGCCCTCGCCTCCTTGATGGAGAAGTTGATGTCGCTCTTGCCCTTGATGTAGTTGTACGTCGAGTCGAATTCGATCTTCTGGTTCGTGACGTCGTTGGTCTTCTTCAGGCGGTTGTAGACGACCTCGGACATCTTCCGGAAGTCCTCGTGGTTCTTGCCCTCGGCGTTGACGAGGCTGGCGACCGTGACCACCTGGAGGGGGTTCTCCAGGCCCAGCTCCTTGGCCTTGGTCTCGATGCCGAGCTCCGTGTACTTGTCGGTCGCGTTCTTGACCATCTGCTTGAGCAGGGACTCGGGGGTGCTGTCCTTGCTGAGGTCGTAGCGCGCCGGGTACAGGAAGCCCTCGAGCGGGTCGATGAGCTTCGGGTTGTTCCCGGCCCAAGCGGGCAGTCCGAGGTTCTTGGCGTCGCGCTGGGCGATGTCCCGGGTGGTGCCCTCCGGCTTGCCCAGCTTCTTGTCGATCGCCTCGTACACCTTGGCGTTGCGCCAGCCTTCGCCGATGGTGATGACGTTCAGCTTGCTGGGGTCGATCATCAGTGCGACGGCGGCCGCGCCCGACATCTTCTTCTTCATCGGGTAGACACCCGGCTGGATGGACTTGCCCTTGGGATTGGCGTTCGCGGCATCGACGAAGGCCTGGGCACTGGCGACCACGCCGGCGTCCTTGAGGATCCGGCCCATCTGCCCCAGGCCCGCGCCCTTGGGGATCTCCACGTCGACCATCTCGTCGGTGCCCTCGCCCGCGAAGTCCTCCGCGGCGCCGAACCTCGCCTTGAGGTAGCTGTAGCCGTAGTAGCCGCCACCGCCGACCACGCCGATGATCACGACGGCGGCGAGGAGGCAGGCCGTGCCGCTGCGCTTCTTGGGCTTGCCGCCCTTCGAGCGGCCGGAGCGGCGGCCGCCACCGGGCTCGTCGCCGTCGCCGTCGTCGTCGCCGCGGCCACCGCCGCCGCCGCCGCCGGCGAAGAACGAGTCCTCGGACTCCTCGTCCACTTCCTCGACCGGTTCCGGCTCCAGGTGGCGCCGGCCCGGGGGCTGCGGAGGCGGGTAGGCGTCCTCAGTGGTGTACAGGTCCGGGGCATCGCCGGGGTACACGGGGATGGGCTGCGAGGCGTACGCGTCCGCGGCGACGTACGGGTCGGTCTGCACCGCTCCCATGTACTGGCCCTGGCCGGTGTCCCAGCCCTGGCTGTCGTACACCGGCTGTTGCGGGGCGTAGCCCTGGTGCTGCTGCTCGACGTACTGCGGGTGCTGGGGGTACTGCGGCTGCGGCTGCTGCGGCTGCTGCTGGTACTGCGGCTCCTGCGGGTACTGCTGCTCCTGCGGGTACTGCTGCTGATCGCCGCCGTAGGGCGCCTGGCCCTGCTGGGTCTGGTGCCCGGTCCACCCCTGGTCCCCGTACAGGGGGTCCTCGGGGTGCCACGGTTCGGAGCCTCGGCCCCGGCCATACTCAGTCATTGGTCCCCTAGAGCCGCGAGACGAAGGCCACGGATTCCGGCTTCCGTGGGCGACGGCTGTTCGAATGCCGTCTCATCGCGCGGAACGTTACCGTATCGCGATCAGACAACCACTTCGACGCACTCACCGGGCGGATTACCTGATACCCGTTCGGTCTCAAGAGCGTTCTGAAGGATGACCACTGCGGCTGCCTGGTCGATGACCGAGCGGCCCTTCTTCGCGTTCCTGCCGGAGGCCCGCAGTCCCTGGGCCGCGGTGACCGTGGTCATCCGCTCGTCCACCAGACGGACCGTCACGGGCTTGATGCCCTTCGCGAGTTCGTTCGCGAAGGCGCGCACCTTGACCGCGGCCGGCCCCTCCCGCCCGCTGAGCGAGCGGGGCAGGCCGACCACGACTTCGAGGGGCTCGTACTCCTCGACGAGCTGCCGCAGCCGCCGGTGGGCGAACGGAATGTCCCGTCCCGGAACGGTCTCCACCGGTGTGGCCAACACCCCGTCGGGGTCGCACGAGGCGACTCCGATCCGGGCGTCCCCCACGTCGATGGCGAGCCGGCGGCCGCGGCGCAGTGTCATCTGTCAGGCCGTCTCTACGACGAGGCGCTCGACCGCGGCGATGGCCTCGGGGATGGCGGCCGGGTTCTGGCCACCGCCCTGAGCCACGTCCGGCTTGCCGCCACCGCCGCCACCGAGGGTCTTGGCGGCCGTACGGACCAGGTCGCCGGCCTTGAGGCCGCGCTCGCGGGCCGCCTCGTTGGTGGCGATGACGGTCAGCGGGCGGTCGTTCGCCACGGTGAAGAGGGCCACGACGGCCGGGCGGTCGCCCTGGATGCGGCCGCGGACGTCGAGGACCAGCTTGCGCAGGTCGTCGGCGCCGGTGCCGTCCGGCACCGTACCCACGACGAGGGCGACGCCGTGGATGTCCTGGGCGTTGGAGGCGAGACCGGCGGCGGCCTGGAGGACCTTCTCCGCACGGAACTTCTCGATCTCCTTCTCGGCGTCCTTCAGCTTGCCGAGCATGGAGGCGATCTTGTCCGGCAGCTCCTCCGGACGGCCCTTGACCAGCTCCTGGAGCTGGGCGACGACCGTGTGCTCCTTGGCGAGGAAGTTGTAGGCGTCCACGCCGACGAGGGCCTCGACGCGGCGCACGCCGGAGCCGATGGAGGACTCGCCGAGCAGCTTCACCAGACCCAGCTGGGCGGTGTTGCCGACGTGGGTGCCGCCGCACAGCTCCTTGGAGAAGTCGCCGATGGTGACGACGCGCACGCGCTCGCCGTACTTCTCACCGAACTCGGCGATGGCGCCCTGCTTCTTCGCCTCGTCGATGCTCATGATCTCGGCGGTGACGTCCAGCTCGCGCGCGAGCACGTCGTTGATCTTCTGCTCGACGTCGGTGAGGACCGTGCCGGGGACGGCGTTCGGGGAACCGAAGTCGAAGCGGAAGCGGCCGGGGGAGTTCTCGGAACCGGCCTGGGCGGCCGTCGGTCCCAGCGCGTCGCGCAGCGCCTGGTGGGTCAGGTGCGTGGCCGAGTGGGCGCGGGCGATGGCCCGGCGGCGGTGCACGTCGATGGCGGCGTACGCGGAGGCGCCCACCGTCACCTCGCCGACCTGGACGGAGCCCTTGTGCACGGAGACACCGGGGACCGGCTGCTGCACGTCGCGGACGACGATGACGGCGCCGGAGTCGAGCTTGATGCGGCCCTGGTCGGCGAGCTGGCCGCCGCCCTCGGCGTAGAAGGGGGTGCGGTCGAGGACGACCTCCACCTCGTCGCCCTCGGAGGCGGCGGGCGAGGAGACGCCGTTGACCAGGAGGCCGACGATGGTGGACTCGCCCTGCGTGGTGGCGTAGCCGGTGAACTCGGTGGCGCCGGAGCCGTCGGCGATCTCGCGGTAGGCGGACATGTCCGCGTGACCGGTCTTCTTGGCCTTGGCATCGGCCTTGGCCTGGTCCCGCTGCTGCTTCATGAGGCGGCGGAAGCCGTCCTCGTCCACGGAGAGGCCCTGCTCGGCGGCCATCTCCAGGGTGAGGTCGATCGGGAAGCCCCAGGTGTCGTGGAGCAGGAACGCCTTGTCGCCGGCGAGGACCGTGCCACCGGTGGCCTTGGTCTCGGTGATGGCGGTGTCGAGGATGTTCGTGCCGCCGCGCAGGGCCTTGAGGAAGGCGGCCTCCTCGGCGAGGGCGACGGTCTCGATGCGGGCGCGGTCGGTGACGAGCTCCGGGTACTGCTGCCCCATCGTGTTGATCACGACGTCGACGAGTTCCTGGACGACCGGGCCGGTGGCCCCCATGAGGCGCATGTTGCGGATGGCGCGGCGCATGATGCGGCGCAGCACGTAGCCGCGGCCCTCGTTGCCGGGGGTGACGCCGTCGCCGATGAGCATGACGGAGGTGCGGATGTGGTCGGCGACCACGCGCATGGACACGTCGGTGCCCTGGGCCGCGCCGTACTGCACGCCGGTCAGCTCGGTGGCCTTGTCCATGACCACGCGCAGGGTGTCGGTCTCGTACATGTTCTGCACGCCCTGCAGGATCATGGCGAGGCGCTCGAGGCCGAGACCGGTGTCGATGTTCTTCGACGGAAGGTCGCCGAGGATCGGGAAGTCTTCCTTCCCGTCGCCGGCGCCCCGCTCGTACTGCATGAAGACCAGGTTCCAGATCTCCACGTACCGCTCGTCGTTGACGGCGGGGCCGCCCTCGACGCCGAATTCGGGGCCGCGGTCGTAGTTGATCTCCGAGCACGGGCCGCAGGGGCCGGGGACGCCCATGGACCAGAAGTTGTCCTTCTTGCCCAGGCGCTGGATGCGCTCGGCGGGGACGCCGATCTTCTCGCGCCAGATCTGCTCGGCCTCGTCGTCGTCGAGGTAGACGGTGATCCAGAGCTTCTCGGGCTCAAGACCGTAGCCGCCGTCCGCCACGGAGCTGGTAAGCAGCTCCCAGGCGTACTTGATGGCGCCTTCCTTGAAGTAGTCGCCGAAGGAGAAGTTGCCGCACATCTGGAAGAACGTGCCGTGGCGGGTGGTCTTGCCGACCTCTTCGATGTCCGGCGTGCGGACGCACTTCTGCACGCTGGTGGCGCGGGGGGCCGGCGGCTTGGTCTCGCCGAGGAAGTACGGCTTGAAGGGCACCATGCCCGCGTTGACCAGCAGCAGAGTCGGGTCGTCCGCGATGAGCGACGCCGAAGGGACAACGGCATGACCGCGCTCCTCGAAGAAGCTCAGCCAGCGGCGGCGGATTTCAGCCGACTCCATCAGTGGTCCTCATTCCGGTTGTACGAAAACTTCGGTCGGGGGGTGGTCTTGTCGTGCTGGTCGTGCTCGATGGCCCGCGGCCGCCGCGCCCCGGGAAGAGCGGTGACGTTGTCGGGCCGGTCGGGGTCCTGGTGGAGTCCCAGTGCATCGTTCAGCTCGTCCTCGCGCTGCGTCATTCCCGCTTTGACGTCGAGGGCGAAATCCTTGAGGCGGTGGCCCGCCTCCACGGCCTTGTCGGCGGCCTGGGCGGCGAGGCTCTCCGGCGTCAGCTTCTTCAGCTGCCGGTTGACCTTGGTGGTGGCCCACACGCCTGCGGCGGCGCCTGCGGTGAACCAGAAGGCTCGGCGGAACATCGGTGGTCTCAGCCCTTCTGCTTCCGGCGCCTGGCCGCCGGCACCGTACGGCCGACGATCACGCTGCGCCGGGTGGTCTTCGCGGGCGCCTCATCGGCCTTGCCCAGCGCCTTGCGGACGCCGTAGCCGAAGGCCGCGACCTTGACCAGCGGTCCCCCGAAGGTGGAGGCCACGGTGGAGGAGAGCGCGGAGGCGTTGGAGGTGACCTCTTGGACGTCGCTCGCGATGGCGTCGACCCGGTCGAGCTGGGTGCGCGCGGAGCGGACGGTGGTGGAGGCGTCGGCGAGCAGCGGGACGGCCTGGTCGGTCACATCCGCCACCAGCTTGGTGGTCGCCTTGAGCACCTGGGCCAGCCTCACCAGCACCACGGCGAGGAAGGAGACCAGAATGGCCCAGAAGACGGCCACGAGGATCCCGGCCACCTCTCCACCGGACACGTCACACCGCTCTCTGTCTGTACTTGGACTGCACTGAAGATTCGTCCTCCGACCCTATCGCGCCGGAGATCCCCGGCCGTACCCGAATTCGGGGACGGATCTGACCGCCTTGTACGCAGCACTTCCGGACCAGTACCCTCCGTGACCCGTGTGACAGAGACCGCCTCGATCCGCCGACCTCGGCAATCTTCCCTCGGAGCTGGGCGCGTTCGTCGGGCGGGGTGCCGAACCGGCCGGGCTGGCGGCTCCTGGAGTCCTCCCGGCTGGTCACGGTGACCGGCGTGGGCGGAGCGGGCAAATCCCGGCTGGTGCTCGCGGCGGCCCGGTCGGCCGCGGAGCGGGCGCAGGAACGCTACTGCGACGGGGTATGGCTGGCCGAGCTGGCGACCGTACGCGATCCGGCGCTGCTGGAGCCGGCGCTCGCGGAGGCGTTCGGGCGGACCGACCACACCACCCGGCCGCCGCGGACGGTGCTGGCGGAGCATCTGGCGGGGCGGCGGCTGCTCCTGGTCCTGGACCGCTTCGCGCTGCTGACGGGCGGCGCGCGCGGGGTGCTCCCCCGGCACCGGACGCTGCGTACGGCGATCGACTGGAGCCACGAGCTGTGCACGGCGGCGGAGCGGCTGCTGCGGGCGCGGCTGTCGGTGTTCGCCGGGCAGTTCGACCTCGACGCCGCCGAGTACGTGTGCGCGGGGCACGGCCTGCCGGTGGCGGAGGTGCTGGACCTGGTCGGGGAGCTCCTGGCGCAGTCCCTGCTCCTCAAGGAGGAGACGGCGGCCGGAGTGGGCTACCGGATGCTGGAGACCGTACGGATGTACGGGGCAGGGTGGCTGGAGTCGACGGGCGGCGCGGAGCGGCTGCGGCGGCGGACCAGCCGGATCCGGCGTAGCGGGGGCGCGCGCAGCCGGATTCCGCCGTTCGCTTTCGGGGCCGTGGAACGTGGAAACCCGCCGCCCCCCGAAGGGGACGGCGGGTTTCCACCAGCCTGTGAGGGCTACGCCTGCATCAGCGGGCGTAGTACTCGACGACGAGCTGCTCGTCGCAGATGACCGGGATTTCCTTGCGGTTCGGGTCGCGGTCCAGGCGGAAGGCCAGGGCCTTCAGGTTGACCTGCAGGTAGCGCGGGGTCTCGCCCTCGCCTGCGTAGCCACCCTCGCGGGCAACCTGGAACGGAACCTTCTCGCGGCTGCGCTCGCGCACGGTCACGACGTCGTCCGGACGGACACGGAACGACGGCTTGTCGACCTTGCCACCGTTGACCTCGATGTGGCCGTGAACGACCATCTGGCGGGCCTGGTAGATGGTGCGGGCGATGCCCGAACGCAGAACCAGGGCGTCGAGGCGACGCTCGAGCTCGACGACCAGCGCCTCGCCCGTCTTGCCCTCGGCCTTCTTGGCGCGGTCGTACGCGCGGGCCATCTGACGCTCAGAGATGTCGTACTGAGCGCGCAGACGCTGCTTCTCCAGCAGACGAACCTTGTAGTCCGAGTTCTGCTTGCGGCCACGGCCGTGCTCGCCCGGCGGGTAGGGGCGGGCCTCGAAGTACTTGACGGCCTTCGGGGTCAGCGCAATGCCGAGGGCACGCGACTTCTTGACCTTGGGTCGCTTCTGGTTCACGTGGAACCTACCTCCATGTAAGTTAGGTGAGGCTTACCTTAGCGAGGAGGACGTAATGTCTCGACCACATGGGATCCCCCTGCCCAGTGCGCGTCGAAGTTCAGATCCAAACGAAACAGGATCTGCTTTCGACGACGATAAGCAAGGTCAGCCGCGTCCCAGGGAAGGCGTTCGGCAGCTCACCGGAGCCGAACGCGTACGAACCCTCGTAGAGTCCAACGCCTCAGTATCCCTCACGCTGCCAGGTGCTTTCGACCAGATGCGGTCTCGTGACCAGGGAGAGTTCGGGACAGGGATGCCGGCCGCACGGACCGTCACCCCGGACGGGGACGTGATTCTCCTGGTGTCAGGGGAATCCGCAGCTGCCAGGGCAGCCGCTTACGCCCAGGACGACGACCTCACCGCCGTGATCGAGATCACGGATGTGGCGCCGGTGTCCGTGCCCCATCGTATCCGAGGCCGTGCGTGGCTGGCCGGGTGGCTGACGCCGGTCCGCGGGGCCGACCGCGCGGCCTGCGCCGCGCTGCTTGCGGAGCGCCGGCCGGTGGGTGAGCTGCCGCGGCCGGCCGACGCCCGGTGGAGGCTGCTGCGCCTGGAGGTCGGCGAGATCTCGGTGGACGACCTGTGGGGCGCGGAGCACGTGGACCCCGAGGACTTGGCCGCCGCCGAGCCGGACCCGATGGTCGCGCACGAGACGGAGCTGCTCCAGCACCTGCACGCCGCGCATGGCGACCGCATCGGCGAGCTGTGCGGCCTGCTGGGCCCCCGCGAGGCCGACGGGCTCACGGCCGTGCCGCTCGCGCTGGACCGGCTGGGCCTGCGCATCCGCTTCAGCGGCGACCCGGCCGGCTCCTTCGACGCCCGCTTCGACTTCCCGGAGCCGGTGGCGGACATCTGCGGCCTGCGCCGCGCGATGCACACCCTGTTCGCGGCGGCGGGCCGCTAGTGCTGTGACCGGCGGGAATCCGGCGCCCCGGCGGCGGACCGCAGGTCAGGCGCCCATGCCTCGGAGCCGCTCGCGGACCTTTTCCACCACGTCCGCGTAGCGGGCCTCGGCGCCGTACCGGGTCGGCTCGTAATACCGCTTCCCGTGCACCTCGTCCGGTGCGTACTGCTGAGCCGCGATCGCCCCCGGCACATCGTGCGGGTACACGTACCCCACGGCATGCCCCAGCTTCGCGGCGCCCTTGTAGTGCCCGTCCCGCAGGTGCGCCGGCACCGACCCCGCCAGCCCCGCCCGGACATCGGCCAGCGCCGCGCCGATCGCGGTCGTGGCGGTGTTCGACTTCGGGGCCAGCGCCAGCGCGATGGTGGCGTGCGAAAGCGTCAGCGCCGCCTCCGGGAAGCCGATCATCGCCACCGCCTGGGCCGCGGCCACCGCGAGCGGCAGAGCCGTGGGGTCCGCCAGCCCGATGTCCTCGCTCGCCGAGATCATCAGGCGCCGCGCGATGAACCGGGGGTCCTCCCCCGCCTCGATCATCCGGGCCAGGTAGTGCAGCGCCGCGTCCACGTCCGAGCCGCGGATCGACTTGATCAGCGCGCTCGCCACGTCGTAGTGCTGGTCGCCGTCCCGGTCGTACTTGACCGCCGCCCGGTCGACCGCCTCCTCCACCGTCTGGAGGGTGATCTCGGACTCCCCCTTGGCGATCGCCGAACCGGCACCGGCCTCCAGCGCCGTCAGCGCCCGCCGGGCGTCGCCGCCGGCGATCCGCAGCAGGTGCGCCTCCGCGTCCGCCGGCAGGGTCACCGTCTCGCCGAGGCCCCGCTCCTCCGTCAGCGCCCGGCGCATCAGCGCGCTCAGGTCTTCGTCGGTCAGCGGCTCCAGCGTCAGCAGCAGGGAACGCGACAGCAGCGGGGAGATGATCGAGAAGTACGGGTTCTCCGTGGTCGCCGCGATCAGCGTGACCCAGCGGTTCTCGACGGCCGGGAGCAGCGAGTCCTGCTGCGCCTTGCTGAAGCGGTGGATCTCGTCGAGGAAGAGGACGGTCTCCTTGCCGTAGCCGCCGGCCGCCCGCTTGGCGCCCTCGATGACCGCCCGTACCTCTTTGACGCCCGCCGTGATGGCCGACAGCTCCACGAACCGCTTCTGCGTGGCCTGGCTGACCACGTAGGCGAGGGTGGTCTTCCCGATGCCCGGCGGCCCCCAGAGGATCACCGACGAGGCGCCGGCCGGTCCTCCGGAACCCTCCTCCACCAGCCGCCGCAGCGGTGAGCCCGGCTTCAGCAGGTGCTGCTGGCCGACCACCTCGTCCAGGGTGCGCGGGCGCATCCGCACGGCGAGCGGGGAGCTCGCGGGATCCTTCTCCCGGCGGTCTTCGGCAGCGGCGGTGAACAGGTCTGGTTCCACACTGGAAGCCTAAGCGAGCCCACCGACAGTCCCCGCCGCCCCTACGAGGTCCAGAAGTCCCACCAGCGCGTCAGGATCAGCATCCCGATGATCCCGATGTGCAGCACCGGAAGCACCCAGGTGAACTCGTCGAGGAAGCCCTTGAGCCAGCCGGGAGCGGGCAGCAGGCCCTGGCGCACGTTGTGCGAGGTGACGTACCAGAACATGAGGATCGTGCCGACCCAGGCCAGGCAGCACCACAGGCACAGGGAGTTGATGTTGTACAGCGACTGGTACATCAGCCAGGCACAGAAGACGACGCCGAAGAGGGTGCCCGCGTTGAAGGTGAGCCAGTACCAGCGGCGGAACCGGGCCCCGGCCAGCAGGCTCATGCCGACGCAGACCACGATCCCGTAGGCGACCAGCCCCAGCATGGGGTTCGGGAAGCCGAAGACGGCCGCCTGGTCGCTCTTCATGATGTTGCCGCAGGAGACGACCGGGTTCAGGCTGCAGCCCGGAACGAAGTTCGGGTCCTCCAGCAGCTTGAACTTGTCGAGCGTGATCACCCAGGCGGCGAGGAGTCCCGCCGCCCCCGTGATCACCAGCAGCAGGGCCAGCGCGCGGCTGCCCCCGATCGTCCTCGGGGCGGTGTCCCCGTCCGTGCCTCGTGTCGTCATCCCGCCCGCTCCACATCTGCAAGGTCATCAAGCACGGGCCATTGTGCCGTACCGGGCTGTGTGGCCACCGTTCGACGGAGATAAGGACGCGCGCCGGATCCTCCTCGGAATCGCCCGGGCCGACCGGCCGGACGCGAACGCCGGGGAGCTCCGCACTGCGGAATCTCCCCGGCGTTTGCGGGTCCGGTGGGCGGGGCGGCTGCCGGTCAGCCCAGGCGGGCCCGGACGGTGGCGACCAGGTCCGCGACCGGCACGGCCGCCTGCTCCCCGGACTCCATGTCCTTCAGCTGCACGACACCGTCGGCGAGGTCGCGCTCACCGGCGACCACCGTGAACCGCGCGCCCGAGCGGTTGGCGTCCTTCATCGCACCCTTGAGGCCCTTGCCCCCGTACGAGAAGTCCGCCGCGACCCCGGCCTTGCGCAGCTCGGTGACCGCGCCGAACAGCAGGCGCCGCGCCTCGGCGCCGATCGCCACGGCGAAGACCTCCGTCGTGGCCGGGATGTCCAGCTCGACGCCCTCGGCCTCGAGGGCCAGGACCGTACGGTCGACGCCCAGCGCCCAGCCGACCGACGGCAGCGCCGGTCCGCCGATCATCTCGGACAGGCCGTCGTAGCGGCCGCCGCCGCCCACCGCGGACTGCGAGCCCAGGCCGTCGTGGACGAACTCGAAGGTGGTGCGGGTGTAGTAGTCCAGTCCGCGCACCAGCTTCTCGTCGTCCTCGAAGGCCACACCGGCGGCCGTGATCAGCTCGCGGACCTCCTCGTGGTACGCCTTGCACGCGTCGCACAGGTAGTCGCGCAGCATCGGCGCGCCGACCAGCTGCTTCTGTACGTCGGCCCGCTTGTCGTCGAGCACCCGCAGCGGGTTGATCCCGGCGCGGCGGACGGTCTCCTCGTCGAGGTCGAGACCGCCGAGGAAGGTCTGGAGCGCCTCCCGGTAGACGGGACGGCACTCCTTGTCCCCGAGCGAGTTCAGCAGGATGCGGAAGTCGCGCAGGCCGAGCGCGCGGTACGCCTGGTCGGCGAGGATGATCAGCTCGGCGTCCAGCGCCGGGTCCTCGGCGCCGATGGCCTCGGCACCGACCTGCGAGAAGTGGCGGTAGCGGCCCTTCTGCGGGCGCTCGTAGCGGTAGTACGAGCCGGAGTACCAGAGCTTGACCGGCAGGCCGCCGGCCTTGTGCAGGTTCGCCTCCAGCGCCGCGCGCAGCACGGAGGCGGTGCCCTCGGGGCGCAGCGCGAGGTTCGCGCCGCCCTTGGTCGTGAGGGTGTACATCTCCTTCGTCACGATGTCGGTGGACTCACCGACACCGCGGGCGAAGAGGTCGACGTCCTCGAAGCCGGGCGTTTCGACGTATCCGTAGCCGGACTTCCGCAGCGGGCCGGAGATCGCCTCGCGGACCGCCAGGTACTTGGCCGAGTAGGGCGGGATCAGGTCGTACGTGCCCTTGGGGGCCTTGAAGGTGCTCACGAAACTCTCGTCACATTCCTCGTCGTGGAGCGGCGGTGCCGTCTCCCAGCCCGGCGGCGACCTCCCGCAGGTACGGGTTGGTCGCGCGCTCGCGGCCGATGGTGGTCTGGGGACCGTGGCCGGACAGCACCACGGTCGAGTCGTCGAGCGGCAGGCACACGCGGGCCAGCGACTCGAGGATCTCGGCGTGGGAGCCGCCGGGCAGGTCGGTGCGTCCGATGGAGCCGGCGAAGAGCAGGTCACCCGAGAAGAAGACCGGCGGGACGTCCGCCAGCTCAGGCATCCGGAAGGTCACCGACCCCTTTGTATGGCCCGGGGCGTGCGCGACGGAGAAGTCCATGCCGGCCAGCTTCAGGGCGGCGCCGTCGGTCAGCTCGCGGACGTCGTCCGGTTCGCCCACGGTGAGCTCGCCCATGAGCGGCATCCCGATGGAGCGGCCCAGCGCCTTCTCCGGGTCGCTCATCATGTAGCGGTCCTCGGGGTGGATCCAGGCCGGTACGCCGTGTGCTCCGCACACCGGGACGACCGAGGCCACATGATCGAGGTGGCCATGGGTCAGGACGACCGCGACGGGCTTGAGCCGGTGCTTCTTCAGCGTCTCCTCGACACCCTGGACGGCCTGGTGGCCCGGGTCGATGATGACGCACTCCTCGCCGGCGGCGGGGGCGACCACGTAACAGTTGGTACCCCAAGCCCCAGCGGGGAACCCGGCAATCAGCACGTTCGTCCTCAATCGTCGTCCGGCGGGAGGCTGCAGATCGGAATGCTGCTGCTCAGAGCCTACCGGCGCCGCTCATTACACAGCGAACCCATATACGGTACGGCCTAACCCAGCCCGGACAGCGGTATCAGACACGCACAAGGAGACGACCCGGTGGTCACGAGCGATCAGCGACGGCGACAGCTCGCCAGGGAGAAGTACGAGCGGCAGCAGAAGCGCCGTGAGGAGGCCCGCCGGAAGGCCCGCCGGCGCATGGCGGTGATCGGTGCGGCGGTGGCCGTGGTCGTGGCGACGCTGGTCGGCCTCATCGTGGGCGGCGTCTTCGACAAGGACAAGAAGGACCAGGCGGCGGACCCGGCCGCGAGCCCGTCGGCCTCGCCCACGCCCAAGCAGTCCCCGTCGCCGGAGATGGCCATCGACCAGAAGGCGAAGTACACCTTCGCCCTGAAGACCAGCGCGGGCGACATCAGCTTCGCGATGGACGCGGCGAAGACCCCGCAGACGGTGAACTCCTTCAAGTCGCTCGCCGACAAGAAGTTCTTCGACAACACGAAGTGCCACCGCCTGACGACCGGCGGGATCCACGTCCTCCAGTGCGGCGACCCCGAGGGCACCGGCATGGGCGGCCCCGGCTACACCATCGCGGACGAGAACTTGGACTCGCTGGGCAAGCCGAACGAGCAGGGGCAGGTCGTCTACCCGGCGGGCACGGTGGCGATGGCCAACACCGGCCAGCCGGGCTCGGGCGGCAGCCAGTTCTTCCTCGTCTACAAGGACAGCCCGCTGGCCCCCTCGTACACGCCGTTCGGCAAGATCGACGCGGCCGGCCTGAAGGTCCTGGAGGACGTCGCCAAGGCCGGAACGGCCGACGGCGGCCAGGACGGGGCCCCGAAGACCGAGGTCAAGATCGAGAAGGGCACCGTCACGCAGAACTGACGGGAAGGGCAGGCGGCCCCCGGGCCCGGCCGGCCACCCGCCCGTGCGGCGATATTCCGTCGTGCGGGATGCGGACAGCCGGCCCGGCGGTCGCCTATGTTGGCGTTGTGGAGGGCGGGCGCTGCCCGCCCCGGGAAACTGTGGACGATGCCCAGGGGGTGAACCCCTCGCAGGCATCAGGTGGAGGAGGCGCTGTGAGCAGCGACCCGTGGGGCCGAGTCGACGAGACGGGCACCGTGTACGTGCGTACTGCCGATGGCGAGAAGGTCGTCGGCTCGTGGCAGGCGGGCACCCCTGAGGAGGCCCTGGCCTATTTCGAGCGCAAGTACGAGGGCCTGGTGGTCGAGATCGGCCTCCTCGAAAAGCGGGTGCGGACCACCGATCTGTCCGCCAAGGACGCGCAGACGGCGATCGCCCACCTGCGTACGCAGGTCGACGAGCACCATGCCGTGGGCGACCTCGACGCACTGCGCGTGCGGCTGGACAAGCTGGTCCAGACCGTGGAGTCGCGGCGCGAGGAGCGCAAGGCCCAGAAGGCGAAGCAGACGGACGAGGCCCGCGCGGCCAAGGACGCGCTGGTCGTCGAGGCCGAGCAGCTGGCGCAGAGCGACCAGTGGCGCAGCGCCGGCGAGCGGCTGCGTGCCCTGGTGGACATCTGGAAGGGTCTGCCCCGGCTGGACCGCAAGTCGGACGACGAGCTGTGGCACCGCTTCTCCCACGCCCGCTCGGCCTTCTCCAAGCGCCGCAAGGCGCACTTCGCCTCGCTGGACGCGCAGCGCGAGGACGCCCGCAAGGTGAAGGAGAACCTGGTCGCGGAGGCCGAGTCGCTGTCGAAGTCGACCGACTGGGGTCCGACGGCCGCCCGCTACCGCGAGCTGATGGCGGACTGGAAGGCGGCGGGCCGGGCGCAGCGCGAGGCCGAGGACGATCTGTGGAACCGTTTCCGCGGTGCGCAGGACGTGTTCTTCGCGGCCCGCAGCGAGGTCTTCGCGGAGCGCGACGCCGAGCAGGTGGAGAACCTGAAGCTGAAGGAGGAGCTGGCCGAGGAGGCCGAGAAGCTCGTCCCGATCACGGACCTGAAGGCCGCCCGTGCCGCGTTCCGCTCCCTCAACGAGCGCTGGGAGGCCATCGGCCACGTGCCGCGGGACGCCCGGCCGAAGGTCGAGGGCCGGATGCACGCGGTGGAGCGGGCCCTGCAGGAGGCCGAGGAGGGCGAGTGGCGCCGTACGAACCCGGAGGCGCGGGCGCGCGCGGCCGGTCTGACGGGCCAGCTCCAGGCGGCGGTCGACAAGCTGCGCGAGCAGATCGACGCGGCGCGCGCGGCGGGCAACAACGCGAAGGCCGACAAGCTGGCGCGTGAGCTGGAGGGCCGCCAGGCCCTGCTGGACCAGGCGCTGAAGGGCCTGGAGGAGTTCGGCGGCTGAGACGGGAGCGGCTGAGACCGCTGAGGCGGGAGCGGCCGGAGCGGCTGAGGCCGCTGAGGCCGCTGAGGCCGCTGAGGCCGCTGAGGCCGCTGAGGCCAGGGCGGCTTCGCCGCTCAGGGTGCACCCGGACGGCGTGCGGGCGGGTACCACCGGCTTTCCGGTGGTGCCCGCCCGTTTTCGCGTCACGGGAGCGCCCGGCTGCCGTCCTGGAGCAGGTCCAGCGCGTGTTCGAGGACCTCGCACGCCTGGATGTGGTTGCCGGACTCCTGGAGCAGCGCGGCCAGCCGGCGGCACACCTGGACGGCCTCGGGCCCGTAGAACCGGTGCACCTGCTGGAAGGCCTGTTCCAGCACCTCGATGGCCTCGCGGGTCTGTCCGGTCTCCTCCAGCATGTCGGAGAGTTCGAGCTGCACGGCGAGCAGGTCTCCCTCCCCGTCGGGCGCCCGTTCCTGGAGTGCGAGGCGCAGCACGGGCAGCGCGTCGCGGGTGCGGCCCGCGGAGCGCAGCGTGCGGGCGAGCCCGAGCCCGGCGACGACCATGGCGGAGCGGACGTCGGCGGGCAGGACGGGACCGGCCGGAGTGCCGCGCGCGGCGCGTGCCCGGTTGCGTACGAGCTGCAGCCTGCCCACGCCCATTTCCTGGGCGTGCTGGGGCAGGGGGCGGTTCTTGCCGCGCAGCCGGTTCTCCATGGTGCGGCAGAGGGTGTCCAGGTCGATCAGTTCGGGTCCCTCGTGGATCCCGTCGCGCAGGATGGTCAGCAGCTCGCCGGTGAACGCGGTGTGCCGTTCGCCGTCGGGGGCGAGGGCCACCCGGTCGCGCGGGGAGGCGGTCAGGACGTACGCGCCTTCGACGGCGGCCTGCGTGGCGAGGGCGTCCTCCCCGCCGGCGAGGGTGCTGGCGGCGCGGCCGCTGAAGCAGCAGTCGAGGATCACCACCTTGCGCCGGGCCTGGGAGTCGCGCAGGGCGGACCGCAGGTGCTGGTAGGCGACGGCGGTGTAGCCGATGTGCTCGCGGGAGCCTTGGAGGGCGAGGTACAGGTCGGCCGTCGCCGCGTCCCGCATGCCGTGCCCGGCGTAGTAGACCAGCAGCGTGTCGGTGGCCTCCTCCCCCGCGCGGTGGACCGGGTCGAGCAGCTCGGCGGGGTACTGGGGATCGAGTACGAGCGTGCAGTGCTGCTCGGGCAGTCCCCAGATGGTCGCGTCGCACAGCTCGGCGGCCAGGTCCTTCACATTGGTCTCGACGGCCGGGAGGGCTGCCAGGTGCCGGTATCCGGCGCTGCCGATGAGGACCGCCCGCGAGGCCGCCGGGTCAGGCAGTCCCGTCATGGTCCCCGTCCGCGTCCCCGCTTCCGTTCTCCAGCACCGCGACGATGCGGCGCAGGGTCTCTGGGTCGTCCGCCTCCTCGCCGGTGAGGGTGACCTCGTACGGGCCCCGGCGCACGGTGAGGGCGGGAGCCCGGCGGCGCGACGCCTGCCACTGGAGGACGGAGACGACCAGGGACCCGGTGGACAGGCCGCTGGCGACGGCTAATTGGAGGAGGTCGAAACCGGGCGACCCCATGGGCGTGCCCTCCGCTGCCGGGGGCGCCGCGCTGCTGCGGATCCGTCCGCGTGCCTCGCGGCGCAGCGTCTCGTCCTCGCCCAACCAGAGGAGCAGCGACCGCAGTTCGCTCTCCGCTCCCAGTCCCGGTCTGTACGGATCCACCTGTAGCTCGTAGTCACGCATCCGCCGTACCCCTCCCGTGTCCGTGGTGTGCGCTGACCCGCGCGAACAGCTCCAGCGCCTTCTTCGCGTTCCCGAGCCGGGCCAGGCACACAGCCTGCCAGTACTGGCAGGCGAGCGTGGTCGGATGGGCCGGGCCCAAGGTCTCCTCACAGAACCGGGTGACGCCGGAGAGCAGTTGGGCGGCTTCCTGGAGCTCGCCCCGCAGGACCAGGCCGACCGCCTCCCGCTGGCGGGACAGGGCGCTGCTCTCGGTCAGGCGGCTGTGAACGAGCTTGCGGGTGACCTCGCTGAGCGTGACCGGGGCCGGGGCCGTCGCCGGGAGGCGCCCGAGGGTGCGCTCCCACGGGTCCTCGTCCGGCGCCGGAAGAAGTCCCGCCCGGGAGCGCGCGTCAGGCGTCCGGCGTGCGCCGGCGTCCGTGACGTCGACCTGGTTCCAGTCGTACTCGGGCAGCTCCGCCGGGTGCGGCAACTCGGGTGTCCGGTGCAGCAGGTGCCGGCTGATGAGCTGTTCGACCCGTTCTCTGCCGCCGTCCGCCCAGCGCCGCAACAGCGCCGCGGCGGCGACCGCGTCCGTCGGCCGCTCGCGGAAGTCCCGGGCGCAGAGCGCGTCCACCGCCTCGACCAGGCCGGCCGGGAGGTGGTCCAGTCCCCGGTTCCGAAGCGAGGGAACTCCCTTGGCGGCCCGCAGGACGAGGGCGCCGAATTCCTCCGGGTCGCTCTCGAAGGGGGGCCGGCCGGTGAGCATGAAGTGCATACAGGCTCCGACCCCGTAGAGGTCGGTGGCCTCCACCGGCGCCAGTCCCTCGATCCGCTCGGGCGCCATGTACTGCGGGGTGCCGATCAGCCGGTCGTCGCCCCTGGTGCTGCGGGGCTGCTCGGTCACCACGGCGAGTCCGAAGTCGTACAGGACCACATGGCCCGTCCGGCTCACCCGGATGTTGCCGGGCTTCACGTCGCGGTGCAGCACCCCGCTCTTGTGGGCGGCGTCCAGGGCGTCGAGGGTCTCGGCAGCGATCCAGCAGGCCGCGGAGACGGACAGCGCGCCCGCGGCGCCGAGGACCGAGAGATCGGCCCCGTCGAGCATCTCCATCACCAGGTACGGCGTGCCGCTGAGGGTGTCGAACCCGGAGTCGTGGATGCCCACGACGCCCCGGTGGCGGATCCGCGCCAGCGCGATGGCTTCGGCGACGAACCTCCGCTGCATTTCGTGCGGAAGACTCGCGCCGACCGCCGACAGGACCTTCACCGCCACCCGGCGCCGCAGGCGGGTGTCCTCCGCCGCGAACACCACGCCCATTCCGCCCCGTCCGAGCACGTCGATCGGACGGTAGCGCCGGGCGAGCCCCGGGGGGAATATGTCGTTTCCGGCCACGTGTCCCCCGGGGTGGCGTCAGAGAGCGGCGGTCAGGCCTTGGTCAGGGCCTCCTTGCAGATGTCACACGGTAGACGTCGTAGACGCCCTCCACACCCCGAACGGCCTTCAGGACGTGCCCCAGGTGCTTGGGGTCGCCCATCTCGAAGGTGAAGCGTGAGGTCGCCACGCGGTCTCGGGAGGTCTGGACGGCCGCCGAGAGGATGTTGACGTGCTGGTCGGAGAGGACCCGGGTGACGTCCGACAGCAGCCGGGACCGGTCCAGGGCCTCGACCTGGATGGCGACGAGGAAGACCGAGGACTGGGTGGGGGCCCACTCGACCTCCAGCATCCGTTCGGGCTGCTGGGAGAGGGAGTCCACGTTGACGCAGTCCGCGCGGTGAACCGATACGCCGCTGCCGCGCGTGACGAATCCGATGATCGGGTCGCCCGGTACCGGGGTGCAGCAGCGGGCCAGCTTGACCCACACGTCGTCGACGCCCTTGACGACCACACCCGGGTCGGCGTTGGCGCGCCGCTTGCTGCGGCCGCGCGCCGGCGGAATGCTCTCCTCCATGTCCTCGTTGGCCGCGTCCTCGCCGCCGAGGGCCTGCACCAGCTTCTGTACGACGCCCTGCGCGGCCACGTGGCCCTCGCCGATCGCCGCGTACAGCGAGGAGATGTCGGGGTAGCGCATCTCGTGCGCGAGGGTGACGAGCGAGTCGCCGGTGAGGATGCGCTGGATCGGCAGGTTCTGCTTGCGCATGGCCCGGGCGATGGCGTCCTTGCCGTGCTCGATGGCCTCGTCGCGGCGCTCCTTGGAGAACCAGGCGCGGATCTTGTTGCGGGCCCGCGGGGACTTGACGAAGCCGAGCCAGTCACGTGAGGGGCCGGCGCCCTCGGCCTTGGAGGTGAAGACCTCGACCAGGTCGCCGTTGTCGAGCGTGGACTCCAGCGGGACGAGGCGGCCGTTGACCCTGGCCCCTATCGTCCGGTGGCCGACCTCGGTGTGGACGGCGTACGCGAAGTCGACGGGCGTGGCGCCCGCGGGCAGCGCTATGACGTCGCCCTTGGGCGTGAAGACGAAGACCTCGTTGCGGGAGAGGTCGAAGCGCAGCGAGTCGAGGAACTCGCCCGGGTCCTCGGTCTCCTTCTGCCAGTCCAGCAGCTGGCGCAGCCACGCCATGTCGTTGACCGTGTCGTGGCCGGCGCTGCCCTTGGCGGTCTGCGGCACGTCGGTGCGGACCTTCGAAGTGCCCGCGACGGTCTGCTGCTTGTACTTCCAGTGCGCGGCGATGCCGTACTCGGCGCGGCGGTGCATGTCGAAGGTGCGGATCTGCAGCTCGACGGGCTTGCCGCTGGGCCCGATGACCGTCGTGTGGAGCGACTGGTACATGTTGAACTTGGGCATCGCGATGTAGTCCTTGAACCGGCCGGGGACCGGATTCCATCGCGCGTGCACGGTGCCGAGGGCGGCGTAGCAGTCCCGTACGGTGTCGACGAGGACGCGGATGCCCACCAAGTCGTAGATCTCCGCGAAGTCACGGCCGCGGACGATCATCTTCTGGTAGACGCTGTAGTAGTGCTTGGGTCTGCCGGTGACGGTGGCCTTGATCCGGGCGGCCCGCAGGTCGGTCTGCACCTCGTCGGTGACGACGGCGAGGTACTCGTCGCGCTTGGGCGCCCGCTCGGCGACCAGGCGGACGATCTCGTCGTACATCTTGGGGTAGAGGATCGCGAAGGCGAGGTCTTCGAGCTCCCACTTGATCGTGTTCATGCCCAGGCGGTGTGCCAGCGGAGCATAGATCTCGAGGGTCTCGCGGGCCTTCTTCTCCTGCTTCTCCCGCTTGAGGTACCGCATGGTGCGCATGTTGTGCAGGCGGTCGGCGAGCTTGATGACCAGGACGCGCGGGTCCTTGGCCATCGCCACGACCATCTTGCGGACGGTCTCGGCCTGGGCGGCCTCGCCGAACTTGACCCGGTCGAGCTTGGTGACGCCGTCGACGAGGAGGGCCACCGCGTCGCCGAAGTCGCGGCGCAGGTCTTCGAGGCCGTACTCGGTGTCCTCGACGGTGTCGTGCAGCAGACCGGCCATCAGGGTGGCGGGGTCCATGCCGAGCTCGGCGAGGATGGTGGTCACCGCGAGCGGGTGGGTGATGTACGGGTCGCCGCTCTTGCGCTTCTGGCCGCGGTGCCAGCGCTCGGCCACCTGGTAGGCCTGCTCCAGCTGGCGCAGCGTCGACGTCTCGATCTTCGGGTCGTTGCTGCGGACTATGCGGAGGAGGGGCTCCAGTACCGGGTTGTACGGGTTGGAGCGCTGTCCGCCCAGACGGGCGAGACGGGCGCGCACCCGGTTGGAGGACCCGGCCGATTTCGCCACCGCGGGCTTGACCGGCGGGGCGGGCGGGGGCGTGGCGGCGGGCGTCGCGACCTGCTCGGCCTGCGGGTCGGGCTGCGCGGCGGAGAGTGGCTGGACCTCGTCTGGCAAGAGCGCTCCTCTGGGGGTCCCCCCGGACGGAGTCCAGTCCGGGGGAGGATCCGGAGCCCCGGTCAGGTCCGGATAAACCATGGTAGCGAGCCTTCCGTTCGCCCGTTCCCCGAGCCTGCGCCAATCCGGGCCCGCCGGCGCCCGGGCGGTCCGGGGGCCGGCCCCGGGTGCCCCCGCCGCACACGAAAACGGCGGGCACCCGGGGAAACCCGGATGCCCGCCGCCCGTCAGGCGAAGGGTCAGACCACGATCAGCGCGTCCAGCGGGGCCCCGCCCAGCGCGGCGCCCAGCTTGGCCCGGCCCGGGAGGAACGACAGCTCCATCAGGACCGCCACCCCGGCGACCTCGGCCCCGGCCCGCCGGATGAGCGAGAGCGAGGCTTCGGCGGTGCCGCCGGTGGCCAGGACGTCGTCGATGACCATGACCCGGTCACCGGCCGACAGGTCCTCGGCGTGGACCTCGATCTCCGCCGTCCCGTACTCCAGCGCGTAGGACTGCGCCAGCGTCGCCCCCGGCAGCTTCCCGGCCTTGCGGACCGGCACGAAGCCGACCCCGGCCTGCACGGCCACCGGAGCCGCGAGGATGAATCCCCGCGCCTCCAGCCCGACGATCTTCGTCGCGCCGTACCGCACGGCCAGCTCCACCAGCGTCTGCGTCAGCGCGGCGAACGCCTTCGGGTCCGCCAGCAGCGGGGTGATGTCCTTGAACATCACGCCCGGCTGCGGGTAGTCCGCCACGTCCTTGATCCGGCTGAGCAGCAGCGCCCGTACGTCCTCGGACAGGAGCTCGCTCACCGGCGCCGCCCCGGCCGGGCCTGCGCCGCGACCTGCGGCTCGCCCTCGGCGCCGGCCTCGTAGCCGTCGTCCGGGGACTCGCCCTTCGCCGCCGCGGCCGCCCGCTTGGCGAGCACCCGCTTCTTCAGCGCCTTCATCGCCGGCTCGCGCTCCTTGAAGTCCACGACCAGCGGGGTCGCGATGAAGATCGAGGAGTACGCACCGGCCGCCAGGCCGACGAACAGCGACAGCGAGATGTCGTTCAGCATGCCGGCGCCCAGGAAGCCGCCGCCGATGAACAGCAGGGCCCCGACCGGGAGCAGCGCCACGACCGTGGTGTTGATCGAGCGGACCAGGGTGCCGTTGATGCTGCGGTTGGCGATCTCGCTGTACGTCCAGCGGGTCTGCTTGGTGATGTCCTTCGAGCCCTCCTTCAGACCGTCGAAGACGACGACGGTGTCGTAGAGGGAGTAACCGAGGATCGTCAGCAGACCGATGACCGTGCCCGGGGTGACCTCGAACCCGACGAGCGCGTACACGCCGACGGTGATCGTGAGGTCGTGGACCAGGGCGATCAGTGCCGCGACCGCCATCCGCCATTCGAAGGCGATGGCGAGGTAGATCACCACGAGGACCATGAAGACACCGAGGCCGGTCCAGGCCTTGTTCGCGATCTGCTCGCCCCAGCTGGGGCCGACCAGGTCCGCGTTGATGTCGGCCTCGGTGACCTTGAGGTCCGCGGCCAGCTGCTTCTTCACGTCGGCGGCGGAGTCGGTGTCCAGACCGGAGATCTGGATCCGCAGGCCGCCGGTGCCGAGCTCCTGGACGATCGCGTCGTGGCCCGAGGCCTTCTCCGCGTCCTCGGTCGCCTTGGCGACGGAGACGGCCGTCTTCGGGGTGGTGAAGACGGCACCGCCCTTGAACTCGATGCCCATGTTGAGGCCCTGAACGGCCAGGGCCACGATCGCCGTGATGGTGATCAGGATGGAAACGCCGTACCAGAGAAAGCGCTTGCCGACGAAGTCGTAGCCGACCTCACCGCGGTACAGCTTGGCGCCGAGAGCTCCCAGCTTCGACATCTCTCACGCCTCCTTTGCGTCGACGGGGACGGGGGCGGAGCCGGTGCGGCGGGACCGGCGCAGCGGCGGCTTGGCGCCGAGCCGCTTCGGGTCCAGCCCGGACCACGGGTGACCGCTCGCGAAGAACTTCGTACGCGCCAGCAGCGTCATGATCGGCTTGGTGAAGAGGAACACCACGACCACGTCGAGCAGGGTGGTGAGCCCCAGGGTGAAGGCGAAGCCCTGCACCTTGCCGACGGTGACGATGAACAGCACCGCGGCCGCCAGGAACGACACGAAGTCGGAGACCAGGATGGTGCGCCGGGCTCGCGGCCAGGCACGCTCGACGGCCGGACGCAGGGTGCGGCCCTCGCGGATCTCGTCCCGGATGCGTTCGAAGTACACGATGAACGAGTCCGCCGTGATGCCGATCGCCACGATCGCACCGCAGACGGCGGGCAGGTTCAGCGCGAAGCCGATGCCCTTCCCGAGCAGCGCCATGATCGTGTAGGTGAGGACCGCGGAGACCAGGAGGCTGATGATGGCGACGAACGCCAGGCCCCGGTAGTATACCAGCAGGTAGATCACCACGAGCAGCAGGCCGATGGCACCGGCGATCAGGCCGGCCTTCAGCTGCTCGCCGCCGAGCGCGGCCGTGACGGTGGTGACGCTGTCCTCGCTGAAGGAGAGCGGCAGGGCGCCGTACGAGAGCATGTTGCCCAGGTCCTGGGCGGACTGCTGGGTGAAGCCGCCGGAGATCTCGGCGTTGCCGCCGGTCAGCGCCTGGCTCACGGACGGGTCGGAGATGACCTCGCCGTCGAGCACGATCGCGAACTGGTTCTGCGGCATCTGCTTGGTGGCCAGCTCACCGGTGATCTTGGCGAACTTGTCGGCGCCCTTGTCGGTGAACTGCATCGTGACGATCCAGGCACCGCGCTGGGGGTCGATGACCCCCTTGGCGTCCTTCACGTCCTGGCCGTTGACCTGGGCCGGGCCGAGGATCCACTTGCCCCACGCGGTGCCGCGCTTGCCACAGGCGAGCATCGGGTCCTCGGGCTTGGCGCCCTTGCCGGCGGCGGCGCGCTGCGCCTCGTCGGCGCAGTTCAGTGCCGCGAACTTCGCCTGCAGGTCGGCCGCGGCGGCCTCGTCGGCCGACGGGGGCGTCGACGCGGACGGGGACGGGGCGGCCTTGTTGTCGTCTGCCTTCTTCGACTCGCTCGCCGAGGGCGTGGGAGTGGGGGCGCTCGGGGCCTTGAGGGCCTCGCTGAGCGCACGGCCCTGGGAAGTGGCGCTGGACGACGGGGTGGCCGACGGCGTCTTGCCGTCCTGGGCCTTGGGGGCGCCGGAGCCGCTCGCGGAGGGGCTCGGGCTCTGGGTGCCCTCCGGGGCGGCCGGGGAGCCGTCCGCGAAGGCGAGGACCGGGCGGAAGTACAGCTGGGCGGTGGTGCCGACCTGCTCGCGCGCCTGCTGCTCGTTCGTCCCCTTGGGGATGTTCACGATGATGTGGTCTTTGCCCTGCGTCTGAACCTCGGCCTCGGACACGCCGAGCCCGTTGACGCGGCGCTCGATGATGCCGACCGCCGTGTTCATGTTCGTCGGGTTGACCGCGTCGGGCTTGCCCGGCTCGCTCTTGGCCTTGAGCGTGATGCTCGTGCCGCCGGCGAGGTCGATGCCCAGCCGGGGAGTCGTCTGCTTGGAGAGGAACATCCCCGCGGTGAGCGCCACCATCGCGATCAGGATGACCGCCAGGGCGCGCCCCGGCCTCCCCTGGGCCCCCGCGGGCCGCCGGCCCTTGTTCGGTGCTGCCACCTTGTCGTTTCTCCCTGTCCAACCGCCCCGCGCCGGGTCAGCGCGCGGACGGCCACGAAATGTGTGGTGGGGACCCCTGCCCCCCGCAGAAGTGTCACTGGCGGGGAGCGCGAAAGCCGCCGGTCGGGCGCTTCGCGGTCCCCGGCCGCGCGCTACTTGGCGCCGGCCTCGCCGTCGGCCTTGCCGTCCTTCGGCTCGTCGCCCTTGGGCTCGTCGCCCTTGGGCGCCTCGTCCTCGGGCGCTTCGGCCTTCTTGCCCAGGTCGAGCTTGGGAGCCTCGTCCTCGTCCTTCGTGAGGTCCGTCTTCGGAGTCTCGGTCAGGGAGGACGCGTCGTCGGGGACGACCGGCGTGTCGGTATCCGGCTCGTCGGCGATGCCGTGGACGATGCGGTTGTACTCCGCGTCCTCGAGGACGGCGCCGATGGCGTTCTTCGCGTAGACCGCGTGGACGCCGGGGGCCACCTCAAGGGTGACGGTGTCGTCGCCGATCTCCTTCACCGTGGCGTACATGCCGCCGATGGTGCGGACCCCGGTACCGGGCGTCATGTGGTCGCGCATCTGCGCGGCCGCCTGCTGCTTCTTCTTGGCGGAGCGGGTCATCAGGATCATCGCCCCGATGAGCACGATGAACGGGAGGAATGTCACGAGATTCACGGGACGGAGATCCTTCGCACGACCGCACGGGAGACGGCCTTTTTCTACGGGGGTGGGCACGCCGACCCGAAGGGTCGGCATCGGCGGAGTCTAGGCGAGTCCGCACCGATGGAACAACGCCCAGCATGGCATCGCAGTTCCTGGGTGCGCGAACCTCCGCGCCGTCAGGCCCCGAACAAGCCCTGTTGTCCGCTTGATCCGCTCCCGTGCTGCCGGGGCGGTACGAGTCCCAGGTGAGCCCATGCCGCGGGCGTCGCGACGCGCCCCCTGGGGGTACGCGCGAGCAGGCCCTCGCGGACCAGGAAGGGCTCCGCCACCTCCTCCACGGTCTCCCGTTCCTCGCCGACGGCGACGGCGAGCGTGGACAGCCCGACGGGGCCGCCGCCGAAGAGCTTGAGCAGCGCCTCCAGCACGGCCCGGTCCAGCCGGTCGAGCCCGCGCGCGTCCACCTCGTACACCTGGAGGGCGGTACCGGCCACCTCGCGGTTGATCACGCCGTCGGCCCGGACCTGCGCGTAGTCGCGGACGCGGCGCAGCAGGCGGTTGGCGATGCGCGGGGTGCCGCGGGAGCGGCCGGCGATCTCGGCGGCGCCTGCGGTGTCGATCTCGACGTCGAGGAGGCGGGCGGAGCGGTGGATGACGCGCTCCAGCTCCTCGGGGGCGTAGAACTCCATGTGCCCCGTGAACCCGAACCGGTCGCGGAGCGGGGGCGGCAGCAGGCCGGCCCGTGTCGTCGCCCCGACGAGGGTGAAGGGCGGCAGCTCCAGCGGGATGGCGGTCGCGCCCGGGCCCTTGCCGACGATCACATCGACGCGGAAGTCCTCCATGGCCATGTAGAGCATCTCCTCGGCGGGCCGGGACATGCGGTGGATCTCGTCCAGGAAGAGCACCTCGCCCTCCTGGAGGGAGGAGAGGATGGCGGCGAGGTCTCCGGCGTGCTGGATGGCGGGGCCGGAGGTGATCCTGATGGGCGCGCCCATCTCGGCCGCGATGATCATCGACAGTGTCGTCTTGCCGAGGCCGGGCGCGCCGGAGAGCAGGACGTGGTCGGCGGTGGCGCCGCGCTGGCGGGCCGCCTTCAGGACGAGGTCCAGCTGCTGGCGGACCTTCTCCTGCCCGACGAACTCGCCGAGGTCCTTGGGGCGCAGCGCCGCCTCGACGGCGGTGTCCTCCCCATCGGCTGCCGCCGCGACGATACGGTCGCCTTCGGCGGTGGCCTCGGTGTCGTCGTCGTCCCAGTTCACGGTGTCAGTCTGCCTTCTCGGTGGTGGTGCGGGTGGTCGATCCCTGCGGGTGCACTCCCGGGCGCTGCCCGGACCCGCGCCTCAAACGCCGGCGGGGCTGGATTCTGCCCGGCCCGAATCCTTCCGCCCGGGCCACCCCCGCCGGGCGCCTCGCCTGCGTTCGAGGCGCGGGGCGGAGCTCCGCCGATCCAGCCTCGCCGGCGTTCGAGGCGCGGAGTCCGGGGCGGAGCCCCGAGCTTTGAGCCGCACGGGGCCCACCCAGCGGCACCCACTCCAGCCCCGGCGGCGCCTGACGGGCAGGGGCGGAGCCCCGCCGATCCAGCCCCGCCGGCGTTTGAGGCGCGGGGTCCGGGGCGGAGCCCCGAGCTTTGAGCCGCACGAGCCCACTCACCGGCACCCACTCCAGACCACCGGCGCCTGACGGGCGGGGGCGGAGCCCAGCCAATCCAGCCCCGCCGGCGCTTGAGGCGCGGGGATCGCCGGGCGGAGGAGCCCCGGGAAGGTGGGCCGCGCGCACGTCAGCGGGCGCGGTTCAGGGACTGGAGCGCGGCGCGCAGGAGCTGCGGGACGGGGGCGGAGCCACCGGCGGCGATCGCGGCCTCGGCCTGCGGCGTCACGGCCGAGACCGCCTCCTCCGCATCCCGAGCCGCGTACCCGAGGCCGATCAGAGCGGCGGACAGCTGCTCGGTCCACGGCGCCGGCCCCGACGCGGCGGCCCGCTGCGCCCCCACCAGGCCACTGGACCCCAGCGGAGCCCCCAGCTTGTCCTTCAGCTCCAGCAGCAGCTTCTGCGCGCCCTTCTTCCCGATCCCCGGCACCGCCATCAGCGCCTTCTCGTCGCCCGTGGACACGGCCAGGCGAAGGGCGTCCGGGCGGTGGACGCCCAGCATCGCCTGCGCCAGCCTCGGCCCGACGCCGCTCGCGGTCTGGAGCAGTTCGAAGACCTGCCGCTCGTCGTCGTCGGCGAAGCCGTACAGCGTGAGCGAGTCCTCCCGTACGACCAGCGACGTCGCCAACTTGGAGGCCTCGCCCACCCGCAGGCCGGCGATGGTGTTCGGCGTGCACTGTACGGCCATGCCCACTCCCCCGACCTCGATCACGGCCAGGGTGGGGGCGAGCGCGGCGACGGGGCCGCTGACGAAGGCGATCATCGGGTACGGCCTTTCGAGGCGTGCAGGGCGACCGCCTGCTGGAGGCGGCTCTGGGCGGGGGCCCGCCAGATGTGGCAGATGGCGAGCGCGAGGGCGTCGGCGGCGTCGGCCGGTTTCGGCGGTGCGTCCAGCCGGAGCAGCCGGGTCACCATGGCGCCGACCTGGGCCTTGTCGGCCCGGCCGCTGCCGCTGACGGCGGCCTTGACCTCGCTGGGGGTGTGCAGGACGACCGGTATGCCGCGCCGTGCGGCACACAGCATGGCGACGGCGCTGGCCTGGGCGGTGCCCATCACGGTCCGGACGTTGTGCTGGCTGAACACCCGCTCCACGGCGACGACTTCGGGCCGGTGCTCATCGAGCCATTCCTCGATGCCCCGCTCGATGGCGACGAGCCGGTGGCCCAACTCCGCATCCGGGGGCGTCCGTACGACCCCCACCCCGAGCATGGTCAGGGGACGCCCGGCAACACCCTCGACGACGCCGACCCCACACCGCGTCAGCCCCGGGTCCACACCGAGAACTCGCACACCATCCCCCCTGCCTTCGATCGTCTGTCCGTGTCCGTGCAGGCTATCCGGCCCCACTGACAAAGCAGCGGGCCGACAGGGTGTGTCCTGTCGGCCCGCGAATACAGCAACCATCAATGGAGCAGCCCCGCGGCGGGCAGCCACCTCCGCGAGAGCGGCGGCGGTTCGGCCGCAGGGGGGGTGCCGGTCAGGCGTCGACCTTCTCCATGACCTCGTCCGAGACGTCGAAGTTGGCGAAGACGTTCTGCACGTCGTCGCTGTCCTCCAGCGCGTCGATCAGCTTGAAGATCTTGCGCGCGCCCTCTTCGTCCAGCTCGACCTGCATGGAGGGAACGAAGCTGGCGTCGGCCGAGTCGTAGTCGATGCCCGCGTCCTGGAGAGCGGTACGGACCGCGACCAGGTCGGTGGCCTCGCTGATGATCTCGAACGTGTCGCCGTTGTCGTTGACCTCTTCGGCCCCGGCCTCGAGCACCGCGCCGAGCACGTCGTCCTCGGACAGTTCGCCCTTGGGGAGGATGATGACGCCCTTGCGGTTGAACAGGTACGAGACCGAACCCGGGTCGGCCATCGAGCCGCCGTTGCGGGTCATGGCGACGCGGACGTCGGAGGCGGCGCGGTTGCGGTTGTCGGTGAGGCACTCGATGAGCACCGCGACACCGTTGGGACCGTAGCCCTCGTACATGATCGTCTCGTAGTCGGCGCCGCCGGCCTCGAGGCCGCCGCCGCGCTTGACCGCGGAGTCGATGTTCTTGTTCGGGACCGAGCTCTTCTTGGCCTTCTGAACGGCGTCGAAGAGCGTCGGGTTGCCGTCGATGTCAGCGCCGCCCATACGGGCCGCGACCTCGATGTTCTTGATCAGCTTCGCGAAGAGCTTGCCGCGCTTGGCATCGATCACGGCCTTCTTGTGCTTCGTCGTAGCCCATTTAGAGTGGCCGGACATCCGCCTGTCTCCTTCACGTCACCAACAGTGTTCGTCCCCGATCCTACCGGGACCTGTTTACAGCCCCGCGCGCACCATGTCGACGAAGTACGCGTGAACGCGGTCGTCGCCGGTGAGCTCCGGGTGGAACGAGGTCGCGAGGACGTTGCCTTGGCGCACGGCGACGGTGTGTCCGTCGTACGTGGCGAGCACCTGGGCGGAGGCGCCGACCGACTCGACCCAGGGGGCGCGGATGAAGACGCCCTCGACCGGGCCGTCCGCGATGCCCGCGAAATCGATCTTCGCTTCGAAGGACTCGTTCTGGCGGCCGAAGGCATTGCGGCGCACGATCATGTCGATGCCGCCGAGCGTCTCCTGGTCCTCACGGCCGTCCAGGAGCTTGTCGGCGAGCATGATCATGCCGGCGCAGGTGCCGTAGACGGGCATGCCGGCGGCCACGCGCTCGCGCAGCGGCTCCAGCATGCCGAACAGCACGGCGAGCTTCGACATGGTCGTGGACTCGCCACCGGGGATCACGAGGGCGTCGATCTCGGCGAGCTCCTCGGGGCGCCGGACCGCCCTGGCCACGGCGTCCGCCGCGGCCAGGGCGATCAGGTGCTCCCGTACATCGCCCTGGAGGGCCAGGACACCGATCACTGGGGGCACCCCCGCCGAAGGCAGGGGGAGGGTGTTGGTCATGGCGTCGACTACCAGCCGCGGTTGGCGTAGCGCTCGGCCTCGGGGAGGGTGTCGCAGTTGATGCCGACCATGGCCTCGCCCAGGTTGCGGGAGGCGTCCGCGATGATCTTCGGGTCGTCGTAGAAGGTGGTGGCCTTCACGATGGCGGCGGCGCGCTTGGCCGGGTCGCCCGACTTGAAGATGCCGGAGCCGACGAAGACACCCTCGGCGCCGAGCTGGCGCATCAGGGCGGCGTCGGCCGGGGTGGCGACGCCACCGGCGGAGAACAGCACGACCGGGAGCTTGCCGAGCTCGGCAACTTCCTTGACGAGCTCGTACGGGGCGCGCAGCTCCTTGGCGGCGGCGTACAGCTCGTTGTTGTCGAAGCCGCGCAGCTTGGCGATCTCGTTCTTGATCTGGCGCAGGTGGCGGACGGCCTCGACGACGTTGCCGGTGCCGGCCTCGCCCTTGGAGCGGATCATGGCCGCGCCCTCGGCGATGCGGCGCAGGGCCTCGCCCAGGTTGGTGGCGCCACAGACGAAGGGGGTGGTGAACGCCCACTTGTCGGAGTGGTTGACCTCGTCGGCCGGGGTCAGGACCTCGGACTCGTCGATGTAGTCGACGCCGAGGGACTGGAGGACCTGGGCCTCGACGAAGTGGCCGATGCGCGACTTCGCCATGACCGGGATGGACACGGCCTCGATGATCTCTTCGATCATGTTCGGGTCCGACATGCGCGCCACGCCGCCGTCCTTGCGGATGTCGGCCGGGACCCGCTCGAGGGCCATGACGGCGACGGCGCCGGCGTCCTCGGCGATCTTCGCCTGCTCGGCGTTGACCACGTCCATGATCACGCCGCCCTTGAGCTGCTCGGCCATGCCGCGCTTGACGCGCGAGGTGCCGATGGCCGACTCAGCGGACTGGGGGGAGGTGGGAAGCGTGCTCACGGATTGACCTCACTCGAAAGGAAGACGGGTACTACCGGACTGAGGAAACCCCACGGACCAGTCCACTACAAGGGCCAATGTGGAGCCGGTGGCCTCTCCTTTTGTCCCCTGCGGCCCTAGGCAGACTCACGACAGGCCCCGGCCGCACCCGCCTAGACAGGCCGATCGGCGAGATCGGCCGGCGGCTCGTCGTCCATTTCGAACGCCAGCGGGAACGGCGCGTGCCCCGCCAGCCGGAACCAGCGGACCTTGCGGTGCCTGCGCAGGGCCCGGGCGGCCCGTACGGCGTCATTGTGGAACCGGCGCGCCATCGGCACCCGCCGCACCGCCGCCGCCAGCTCCTCCGTGGCCTGCGCCCCGCCCGGAGCGGCCTTGAGCACCTCGACCTGGCCGGCATCGGCGAACACCGCCCGCAGCGCCTGGCTCAGCTCGCTCTCCGCCACCTCGCGCTGCTCCTCCTCGGCCTGCCGGGCGGCGTGCGCGGCCTCGTACAGCACGAGGGACGACGCGGGGTCGAGCACCCCGGAGGTGGCCACCTCCACCACGACGGAGGCCCGCCGCACCAACTGGGCGTCGAGCGCGGCCCGAGCGGCATCCATCCGCGAATGCAGCCGGTCCAACCGCCCGGCGGTCCAACTGAGGTAGACCCCGATGACGCCGAGCGCCAGGGCAATCCAGACAAGGGTTTCGATCACGGGCGGCGACACTACCCTTTTGGCCGCGCCCGCTCCGAGCCGGACCCGCTCACGGGCTCAGCTCAGGCAGCGCTCGACCGCCGCCTGCCGACGACGTTGAGGATCCTGGGGCGCGCAGCAATGTCGCGCAGCTCCTCGTCGTACACGGCGAGGAGTCCTTCACGGTTGAAGAACTGTCGCTGCAGTGCCGAAACCCGGCGGTAGCGCGGCCTGATGGACAAGGTGAATCCCCCCGGTTCCTCTGCGGTCCAGAGGCGAGGCTACCCGTATCCGGCAGGCGTGCACCCGTCGTATTCCACGTCGAACAACCGTGTGGCGCACGCCGGTTCGGCGGGACACACCGAAGGCCGGGGCCGGGTCGGTCAGGAGCCGGTGGTGTCCCGGCTGAAGCCCAGGCGGGTGCGGAGGGGGACGCGTTCGTCTGCGGCGACCGCGGCCGCGCCGTCCGTGACCGTTTCGTAGACCGCCAGGATGTCCGCGGCGACCGTGGACCAGTCGAAGCGGCGGACGTGGGCCGAGCCGCGGGCGCTGAGTTCCGCGCGGCGGGCCGGGTCGCGCAGGAGGGCGATCGCGCCGGCGGCCAGGGAGTCCGCGTTCTCGTTCGTGAAGAGGTCGCCCGCCCCGCCCTGGTCCAGGACCTGCGCGAAGGCGTCCAGGTCGGAGGCGAGCACCGCGGCGCCCGCCGAGAGGGCCTCGACGAGGATGATGCCGAAGCTCTCGCCGCCCGTGTTCGGGGCCACGTAGACGTCGACGCTGCGCAGCAGCCGTGCCTTGTCCTCGTCGGAGACCATGCCGAGGAATTCCACCCGGGAGCGGAGTTCCGCGGGCAGGGCGGCCACCGCCTCCTCCTCGTCGCCGCGGCCCGCCACGAGGAGGCGTACGTCCGGGCAGGCCTCCACGATCCGCGGGAAGGCCGCCATCAGCACGGGCAGGCCCTTGCGCGGCTCGTCGATGCGCCCGATGAAGCCCAGGGTCTGGCCCGACCAGGAGGGATTGGGGTCCGCCTTGGCGAAGAAGTCGACGTCGACGCCGTTGGGGATCACGACGGCGTCCCCGCCCAGGTGCTCGACCAGCGTGCGCCGCGCGTACTCGCTCACCGCGATCCGCGCGCTGATCTTCTCCAGCGCCGGCTGGAGGATCGGGTACGCGGCGATCATCGCGCGCGAGCGCGGGTTCGAGGTGTGGAAGGTCGCCACGATCGGCCCCTGCGCCGCCCAGCAGGACAGCAGCCCCAGCGAGGGCGAGGCCGGCTCGTGGATGTGGATCACGTCGAAGGTGCCCTCGTGGAGCCAGCGCCGGACCCGCGCGGCGGAGAGGAAGCCGAAGTTCAGGCGGGCGACGGAGCCGTTGTACGGGACCGGCACGGCCCGCCCCGCCGAGATCACGTACGGCGGCAGCGGGGTCTCGTCGTCGGCCGGGGCCAGGACCGACACCTCGTGGCCGAGGCGGATCAGGTGCTCCGCCAGGTCCCGGATGTGGAACTGGACGCCGCCCGGCACGTCCCACGAGTACGGGCACACGATGCCGATCTTCACTACGGGCGCTCCTCCAGGTCGTCCAGCCACAGCCGCTGCAGCATGTGCCAGTCCTCCGGGTGCTCGGCGATGCCCCACGCGAAGACGTCCGCCACCGCCTGGGTCATGGCGGCGGTCTTCTCGATCCGGGTGCCGGTCTTGGGCACCTCCACCTCGGGGTGGATCCGGCCGTACATCTTCGGCGAGTCCCCGTAGTGCAGGGTGGCCGGGAGCAGTACCGCGCCGGTCTGCTGGGCCAGCAGCGCCGGCCCGGCCGGCATCCGCGCCGTGGAGCCGAAGAAGTCCACTTCGACCCCGGAGGACGACAGGTCCCGGTCCGCGACCAGGCAGACCAGGCCACCGGCGCGCAGCCGGCGGGCGAGGGTGCCGAAGGCAGCGCCGCCGCTGTGCGGCAGCACCTCCATGCCCAGGCTCTCGCGGTAGGCCACGAAGCGGTCGTAGAGCGACTCGGGCTTGAGCCGCTCGGCGACGGTGGTGAAGGGCACTCCGATGTGGCCGATGGCCCAGGCTCCGGCGAGGTCCCAGTTGGCGAGGTGCGGCAAGGTGACCACCACCCCGCGTCCGGAGGCGAGGCCCTCGCGCAGGATGTGCTCGTCCCTGAACTCGACCTCCGCGCTGAACCGTTTCGGGTCCATGGTCGGCAGCCGGAAGGACTCCATCCAGTACCGCATGTACGAGCGCATGCCGGCCTTGGACAGTTCACGCAGCCGCTCCGGTCCGGCCTCGGGCACCACGCGCGCCAGATTCGACTCCAGCCGCAGCACGCTCTTGCCGCGCCGCTTCCACGCCACGTCCGCGATCTTGCGGCCCAGCGCGACCGCCGCCGGCTCCGGGAGCTTCTTCACTCCCGCCCAGCCGAGCCCGTACAGCCCGTCGACCAGCCCGTCGACCAGCTTCTCCTTCGCCGTCGTCCTGTCCCCCGCCGCCATCAGGCCGCACCGCCCTCGGCGGTCGCCGCCGCGGCGTCGGCCTCGGCGGACTCACGGCGTACGGTGACCACCCGCTGGATCAGCGTGACGAGCGAGCCCGCCGCCACGATCCACAGCGCGATCGGCAGCAGCGCCCCGATCCAGGACGGCACCCCGAAGGTCTGCAGCCCGGACAGACCGGCCGCGACCAGCGAGATCACCAGCCGCTCGGCGCGCTCGATGAGCCCGTTGACGGCCACCGGCAGGCCGATCGATTCGCCGCGCGCCTTCGTGTAGGAGACCACCTGGCCGCTGGCCAGGCAGAAGATCGCCACCGCGCACAGCGCGTTGTCGTTCCCGGAGCCCGCGTACCAGAGCGCGAGCCCGCCGAAGATCGCCGCGTCCGCCACCCGGTCGAGGGTGGAGTCGAGGAAGGCGCCCCACCGGCTGGAGACGCCGGCCTGGCGGGCCATGTTCCCGTCCACCAGGTCGGAGAAGACGAAGAGGGTGATGGTGATCGTGCCCCAGAAGAACTCGCCCCGGGGGAAGAAGACCAGCGCTCCCGCCACCACTCCGGCCGTGCCGATCAGGGTGACCGCGTCCGGGCTCACCCCCCGCCGGAGCAGAAAAGCGGCGAATGGCGTGAGAACACGCGTGAAGAATGCACGCGCGTACTTGTTCAGCATGGCCTTCCCGGAGGGTCGCTGGGCCGCACGGCCACCACGGCCACCGGCTGGCCCATCGTAGCCAGCGCGCCGCCTCCCGGATGCCGCGCACCCACCGGTTCGCGCCACGCAAGACGCACTTCACGCCGTGGACCGCCGCCCGGCGGCCCCGGGGCGCCCCCTGGTACGACGTATGGACGCGGTGTGACAGCAGTGCAAAGCTCGAAGAACCCCGTTTCTTCCTCCGTCACCACCGGGAGGCACGAGCACCATGGGAGCCACATCACACCAATCCGGAGCCGCCGGCAGGGCACTGGCGGCCGACCGCCCCTCCTCCGTACGGAATGTCGTGCTGGTCGGCCACAGCGGATCCGGCAAGACCACGCTGGTCGAAGCCCTGGCCCTGACCGCCGGAGCGGTCAATCGGGCCGGCCGGGTCGAGGACGGCGGGACCGTCTCCGACTACGACGAGATCGAACACCGGCAGGAAAGGTCCGTCCAGCTCTCCCTCGTCCCCCTCGAATGGGGCGGAATCAAGATCAACATCCTGGACACCCCCGGATACGCCGATTTCGTCGGAGAACTCAGGGCCGGTCTGCGCGCCGCGGACGCGGCCCTTTTCGTCGTCTCGGCCTCGGACGGGATCGACGGCGCCACCCGCATGGTCTGGGACGAGTGCGAGGCCGTCGGCATGCCCCGCGCCATCGTCGTCACCCACCTGGAGGCGGCCCGCGCCGACTACACGCAGATGACCACCGTCTGCGGCGAGATCTTCGGCGCCGACGACCCCGACGCCGTCATCCCGCTCTACCTCCCCCTGCACGGCCCCGCCGGTCCCGACGGGCACGCCCCCGTCACCGGCCTGCTCGGCCTGCTGTCCCGGCGCGTCTACGCATACAGCTCCGGCGAGCGCGTGGCGCGCGACCCGGACGACGCCGAGCTCGCCCTCATCTCCGACGCCCGCTCCCGCCTCATCGAGGGGATCATCGCGGAGAGCGAGGACGAGAGCCTCATGGACCGCTACCTCGGCGGCGAGGAGATCGACTTCAAGACCCTCGTCGACGACCTGGAGCGGGCCGTGGCCCGCGGCACCTTCCACCCCGTCCTGATGGCCGCCCCCGCCCCCGACGGCGCCAAGCAGGGCCTGGGCACCGTGGAACTCCTCGAACTGATCATCGGCGGCTTCCCCACCCCCCTGGAGCGCCCCGGCCTCACCGTCACCGCCCCCGACGGCTCCCCCCGCCCCGCCGTCACCTGCGATCCCGACGGCCCGCTCGTGGCCGAGGTCGTCAAGACCTCCTCCGACCCCTACGTCGGCCGCGTCTCGCTGGTCCGCGTCTTCTCCGGCACCCTGCGCCCCGAGGCGACCGTCCACGTCTCCGGCCACGGCCTGGCCGACCGCGGGCACGAGGGCCGCTCCCTCCACGAAGCAGACGAGCGGATCGGCACCCTCACCTCGCCCTTCGGCAAACAGCAGCGCCCCCTGGAGAGGTGCATCGCCGGGGACCTGGCCTGCGTGGCCAAACTCACCCGGGCGGAGACCGGCGACACCCTCTCCGCCAAGGACAACCCGCTCCTGATGGAGCCCTGGGCCATGCCCGACCCGCTGCTCCCGCTCGCCATCGAGGCCCACAGCAAGGCCGACGAGGACAAGCTCTCCCAGGGCCTGTCCCGCCTCGTGGCCGAGGACCCCACCATGCGGCTGGAGCAGAACCCGCACACCCACCAGCTCGTCCTGTGGTGCCTCGGCGAAGCCCACCAGGACGTCGTCCTGGAGCGGCTGCGGACCCGCTACGGCGTCCAGGTCGACCCGGTCCCCCACAAGGTGAGCCTGCGCGAGACCTTCGGCGCGAAGGCGGCCGGCCGCGGCCGGCACGTCAAACAGTCCGGCGGCCACGGGCAGTTCGCCATCTGCGAGATCGAGGTCGAGCCGCTCCCGCCCGGCAGCGGCATCGAGTTCGTCGACAAGGTCGTCGGCGGCTCCGTACCCCGCCAGTTCATCCCGTCCGTGGAGAAGGGCGTACGGACCCAGGCCGCCCGCGGGATCGCCGCCGGATATCCGCTGGTCGACGTGCGCGTCACCCTCCTCGACGGCAAGGCGCACTCGGTGGACTCCTCCGACGCCGCTTTCCAGACCGCGGGCGCCCTGGCCCTGCGCGAGGCCGCCGCCGACGCCCGCATCCACCTCCTGGAACCGGTCGCCGAGCTCGCCGTCCTCGTCCCCGACGAGTACGTCGGCCCGGTCATGAGCGACCTCGCCGGCCGCCGCGGCCGCGTCGTCGGCACCGAACAGGCCGGTCCCGGGCGTACCCGGGTCCGCGCCGAGATCCCCGAGATCGAGATCGGACGCTACGCCATCGAGCTGCGCTCCGTATCGCACGGCACCGGGCGCTTCGCCCGCGCCTACGCCCGCCACGAGCCCATGCCGCCCCAGATCGCGGACAAGGTGCGAGGACAGGCCGGAAAGGGAAGTCAGTAGACATAGCACCGGATCGGCCGCCCACCCAACCTGCTTGCGGTGGGCGGCATTTCCCTGTCCCATGACCCATGGGGCGAGATCCGCCGATAGGCTCGTCGGCGCACCAAAGAGCACGAACGCACAGCGATGGGGGCAGCGGTGGCGGACGACGGATTCGACTTCAGGCCCGGAGCGCAGATTCCCCTCCAGGGGGGCGGGGGGCAGACGGCGGCGACCAACGCCCTCGCCTCCGCGGCGTACCGCGACGGCGGCAAAGACACCAAGCTGGAAGCAATAGTCGGCGCCAACAGCGAGAACCACCCGGCCACGGTCAAACCCGGCAAGATCTCCCTCCTCGAACCCAACCTCGGCGAGGCCTTCTGCCGTGCCGTCGAGGTCCGTACCCTCGGCGCCGGCCGCAAGCCGCTCATCCAGTCCTTCGGCGCCGACCCGCAGACCGTCGTCGAGCACTGCCTGGCCGCCTCCCGCATCCGCAAGGAGCGCGACGCCAGGCTCCGCCTGATCATGCTCGTCTGCGGCGTGCTGTTCCTGCCCGGGCTGCTCCTGTGGCTGGGCCTGTTCCAGCTCCGCAAGAGCCTGGCGTCCGGAACCAACAAGCGCACGTCCTGGATCGGCACCGCGCTCCTGGTCGGCGTCGCCGCCGTGGTGGCCGTCCTGATGTTCAAGCTGCCGTTCACCGGCTTCCTCGGCCTCTACCTGCGCGGCATGGTCATCGCCCCGGCCCTGGGCTGGCTGCTCGCCCGCCGCCTGTGCGAGGCCACCGCCGCCGATATGCGCGCCCGCTGGGACGGGCTGCTGGCCGGTGACGGCATCGGGGCCAAGATCCCCGAGGCCGTGCCGGGCAACCCCGACGAGAAGGCCCGTGAGGACCTGCGCATCCAGCTCGCCAAACTGACCGCGGAAAACCGCAGCAACCACGTCTTCTACGCGGGCCCCAAGGGCATACTCGGCATGGGCACCCGCTGGGGCAGCTGGCAGATGGCCGAGGAACTCACGCCCACGTCCGAGATCGCCGAGATCCACCCCTTCCGCAGCTGGGACGTCATACGCGCGATCGACACCGAGCTCCGCAAGCTGGAGCGCGGCCCCCTGCACACCGGCGGCTTCCCGACGGCCGCCATACAGCACTGGATCGTCACCCCGATCGGCGAGGGCGCCGCCGAGGTGGCCCGCCCCACCGGCGAGAACACCGACAACTTCCTGATCAAGCCCCACGAGATCACCCGGATCTGCAACGAGCAGCAGTTCAGCGCCGGCAACCGGCACTACCTGGGCATCCAGTACCCGCTGTGGGACGGCCAGCTCGTCATCAACATGCTGGTCACGGTCACCGTGCTCTACACGACGCTGCGCGTGGACGTCACCGCGCACGCCCTGGGCCCCGTACACGCCCTCTTCAGCACCAAGTCCGCGGCCCCGGTGGTGGAGGTGCCCAAGAGCATCCGCTTCTGGGAGACCGTGGAGCGCCCGCTGCCGCTGGTGACCGCCGAAGAGGTGGTACGCCTCGCCGTGCGGGCCCCGCTGACCTGGTATCCGCCGCTGCTCGACTACCTCGGCGGCAAACTGGTCCTGCCCGAGCCCTTCGGCCTCCGCCACGTGTGGGCCGGCTCGATGTGGCGCCACCGCTTCATGGCGGACGACGCGCTGCGCACCGTGGCACCGGTCCTGCGCGCGGTGCACGCCGCCACCTTCAGGGTGCTGGAGGAGAACGGCGTCGACACGGAGCGCTTCACGAACCGCTCCTCGATCGTGAGCGGCCTGATCCAGGAGCCGGCGCCGCGCAAGGCGGACGTCTACGACGCGTAGGTAGGCTGGGGTGATCCCCGAGGGAGGAACGATGACCGAGCGCAAACCGCCTGGTGTGGACATCGAGTCCTGGGTGGACCGGCAGATCCGGGAGGCCGCCGACCGAGGCGACTTCGAGAACCTGCCGGGCTGGGGCAAGCCGCTGGCCTCGCTCGACGCCCCGTACGACGAGCTGTGGTGGATCAAGGGCAAGATGCACCGCGAGGGGTTCTCCGCC
The DNA here is from genome assembly GCF_018614075.1 of Streptomyces sp. ISL-94. Taxonomy (GTDB): domain Bacteria; phylum Actinomycetota; class Actinomycetes; order Streptomycetales; family Streptomycetaceae; genus Streptomyces. The sequence goes on along the minus strand of NZ_JAGGOZ010000080.1, from coordinate 34,491 downwards.
CTGCCCCCGGCGCTCGCGCTGCGCAAGGAGGCCGAGGACGCGCGGGAGGCGGCCCGGGCGGCCCGCTCCGAGCGTCAGGCGCGGGCCATCCTCACGGAGATCAACGAGAAGATCGGTGCGGCTCTGCGCATGCCCCCGGCGGGCCCGCCCCTCAACCTGACGGAGTTCGACGTCGAGGAAGAACTGCGGATCTGGCGCGAGAGCCGCGCCGCATAGCGCGGTCATCGCGTCGTCCCGTAGCCGGCAGTCCGTAGCCGGCCGTCCCGTTCGGGTCAGTCGTGGGGCCAGGCGTCGGCGAGCATCTGCCGGGTGTCCGCGAGTAGTTGCGGCAGCACCTTGGTGTGGCCGACGACCGGCATGAAGTTCGTGTCCCCGCCCCAGCGGGGCACGATGTGCTGGTGCAGGTGCGCGGCGATGCCCGCGCCGGCGGCCGCGCCCTGGTTCATGCCGATGTTGAAGCCGTGCGCCCCGGACGCCTTGCGCAGCGCGGCCATGGCCCGCTTGGTGAGGTCGGCGAGCTCGGCCGTCTCCGGGCCGTCGAGCTCCGTGTAGTCGGCGACGTGCCGGTACGGGACGACCATCAGGTGACCGCCGTTGTAGGGGTACAGGTTGAGCACGGCGTAGACGTGCTTGCCCCGGGCGACGATCAGGCCGTCCTGGTCCGACATCTCCGGAATCCCGCAGAAGGGACAGCCGTCCCCGGCCTCCGGGCCGGTCGGCTTGTTCTCCCCCTGGATGTAGGCCATCCGGTGGGGCGTCCACAGACGCTGGAACGCGTCCTGCGTGCCCACACCGATCTGCTGCTCCGGCTCAGTCGTCATGGCGGCAAGCATATGACCTTGCCGGTCCGTACGAGGAAGGCCCCCGGGAAGTGATCACTTCCCGGGGGCCTCGTCGTAGGGACCGGCCGCGGATCAGACCTGGACGCGGTCCGCGACGACCTTGGCCAGCTTGGCCAGCGCCTCGTCCTTGGCGATGCCGTTCTCCTGCGAACCGTCGCGGTAGCGGAAGGAGACGGTGCCCGCGGCCATGTCCTCGTCACCGACGATGATCATGAACGGGACCTTGAGCTTCTGGTGGTTCCTGATCTTCTTCTGCATGCGGTCGGAGGAGGCGTCCACCTCGACCCGCAGGCCCTGCTTCTTCGCCTCGGCGGCGAACTCCTGGAGGTATTCCACGTGCCCGTCGCCGATCGGGATGCCGACCGCCTGGACCGGGGCCAGCCACGGCGGCATGGCGCCCGCGTAGTGCTCCAGCAGCACGGCGAAGAACCGCTCGATCGAGCCGAACAGCGCGCGGTGGATCATGACCGGCCGCTGGCGGGAGCCGTCCGGCGCGGTGTACTCCAGGTTGAAGCGCTCCGGCAGGTTGAAGTCGAGCTGGACGGTCGACATCTGCCAGGTGCGGCCGATGGCGTCGCGCGCCTGCACGGAGATCTTCGGGCCGTAGAAGGCCGCGCCGCCCGGGTCGGGGGTCAGCGGGAGGCCCTGCTTCTCGGCGACCTGCTGGAGGACCGCGGTCGCCTCTTCCCAGACCTCGTCCGAGCCGACGAACTTCTCCGGGTCCTTGGTGGACAGCTCCAGGTAGAAGTCGGTCAGACCGTAGTCGCGCAGCAGGTTCAGCACGAAGGTGAGCGTGCGGTCGAGCTCCTCCGCCATCTGCTCACGGGTGCAGTAGATGTGCGCGTCGTCCTGGGTGAAACCCCGGGCGCGGGTCAGGCCGTGCACGACGCCCGACTTCTCGTACCGGTACACGGTGCCGAACTCGAAGAGGCGCAGCGGCAGTTCGCGGTAGGAGCGGCCGCGCGCGTCGAAGATCAGGTTGTGCATCGGGCAGTTCATGGGCTTGAGGTAGTAGTCGGTACCACCGTCGAGCTGCATGGGGGGGTACATGCCCTCCGCATACCAGTCCAGGTGGCCGCTCTTCTCGAAGAGGGCGCCCTTGGTGGCGTGCGGGGAGTAGACGAACTCGTAGCCCTCCTCCTCGTGCCGGCGGCGCGAGTAGTCCTCCATGACCCGGCGGATGATGCCGCCGCGGGGGTGGAAGACGGCGAGGCCGGAGCCGATCTCGTCCGGGATGGAGAAGAGGTCCAGCTCGTTGCCGAGCTTGCGGTGGTCGCGCTTCTCGGCCTCGGCGAGGAAGTCGAGGTGCGCCTTCAGCTCCTCCTTCGACGGCCACGCGGTGCCGTAGATGCGCTGGAGCATCGGGTTCTTCTCGCTGCCGCGCCAGTAGGCGGCCGCGTTGCGCATGAGCTTGAAGGCCGGGATGTTGCGGGTGGTCGGCAGGTGGGGGCCGCGGCAGAGGTCCTTCCAGCACAGCTCGCCGGTCTTCGCGTCGAGGTTGTCGTAGATGGTCAGCTCGCCGCCGCCCACCTCGACGTTCGCGCCGTCGTCGGTCGACGCGGAGCCCTTGATGCCGATGAGCTCCAGCTTGTACGGCTCGTCCGCGAGCTCCTCGCGCGCCGCCTCGTCGGTGACCACGCGGCGGGCGAACTTCTGCCCCCGCTTCTGGATCTCCTGCATGCGCTTCTCGATGACCTTGAGGTCCTCGGGGGTGAAGGGCTTCGCGACGTCGAAGTCGTAGTAGAAGCCGTTCTGGACCGGCGGGCCGATGCCCAGCTTCGCCTCGGGGAAGAGCTCCTGCACGGCCTGGGCCATGACGTGCGCGGTCGAGTGGCGCAGGATGTTCAGGCCGTCCTCGGAGGAGATCTCCACCGGCTCGACGGTCTCGCCGTCCTTCACCTCGTACGCGAGGTCCTTGAGCTCGCCCGCGATGCGCGCGGCGACGATGGTGCGCTCACCGGCGAACAGCTCCGCCGCCGTAGTGCCCGTGGCCACCACGCGCTCGTCCCGCTCGGAATCGCGTTGGATGATCACACGGACGTCTGACACCGGTCTCTCCTGACTCAGGGGGTGCGCGAGCGAACACTGCGCGCCTGAATCGTACCGAGCGGAGTGGCTGAGCCGCTAAACGGTTACCGGTGGCGCCCGGACCCCGGCCCCGCCGCGCCCGGCTGGGCCGGCGCCGCCACGGCGCCGGGGACGCCCCCGCGGTGACCCCGGCCGGCCGGCCGCACCGCCCGGCGCCCCGGGTGGCCCCGGGCCCGCCCGGCCGGCGGGCGGCGTTCCTCGCCCCTGCGCGGTCCGGAACCGAGCCGCCTCGGCCTAAGTAAGGGGCTCTGGGCCGGCCCCCGGCTCCGGCTTCAGGCGCGGGCTGGGCCGGGGCGCGGGGGCACTCCGGGACGTCTCCTCGGTTCAGAGCTGCCTCGGCCTAAGGGGCTCTGGGCCGGCCCCCGGCTCCGGCCGCAGGCGCGGGCTGGGCGGGGGCGCGGGGGCACTCCGGGACGTCTCCTCGGTTCGCGAACCCTGAGCCGGACCGGCTGGTTGCCCGGCGATGGGTTCGGTCGGCCTGCGGGGACATTCCGGAGTGCCCCCGCCCCATCCGAAGCTCGGTAACGTGGGCCGACCACCCGACTCTCCCGGAGGGACCCGTATGCCGAGCCCGCAGATCCGTCCGCTGGACCTGGCCGACGAGGCCACCGCGGCCGCCGTGTACCGGATCGGGCGGGACTCCTATGCGGTGGAGGCGGAGCTGATCGGCTTCGACGGCATCCCCGCGCTGCGCGAAAGCCTCGCCGAGATGCGAGCGCATGCCCTGAACTGGGTGGGCGCCGTCTCCGAGGGCGGGGAGCTCGCCGGTTTCCTGGCCTGGGCGGAGGAGGCCGACGGCGCCGTCTGCATCGACCGGCTCTGCGTGGCCCCGGCCTGGTTCCGCCGGGGCATCGCCTCCCTGCTGCTGCGCCACGCGCTGACCGAGCTCTTCCCGGACCGCCCGGTCGAGGTCACCACAGGCGCCGCCAATGCCCCTGCGGTGGGCCTCTACGAGCGCCTGGGCTTCGTCCGCGGCGAAGACTTCTTCCCCGCCCCGGGCCTGCGCATGGCGTCCTTCGCTTTCAGCCCCGCCGGCGTTTGAGGCCAGATCCGCAGCACGCGGGCCGGGGAGCCCCACGACGGCGACGATGCCCCGGTTCACGCCCAGCCGGGCCGCGACCGCCAGGTAGGCCCGCCCTTCCACACACATCGTTGAGTACCTGTGCACCGTCACCTACAGTTGGCATGGACACGGCTGGCCTGGGTCTGAGCGTGCCGCACTCGGGAAGCGAAATCACAACTCGTTTTCCTCGTGCAGGATTTGCGCCGGCGAGAACACCACGACATGGGGGGCGGCTGCTATCCCGCCACGCCGGCATCACCACCGACGCCGGCCACCCTCGACCCCATCTGCCGCTACTGCTCAGTCGTCCGACGGCAGCACATCCGCCGGATCGAACGCCTCGTCCAGCGACTTCATCAGCCGGTCCCGCTCGACCTCGTCCAGCGGGACGGGCGTCACGTCCGTGGCAGCGGCGAGCCGCCGGAAGCCGCCCCTCCGCTGCAACCGTCCGCTGAGCCGGATCGGCAGTCCCGCCAGGTGGGCGTGCACCGCCACCCGGTACGCCTCCTCGTCGAGCGCGGCCCGGACGTACGGGACCTCCGCCCCGGCCAGGACGCGGACCCGGACCGTGCCACCACCGCCCGCCGCCGAGCGGCGCATCCGGACCACCGCGCCCGCGATCCGGACGGGCACGGCCGGCTCGTCCCGCGTATAGCGGGCGGCGGCCTCCCGCAGCACCGGGAGGTCGCCCGGCGAGAACTCCACCGGCTCGGGCCGGGCCGCGCACCCCGCCGGGACCCCCGCCGCGGGCGCCCAGGCCAGGGCGATCCTGGCCCCCTCCGAGCCCCGCACCAGCGCGATCAGGGCATGGGCGAGCTCCCGGCTGACCCCGGCCTGCACGGCGGCGTCGAAGGCCTCCATGCCTCCCGTGGCCCGCCGGTAGTCCACGGCCTCGCGGGCCGCGTGCAGCGCCTGGTGCAGCCGCGTCACAGTCCCCCGCCCGCCGTCCACCGGTACGAACGCCGTCAGCCGCCGCCCGCCCGGGGCCGGTCCCACCAGCACCCCTTCCAGGGCCCGTTCGGCCTGCGCCCGGTGCCGGGCGCCGTAGTACCCGGCCCTGGCCCGGTCGGCGAGGGCCCCGGCCAGCAGCAGCTGCCGGGCGGCCGAGCGCAGCTGTTCCTGCACCGACCACGCCGCGTCACCCCGGAGCCCGTACGGTCCCCGCGGGATCTCCCGTTCCCAGCGGATCTCGTCGCTCGGCACGCTCAGCCCGTAGAGCACCTCCCGCGCGGACGGCAGCGCACTGCGCGAGAGCGCGGTGAGCGCCTCCTCCAGCAGGTCGGCGCAGTCGGGGAAGCCGCGGCTCTCGGGGACGAGCAGGCTGGTCCCGGCGTGGCTGGGCGGGGTCCAGCGCCCGTACCGCCCGGCCGCACCGCCGCGCCGGAGCCACCCGTGCCGGTGCAGCAGCGCCCCCAGCACCTGCGGATCGACCTGCGCGGGGTCGGGCGTGTCCGGCGTGAGCTCCGGGGACGAGAGCGGTTCGAGGTGCGGCGGGTGCCAGTTCATCAGGGTGTCCCTCCCGACCCGACCCGGGTCATGATCTCGCACAGCGCACGGTCGTCGAAGATCCGCGCGGTCGGGATCCGTACGGTGGTCCGGCGCCGGCCGGTCACAGGGGTGCCGGCGAGATTGGTCCAGTAGCAGCAGTGCCGCAGGTCGAGCCGGTCGTGCCCGGCGGCGAGCCACTCGTCGCGCTCCCGCGGGAGGAGCATCACAACGAGGATCTTGTGCACGGCGACGGGGGTGCGGGCCAGTTTCACCAGGTGCTCGTTGTCGAGGGTGAAGCCGAAGGTGGGCCCGGCCGGCCTGGGCGGTATCTGGTAGGTCGCCTTCAGCTGCACCTTGATGGTCACCTCGTCGTCGACGACGTGCTCGGGGGCGCCGTGGCTGACGTGCCAGTCGATGCCGTTGTCCGGAAAGGGCTGGGAGAGCGAGCAGCCGGCCGCGGCGGCGACGGCGTGCAGGTATCCCACCTGGAGGGTCTCCATACAGGCGGTGGTGGCGAGTGTGCCGCGCAGCGGTCCGGTCCCCGGATCGGTCCGCCCCTGCAGCACCCCGCCCGGTTCGGGCTGCGCGAGCGCCATGGCCGGCTCCCCATGCCTTCCGGGCTCTGCCGTGGGTGGTGGGTGGGGTGACGACCGGTCATCTGTACGGCCCCCCATGAGTGTTGTCTCCGCACGCGGCTCGCCGCAAACGGCGTACGGGGCAAACAGCACGGGTATCACCGATGCGGGCAAGGGTGGCACGTTCTGCGCAGCACTGCCGGGTGCACCCCCATCTGCCGACCGGGGACGAGGAGTTCGCCATGACACGCTGGTACGAGGGCCCGCTGGCCGCATTCGACACGGAGACCACCGGGGTGGACGTCGAGCAGGACCGGATCGTGTCCGCCGCGCTCATCGTGCAGGAGTGTGCGGGCGGCCGGGTCCGCGCCACCCGCTGGCTGGTCAATCCCGGCATCCCGGTGCCCCCGGGTGCCACGGAAGTGCACGGCCTCACGGACGAGCACCTGCAGCGCCACGGGCGCTGGCCGGCGCCCGTGGTGGAGGAGATAGCCCGCGCGCTCGGGGAGCAGCAGGTGGCGGGCCGGCCGGTGGTGGTGATGAACGCGCCGTTCGACCTGACGCTGCTGGACCGGGAGTTGCGCCGGCACCGGGCATCGTCGCTGTCGCGGTACCTGGACAACAGGCCGCTGACGGTGCTGGATCCGCGGGTGCTGGACAAGCACTTGGACCGGTACCGCAAGGGCCGCCGCACGCTGACCGACCTCTGCGCGCACTACGGGATAGAGCTGGAGGGCGCGCACGACGCGGCGGCGGACGCGCTGGCCTCGCTGGAGCTCGTACGGGCGGTGGGGCGCCGGTTCGCGGCGCGGCTGGAGCGGCTGTCGCCGGCCGAACTGCACACGCTCCAGCAGGTGTGGCACGCGGCACAGGCGCGCGGGCTCCAGGCGTGGTTCGCGCGCCAGGGGACCCCGGAGCCGGTGGATCCGCACTGGCCGCTGCGCCCGGACCTGTCGACGGCGGCGTGACACGGGCGAAAGGCCCCCATGCGAAGGGCACACATGCGGAAGGCCGGTCCGTCAGCAGACGGACCGGCCTGTCCCGGTGGGCGATACTGGGATCGAACCAGTGACCCCTTCGGTGTGAACGAAGTGCTCTCCCGCTGAGCTAATCGCCCGGGAACGCACTGAACAATACAGAAGGCTTGGGGCTGGTTCAAACCGCTTCCGGGCCGGCGGCCAGCCGGGCCGCGAGACCGCGCCGCCCGGCCCGCATCATCAGCGTGTGGTTGAGCCGGAACACCGGCCGCCCGAGCAGCGCGAGCCGCCGCATCAGGGGCCGGCGCACCTCGACCTCCTGCTCGTACAGCGCGCGGGTCCGGGTGGCTCCGGTGCCGGCCCGGGGCCGTACGGTCCACCGTGCCCAGCCGTCGAGATCGCCGCCGAGGGAGACTTCCAGGATCCCGTGGGCGGGGTCGCGCAGGAGCTCGGTGGCGGTGATGTGGAGTGCGTACGGGAGGACCGAGCGGACGGTCGCGGTGCCGCTTCGCTCGTCGACCGTTTCGACGCGGCGGACCTGGGGCCACCAGTGCGGGTACTCCCCCGGCTGCTCCAGTTCGGCGAAGACGCGGCCGGGCGGCGCGTCGAGGTGCCACACACTGCGGAAGCGGTAGCGGCTCCACCGGGCCCACCGGTCCGAGCAGTCCGAGCGGTCCCAGCGGCTGCGGTCCATGGTTCCAGTCTGGCCCGGCCAGGGCCCCCGTATGCCCACTTCACCCGGACCGGGCGTACTCAGGGCACATCTGAGTACCCGCACCCATGTGCCGACCGCGTGACCGGCGCCACACTCCGCACTATGAACACGCCTCTGCCGCCGGCCGAAGAGCTGGCGCTCATCGACCGTGAGCTGGTCCAACTCGATACCCGGCGGCTGTACTTGCTGGGCCGCCGGGACTGGCTGCTGCGCCTGCCGGTCGCTCCCGCCTGGGCGCCTCCCGGGCCCGCCGCGCCCGCGCAGGAGACCTCGCCCCCGAGCGCGCAGAACGTGCTGCTCACCCTGGGCGCGGTCCTGCTGGCGGTGGCCGCGCTGGCGTTCACGCTGCTGAGCTGGGGCTCCCTGGGGATCGCCGGGCGCTCGGCGGTGCTCGCCGCGGTGACGGCGGCGGCGCTGGCCGTCCCGGCGGTGCTGCTGCGCCGCGGTCTGCGGTCGACGGCGGAGTCGGTGGCTGCGGTCGGCCTGCTGCTGACGGTGCTGGACGCGTACGCGCTCTACGCGGTCGGGATGCCGCACACCGACGGCCTCGCCTATGCCTCGGGGGCGGCGGCGGTACTGGCGGCGGCGTGGGCCGCGTACGGCGCCGGACTGCGCAAGGTCCGGATCCCGCTGCCGGCCGCGGTGCTGGCGGCGCAGTTCCCGCTGCCGCTGGCCGCGCTGGCGGCGCAGGCGGGGCCGCTGGACATCGGCTGGTCGCTGTTGGCGACGGCGGCGCTGGACGCGGCCCTCGCGCTGCGGGTCCGGGTGGCGGCCGTCCCGGCGGCGGTGCTCGGCGCGGTGGCGCTGCTGACCGGCGCGACCGAGTCCTGGTCGGCGGGGTCGGCGGGCGAAGCGCTCGCCCCCGGGGCGCTGCTGCTGGCGGGCGCCGCGCTCGGCATCGCGGCGGCCCGGCGGGAGCCGCGCGCCTGGGCGGCCGCGACGGCGGGCGGCTTGGCGGCGGTGGTCGCCCTCGGCGGGGTGGCGCGCCAGGGCCTGGATCCCGCCTGGACGGTGGTGGTGCACCTGCTGGCGGCGCTGCCCCTGCTGGCGGCCGTACGGGTCCGCGCCCTCCCGGCACCGGTACGGCGCGGGCTGGCCCGGGCCGGTGCGGCGGTGGCCGCCCTGGCCGCGCTTGCGGGCTGGTCGGCGGTGGCGCCGACCCTGCTCGCCCGCGTCCGGGTACTGGAGGAGGTGTGGGCGGCGACGACCCCGGCCGCGGAGCCGTACTGGCCGGGGGCGGCGGTCCCGGTGATCCTGCTGATCACGGCCGGAGCCGGCTGGTGGCTGTCGAGGGCGCTGTCGCGGCCGGAGCCCGCGGTGGCGGCGGTGGTCCTGGCCTGGTCGGGGCTGTTCACGGCGCCGGAGCTGCTCGGACTCCCGGTGGCGGCGGTGTTCGCCGCTCAGCTCGCGGTGACGGCGGCGGCGGGAGTCCTCGCCCTGCGCACCACGGCGCGCGGGGCCGGTTTCGCGGCGGCCGGGTGTGCGCTGGTCGGTGCCGGGAACGTGTCCCTGGGCGCGCTGGACGGCCGGGCGGCCACCTTCGCGGTGTGGGGAGCGCTGGGCGCGTGCTGCGCGGCTGGGGCGGCCTACCGGCCCGCCGCGCGGTCGATCCGGTCCGGGGCGGCCGTGTGCGCCGTCGGGTACGCCACGGCGCTCCTGGCGGCGGCGGGGGCGGCGGCGGGCCTGGCGGTGGCCTGGTGGGCGCTCCCGGTGCTGGCCGTCCCGGCCGTGGTGGCCGCGCTCGGGCCCCGGCTGGGCGGAGTGCGGGTGCCCGCCGAGATCGCTGCGGCGGCGTCCGGGGTGTCGGCGGTGGCCCTGTCGGCGGGCCGGACGGGGACCCTGGCGCTGATCCTGGCGCTGGCCGGGGTGATCTGCGCGGGGGCGGCGGTGCGCGAGGACCGGCGCGCACCGGGGAGCTGGGCGGCGGGCGCGCTGTTCGTGGCGGCGACCTGGGTCCGGCTGGCCGACTTCGGGGTCACGGTCCCGGAGGCGTACACGCTGCCGGTGACGGTGCCCGCCCTTGCGGTGGGCTTCCTGCGGCGGCGCCGGGATCCGGGGGCCTCGTCCTGGACGGCGTACGGCCCGGGCCTGTCCGCGACCCTGCTGCCGAGCCTGCTGGCGGTCCTGGGCGGCTCCCCGACCGGGATCGGGCACTGGCTGCGCCCGCTGCTGCTGGGCCTGGCCGCGCTGGCGGTGACCCTGGCGGGCGCCCGGCGTCGGCTCCAGGCGCCGCTCGCGCTGGGCGGGGCGGTGCTGGCGGCGGTGGCGCTGCACGAGCTGGCCCCGTATGTGGTGCAGGTCGCGGGGGCGCTCCCGCGCTGGGTGCCGCCGGCCCTGGCGGGCCTGCTGCTGCTGGCGGTGGGGGCGACGTACGAGAAGCGGCTGCGCGACGCCCGGCGCCTGCGGGACGCGCTCGGCCGGCTGCGGTGAGGCCGTGAGGGCTGCCGCGGGCACGGAAACGCCAGAGGCCCGGAGACGGTGAAGTCTCCGGGCCTCTGGTCCGGGTGGGCGATACTGGGTTCGAACCAGTGACCCCTTCGGTGTGAACGAAGTGCTCTCCCACTGAGCTAATCGCCCGGACGCACCGCAAACATTACCGCATGTCAGCGGCGGTCCGTGACCATCACTGGTCCTTGATGTCCCAGGGCAGGACAAGCCCGTACTTCCACAGGTAGAAGCCGATCAGCGCGCCCGCGACGGCGAGGCCGACGCTGGTCAGGATGATGTTGCGGCGGCGGACCTTCGGGTCGAGCGCCTTCTGCGCGGCCTCGGTCACCTTGCGCTTGGTCCAGCGCAGCACGAGGTGCGCCCACGCGAACTCGGTCGCCCAGATCGCCAGGCCCGCGAAGATCGCGACCCAGCCGGGCCCGGGCAGCACCAGCATGGCGACGCCGGCGCCGATGACGGCCAGGCCGACGACGAAGACGCCGACCTGCCAGCTCAGGTGCAGACTTCGGCGCGCTTTGATGAAGGCGGGCGCCTTCGACACGTGCAGCGCCTCTTCCTCGGCCCCCTTGCCGGAATCGCCGGCTGCGGACTCATTGGTCTCGCGGTCACTCCCCGTATTCATAGGGTCGAATCTACCGGAGCCGGAAGCACACGTGAATGGTGGTTTGGATCCGCCGTCCGAGGGACCCAGAGGTCCGCAAAACGGTCAGAGGGGTTTACAACGGCACCGTAGGTGGCATGTCGATTTCGCCGACGTGCGAATCCCCGAGCGCACACTGAGCGAAAGGCCCTGGCGCTTATGAACACCACGGTCAGCTGCGAGCTGCACCTGCGCCTCGTTGTGTCGAGCGAGTCCTCACTGCCTGTTCCCGCGGGCCTGCGGTATGACACGGCCGACCCCTACGCCGTGCACGCCACCTTCCACACCGGCGCCGAGGAGACGGTCGAATGGGTATTCGCCCGCGACCTCCTCGCAGAGGGTCTCCACCGGCCCACCGGTACCGGCGACGTCCGCGTCTGGCCGTCCCGCAGCCACGGTCAGGGCGTCGTCTGCATCGCCCTGAGCTCACCGGAGGGAGAAGCACTGCTCGAAGCACCCGCCCGAGCACTCGAGTCGTTCCTCAAGCGGACGGACGCCGCGGTCCCACCCGGGACCGAACACCGGCACTTCGACCTCGACAAGGAGCTCTCCCACATCCTGGCCGAAAGCTGAGCCAGGCATACAACCGCCCGGCACCGTCCGACTCGGGGCGACGGTGTGGGCCGGACAACCCCATACGGCACGGTCGGCGCTGTTCTCGCGGAAGCCACCCGCGCGGACGGCGCCGGTGTGCGTGGGCACCCCCCTTCCGGAGGGACCCGCTAGAGTCGGCCCCCACGGCGGCACAGGCCCGTCGTCGCAGGCCCGGCCCCTGAGGGAGACCCCGTGCAGATCCCCCACGACACCCGTCGCGCGCTCGACGTCGTCGTCGCGCTGGTGAACACTGCGGCCGAGGCGGACCAGCCCGACGGGCTCTCGGACGTCAGCGCGCTGCGCGGCTTCGTCCAGGAGTACGCGATCAGCGACGTCGGCGAGCTCGGCGCCCGGGACCTGGCCGGGGTCCGGACCGTGCGCGGCAAGTTCGCCCAGGTCTTCGCCGCGCCGAACTCCCGTGCGGCGGCCGTACTGATCAACGAGCTGGTGGCGACGGCCGGAACCACTCCGCAGCTGACCGACCACGACGGCTACGACTGGCACGTGCACTACTTCGCGCCCGGTGCCTCGGTCGGCGACCACCTGGCGGCCGACGGCGGCATGGCGCTGGCCTTCATCGTGGTCTCCGGCGAAACGGAACGGCTGCGCCGCTGCGAGGCCCCGGACTGCCGGCGCGCCTTCGTGGACCTCTCCCGGAACCGCTCGCGGCGCTACTGCGACAGCCGGACCTGCGGGAACCGGCTGCACGTGGCGGCGTACCGGGCCCGGCGCAAGTCAGAGCAGGAAGAGGTCGTGCACGGCGGCGAGCAGCAGCAGGGTGCCGATCACCGCTAGGAAGATCATCAGGGGTGGCTGGGAGAGCGCGAAGAGGCAGCCTTTCGGCTCCTCGGGGGCGGACGTCGGGGCCGGAGTCGGGACCGGAGTCGGGACCGGAGTCGGGACCGGAGTCGGGACAGTCGTCGGCACGGGCCCCGGCGGCTCACTCTGCGATGTGTCGACCATGTCGGGCCGATGATGGCGCAGCGCACCGCCATCCGTACCCCAACACGCCAAGATCGGCGCGGTAGTTCGCCCGATCTTGTGGACCGCAGGCTCCCCGGGCCGGATGCGTCAGATGCCGTGCTTCTTGAGGATGGCCTCGATGTCGGAGAAGTCCTCCCCGTCGGCAGCGGCCTGCGGCTTCTGACGCGCGGTGGCCTGCGGGCGGGACCCGGCGCCGGCACCGAGCGACGGCGCGGACGCGGCCGGGGCGACGGCCTCCCGGGCAGCCGGGCTCCCCTCGACCGCCTTGCCGCGGCCGCGGCGCTCGACGGCCCGGGTGGTGACGAAGAGCAGCCAGGCGAGCGCCAGCAGTCCGAAGCCGGCCCAGACGGTCGGCTTGAAGACCATCCCGGACACCCACTCCACGACGCCCGTCATCACGAGGCCGAGGGGCACCAGCGCGTACGCGGCGATCCGCGCGGCGGCCAGGAAGCGCTTGCGGTAGGCGGTCAGCGCGGCGAGGCCCAGGCCCGCCGCGGACACCGCGGAGCAGATGGTCTCGGCGAGCATGCGGTCCTCCAGGAGTGGGCGGTCTGTCCCCCTCCATCCTGCACCGCTCCCTGGCGCGGCGGCCAGGTCCAAGAGCTCCCGGCGCCGATCTCCGGGACATCTCCGGGTCCGCCTCCTCCCCAGGTCCCGGTCGGTGGGTCGCGGGGTACGGGGGCTGGGAGACTGTCCGTATGACCGATTCCGTGATCCTCGACGTCTGGTGCGAACTCCAGTGCCCGGACTGCCACAGCGCCCTGGACGACGTACGGGCCCTGCGGGCCCGCTACGGCGACCGGCTGGACATCCGGCTGCGCCACTTCCCCCTGGAGAAGCACAAGCACTCCTTCGCCGCGGCCCAGGCCGCCGAGGAGGCCGTGGAGCAGGGTCTGGGCTGGCCCTACGCGGAGGCCGTGCTGGCCCACACCGCGGAGCTGGCCGAGCGCGGCGAGCCGGTGCTGCTCGACGTGGCGCGTGAACTGGGCCTAAATGTCGAGGAGTTCGACACCGCCTTGGTCGACGGGCGGCACATCCTGATCGTCGACGCCGACCAGGCCGAGGGCAAGGCCATCGGCGTGACCGGCACCCCCACGTACGTGATCGACGGCGAGCGCCTGGACGGCGGCAAGAGCCAGGACGGGCTGCGCGCCCGCATCGAGGAGATCGCCGACCGCCTCCTGTCCGCCTAGATCAGCTCTTTCCTGGCGTTCACCGTGATGTCCCGGTACCCGAGCGACTCGTAGAGCCGCCGGGCCGGGATGTTGTCCTCGTGGACGTGGAGGCCCAGCAGGCGGGCGCCCGCGGCCAGGGCGGCGTGCTCGGCCAGCAGCATGAGGGTCCGCCCGTGCCCCTGCCGCCGGTGGTCGGCGTCGACGTCGACGTCCCACACGTACGGGACGGGTCCGACGCCGGGCAGGTCGCGCTCCCCCACCCACAGGGTGCCCAGGATCGCTTCGTCCGCCGCCTGGAGGAGGAGGAAGGCCGCGCCGGGGGTGTCGCGCCCGGCCGGCAGCAGCTCGGCGTGTTCCGCGCGGGAGGCGGCCAAGGCCTGCTCGGCCGTCACACCGGGGGCGATGAGGTGGTGGCTGTACTCCACGACGGCCCGCTCCTGCCAGGCGTCGTACTCGGCCCGGGTCATCGGCCGGCCGCTGCTGCCCGCCGGGAGCACGGGCGGTTCGGCGGGCAGCTCCTTGACCTGGACCCGGCCGGTCACCCGGTAGCCGAGGGCCTCGGCCATCCGCAGCGCCGGCGCCGCGTCGGCGGGCACCGACACGGCGACGCCCGTGCAGCGCCAGGAGCGCAGCACCTCTTCGGCGGCGAGCGCGGCGACCGTGCCGCGCCCGCGCCTGCGGTCCCGCTCGTCGATCCACAGGCCCCGGATCACGCCCACCTCGGGCTGGGCGGCGGACCGGGTGGCCAGTTCGAGGGTGCCGACGGGCCGGCTGTTCACGCGGACCTCGTAGGTCCGCGACCGGGTGCCGTCGCTGTGCTGCTGGAGCGGCTGCGTGGGCCGCAGGGTGGTGGTCATCACCTTGAGTTCTACCGGTCGCGGGGCCCGGCGTCACCGGGGTTCACGGATCGAGGTCCGCGCCGGCCTTCGCGTCGAAGAGCCGCATCGCCTCGGCCGTGACCGGCCCGGGGGCGGTGGCGAGCTCGCGCCCGTCGATCCGTACGACCGCCTGGACATCACGCAGCGAGGAGGTCAGGAAGACCTCCTCGGCCTGGGCCAGCGCCTCGAAGGGCAGGTCGGTCTCCTTGGCTCCGGACCACTCGACGACGAGGGCCCTGGTGATGCCGGCGAGGCAGCCGGAGGCCAGGGGCGGGGTGTGCAGCTCCCCGTCGAGCACGACGAAGACGTTGGAGCCGGTGCCCTCGCAGAGCCGCCCGACGGTGTTGGCGAGGAGCGCCTCGGAGGCCCCGGCCCGGTGGGCGGTGGCGAGCGCGACGACGTTCTCTGCATACGAGGTGGTCTTCAGGCCGGCCACGGCGGAGCGCTCGTTGCGGACCCAGTCCACCGTGACGACGGCGGTGGTGTCGGGGCGGCGGGGGGTCTCCGCGACGGCGGCGATCAGGGTGGGCCCCGAGTCGCCGCGGTCGGAGCCGAGCGGGGAGACGCCGCCGGTGTAGGTGACGCGCAGCCGTCCGCGCTCCATGGGGTTGGCCTCCAGGACGGCCGCGCAGGCCCGGCGCACCTCGTCGAGGTCGGGGTCGGGCAGGCCGAGGCCGCGGGCCGAGCGGGTCAGCCGCTCCAGGTGGCGGGTGAGGGCGAAGGTCCGCCCGCGCTCCGCCTTGAGCGTCTCGAAAACGCCGTCACCCACGGTCAGTCCGTGGTCGAAGACGGACACCTTCGCCCCGTCGTCGTCCCGCAGTGCTCCGTCGAGCCAGATCCTCACCGTACGGTCCCTCCGCTCATCCCGTTCGTCCCCTGGGTGCCGGTCACCTCAGGGGTGGTGCCCGACGCTACCCGCAGCAGGCGGGCCGCCTTCAGCTCGGTCTCCGCCCACTCGCGGTCGGGGTCGGAGCCCCAGGTGATCCCGGCGCCCGTGCCGAAGAGCAGGCGGGGTCCGCCGGGGGCCTCGCGGTCGATCCAGAAGGTGCGGATGCCGACGGCGAGCTCGCCGGTGCCCTGGTCGGCGTCGACCCAGCCGACGCCCCCGCAGTAGGGGCCGCGCGGGGCCGTCTCCAGGGCCTCGATGATCCGCAGGGCGGAGGATTTGGGCGCGCCGGTGACGGAGCCGGGCGGGAAGGTGGCGGCGAGCAGCTCGGGCCAGCCGGCGCCGTCGGCGAGCTGCCCGCTCACGGTGGAGACGAGGTGGACCAGTCCCGGGTGCTCCTCGACGGCGCACAGCTCGGGGACGGTGACGGAGCCGGTGGCGCAGACCCGGCCGAGGTCGTTGCGTACGAGGTCCACGATCATCACGTTCTCGGCGTGGTCCTTGGGGAGCAGGTCGGCGACGGTGCGGCCGGTGCCCTTGATGGGGCCGGAGTCGACGCGGCGGCCGGTGCGGCGCAGGAACAGCTCCGGGGAGGCGGTGGCGATCTCCACGCCGTGGGCGGGGAGCCGAATCGTTCCTGCATACGGGGCCGGGTTGCCGCGCGCGAGCAGTGCGGTGAGGGCGTCGACGTCGGCACCGTCGGGGTCGGGCAGCGGCGCGGACAGCACGCGGCAGAGATTGGCCTGGTAGACCTCGCCGGCGGCGATGTACTCGCGGACGCGGCGGACGCCGGCGACGTATTGGGCCCGGTCGAGCGAGGAGGTCCACTGGTCGGCGCCGGGGCCGTGCCAGGCTCCGGGAACGGGCGCGGGCACCGGTTCGGGGCGTATGTCCCCGAAGCGCGCGCAGACGAGCCGGCCTTCGAAGTCGGCAGCCACCGCCCAGAAGCCGGTGGAGTCGAGGGCACCAGGGTCGCTGGTGACGTCTCGGAGGTCGGTTGCGAGGAGGCCGCCGAAGCGGGCCATGGGAGGCAGGTCGTGCACGGCTGCGAGTCTATGACCGGTGACGCGGCGCCGCCGGGGAGGTGACCGCCGGGTGACCGGTGGTGATCGACCGGCAGCACGCTGCGGAAACGCGTTTTTGAGCTGGCCGGGGAATCCGCTAGAGTTCAACACGTCGCCAGGGAGCGAAGGGGCAAAACCCCGGAGTGAACACGGTGACCTGCGGACGTAGCTCAGTTGGTAGAGCACCACCTTGCCAAGGTGGATGTCGCGAGTTCGAGTCTCGTCGTCCGCTCGAAGTGGGGGATCTCTTCCCGATGACCCCCGCAGCTCCATGGTGGAGTGGCCGAGAGGCGAGGCAACGGCCTGCAAAGCCGTCTACACGGGTTCAAATCCCGTCTCCACCTCCAAGGACGATTAGCTCAGCGGGAGAGCGCTTCCCTGACACGGAAGAGGTCACTGGTTCAATCCCAGTATCGTCCACTGGTCCGCAAGGATCCCCGCGCGATTAGCTCAGCGGGAGAGCGCTTCCCTGACACGGAAGAGGTCACTGGTTCAATCCCAGTATCGCGCACGCAGTACCACGCACCACCTGTTCGACCTGCGGTTCAGCACCGTAGTCCCGCGCGATTAGCTCAGCGGGAGAGCGCTTCCCTGACACGGAAGAGGTCACTGGTTCAATCCCAGTATCGCGCACCGCCCGGAAGCCCCGGCCGTCTCGACGGCCGGGGCTTCCGCCGTTCCGCGGGCGGGGCTCAGGAGGAGAAGAGCATCCGGCCGAAGCCCCCGCGGTGGTGGCCGTGGTTTCCGTGGCCGCCGTGGTGCGGGGCGCCCCACGCGGGGGCCGGGGCCGCGTGCGGGGCCGGGTAGGGCGCCGGCGGCACGGCGGGCGGGGGCACCTGCCCGTACTGGGCGGTGTACTGGGACTCCAGGCGGGTCAGCGCCTCCAGCTCGCCGTAGTCGAGGAAGATGCCGCGGCAGCCGCTGCACTGCTCGATCTGGACACCGTTGCGGTTGTAAGTGTGCATGATGGCGTGACACTTGGGACACTGCATGCCGGTTCAACTCCTCCGTCGACGTAGCCACCGGATGCATGCCCGGTGGCGGGACGCCCACCCTACGACGGAGGTCCGGACTCCAAGTCGGCCGGGAGCCCGGCTATTCGGGCACAGGCGTCCACCATCAGCCGCTCCCCGTCGTCGAGTCGGCGGCCTGCCCCGGCCGCCTTGGCCAGGGCGAGGGCGGCCGTCTGTACGGTGAGCGCGCGGGCGGCGAGGTCGAGTTCCGGCCAGGGGTCGGAGCCGGGCGGGCCGGCGGCCGGGCCGCCGGCGGCGCGGTAGGCGTCGAGGAAGCGCAGCCACGTGCCGGTGTCGAGGAGACCGGCGGCGTACCAGGCGGCGGGGCGGGCGAGGTCCCAGGCGGGGGCGCCGAGGCCGAGGTCGTCGACGTCGATGAGGAGCCAGGGCCCGTCCGGGGCCGGATGCCGGACCAGCTGCCCGAGGTGCAGGTCCCCGTGGCACAGAGCGCCGCCGACGGGCGCGGCGGCCTCCCCGCGCGCCCAGGCGGGCAGGGTCAGGGCGGCGGCCCGTACGGCACGGACGCCGGCGCCCCCGGCATCGTTGGGGTCCCCGGCATCGTTGGGGTCCCCGGCATCGTTGGGGTCCCCGGCATCGTTGGGGTCCCCGGCGCCTTCCGGAACGGGGACCGGCAGCGCCCGCGCGAGGCGGTGCAGGGCGCGGGCGACCTTGGCCGGGCCGCGCATCGGCGGGACCGGGCCGGGGAGGCCGGCCGGCGGCGTCCGGTGCAGGGCCGCCAGCAGCCGGGCCGCCTCCTCCCAGGGCGCGTCCTCGGGGCGCTCCGGGTCCACGGGGGTCCCGTACGGCCAAAGGGAGACGGGCCGCCCGTGGACCGATCCGAACCCCGGCCGCAGCGGCGCCAGCAGCACACCGGCCAGCGCCCGGTCCCCCGCGATCCGCATCCGTACGGCGAGGCCCTCGCGGTCGGCGTCCCCGGCGTGCGCCTTGGCCACGGCCGGCCCGCAGCGCACCACGGTCCCGTCGTCCCGGTCGGCGAGGAGCACATACGGCTCCCCCGCTTCCGGGCCGCCCGCGGCGGCGTACACGGCGAGAGCGGCGGGCAGCGGCACGGTCATGGAAACCCCCGGGTCGGACGGGCCGGTCCGGCCCCGGAGCACATGCAAGCACGGGTGTGCCCGTACAGGGAAAGGAGGTGCGGCATCAAAAGGGTGCTGCCCGTCCGACTCCCCAGTCGTACGGGCAGCACCCTTCACCTGCCGTCCGTCGTCGCTCCCCCGTCCCCACGGGGTTCGACAGGCCGATGTCCCGGCCCGGGCCGCTCTCCCGGGCCTGGGGCGCCGCTCAGCGCCCCAGCATCACGCCCACGGACGACGCCTGTGCCGCCACCTGCTCGAAGCCTCCGAAGAGGAAGAGCAGGAGGGCGGCCAGGGGGAGGACCATCACCGCGGCCACCAGCGGGTGGCGCGTACCGGACTCATGGCCGTTGAACGCGAATGCCTTGCGTCCCTGCCGTGCGATGTCCGCCATGGTCCTCTCCCTGTCGTTTGGCAGCGGCGGGCTTGTGACCTCGGGGGACGAGTGCGCCACCCGCCGCTTGTCTTCAACACTAGGTGTGCAGAAGGCCCCTGGCCTCATGCCTTCGTACCCATTGCCGGGCCTCCAGGAGGATGACGGCACCCGCGCCGCGTACTCCCCTGGGTGGAGACCACACGCCCGTAGTAGGGGTCTTCCCGGAGGGGGTCACCGGAGCGTAGTGACTTCGCTCACTTCCGTCACTCCCTGTTCATGCGTGTCCCCGCGCGGGCTGTCGGCAAGATCCACTCGGGTGGGGGGCGCGCGCGGGCGTACGCGACCGGGGCAGGGGCCCGGCGGACAGATCAATCCCCTTGCGGGGACAGCTGATTGGCGGACCCGGGCACGACCTCTCCGGCCCGCTGCGGCAGCGCTGAGGGACCCTCAAGTGTGCTGTGCCGCACTGACAATCGAATCTCCCGGCGAGGGCGCGGCCTCTGAGCGCGCATGCCGGATCGTCCGTAAGCTGTGCCACGTCAACAGGACGACCGGTCAGCGGGGTGGACATGGCGATGATGCGGCTCCGGCGCGAGGACCCGCGTGTCGTCGGCTCGTTCAGACTGCACCGGCGGCTCGGCGCGGGCGGCATGGGTGTGGTCTACCTGGGGTCGGACCGGCGCGGGCAGCGCGTCGCGCTCAAGGTCATCCGGCCGGATCTGGCCGAGGACCAGGAGTTCCGCTCCCGGTTCGCCCGCGAGGTGTCCGCGGCCCGGCGGATCCGCGGCGGGTGCACCGCGCGCTTGGTGGCGGCGGACCTGGAGGCCGAGCGGCCGTGGTTTGCCACGCAGTACGTCCCCGGGCCCTCCTTGCACGACAGGGTGGCCGAGGAAGGCCCCCTGACGGCTGCGCAGATCGCCGCGATCGGCGCCGCTCTCTCCGAGGGCCTCGTCGCCGTGCACGAGGCGGGCGTCGTCCACCGGGACCTCAAGCCCTCGAACATTCTTCTGTCCCCCAAGGGCCCGCGCATCATCGACTTCGGAATCGCCTGGGCCACCGGGGCGAGCACCCTCACCCATGTGGGAACGGCCGTCGGCTCCCCCGGGTTCCTGGCGCCCGAGCAGGTGCGCGGCGCCGCCGTCACCCCCGCGACGGACGTCTTCGCCCTCGGTGCCACCCTTGCCTACGCCGCGACCGCGGACTCGCCCTTCGGGCACGGCAGTTCCGAGGTCATGCTGTACCGGGTGGTCCACGAGGAGCCGCACCTGCAGGGGGTTCCGGACGCGCTCGCCCCGCTCGTGCAGGCCTGCCTGGCCAAGGACCCCGAGGATCGGCCCAGCACGCTCCAGCTGTCGATGCGGCTCAAGGAGATCGCGGCCCGCGAGGCGCAGGGGCTGCCCGAGGGGCGCCCGCCGGCGCAGCGCGCCCGTACGGAGCAGCCGACCGGCCGGCTCCCCGAGGAGTACGCGGAGCGTACGGAGCGCCGTACCGGCGGCAGCACCACGCCCCGGGGCCAGGGCGAGCCGCACAGCGGACCGCACGCGCGGCCCTCGTCCTCCCGCAACCCGCCCGGTGCGGGAGGCCCTTCCTCCCGGCCGACCGCGGGGCGCACCGGCGGCCGCCCGGCCCCCCGTACGACGGGGGCGGGGCGTCGCCCTTCGCGGCCGGACCCGAAGCTGATGCGCCAGCGGCTGATCGTGTTCATCGTGGTGACGCTGGTCGTGGCCCTGGGTATCGCCGCCGCCCAGAAGCTGTAGGCGTTAGGGGGCTTTGCGGCCCTGGGCCACAGCGTAGAAGGCGACGGCTGCCGCGGCGCCCACGTTCAGCGAGTCCACGCCGTGCGCCATGGGGATGCGCACCCATTCGTCGGCGGCGACCAGGGCCTGCGTGGACAGTCCGTCGCCCTCGGCGCCGAGCATCAGCGCGACCCGCTCCAGGGACTGGGGCGCGGCCACGTCGATGGGCGAGGCCTTCTGGTGCGGGGTCAGGGCGAGCAGCTTGAAGCCGGCCTCGCGGACCGAGTCCAGGCCCTTGGGCCAGGCGTCCAGACGGGCGTAGGGGACGGAGAAGACCGCGCCCATGGAGACCTTCACCGAGCGGCGGTAGAGCGGGTCCGCGCAGTCGGGCGACAGCAGCACCGCGTCCATGCCGAGGGCGGCGGCGCTGCGGAAGATGGCCCCGATGTTGGTGTGGTCGTTGACCGCTTCCATGATGACCACGCGGCGCGTGGTCGTGAGCAGTTCCTCGGCCGTGGGCAGCGGCTTGCGCTGCATGGAGGCGAGGGCTCCGCGGTGCACGTGGTAGCCGGTGACGCGCTCGGCGAGTTCGGGGCTGACGGCGTAGACCGGGGCCGGGAGCTCGTCGATGACGTCGCGCATGACGTCGACCCACTTGGCGGAGAGCAGCATCGAGCGCATCTCGTACCCGGCGTCCTTGGCCCGTCTGATGACCTTCTCGCCCTCGGCGATGAACAGGCCTTCCGCGGGCTCGCGCCGGCGCCGGAGTTCGACGTCGGTCAGGCCCGTGTAGTCGCGCAGGCGCGGGTCGTCGGGGTCTTCGACGGTGATGAGATCTGCCACAGGGTGATACTGCCTTGTCCTGGGTGCGGTGCCAACGGCCGTTTCGGGCGCTGGTGGTTCAGATGGCCGGGGTGCCGACCCGGACGACGTCGCCGATGACAATGACCGCGGGCGGGCGGACCTCCTGGGCGCGGACCGTCTCGCCGACCGTGGCGAGCGTGGCGTCCACGCGGCGCTGGCTGGCGGTGGTGCCCTCCTGGACGACCGCGACGGGGGTGTCTGCGGAGCGGCCGTGGCGCACGAGCGCCTCGGCGATCAGGCCGATCTTGTCGACGCCCATCAGGATCACCAGGGTGCCGGTGAGCTTGGCGAGGGACGCCCAGTCCACGAGGGAGCGCGGGTCGTCGGGGCCGACGTGGCCGCTGACCACGGTGAACTCGTGGGCCACGCCGCGGTGGGTGACCGGGATGCCGACGGCGCCGGGGACCGAGATGGAGCTGGAGATGCCGGGCACGACGGTGCACGGGATACCGGCCTCGGCGAGGGCCTGGAGCTCCTCCATGCCGCGGCCGAAGACGTACGGGTCCCCGCCCTTGAGCCGGACCACGGCCTTGCCGGCCTTGGCGTGCTCGATCAGCGCGTTGTTGATGGCCTCCTGGGCCATGAACCGGCCGTACGGGATCTTCGCGGCGTCGATGACCTCGACGTGCGGCGGGAGTTCGTCGAGCAGGTCGCGGGGGCCGAGCCGGTCGGCGATGACGACATCGGCCTCGGCGAGCAGGCGGCGGCCGCGAACGGTGATGAGGTCGGGGTCGCCGGGGCCGCCGCCGACGAGGGAGACGCCGGGGGTGTGCGGGCGGGCGGCCGTGAGGGTGCCGTCGCGCAGCCCCTCGACGACCGCGTCGCGGACGGCGGCGGAGCGGCGGGGGTCGTTGCCGCTCAGCACGGCGACGGTGACGCCCTCCACGCGGCCGGTGGCCGGGGTCCAGGCGGTGGCCGCCTCGGCGTCGTCGGCGCGGACGCACCAGACCCGCTCGCGCTCGGCTTCGGCGGAGGCGCGGTCGTTGGCCTCGCGGTCCCGGGTGGCGATGAGGGCGTACCAGGCGCCGGCCAGGTCGCCGTCCTCGTAGCGGCGGCGCTCCCAGCGGATCTCGCCGGTCTCGGCCATGGCGTCCACGGAGGGGGTGGCGGAGGGCGAGACGAGCAGGACGTCGGCGCCGGCCGCGACGAGGGCGGGGAGGCGGCGCTGGGCGACCTGTCCGCCGCCGATGACGACGACGCGGCGGCCGGCGAGTCGAAGTCCTACGGGGTAGGCGGGGGTGTCGGCCATGGCGGTTGCGGCTCCTGTGCGGCGGTGGATCTGCGGGGCCGCTGCGGCGCTGGAGCGGCTGGTTGACGAGGGGTTTCCCGGTGTCCGGGTCCACGATACGACCCGGGGGGTCGGGGGTCCCGGTGGGGGCGGGGCTGTGCCCGGTGGGGGCGGGGCTGTGCCCGGGCTCCCGGGGCTCCGCCCCGGACCCCGCGCCTCAAACGCCGGCGGGGCTGGGGTGGTGTCCCGGGCGGGGTCGTGACCGCCGGTCCGGACCGCGGGGTCCCTCCGGGACGTCTCCTCGGCTCGCGCACCAAGGCACGTCGCAAAGCGAAGGGTGGTTGCGCGCTCGTCCTGCGGGGACGCCCCTGCGCGCCCCCGCTCCCCCCGCGGGCAAAGACCCCGGCCCGGCGTACGGGGGAGTCGATGTACACCCGCACCCGGGCGGGGACGGAGTGGGGCTTGGGGTGGGGACCCGCAGGAGGGTCCCCGCAGGACGAGCGCGCAACCACCCTTACGTGACGAAGCGGGCCTTGGTGCGCGAGCCGAGGAGACACTCCGGAGGGGCACCGCCCCAAGCCCCGCTCCGGCCCCGCCCGGGGACACCACCCCAGCCCCGCCGGCGCTTGAGGCGAACCGGTGCGCGGCGGAGACCCGGCGGCGGGTTTACTTTTCGGTGACGCCCGCCGAGTCGAAGGTGGCTACCTCGTGCATCGCGCGGGCCGCGCTCTGGACCAGGGGGAGGGCCAGCAGGGCGCCCGTGCCCTCGCCGAGGCGGAGGTCCAGGTCGACCAGCGGGCGCAGGCCGAGCTTGTTCAGGGCCGCGACGTGGCCCGGCTCCGCGCTGCGGTGGCCCGCGATGCAGGCCGAGAGGGCTTCGGGGGCGATGGCGCGGGCCACCAGGGCCGCGGCGCCGGCGCTGACGCCGTCCAGGATCACCGGGGTGCGCAGGGAGGCTCCGCCGAGGAGCAGGCCGACGATGGCCGCGTGCTCCAGGCCGCCGATGGCCGCGAGGACGCCGATCGGGTCCGCCGGGTCCGGCTGGTGGAGTTCCAGGGCGCGGCGTACGACCTCCACCTTGCGGGCGTGGGTCTCGTCGTTGATGCCGGTACCGCGGCCTGTGACCTCCGCCGGGTCGACCCCGGTGAAGACCGAGATGAGGGCCGCGGAGACCGTGGTGTTCGCGATGCCCATCTCGCCCGTGAGGAGCGCCTTGTTGCCCGCCGCCACCAGATCGCGGGCCGTCTCGATGCCCACCTCGATGGCCGCGATGGCTTCCTCGCGGGTCATCGCCGGGCCGGTGGAGAGGTCCGCCGTGCCCGGTCGGACCTTCCGGGGAAGGAGGCCTGGGGTGGCGGGCAGGTCGCCCGCGACACCGACGTCGATCACGCAGACCTCGGCGCCGACCTGGTTGGCGAAGGCGTTGCAGACCGCTCCGCCGCCCAGGAAGTTGGCCACCATCTGCGTGGTGACCTCCTGCGGCCACGGCGTGACGCCCTGGGCGTGCACGCCGTGGTCACCGGCGAAGATCGCGACCGCGGCCGGCTCGGGGATCGGCGGCGGGCAGACCCGGGAGAGGCCGCTGAGCTGCGCCGAGATGATTTCGAGCATGCCGAGGGCGCCGGCGGGCTTGGTCATGCGCTTCTGCCGCTCCCACGCCTCGCCGAGCGCCTTCGCGTCGAGCGGGCGGATGCCGGCGACCGTCTCCGAGAGCAGGTCGTGCGGCTCCTCGCCGGGCAGCGCGCGCCGTCCGTACGTCTCCTCGTGGACCACCCACGCGAGCGGCCGGCGCTGGGACCAGCCGGCCTGCGCGAGCTCGGGCTCCTCGGGGAATTCGTCGACGTACCCGACGCACAGGTACGCGACGACCTCCAGGTGCTCGGGCAGGCCGAGCGTGCGGACCATCTCGCGCTCGTCGAAGAAGCTGACCCAGCCGACGCCGAGGCCTTCGGCGCGGGCCGCGAGCCACAGGTTCTCGACGGCGAGGGCCGAGGAGTACGGGGCCATCTGCGGCTGGGTGTGCCGGCCGAGGGTGTGGCGGCCGCCGCGGGTGGGGTCGGCGGTGACGACGATGTTCACCGGGGTGTCGAGGATGGCCTCGATCTTGAGTTCCTTGAACTGCTTCGCCCGGGCCTTGGGCAGCGAGTTCGCGTAGGCCTCGCGCTGGCGCTGGGCGAGCTCGTGCATCGTCCGGCGGGTCTCGGCGGAGCGGATGACGACGAAGTCCCAGGGCTGGGAGTGGCCGACGCTGGGCGCGGTGTGGGCCGCCTCCAGGACGCGGAGCAGCACCTCGTGCGGGATCGGGTCGGTTCGGAAGCCCTTGCGGATGTCGCGGCGCTCGCGCATGACGCGCAGGACGGCCTCGCGCTCGGCGTCGTCGTACGCCGGAGCCGGGTCGCCTGCGGCGGGCCCGGCGGCTGCGGGCCCGGCTTCCGCCGGGGCGGGCTCCGCGGGGGTCTCGGGCTCGGCCGCGGCGACCGGCTCGGCCTGGGCGGGCTCGGCGACCGGCTCCGAGGGGGCCTGGTCCGCCGGTACGGCGGCTTCCGGCTCGGCAGCTGCCGGGGCGGGCTCGGCGAGCGCCTCCGGAGCGGTCTGCTCCGCCGGTACGGCGGCCTCCGGGGCGGCCGGGGCGGGCTCGGGCTCCGCCGGTACGGCGGCTTCCGGCGCGGCCGGGACAAGCACGGGCTCCGGCTCGGGCTCGGGCTCGGGCTCGGGCTCGGGCTGGGCGGATGCCTCGTCCGGGGCCGGGGCCGGCTCGGTGACGGCCTCCGGGGAGGCCTGCTCGGCCGGGGCCGGCGCGGCGTCGGCGGGCTGGACCCCTGTTTCCGCGGGTGCGGCCACCACGGGCGGCTCCGCCAGTACGGGCTCCACCGGTACCGGCTCCGCCGCGAGGGGCTCCTGTGCCGCGGGCTCGGCGTGTGCCACCGGCTCGGCGGGAACCGGCGGCTCGACGACCGCGACCGGCTCCGGGGCGGGCTCCACGACCGGCTCCGGCACGGCGACCGGCTCGGGCGCCGGGGGGGCGGCGGCGGCCTCCACCGGCATCTCGGGGGCCGGGACGGGCTCGGCCACCGGGGCGGGGGCGGCGGCCGGGACCGGCTCCGGCGTCCACGGCGCGCCCGCCTGCGGCGGGATCTCGCTCAGCTGCGGCGGTGCGGGGGCCGCCACGGCCTCCGCACGCGGGACGTCCAGGTATTCGGGCAGGTATTCGGGGCCGGTGGTCGGCGGACCCGGCTGGCGGACCGGCATGGGCGCCGCGGCCGGACCCCGGTCGGCGAGGGACCGTACGACTCCGCCGGTGGCCTCGGGCACGGGCGGCCCCATGTGCAGCGGCCGGCGGACCGGGGCGGCCTGCGCGGCGGGGGCCGCGGGCGGCGGGACGCCGAGCCCCCCGAGGTCGAGCGCGCCGGAGTCCCGGCCGCCCGTCTCGTGCGCCCCCGCGCCGTAGGAAGGGAACTCGGGGTAGGCGGCCGGCTCGGCGTACGCCCCCGGAGCCCCGGGGTACGACGGCTCAGCGCCGTAGGGCGCGTCCGCGTAGGCCTGGGGCTCGACGGGGTAGGCGGGGGCCTGCGGGACGACCTGCGGGTCGCTCCACGCGCCCTGGCCGCTCGGCATGAGCAGCAGTTCCTCGTCCTCCGGCTCGGCCGGGTTGTCCACGAGGTCGTGGAAGGCGTAGCCGGGGGGAAGCGGCGGCGGCATCTGGAGCGGAGCGGGCATGCCCTGCTGATCCACCATGCCCGCGTTGTCCGGGTGACCCTCGCCCGGGACCTGGCCGGTGTCAGTCATGCGTACCCCTCGCCCATCGATGTTGCCTCTTCGATCGCCCGGTCGCCCACAGCGCCCGCCGCGCGGAGTCGCCGTGCGGGGTTGCCGTGCGACGCGTTCGCCTCAGATGCGCCTGCGCGACAACCACTAAGCATTGTCGCGCCCGTTAGCCACGGTGGCGGCCATAACCGCCACGCTCCACTGTGGACTGCGCCACGTCGCGCGTCCTGCGGTGCCGTGATGCCCGAATCGTCCAGGGCAGTACGACGATCGGCCAGCCTACCCCGGCCCTCGGCTCAGCGGGTCACAGGGCGTTCGGCGGACAGCAGGAAGACGACGGAACGGTCCTGTTCGGTCCAGGTACGGGTGTCCAGGCCCACGGACTGGAGCAGTGCGCACTCGACGGCGTACCCGTGTTCGGTGAGTGTGCGGCCGATGGCCTCCGCCTCGTCGCGCGTGGAGGCGTGGCTGACGATCCGTTCGGGACGGCGGTCGGCGACGGCCGCGACGACGGCCGCTCCCCCGCCGCCGACGCGGACGACGTCGGGCTCGGGCAGGTCCTCCAGTACGTGCGGTGCGCGTCCGGCGACGACCTGGAGCTGTACGCCTCGCTTGCGGGCGGCGGCAGTTACGCGTTCGCAGGCGCGCGGGTCGCTGTCGACGGCGATGACGGCGGCGCCCAGTGCGGCGGCGTCCACGGCGACTCCGCCGGAGCCGGCGCCGATGTCCCAGACGAGGTCCCCGGTGCGGGGGCCGAGCCGGGCGAGCTGTGCGGCGCGCAGCTGCGCGGACTCGCCCTCCCCCGCGTCGGCCTGGGGCCTGGCCCAGCCGCGGCCGGAGGGTCCCGGGGACTGGGCGGCGCTCTGGCCGAGCAGCCAGCCCGGCTCGGCGGCGGAGACCTGTCCGCCGCCGCCGATGACGATGACGACGTTGGGGGCGCGCCAGGTGTGGTCGGCGGCCTTGTCGGAGGTGAGGACGCTCACCTGCTCCTTGTCGGTGCCGAGTTCCTCGCAGACGACGAAGGTGCGGTGGACTCCTTCGAGCAGCAGGGCGAGTTCCGCGGGGCCGGCGCCGGGCGAGGTGAGGACGGCGACCTTGGCGTGGGCGCGGCAGACGTTGACGGCGCGGCGCAGGGTGCGCGGGTGGGCGACGACGACCTGGGCGTCGTCCCAGGGCATGCCGGCGCGGGCGAAGGCGGCGGCGACGGAGGAGACGGCCGGGACGACCTCGACCTCCAGGCCGTGCTCCGGCGCGCGCAGGGTGCGTACGACACCGAAGAAGCCGGGGTCCCCGTCGGCGAAGACGACGGCGGTGCCGCGGTGGCTGGCGATGCGGCGCGCGGCGAGGCCCAGGCTGCCGAGGCGGATGCGTTCGGCGGTGGGCGGGACCTCGGGGAGTGCGAGGTGGTGGGCGGCACCGGCCACGAGGGTGGCGGCGGAGAGCGCGGACCGGGCGGCCGCGGTCAGGGGCGAGCCGTCCCAGCCGATCACCGTAACCCGGTCGGCCATCGTCGTCAGTCTCCTGGGGTGGGGGCAGGCGAAGTTTCGTCGGGAGGGTCCGGCACGGTGAGACTACCTGGTCATCGGGTCATTTCCCGTCGGCGCCGACGGGGTGGCCGTTCGCGTCGGCCCGCTGCTCGTAGCCGGTGTAGGCGTCGTAGCCGTCGTAGTCCCCGTAGGTGTCCGCGTCGTCGAGGTCCTCGGGGAGGAGGCTCCAGACGATGAGGTCGGTGCGGGTGTGGCTCCAGGTCCCGTCGGCCGTTTGCGTGCGCACTATCCCCGCGTTGCGCAGGACACCCTCGCTGATGCAGCCGATCTTCTGGGCCACCTGCTGGGAGGCGGTGTTGTCGGCGGCGGTGCGCAGTTCGAGGCGTTCGAAGTCCTGGTCCCGGAAGAGCCATTGGGCTACGGCGAGCACGGACTCGCTGGCGTAGCCCTCGCCGCGGGCCCAGGGGGCGGTGACGTAGCCGACCTCGGTGGAGCGGGTGCGCCAGCTGGTGTTCTGGAGGTGGACGATGCCGACGAGGCGGTGGGTGAGGAATTCGGTGACGGCGAAGACGATGCCGCGGCCGCCGGTGCGTTCGGCGTGGGAGTCCCTGGTGGCCCAGGCGCCGGCATCGGCGTGGGTGTAGGGGTGCGGTACGGAGGTCCAGGCGGTGACGAGCTCGTCGTTCATCATCTCGGTGAGCGCGGTGACGTCCTCTTCCTCGAAGGGGCGCAGCACCAGCCGGTCCGTGCTGATGGTGACGTCCGGGAAGGTGGTAGTCATGCGCAGCTCCATGCCTGAGACCGTGGTGCGGGACCGTTTGGACCGTTTGTGCGGGTCGTAGGCCACAGCATGCAGCATCGACCGGGGGATGTGCAGGGCCGGGTTGCCCGGATGCGGGCAGACCTCGGCCCCGTACACCGACAGGGGCGTACGGGGCCGCAGGGTCTGGCCGGACGGTGCGGCCGGGTGGGTCAGGAGGCCGGGGTGCCGAAGGCCGGGACGACCGAGCCCTGGTACTTCTCCTCGATGAACTTCTTGACGTCGTCGGAGTTCAGGAGCTTGGCGAGCTTCTGGATCCGCGGGTCGTTCTGGTTGCCGTCCTTGACCGCGAGGAAGTTGGCGTACGGGTTGCCCTCGGCCTTCTCCAGGATCAGCGCGTCCTTGGCGGGCGAGAGCTTGGCCTCGAGGGCGTAGTTGCCGTTGATGACGGCGGCGTCCACGTCGTTCAGGGCGCGCGGGACCGTGGCGGCCTCCAGCTCCTTGAACTCCAGGCCCTTCTTGTCGGTGATGTCGGACAGCTTGGCGGCGGTGCCTACACCCTCCTTGAGGGTGATGAGGTTGTTCGCGGCGAGCAGCTGGAGGGCGCGGCCCTCGTTGGTGGTGTCGTTGGGGACGGCGATGGTCTGGCCGGCCTTGATGTCGGCGAGGGCCTTGACCTTCTTGGAGTAGAGGCCGAGGGGCTCCAGATGCACGTTCACGACGGGCACGATGTGCGTGTTGTTCTTCTTGTTGAAGTCGTCGAGGTACGGCTTGTGCTGGAAGTAGTTCCCGTCGACCTGGCCCTGCTCGGTGGCGGTGTTCGGCAGGACGTAGTCCGTGAACTCCTTGACCTCCAGCTTGAGGCCTTCCTTCGCCGCGAGCTTGTCCTTGACGAAGTTCAGGATGTCGGCGTGGGGGCTCGGGGAGGCCGCGATGACGAGCGGCTTGCTCTCGTCGGTCTTCCCGCCGTCGGCCTTGGTGGAGGACGGGTCCGAGGAGCTGCCGCAGGCGGTGAGGCCGAGGGCGAGCGCGGTGGCCGTGGCGGCGAGGGCGGTGAGCTTGATGTTCTTGCGCACGAAGAGTGCCTTTCTTGCTTTTTCGGGGTGGTGGCCCAAGCACGACAAGTGCGGGCTTTCTGGGAGGAGAAGTCCTGTCAGCCCGGTTCAGGCTGTCCGGCCGCGGCGGGCCAGGAGGCGAACCACGCCGTCGCCGATCAGCTGGATCACCGTGACGATGGCGATCAGGACGACGACGGTGGCGACCATGAAGCCGGTCTCGAAACGCTGGAAGCCGTAGGTGATGGCCTTCGAGCCGAGCCCCTCGCCGCCGACGGCGCCGGCCATGGCGGAGTAGCCGACCAGGGTGATGACGGTGGTGGTGACGCCGGCGACCAGGGAGGGCAGGGCCTGCGGGAGGAGCACCTTGCCGACGAGGGTGGGGATGCCGCCGCCCATGGACTCGACGGCCTCGATCAGGCCGTGGTCGACCTCGCGGACGGCGGTCTCGACGAGCCGGGCGAAGAAGGGGACGGCGCCGATGGCGAGCGGGACGATCATGGCGGTGGGGCCGATGAAGGTGCCGACGACCGCCGTGGTGACCGGGATCAGGAAGATCAGCAGGATGATGAACGGCAGCGAGCGGCCGATGTTCACGATCACGCCGAGGACCTTGTTGAGCGGCCGGTTCTGCAGGAGGCCGCCCTTGTCGGTGAGGACCAGCAGGATGCCGATGGGCAGTCCGCCGAGGACGGTCACCAGGGTGGACCACAGCACCATGTAGAGGGTGTCGTAGGTCCCCTGGGTGAGCAGGGGCTGCATCTCGGACCAGGTCACTTCGCACCATCCTCGACCAGGGCGGCCAGTTCGTTGTCGATCTCGTCGGTCTCGTCGGTCTCGTCGATCTCGTCGGCCTCGGCCACGACGTCCACCTGGAGGCCCTGCTCGCGCAGGAAGCCCACGGGCACGACGTTGTCCTCGTAGCGGCCGGGCAGTTCGATGCGCATGCGGCCGATCTGGCGGCCGGCGACGGTGTCCATCGCGGCGCCGAGGATCGAGATGTCGATGTTGTACGTGCGCGAGAGCTGCGAGATGACCGGCTGCGCGGCCGCTTCGCCGTGGAAGGTGACGTCGACGACCGTGCGGTCGGGGCCGGTGGCGGCGCCGGTGACGGGGAAGAGTGCGCCGGCGAGCTCCGAGCCGGGCGTGGCGAGCAGTTCGGCGACGGTGCCGGACTCGATGATCCGGCCCCGCTTCATCAGGGCGGCCGAGTCGCAGACGGACTTGACCACCTCCATCTCGTGCGTGATGAGCAGCACGGTGAGGCCGAGCTGCTGGTTGAGGTCGCGCAGCAGCTGGAGGATGGAGCGGGTGGTCTCGGGGTCCAGGGCGCTGGTGGCCTCGTCGGACAGGAGCACCTTGGGGTCGCCGGCCAGGGCGCGGGCGATGCCGACGCGCTGCTTCTGTCCGCCGGAGAGCTGGGTGGGGTAGGCCTGGGCCTTGTCGGCGAGGCCGACCAGGTCGAGGAGTTCCAGGGCCTTGCGGGAGCGCTCGCGCCCGGAGATACCGAGGATCTCCAGGGGCAGCTCGATGTTGCCCTGGACGGTGCGCGAGGACAGCAGGTTGAAGTGCTGGAAGACCATGCCGATGCGGCTGCGGGCCTCGCGGAGCTCCTTGCCGGCGCGGCGGCCGCGGCCGGCGAGCGCGGTGAGGTCGACTCCGTCGACGGTCACGGTGCCGGTGGTGGGGCGCTCCAGCAGGTTCACACAGCGGATCAGGGAGGACTTGCCGGCGCCGCTCTGGCCGATGACTCCGTAGACCTCGCCCTCGCGGACGTGGAGGTCCACGCCGTCCAGGGCGGTGACCTCGCGGCCACGGGACTGGTAGACCTTCGTGAGGCCCGATGTGGTGATCACAGGATTTCCGTCGCTGTCGAGTGCTCGGCGCAGCGGGTGCCGGGCACGGGGCAAACATCTGGGGACGCGATACGGGCCGAACCGTCGTAAAACGGCGGCGGTGACGCGTGCGCGGGGCAGGAGCGGTCCAGCGGTCCGTGCTGTTCAGCAGCGGGTGCCAGAGCGGCTCGGCCGGTCTCGCTTCGGGGCGCGAGACTGCAGTGAAGGGGCCCTCAGAAGGCGCACATTCGACACATACAACGAGCACCGGGCGTCATCGTCGCCTCGGTCGCAAGGGTGCGGCTGCTCGTCGTGGTCATGGGCCCCAGTAAAGCAGACGTATCCCTTCACCGATCAATGATGTCCGGATAGCGGACGGAAACCGGCCGCATACCGGACAACGCCGGTCGGTGTCAGCCGTCCGTCCCGATGGTCAGACCGTCCTGGCTGACCTGCACCGAGACGGCCGAGAGGTCCCGTACGACCGCGTCCGCGTCGAGTTCGGCGGCGGTGTGCGTTGTGGTCAAGGCCACGGTGCGCATCCCGGCCGCGCGCCCAGCCGCCGTGCGGCGAGCAGGAAGGGCTCCGGGTCCGGCTTGCCCCGGCTGATGTCCTCGGCGGCGACCATCTCGGGGACGTCGATGCCGACCTCGCGCAGCCGGTCCTGGGCGAGCGGGAGGGTGGCGGAAGTGACCACCGCCCAGCGGCCGGCGGGCAGCACGGACAGCAGGTCCTTGGTGCCGGGCAGCAGGACGACACCGTGCCCTCCATCACAGCGCGGGGCGAGGGGTGCGCGCATCGGGTCTTTCGGCCCGTAATACCCTCGCTGCATGCTCGACGCCCTGACGGTCGCCATCGGCGTGGCCGCACTCGCCCTCGCCGCCTGGTGCGGTCACGCCGCGTGGCGCGACCAGCCGACCAAGGACTGGCACTTCATCGGCATGGCCGTGGTGACCGTGCTGGTCCTGGCCCAGCTGGCGGTCGGCCTGGTCCAGCTCGGCCGCGGCGAGAAGCCGGGACAGGGCACGGTGCTGTTCGTCGCCTACCTGCTGGGCGCCTTCGCGGCGGTGCCGGTGGCGGGGATGCTCTCGCTGAGCGAGCGGACCAAGTGGGGTTCGGTGACGGTGGCCGCGGGCGCGGTCGTCCTGGCCGTCCTCGAAGTACGGCTCTACGACATCTGGGGAACCACCGGTGCCTGACACGACGACCGCCACTCCCGCCGGGCGCAAGCGGCTGGTGTCCGGGCCCGGGCTGCTCCTGGTGTGGCTGTACGGGGTGATGGTGGTCGGCGCGGTCTCGCGGTCGGCCTTCCAGATCTCCACCGAGTTCGACCGGGCGCCGCTGGCGTACTCGCTGTCCGCCGCGGCCGCCCTGGCCTACGCCTTCATCACGTACTCGCTGGTGCGCGGCGGGGAGACGGCCCGCAAGGCGGCGCTGGCCTGCTGCGGCGTCGAGCTGGCGGGCGTACTGGCCGTGGGCACGTGGACGCTGGTACGCCCCGAGTCCTTCCCCGACGCGACCGTGTGGGGGCAGTTCGGGATGGGCTACCTGTTCATCCCGGTGATCCTGCCGGTCACCGGGATGATCTGGCTCCGCCGCAAGCGCTAGGCGCTACGTGGTGGGGGCTACGCGCTGACCGCGAAATCGGCGGCGTCCTTGGCGTCCTTCTCCAGGATGACCAGCTGGACGCCGTCGGAGGCCGTGCGGCCGCCGACCTTCGTGTAGCCCGCCTTGCGGTAGAGCCGCAGGTTGGACTCGCTCTTGTGCCCGGTGTGCAGGCGGAACCGGGTGGTGCCTCCGCCGCCCGCGAGGGCCTCCTCGACGGCGCGCAGCAGGCGCGCGCCGAGGCCGTGGCCCTGGAGGCGCGGGTGCACGCACAGCTTGGCGATCTTTCCGGTGCCGTCCTCGTCGACGCTGCCGCGCACGGTGCCGACGATCTCATCGCCGAGCCGGGCCACCAGGACGGTGTCCGTCGCCAGCTCTCCCTTGAGGGAGTCCAGGGACTGGGTGAGCGGCTGGATGAGGTAGTTGCCGTACAGCTCGGCCTCGCGCTGGAAGGCCAGGTACTGCAGTTTGAAGATCTGCTCAGCGTCCTCGGTAGCCGCCGCCGAAATGGTCACGCTCATGCCCATGTGCGCATGCCTCCCGCTCACCTGGTAGCCCGTTGGTCTACCGCTCCTTTCCCCACAGGCCAGGAGCCGCAACCTCTGCAGCCAGCATTCTGCGCAGACATCCCAGGCAACGGGAACGGACGGGCCCCAAACTTCCTTGTGAGATACCCAACTCTCCTGCGATTTCACGGTAAGTAAGGTCCCTGGGCGAAAGAAGTGCCTTCATCAGCTCGGGACAGCGTCCGGGCAATCGGGCGACCGCCGATCGGAGGGCCCGGGTCTCCTCCCCGTGCAGGAGGACGTCTTCCGGTGCGCCGCCCGTCTGAGCGGGCGTCACACCGTAGGGGATCTCGCGCCGGGCGCGGCGGCGGGCCCGGCGCGCCTCCGCGCGCACCGCCCGGCGCAGCCAGCGGGCGCGGCCGGTGGGGTCGGGGTCGGGGTCGCGCGGGCCGCTCTCCAGCAGCCTGACCCAGACGGCTTGTTCCAGGTCGGCCGCCTCGACTCCGGCGCCCGGGGCCTCCGCGGCCGCCTCGGCGGAGAGCAGCGGGCGGAGCTTCTCAAAGACGTCAGCCTTCAGCAGGTCCATGCCGGGCGGGACGAGTGGGCCGGGCCCGGCGGTTTCCCCGCCGGGCCCGGCCCACTCGTTCGGGAAGGCCCGTTCAGCGGTTGACGGGACGGCGACCCGGGCGGAAGGCCTCCGCCGCGAGCAGCCCGGTGTCCGGGTTGTCCGTGAAGATGCCGTCGATGCCC
>NZ_JAGGOZ010000079.1 GCF_018614075.1 Streptomyces sp. ISL-94 | reverse complement strand
CTGTGTAAGTTGCCTGCAAGCACTCCACAAGGAAGCCTTACAGGTCTTTTTCAAAGGAACCTCATCCACCGAAATGGACGGGGTATCAACTTTTGGCGTTGATTTTTGGCACGCTGTTGAGTTCTCAAGGAACGGACGCTTCCTTTGTACTCACCCGCAGTAACATGTACTGGGGCTTTCCTCCGGGCTTTCGTTCTGTGTTCTTGCGCTTCCGACTCTATCAGACTCTCTCGGGCCTGATTTCCTCGGTGCTTTCGAGGTTCTGCGCTTTCGCGCTTTCCCTTTCCGGCGATTCCGACTCTATCAGATCCTTTCGGGCCTGACTCCCAGTCAGCGGGCTTCGCTTTCGGGGCCGTTAGGCCCTTGCGGCGAGTGAGACAGTAGCGGATTCCCTGCCCCCGAACCTAATCGGCGGCTGCGCCTGTGGACGCGGATTCCCCATTCGCAAATACGCATGAAAACGTGCCGACGCAGTGCGTCGTACGTTCGAATGTGTGGTGCGGGATGGCTGCCCGGGGCCCGACCGGAGTCGGCGTCTCACTTCGGACAACTCGAAGAACCTTACGGACCTAGGCCATTCGTGTCAACTCCGGGACAGGCGTCACCCGGAGGGCTACCCTGGAGCGCATGACAACGCATGCGCTCACGCTCAGCCTTCGCTGGTGGGCCGCCTGACGGCGGCCGACCTTCCACACGAGCACGCATGCGCTCACGGCCGCCGCTACGGCGGCCGTTTTTGTTTCTCCCCTCCCGGGAGTGGCTCGGTCGCCCGACGCGCCGGCCTCGACACCACTCACACAAGGGAGAGCAGGACATGACGAGGATCTTCAGCGGGCTCAAGCCGACCGGGCATCTGACGCTCGGGAACTACCTGGGGGCCGTGCGGCAGTGGGTTGCCACCGACCAGGAGCCGCACGACGCGCTGTTCTGCGTCGTCGACCTGCACGCGCTGACCGTTGAGCACGAGCCGGCGCGCGTACGAAGGCTCAGCCGGCAGGCAGCCACCCTGCTGCTCGCCTCCGGGCTGGATCCGCAGCGGTGCACGCTGTTCGTGCAGAGCCATGTCGACGAGCACACGCGGCTGGCGTACCTGCTGGAGTGCACCGCCACCGACGGCGAGCTGCGGCGGATGATCCAGTACAAGGAGAAGGCGGCGCGGGCGCAGGCCGCCGGGGATGGCGTACGGCTGTCACTGCTCACCTATCCCGTGCTGATGGCCGCGGACATCCTGGCGTACGGGACCCACGAGGTGCCGGTCGGTGAGGACCAGCGGCAGCACGTCGAGCTGACGCGGGATCTCGCCGTGCGGTTCAACCAGCGCTACGGGTACACCTTCACCGTGCCGAAGGCGGTCCTTCCGGCGGTCGCGGCGCGGGTCATGGACCTGCAGGAGCCGACGTCGAAGATGGGCAAGTCGCACGAGAGCAGGGCGGGGATCGTCTATCTGCTCGACGAGCCCGAGGTCGTACGCAAGAAGGTGATGCGGGCCGTCACCGACAGCGGGGACGGCGGTGTGGTCTACGACCGGGAGGCGCGGCCGGGGGTCGCGAATCTGCTGGACATCCTCGCGGCGTGCTCAGGGGGCGATCCGGCCGTGCTGGCCGAGGGGTACAGCGGGTACGGCGCGCTCAAGCGGGATGTCGCCGACGCGGTGGTCGAGCTGCTGGCGCCGGTGCAGGAGCGGCATGCCGAGCTGGCAGCTGATCCGGCGGAGGTGGAGAAGGTGCTGCGGGAGGGGGCCGGGCGGGCTCGTGAGCTGGCACGGCCGGTGGTGGACCGGGCCTACGAGGCCATCGGCCTGCTGAAGCCCTGAAGGGGGTGGAGGGGTGTAGGGGTACGGGCTGCGCTGGTGCGGGGCCGTACCCCTTGCCCGTCAGCTGTTGCCGGAGGCGAGTTCGCGGCTGCGGTCGCGGGCGGCTTCGAGGGCGGCGATCAAGGCGGCCCGTACGCCGTGCTTCTCCAGCTCCACGATCGCGTTGATCGTCGTACCGGCCGGGGAGGTGACGGCCTCGCGGAGCTTGACCGGGTGCTCGCCGCTGTCGCGGAGCATCACGGCGGCGCCGATGGCGGCCTGGACGATGAGGTCGTGGGCCTGGGCGCGGGGCAGGCCGAGGAGGATGCCGGCGTCGGTCATGGCTTCGACGAGGTAGTAGAAGTATGCGGGCCCGGAGCCGGAGAGCGCGGTGGCCGCGTCCTGCTGGGACTCGGGGACGCGCAGGGTCTTGCCGACGCCGCCGAAGATCTCCTCGGTGTGGGCGAGGTGCTCGGCGGTGGCGTGGCTGCCGGCCGAGATGACGGACATGGCCTCGTCGACGAGGGCGGGGGTGTTCGTCATAACGCGGACGACGGGGGTGCCGGGGGCGAGCCGCTCCTCGAAGAAGGAGGTGGGGATGCCGGCGGCACCGCTGATGACCAGGCGGTCGGCGGGGACGT
This sequence comes from Streptomyces sp. ISL-94, assembly GCF_018614075.1. Lineage (GTDB taxonomy): Bacteria > Actinomycetota > Actinomycetes > Streptomycetales > Streptomycetaceae > Streptomyces. Next base: position 33,654 of record NZ_JAGGOZ010000079.1, on the reverse strand, counting down.
GCGGGGCGAGCTCGTCGAGGAGCTTGCCCATGTCCTGCGGCTTGACGGTGAGGATGAGGGTGTCGGCGCGCTTGGCGGCCTCGGCGTTGGAGACGGCCTCGACGCCGTAGCGCGTACGGAGCTCCTCGGCGCGTTCGGCCCGGCGGGCGGTGACGAGGAGCTTGGAGGCGGGCCAACCGCCGCGGATCATTCCGCTGAGCAGGGCCTCGCCGATCTTGCCGGTACCGAGGACTGCGACTGTCTGGGTCATGCCCGATTCACCTCGCCGAACTTTCTTACACGTCTTCTGGGTCGTCTGCTTCTTCATCCTTGCACCCGTGCAAGGAACGGCGAGGGGATGTCCGGCCTGTGGTCGTCACGGGGTGCGGCGGCGGAGGGTGGCGGCGCCCAGGGCCAGGACGAGCAGGGCGCAGGCGGCGACGACGAGGGCGTCGCGGACGAAGTCGGCGGTCATGTCGGTGTGGGTGAGCACCTGGGTCATGCCGTCGACGGCGTAGGACATGGGCAGGACGTTCGAGATGCCTTCGAGGACGGGCTGCATGGTGTCGCGAGCCGCGAAGAGGCCGCAGAGGAGCAGCTGGGGGAAGATCACCGCCGGCATGAACTGGACGGCCTGGAACTCGGAGGCCGCGAAGGCCGAGACGAAGAGGCCGAGGGCGGTGCCGAGGAGGGCGTCGAGGAGGGCGACGAGCAGGAGCAGCCAGGGGGAGCCGACGACGTCGAGGCCGAGGAGCCACAGGGCGAGGCCGGTGGCGAGGAGGGACTGGACCACGGCGACGGCGCCGAAGGCGAGGGCGTAGCCGGCGATGAGGTCGCCCTTGCCCAGCGGCATGGCGAGGAGGCGTTCGAGGGTGCCGGAGGTGCGCTCGCGCAGCGTCGCGATGGAGGTCACCAGGAACATCGTGATGAGCGGGAAGATCCCGAGGAGGGACGCGCCGATGCTGTCGAAGGTGCGGGGGCTGCCGTCGAAGACGAAGCGGAGCAGCGTCAGCATCAGGACGGGGACCAGGAGCATCAGCGCGATGGAGCGCGGGTCGTGGCGGAGCTGGCGCAGGACGCGGGCGGCGGTGGCGGTGGTGCGGGCGGCGCTCATTGCGTTCGTGGCAGTCATCGGTGGGTCTCCCCTGCGGTGGCGTTGGCCTCGTCGACGAGGCGGAGGAAGCCTTCTTCGACGGTGGCGGAGTGGGTACGGGTGCGCAGGGCGTCGGGGGTGTCCTGGGCGAGGATGCGGCCCTCGCGCATGAGGAGCAGGTCGTGGCACCGCTCGGCCTCGTCCATGACGTGGGAGGAGACGAGGAGCGTGGCGCCGCGGGTGGCGGCGAGGTCGTGGAAGAGATTCCACAGGTCGCGGCGCAGGACGGGGTCGAGGCCGACGGTGGGTTCGTCGAGGACGAGCAGCTCGGGGGTTCCGAGGAGGGCGACGGCGAGGGAGACGCGGCTGCGCTGGCCGCCGGAGAGGTTGCCGGCGAGGGCGTCGGCGTGGGGGGTGAGGTCGACGTCGGTGATGGCGCGGGTGACGGTGGCTGCGCGGCGGTCGGCGGTGGCGCGGCCGGGGTCGAGGACGGCGGCGAAGTAGTCGAGGTTCTGCCGGACGGTGAGGTCGTCGTAGACGGAGGGCGCCTGGGTGACGTAGCCGATGCGGGAGCGGAGCTCGGGGTGGCCGGCGGGGCGGCCGAGGACGTCCAGGGTGCCGGTGACGTGGGCCTGGGTGCCGACGATGGCGCGCATGAGGGTGGATTTGCCGCAGCCGGAGGGGCCGAGGAGGCCGGTGATGCGGCCGCGGGGGACGTCGAAGGCGATGCCGTCGATCACGGTGCGGGGGGTGCGGCCGGTGCCGCGGCGGACGGTGAGGCCGTGGGCGTGCACGGCGGGGGCGGGCGCCGTGCCGGGGGCGGGGGCGGGCGCCCCTCGGGTGCCTTGCTCGGGATTATTCATCATGTGATGAATAATGCTCCTGGCGGTGCCAGGGCGTCAATCGGCCGGAAGGGGTGAGGAGGGGTTACTTCCTGCGCTTGGGGCGGCGGGCGGCCGGGTTCCCCGTACGGGTGCTGCGGCGGCGGGCGAACTTGGCCGAGGCGCGCTCGTACTCGGTGCGGCGCAGCTTCTCGCCCGGGGCCTCGACGAGGCAGCGGAGGAAGTACGCGATGAGGGAGCCGATGAAACCGATCGCCTTGAGGCCCTTGAGGGCGGCCTCGTCCGAGGAGGCGGCCTGGCGGCGGCTGAAGGACTCCCAGGTCTTGGCGAAGGCGATGGAGCTGGCGATCGCGAAGAGTACGACGACGGAGATGCTGAGGAAGGGGCCGACGTTGCCGATCTCCAGGCCCTCGTAGGCGAAGCGCAGGAGGTAGGCGCCGATGACGGCGGTGAGGAGCGAGCCGATGGCGGCACCGGCGCGGCGCAGGGCGTAGCCGCCGTCGTGCTTCACCCACGTGGTGCCGAAGAACCGGATGGGCTCGGGCTCGGGGCCGGTGGCGGCCGCCGGGGCCGGTGCCGCCGGGGCCGGTGCCGTCGGGGCCGGGGCCGGCGCGGCGGGGGTCTGGTCTCGCTGGTCGTCGTCGCTCACATCAGCGATTATCCCCCGCCGGGCCGGGCCGGCCGGGTGCGTCTCACGTGGCAGACGGGTCGCGGCCGGCCCTGTGCCCCTCAGCCGCAGCGCGGGGCGACGTAGCCGTCGCTGCCCGTCTTCACGTAGGCGTCGGACACGAACTCTCCGTTGCCGATGCAGTCCCACAGGTTCGTCGTCCCGTACGGGCCGCTGACGGTCGTGCCGGGGCACTGGCAGCGCACCGAGACGATCGCGCCGACCGGCAGCACGTCGACGATGGAGTAACTGGTCCCCGGACCGCTGCGGACGTTGAGGCTGTAGCCGGGCGCGACCGGAAAACTCTGGTATCCGGATGCGGTGGCAAGGCTCTGGACTTGGCTTGATTCGTTCTCAACGGACATGCGAAAACTCCCCCCTTGGGTGTTGCTCTGCGCAACGCGCGCAGGGTAGCAAGCCCTTGGATGTTCGCACGGGCCATCGGCTAGGCTCCGGCGGGGGTGGTGAGCGGTGCATTCGCTGCGTACGGACGCGGAGTTCCCGGAGTACGCCGGGCAGTACCGGCTCGAGTCCGTACTCGGCTCCGGCGGCATGGGCGTCGTACACCTGGCCGCTTCCGGCTCGGGGCTGAAACTCGCCGTCAAGGTCGTGCACGCGCAGCACGCGGTGGATCCCGAGTTCCGGGCCCGGTTCCGGCAGGAGGTCGCCGCCGCGCGGCGGGTGAGCGGGGCGTTCACGGCGCCTGTCGTGGACGCCGATCCGGATGCCGAACGGCCGTGGATGGCCACCCTGTTCATCGATGCCCCGACGCTGTCCGAGCGCGTACGGGAACGGGTGCTGGACCCCGTCGAGCTGACCCGGCTCGCGGCCGGGCTGGCGGAGGCGCTGCGGGACATCCACCGGGTGGGGGTCGTGCACCGGGACCTGAAGCCCAGCAACGTACTGATGGCCCCGGACGGGGTGCGGGTGATCGACTTCGGCATCTCGCGCCCGGCCGACAGCGATCTGCGGACCGAGACGGGCAAGCTGATCGGGACGCCGCCGTTCATGGCGCCGGAGCAGTTCCAGCGGCCCCGGGACGTGGGGACGGCCGCGGACGTGTTCGCGCTGGGTGCGGTGCTGGTGCACGCGGCGACCGGGCGCGGGCCGTTCGACTCCGACAGCCACTACCTCGTGGCGTACCAGGTCGTGCACGCCGAGCCCGACCTGACGGGGCTGCCGTCGCGACTCGTGCCGATCGTGGCCCGGTGCCTGGCGAAGGATCCTGCGGAGCGGCCCACCGCCGATGCGCTGATCGCCGAGATCCGGACCGTGACGAGCCGGACGGCCGAGGACACCCAGGCCTTCATCCCGCAGCCGCGCCGGCCGGTCCCGGCCGAGGAGGTCACGCACCGGCGGGACCGGATCCCCGCCGGACCCGAACCGGAACCAGCGGCAGTGGCGGCAGGCGGGGGCCGGCGGAGGATCCGGCTCGCCGCGACGGCGGCGGCGGCCCTGTTGGTGGCCGGCGGTGCGGTCGGCGGATACCTGCGGTTCGGGGTGTCGGGCGAGCCGCCCGTCGGGAAGGCCGCGGCGACGGCTCCCGCGGCGCCCAAGAGCTTCGCCCCGTGGGCCGCGCCGCTGGGCACGCCGGGGGCCGGGGGCCGTAGCCCGGCGTGCGCATGGGAGGCCGGGGCCCTCTACTGCTCCGCGCCGGGGGTGGCCGCAGCCCGCCTGGACCCGGCGAACGGCACGGTCCTGTGGTCCGTACCGAACGCCGGGCACGAGGCCTGGACCGGCAAGGACAGCACCCCCCTGTACGCGGGCGGGCTCGTGCTCGTGGTGGCGCCGGGCAGCGGGGTGCTCCGGGCACTGGATCCCGGTACGGGCGCCGAGCGCTGGCAGCGGAGCCTGCCGGGTGGTGCTCGCGTGATCGCCACCGGCGGGAAGGTACTGCTCGCGGCGGCGGACGGGAGCCTGACCGCGCTGGAACCGGGCGACGGCTCCCCGCGGTGGACCAAGCAGGTCGGCGGGGCCGGCTCCGTGTGGTGGGGCATCCCGGCGGGCACGGAACCGCCCGCACTGTACGTGGCGGCATCCGGTTCGGGCACGGGCTCGACACAGCTCGCGGCGGTGGACCCGCAGAACGGCACGGTGCTCTGGCAGAGCCGGGTCGAAGGGCGGCTGCGGCCGGTCGGTGCGGCCCGGGGCGGGATGTACCTGCTGGACAAGGACGCCCAGGCCAAGACCGGCGCGGTCGTGCGCGTGGATCTGTCGACCCGCGCCCTGCTCAGACTCCCGCTGACGGCGCCCCTCTTCGACGCGCAGGCCGCGGTGGGGACCGACGGAACCGTGTACGTCGCCGGTACCTCGGGTGGGCTGGCAGCCGTGGGAGCGGCCAAGGAGGTGTGGCGGCTGGAGACGGGCACGGCCCTCTCCTCGCAGCCGGTGTTCGCGCAGGGGCGGGTGTACCTGACCGCGCCGGACGGGCGGCTGCTGGCCGTCGACGCGCAGGCCGGGCGGCTGGTGGGGCAGACGAAGCCCCGGATGGGCGGCAGCGGCGGTGTCGTCAGCGGGACGCTTCCCGCGCCCGTGGTCGCCGACGGGCGGGTGTACGCGTCCGCGCCCGACGGGGCCGTGTTCGCGGTGGGTACGGAGAACCCCGCCGGGTGGTGATGCGCCCGGCGGGGTTCCGTGTCGTGCGTGCGGCGGGTCAGCCCAGGCGGGAGACGTCGCGGACCGCGCCCTTGTCGGCGCTGGTGGCCATGGCGGCGTAGGCGCGCAGGGCCGCCGAGACCGTGCGCTCGCGGTTCTTCGGGGCGTAGACGCCGCCCATGTCCTCGTGGCGGGCCGCCAGGGTGGCGTCGTCCACGAGGAGCTCGATCGAGCGGTTCGGGATGTCGATGCGGATCCGGTCCCCGTCCTCCACGACGGCGATGTTGCCGCCCGAGGCCGCCTCCGGGGAGGCGTGGCCGATGGACAGGCCCGAGGTGCCGCCGGAGAAGCGGCCGTCCGTCACGAGGGCGCAGACCTTGCCGAGGCCGCGGCCCTTGAGGAAGGAGGTCGGGTAGAGCATCTCCTGCATGCCGGGGCCGCCGCGCGGGCCCTCGTAGCGGATGACGACGACGTCGCCCGCCTTGATCTCCTTGCGGAGGATCTTGTCGACTGCCTCGTCCTGCGACTCGCAGACGACCGCCGGGCCCTCGAAGGTCCAGATCGACTCGTCGACGCCGGCGGTCTTGACCACGCAGCCGTCGACGGCGATGTTGCCGCGCAGGACGGCGAGGCCGCCGTCCTTGGAGTACGCGTGCTGCACGGAGCGGATGCAGCCGCCCTCGGCGTCGAGGTCGAGGGTGTCCCAGCGCTCGGACTGGGAGAAGGCGGTGGCGGAGCGCTTGCAGCCGGGGGCCGCGTGCCACAGCTCCATGGCCGTGTCGGTCGCCGTTCCGGAACGGGCGTCCCACTTCGCGAGCCAGTCCTCCAGGCCGTCGGAGTGGACGGTGGTGACGTCCTTGTTCAGGAGGCCGCCGCGGTGCAGCTCGCCGAGGATGGCGGGGATGCCGCCGGCCCGGTGGATGTCCTCCATGTAGTACGTGCCGCCGGGGGCCACGTTCGGCGCGACCTTGGACAGGCACGGGACGCGGCGCGAGACGGCGTCGATGTCGGTGAGGTCGTAGTCCAGGCCCGCTTCCTGCGCCGCGGCCAGCAGGTGCAGGATCGTGTTCGTGGAGCCGCCCATGGCGATGTCGAGGGCCATGGCGTTCTCGAAGGCCTCGCGGGTGGCGATGTTGCGCGGGAGGACGGACTCGTCGTCGTCCTCGTAGTAGCGCTTGGTGATCTCCACGACCGTGCGGCCGGCGTCCTCGTACAGGGCGCGGCGGGCGGTGTGCGTGGCGAGGACGGAGCCGTTGCCGGGGAGGGCCAGGCCGATGGCCTCGGCGAGGCAGTTCATCGAGTTGGCCGTGAACATGCCGCTACAGGAGCCGCAGGTGGGACAGGCGTTCTCCTCGATGCGGAGCACGTCCTCGTCGGAGACGTTCTCGTTGGAGGCGTCGACCATGGCGTCGATCAGGTCGAGCTTGCGGACGGTGCCGTCGACCAGCGTGGCCTGGCCGGCCTCCATGGGGCCGCCGGAGACGAAGACGACCGGGATGTTGAGGCGCATGGCGGCCATCAGCATGCCCGGGGTGATCTTGTCGCAGTTGGAGATGCAGATCAGGGCGTCGGCGCAGTGGGCTTCGACCATGTACTCCACGCTGTCCGCGATGAGGTCGCGGGAGGGCAGGGAGTACAGCATGCCCGCGTGGCCCATGGCGATGCCGTCGTCGACCGCGATCGTGTTGAACTCGCGCGGGATGGCACCGGCGGCGCGGATGGCGTCGGAAACGATCCGGCCCACCGGGGCGAGGTGCGTGTGTCCGGGGACGAACTCGGTGAAGGAGTTGGCGACCGCGATGATCGGCTTCCCGATGTCCTCGCTCGCTACGCCCGACGCACGCATAAGGGCGCGTGCGCCCGCCATGTTGCGGCCGTGGGTGACGGTGCGGGACCTCAGCTCGGGCATGCGGTTTCACTCCCCATGAGTGCGGCTGTTGCGTAGATCAGCCGCGACTGCGGATATGGCTCAGATACGAGGCTACGCCCACCGCCCGGGATCCGGACAGGAAGTCCGCATGGCGGGACGGGCGGCTCAGTCTTCGGTCAGGTACCGCTGAAGAGTAGGGGCTACGAGCGCCACGATGTCATCGGGGTCGGCTGAGGCGAGGGGCTCGACCCGGACCACGTAGCGGAGGATCGCGATGCCGACCATGTGGGAGGCGGCGAGCTCGGCGCGGAAGGTGGGGTCGGGGACGTCGAGGTCGGCGGCGACCCGCTCCAGGACCCGCCTCAGCACCAGCCCGCGCAGCACCTTCGCGGCGGCCTCGTGCGTGAGGGCGGAGCGGATCACGGCGAGGAGCGGGGCCCGGGTGACCGGGTTCTCCCAGATCCCCAGGAAATAGCGGGCGAGGCGTTCGCCGATGCCGTCGGGCCCCTCGCCGAGGATCGACGGGACCACTAGGGCCGGCTCCATGCTCAGCTCGATGGCGGCGGCGAAGAGGTCGTCCTTGCTGCCGAAGTAGTGGTGGACCAGGGCCGGGTCCACGCCGGCGACCTTCGCGATGCCGCGCACGGACGTCTTGTCGTAGCCGCGCTCCGCGAACACCTCGCGGGCGGCGAGGCGGATCCGCTCCTGGGTGCCGGGCCCGTCGTCGACCTCGTCCTGGCGCGGCCGGCCGGGCCCGCGGCGCCGGCGCGGCTGCTCGGACTGTTCGGGCTGTTCGGGCTGTTCGGTCATGGGCGTCGGGCCCGGTGCCGCTTGACGGGAGCAGGACTGGCTGCGGCGGCGAGGTGCAGCCGTGTGAAGGCCAGCGCCTCGGCGAGATCGGCCTCCCGCTCGGCGGAGGACATGGCCCGCCGCGTGTTGACCTCGATGACGACGTGCCCGTCGAAGGAGCTCCGGGCGAGCCGCTCCAGCAGTTCAGCGCACGGCTGGGTCCCCCGTCCCGGAACCAGGTGCTCGTCCTTCGCCGAACCATTTCCGTCGGCGAGGTGCACGTGCGCCAGCCGGTCGCCCATCCGGTCGATCATGGCGATGGCGTCGGTCCGGGCGGTGGCGGTGTGCGAAAGGTCGACGGTGAAATGCCGGTAGTCGTCCTTGGTCACGTCCCACTCGGGGGCGTAGGCGAGCATCTCGCGGTCGCGGTACCGCCACGGATACATGTTCTCGACGGCGAACCGGACGTCGGTCTCGTCGGCCATCCTCCAGATGCCGCTGACGAAGTCACGCGAGTACTGCCGCTGCCACCGAAACGGCGGATGCACGACAACGGTGCCGGCCCCGAGCCGCTCGGCCGCCGCCTGCGCCCGCTGCAACTTGGTCCAGGGATCGGTGGACCACACCCGCTGGGTGATCAGCAGACAGGGCGCGTGCACGGCCAGGATCGGAACCTGATGATGATCCGACAGCCGCCGCAGGGCATCGATGTCCTGGCTGACCGGATCCGTCCAGACCATGACTTCGACGCCGTCGTACCCGAGGCGCGCGGCGATCTCGAAGGCGGTCGCCGTCGACTCCGGATACACGGAGGCAGTGGAGAGGGCGACTTTCGCGGTCGGGATGCGGACTGGTTCTGCCACGCAGACAGCGTACGGGGCCACAGCCCCCGGGGAACGTGACGGCGACCACGCCGGGGGGCGGGGCGGGGGGCGGGGCGGGGCGGGGCCCGATAGGGCGGAGCTGGAAGGACGGGCGGTGGTTCTGTACGTCGGGGGACAGCGGGTCGGAATCAGTGAGGTTCGGGGGTTTCCCGTCAGTCTCATCGTCTCTCCGGTTCGGCTCCCTTGGGTCCCGACCCCCGAAGCCCCCGACCCGCCGGGCGAACCCGCCCGAGGGGACGGGGCCGGGCCCGGCCCCGTCCGACAATCTGCCGGGTCTCGGTTGCACCGCCGAGGGCGGCGGGTGGGCAACCGCTGCCCAGCAGCGGGGGGTGGGAGGGGAGCGAAGGCCCCGACCGGGCGAGAACCCCCGCCGCCTCAGCCCCCCGACGGCGTCGGCAGGTGGTCCAGGCGGCGGAGGATCACGCCCTCGCGGAGGGCCCAGGGGCAGATTTCGAGTTCGTCGACGCCGAAGAGGTCCATCGCGCCCTCCGCGACCAGGGCACCCGCCAGGAGCTGGTTCGCGCGGCCCTCCGAGACGCCCGGGAGGGCCGCCCGCTGGGCCGTGGTCATCGCGGCCAGGCGCGGGACCCACTCCTCCAAGGACTTGCGGGTCAGGTCCCGCTGCACGTAGAGGCCCTCCGCCGAGCGGGCCGCGCCCGCGATGCGCGCCAGCTGCTTGAACGTCTTCGACGTCGCCACCACGTGGTCCGGTGCCCCGAAGCGTCTGAACTCGCGCACCGTGCGCGCGATCTCCGCCCGCACGTGCCGCCGCAGCGCCCGGATGTCCTGGGCGTCGGGCGGGTCGCCCGGGAGCCAGCCCGCCGTCAGGCGGCCCGCGCCCAGCGGGAGGGAGACGGCCGCGTCCGGGTCCTCGTCGATGCCGTACGCGATCTCCAGCGAGCCGCCGCCGATGTCCAGGACCAGCAGTTTCCCGGCCGACCAGCCGAACCAGCGGCGCGCGGCCAGGAAGGTCAGCCGCGCCTCGTCGTCACCGCTGAGGACCGGCAGGTCGACCCCGGTCTCGGCCTTGACCCGGGCCAGGACCTCGTCCGCGTTCGGGGCCTCGCGTACGGCACTGGTCGCGAAGGGGAGGACGTCCTCGCAGCCCTTGTCCTCGGCCGCCTGCACGGCGTCGCCGATGACCGAAATCAGACGTTCTACGCCCTCGGGGGTGACGGCTCCGCGCCCATCGAGGAGCTCCGCCAGCCGCATCTCCACCTTGTGCGAGTGCGCCGGCTGCGGGCGCGCACCGGGGTGCGCGTCCACCACCAGCAGATGGACCGTATTCGAACCCACATCCAGGACACCGAGTCTCATGGGGGGAAACGCTACTGCGACGAACGCGGAGGGGTGGAGTAAGGGGCGCTTAGGCTGGTGTTTGTGCCAAATACGAAGAAGGCCAACAAGACCCGGTCGAAGAAGGACGCGGGCAAGGACACGGGCAAGGCCGAAAACGGCCCCCTGGCCACGGCTACGGCCAAGGCCACGACCAAGGCCAAGGTGAGCGCCAAGACCGCCGTCTCGGACGAGAAGGGGCTGGACTTCCCTCGTGCGTGGGTGGAGTTTCCCGACCCCGCCGACGAGGAGCAGGTCTTCCGCTGCGACCTGACCTGGCTGACCTCCCGCTGGACCTGTATCTTCGGCAGCGGCTGCCAGGGCATCCAGGCGGGCCGGGCGGACGACGGCTGCTGCACGCTCGGCGCGCACTTCTCTGACGAGGACGACGAGAAGCGGGTCGCCTCACACGTGGCGCGGCTGACGCCGGAGCTGTGGCAGTTCCACGACGTCGGCAGCGAGACCGGGTGGACGCAGTTCGACGACGACGGGGAGAAGCAGACCCGCCGCTGGGACGGCGCCTGCATCTTCCTGAACCGGCCCGGTTTCCCGGCCGGGGCCGGCTGCTCCTTGCACATCCTGGCGCTGAAGAGCGGCCAGGAGCCGCTGGAGACGAAGCCGGACGTCTGCTGGCAGCTGCCGATCCGCCGCACGTACGACTGGATCGACCGGCCGGACGACACCCGGGTGCTCCAGGTGTCGATCGGCGAGTACGACCGGCGCGGCTGGGGTCCGGGCGGCCACGACCTGCACTGGTGGTGTACGTCGGCCACGTCCGCGCACGGCGCCGGGGACCCGGTCTACGTGTCGTACCGGCCCGAGCTGACGGAGCTGATGGGCAAGGAGGCGTACGAAACGCTGGTGGGGCTGTGCGAGGCGCGGCTCGCCTCGCTGCTGCCGATGGCCCCGCACCCGGCCGACCCGGTTCCCGGTAGGCCTGCGGATCCGGGTACCGGGACCGGTACGGCTCCGAAGCCCGTCTAGGGCGAGGAGGCCGAGGCCGACGGTCCCGGTTCCGGGGAAACCGTTCCTCCCGGAGACGGCGTCGGCACCGTGGACTCCTCAGGAGTCGGCGTGGGTGTCGGAGTGGGCGGCGTCGGGGTCGGGGTGGGCGTCGGAGTCGGGGTCGGGGTCGGCGTGGGATCCGGCGTCGGTGTCGACGGGGGCTCCGCTGTCGGCGCCGGGCGGCCGCGGCCCCGGATGGAGACGACCGCCCCGCCCGGGTCCACCCCGACCCGGGCGCTCCAGGCGCCGACGGGCTGGGTTTCGGGGTCGACGGTGATCCGCAGGGTGACCGATTCTCCGGGCGCCAGCGTGCCCGCGGTCCGGCTCGCGCGCAGCCAGGGCGCGTCGGACCAGAGCCGCCAGTCGACCGGGGTGCCGCCGGAGGCGGTGAGGGTGAGCACGGTGGTGGTGCCGTGGGAGGACGCGGCGACGGTGAGCCGGCCGGGGGCCCCGGGGCCGGCGTGGTCGGGGGGCCCGGGCGGGCCGGTGCTGATCACCTCGACGGAGACGTCGGGGTCGGCGGTGCCCGGGGCGAAGCCGGGGCCGCCGGTGGTGGTGGCGGCGTTGCCGGTGTTCTCGTAGGCGGTGAGCGGGCGGCCCCCGATGTGCGGCGGCAGCGGGAGGTCGGATTCGCTCGCGGAGATGCGGGTGGTGTCGGAGCCGGCCGGTTCGCCGGTGCTGGGCGCGCCGCGGTACGCCGCCCACAGCGCCAGGACCGGGGCGGCGACGACGGTGGCGACCACGGTGGTGGTCACCGCCCGGGCCCGCAGCCGGTCGCGGCGGGCCGCGCGGTCCTTGGGGTCCATGGGGAAGCCGGTGCGGTCGAAGCGCGGGCCGGGCCGGCGGCGCCGGGCGGAGCGGAGCATCGCGGCGTGCACGGCGGTGCGGGGGGCGGGGACGAGCGGGAGGGCGGCCGTCTTGATGCTGCCGGAGCCGGGCCAGGGGGCCGCGGCGCCCACGCGTTCGGCGACGCGGCGGCAGCGCGGGCAGTCGTCGACGTGGCGCACGAGTTCGGCGCGCAGGGTGGTGGACAGCAGCACCTGCCCGTCGCCGGTGAGCCGGGAGGCGGTGGGGCAGCTGCCGGTCTCCAGGACGGCGAGGGCGGCGCGGGTGCGCTCCACCTCGCAGGCGGCGCCGGACAGGAGCTCGCGGGCGGTGGCCGCGGGGGTGCCGAGTACGGAGGCCAGTTCGGTGACGCCGAGGCGGTGGCGGACGGCGAGTTCGAGGGCCTCGCGCTGCTCGGGCGTGGTTCCGGCGGCCTCCGGCCAGGCGAGGCGGGCCAGCTCGGTACGGCGGTACGCGCTCACGTCAAGCGTGCGGTGGGCTTCGGGGGCCCGGCCGCTGCCGGGCCCGGTGCCGGGCCCACCCCCCGGCGCACGGCCGGGTCCGGTGTGCTCCGGCGCACGCCGGGCGGAATGCGCTCCCTGCCGTGCGCGCCGCTGCTCCGCCAGCCGGTGCAGGCAGCCCCAGCGGGCGAGGGCGTACAGCCAGGCCCGCAGGTCGCCTTCGTCGGGACATCGGCCGGGGTGCCGCTCGGCCACGGCGAGGACGTCGCCGAGCACGTCGGTGGCGGAGTCGTGATCACACAGGACCGACAGGCAGTACGTGAAGAGGCCGTCCAGGTAGGGCTCGTGCCGGAAGGGCGGCGGCGGCTCCCCTTCGGGGGGCGTGCGCCCGTGCGCCCGGTGTACGCCGGTGCGCGATGAGGGGTGTGCCTGGCTGCTGCTGTTCACCTGGCGACCGTAGGCGGCGCGCCGGTTGTGCTCCGGAAGCCTTTCCCACATTTAGCCCTTACGGGTGAACAGATCGGTGCGGCGCTGACCGCGCCCCTGACGTACGCCGCCGTACCGCAGCCCTACCGCGCCCCCGGCGCTGTCGGTGGGGGCCGCTACCGTGGGGCGCATGGCTGCCCGTACTGCTCGTTCATCCGCCAAGGACCGGCCGTCCTACCGTTGTACCGAGTGCGGCTGGACGACCGCGAAGTGGCTCGGGCGCTGCCCCGAGTGCCAGGCGTGGGGCACCATCGAGGAGACGGGCGCGCCCGCCGTGCGGACCACCGCCGCCGGCCGGGTGTCGACCGCCGCGCTGCCGATCGCGCAGGTCGACGGGCGGACCGCGACCGCGCGCAGCACCGGCGTGGACGAGCTGGACCGCGTCCTCGGCGGCGGGCTCGTGCCCGGCGCCGTCGTCCTGCTCGCCGGTGAGCCCGGCGTCGGGAAGTCGACGCTGCTGCTGGACGTCGCGGCCAAGGCTGCCAGTGACGAGCACCGCACCCTCTACGTCACGGCCGAGGAATCGGCGAGCCAGGTGCGGCTGCGTGCCGACCGGATCAACGCCCTCAACGACCACCTCTACCTCGCCGCCGAGACCGATCTCTCGGCGGTGCTCGGGCACCTCGACGCCGTGAAGCCCTCCCTCCTCGTCCTGGACTCCGTACAGACCGTCGCCTCCCCCGAGATCGACGGCGCGCCCGGCGGCATGGCCCAGGTGCGCGAGGTGGCCGGAGCGCTGATCCGGGCCTCCAAGGAGCGCGGGATGGCCACCCTCCTCGTGGGCCACGTGACCAAGGACGGGGCCATCGCCGGCCCCCGCCTCCTGGAGCACCTCGTCGACGTGGTGCTGAGCTTCGAGGGCGACCGGCACGCCCGGCTGCGGCTCGTACGGGGTGTGAAGAACCGCTACGGGGCCACCGACGAGGTCGGCTGCTTCGAACTGCACGACGAGGGGATCACCGGACTCGCCGACCCCAGCGGACTGTTCCTGACCCGGCGCGCCGAGGCCGTCCCCGGGACCTGCCTGACCGTGGCCCTGGAGGGCAAGCGGCCGCTGGTCGCGGAGGTGCAGGCGCTGACGGTGGACTCGCAGATCCCCTCGCCCCGGCGCACCACCTCGGGCCTGGAGACCTCCCGCGTCTCGATGATGCTGGCGGTGCTGGAGCAGCGCGGCCGGATCACGGCGCTGGGCAAGCGGGACATCTACAGCGCCACCGTGGGCGGGGTGAAGCTGACCGAGCCGGCCGCCGACCTGGCGATCGCGCTCGCCCTGGCCTCGGCCGCCAGTGACGTCCCGCTCCCGAAGAACCTGGTGGCCATCGGGGAGGTCGGCCTGGCCGGGGAGGTGCGCCGGGTGACCGGCGTGCAGCGGCGGCTCGCGGAAGCGCACCGGCTCGGCTTCACGCACGCCCTGGTGCCGTCGGATCCGGGCAAGGTGCCGGCCGGCATGAAGGTCATCGAGGTGGCCGATATGGGTGAGGCGCTACGGGTGCTGCCGCGCGGGCGGTCCCGTACGCCGGCCAAGGAGCGGGCGGGCGAATAGCAGGTCAGAGGGTCCGTACCGGGTCCTCGCGCGGCGTACCTGGCCAAGCCGCGGCGGGGCCGCAGGGCGCGCCGGTAGACTTTGGGCTGGTCCGCCCGGCCGTACGCAGGCGGCGCAACCCGCGACCCGAGGAGTGCAGTGGCAGCCAAGGACGGGGCAGCAGCATCCGGCAAGTCGGGCGCGAGCTCCAAGCAGGAGGCCATGATGCGCGCCTCGCTGAGCGCGGTCGCGCCTGGTCAGCCGCTGCGTGACGGCCTGGAACGGATCGTCCGCGGCAACACCGGCGGGCTGATCGTCCTCGGCATGGACAAGAGCGTCGAAGCGATGTGCACCGGCGGCTTCGTCCTGGACGTGGAGTTCACCGCGACCCGGCTGCGCGAGCTGTGCAAGCTCGACGGCGCGCTCATCCTCGACAAGGACATCACCAAGATCCTGCGGGCCGGTGTCCAGCTGGTGCCGGACGCGTCGATCCCGACGGAGGAGACGGGTACGCGCCACCGTACGGCCGACCGCGTCTCCAAGCAGTGCGGCTTCCCGGTCGTGTCGGTCTCCCAGTCCATGCGGCTGATCGCGCTGTACGTGGACGGGGAGCGGCGGGTCCTGGAGGAGTCCGGGGCGATCCTGTCGCGGGCGAACCAGGCGCTGGCCACGCTGGAGCGGTACAAGCTGCGGCTGGACGAGGTCGCGGGCACGCTGTCGGCGCTGGAGATCGAGGACCTGGTCACGGTCCGCGATGTGACGGCGGTCGCGCAGCGGCTGGAAATGGTCCGCCGGATCGCGACGGAGATCGCCGAGTACGTGGTCGAACTGGGCACGGACGGGCGACTGCTGTCGCTGCAGCTGGACGAGCTGACGGTGGGGATCGAGCAGGAGCGGGAGCTGGTGATCCGGGACTACGTGCCGGAGCCGACGGCGAAGCGTTCCCGCACGGTGGACGAGGCGCTGTCCGAGCTGGACGCGCTGACGCACCCGGAGCTGCTGGAACTGGCCATCGTCGCGAAGGCGCTGGGCTACACGGGCTCCCCGGAAACCCTCGACTCGGCGGTGTCGCCGCGGGGCTACCGGCTGTTGGCGAAGGTGCCGCGGCTGCCGGGCGCGATCATCGAGCGGCTGGTGGAGCACTTCGGCGGCCTGCAGAAACTGCTCGCTGCCAGCGTGGACGACCTCCAGACGGTGGACGGCGTGGGCGAGGCCCGTGCGCGCAGCGTCCGCGAGGGGCTGTCCCGACTGGCCGAATCCTCAATCCTCGAGCGGTACGTCTAGGTGCTGTAGCCGGAAAGGTTTGCCGGGGCGCGGCGTCCAGGCCACAGCACTGGCCTAGGACTTGCCTCCGAGCACCAGCTCAGCGGTCCAGGCCTCTCCCGCCTTGCCGCCGGTGCTGTCGGCAGGCACGCCCCGGGCAGCTACTCCTGCTTGAGGACGAACGAGGTGCGGGCTACCGGCATGCCGGGGGACTTGGCCTCGACCACGTACGTGTCCGGAGCCGCAGCCCCCGCCGGAGGCGTCTGGCACTGGTCGGGCGCGCTGAATCGGCGGTCCCACTCCAGCGACTGCTTCGTCTCGCTCTGCGCCGGGAGGCGGAAGAACGCGTTGCCGGCACCCGTCGGGCAGTCCGCCGAGGACCACACCGCCTTCGTGCTGGTCGCCTGAATGGTCAGGACCGCCTGCTTCGGGCCGAGGTCGACCTTGCAGGTGGTGCCGGAGATGTTGCGGGCGATCAGTTCGAGGCGGGGCTTCTCGTTCGCCTCGTACTCGTTCTTCACGCTCTTGACCTCCCACTGGAGCGCGGTCGGTGCGCACGTGGGGAGCGAGGAGTCCGCCGGGACCGGGGCCGGGGCTCCGCCGCCGGCGGCCGCGCCGCCCGAGCCCGAGCCAGAGTCGGATCCGGGGTCCGCACCGGAGCCCGGTTCGCCGTTCTTGCCGGCGCCCCCCGCGCCGCCCGCACCGCCGCCCTCGGAACCGGTGCTGCCGCCGCCCGATTCCGTGCGTCCGCCCGGGGCCTGACTGATCGCCGGCCCCGTACCCGGCGGGCCGGGGGTGATCGAGACGGCCGGGTCCGGGCCGGCCTGGCCCTTGCCGTTCGTAGTGGACTTGCCGCCACCGGAACTGACGGTCCATACGGCGAGGAGCGCGAGGAGCGCGAGAACGGACGCCAGAACAGCCCTCCGTCGCCAGTAGATGGAGGAGGGGAGCGGCCCGACCGGATTGCGCAGAGATCCCACGAACGGAACTTTACGAGAGTCCGCCCCCCGATCGGTGCCCCACATGCCGCACAGCAGGCTCGATTTGCCGATGATCATCCTGCGGGCGCAATCCTGACCCCCGGGAATCGGCCAGGAGGCTGACGCCGCGCATCATCGCGCCTGCGTACCGTCGGTGATCACGGGCAGCTCCGGGCTTCACCGCCCGCAGCCGTCAGGTGGCGGCGAGGAGTGCGAGCACCACCGCCGTGCGGGCGACGGGAGCGCGCGCCCTGTCCGGTTCACCGGCCCGGGCCCGGCACGCCAGGGGTGAAACATGCCAGGATGCCGTCTGCCATGACTGCATCCCCCGTTTCCTCCACAGACGCAGACGTATCCCCGGACGTAACCACGGACGCGTCCCCGGACGCAGCCCCGGACGCCCCCGACGTCTCGCACGCGCTGCACTCCCCCGTCATCGCGTGGTTCGACGAGCACGCCCGCGACCTGCCCTGGCGCCGCCCCGAGGCCGGCCCCTGGGGGGTCATGGTCAGCGAGTTCATGCTCCAGCAGACGCCCGTCAGCCGGGTCCTGCCGGTATACGAGCAGTGGATCGCCCGCTGGCCCCGCCCCGCCGACCTGGCCGCCGAGGCCCCCGGCGAGGCCGTCCGGGCCTGGGGGCGGCTCGGCTACCCCCGCCGCGCCCTGCGGCTGCACGGCGCGGCCGTCGCGATAACGGAGCGGCACGGGGGCGACGTACCGCGGGACCACGCGCAGCTCCTCGCGCTGCCCGGGATCGGCGAGTACACCGCGGCCGCCGTGGCCTCCTTCGCCTACGGGCAGCGGCACGCCGTGCTCGACACCAACGTCCGGCGGGTCTTCGCCCGCACCGCCACCGGCGTCGAGTACCCGCCGAACGCCACCACCGCCGCCGAGCGGCGCCTGGCCCGGGCGCTGCTGCCGAAGGACGAGGAGACCGCGGCCCGCTGGGCGGCGGCCTCGATGGAGCTCGGCGCGCTGGTGTGCACTGCCAAGAGCCCCGACTGCGCCCGCTGCCCGGTGGCCGGACTGTGCGCGTGGCGGCTCGCCGGGAAGCCGCCGCACGAGGGGCCGCCGCGGCGCGGGCAGACGTACGCCGGGACCGACCGCCAAGTGCGCGGCAGGCTCCTCGCCGTGCTCCGGGAGGCGGCCGGCGCGGTTCCGCAGGCCGTGCTCGACACGGTCTGGGAGGAGCCGGTGCAGCGGGCCCGGGCGCTCGACGGCCTGGTCTCCGACGGGCTGGTGGAACCCCTCGCCGGCGGGTTCTACCGGCTGCCGCTCACCTGATCCGCACGCGGGCGAGCAGGGATCCGATCCCGGCCCGGAGCTGACTCAAAGATTCCGCTTCCGGCCGGGAAACCCCAGCTCACGGGCACTGTTACACAACCTATGGGTGTCCGTGCGCCCACCGAAGGCTGGCCCGCACAGGCTCGTGACAACCCCTCCGTACCTTCGGATCCGTAAGACAGCGGATCAGCGGTTGGTCGGAACGGAGGCGGTCTGAGATGGCGCACGGCGAGGTACTCGAATTCGAAGAGTACGTACGCACTCGGCAGGACGCGCTGCTGCGCAGCGCCCGGCGCCTGGTCCCGGACCCCACCGACGCGCAGGACCTGCTCCAGACCGCCCTGGTGCGCACCTACGGCCGCTGGGACGGCATCGCCGACAAGTCCCTCGCCGATGCCTACCTGCGCCGGGTCATGATCAACACCCGTACCGAGTGGTGGCGCGCCCGCAAGCTCGAAGAGGTCCCCACCGAGCAGCTCCCCGACGCCTCCGTCGAGGACGGCTCCGACCAGCGCGCCGACCGCGCCCTGCTGATGGACATCCTCAAGGTGCTCGCGCCCAAGCAGCGCAGTGTGGTCGTGCTGCGACACTGGGAGCAGATGAGCACCGAGGAGACCGCCGCCGCGCTCGGAATGTCGGCGGGTACGGTGAAGAGCACTCTGCACCGCGCGCTGGCCCGCCTCCGGCAGGAACTGGAGAGCCGGGACCTGGACATGCGGGCGCTGGAGCGCGGTGACCACACCATCCGGTACGAAGGGCGTGAGCGGTGCGCGGCCTGAGCGGCCAAGAACTGACCGGCAGACGTTCGCTGGTCCTGATGTCGGCGGGTACGGTCGTCCTCGTCGGCACCGCTGTGTTCGCGGTCGGTTGCGCCACCGGCGGCACCGGCCTGCGCGACGGCGGCCCCGCACGTACCGAGACGGTGGCCAAGACCACCCCGACCGCCGCCTCCTCCCCCGGCGGGTCCCCGCCCTCGGCGGCCGCCTCCGGCCGGCCCCTGAAGAAGGTCGACCCCGTCGCGCTGCTCAAGGCGGACCCCAAGGTCAGCGCCGAGATCAAGCGGGACCTCAAGCCCTGCACGGGCAAGGAGTACCCCGTGGACGTCAGCTACGGGAGGGTCACCGGCAGCTCCGTCGTCGACATCGTGGTCAACGTCCTGTCCTGCGCCGACGCGCTCGGCCGCGGCTCGTACGTGTACCGGGCGGACGGCGCGAAGTACGAGAATGTGTTCTCGGACGAACAGCCCCCCGTCTACGCCGAGATCGACCGGGGCGACCTCGTGGTCACCAAGCAGGTCTACGGAAAGAGCGACGCGCTCTCCTATCCGTCGGGCGAGGACGTGATCACGTACCGCTGGGACGGGGAGAAGTTCACCGAGCAGGACCGAGTCCACTCGGAATACAGCAACGTGGTCGACGGCGGAGCCCAGCCCGCGCCGGCCGCGAGTCAGAAGAACTGAGCACCGAAGAACCCAGCACCGAGAGCACCGAGTACCGAGGAACCGAGGCGAGGCTTCCGCATGGCCGAGACCCATGTCCTGTTCGTGGAGGACGACGACGTCATCCGCGAGGCCACGACCCTGGCGCTGGAACGCGACGGGTTCGTGGTCACCGCCATGCCCGACGGCCTGTCCGGCCTGGAGTCCTTCCGCGCCGACCGGCCCGACATCGCGCTGCTCGACGTGATGGTCCCCGGCATGGACGGCGTGAGCCTGTGCCGCCGCATCCGCGACGAGTCCACCGTCCCCGTGATCATGCTGTCGGCGCGCGCCGACTCCATCGACGTGGTGCTGGGCCTGGAGGCGGGCGCCGACGACTACGTCACCAAGCCCTTCGACGGCTCCGTACTCGTGGCCCGCATCCGCGCGGTACTGCGCCGCTTCGGCCACGCCGGCGGCCGGCAGAACGGCGGCTCCGGCAGCTCCGACGAGGACCAGGACGCCGACCGCGGGGTGCTCTCCTTCGGCGACCTGGAGGTCGACACCGAGGGCATGGAGGTGCGCAAGGCGGGCGCGGCCGTGGCCCTGACCCCGACCGAGATGCGGCTGCTGCTGGAGTTCTCCTCCGCGCCCGGCACCGTACTGTCGCGCGACCGCCTGCTGGAGCGGGTCTGGGACTACGACTGGGGCGGCGACACCCGCGTCGTCGACGTCCACGTCCAGCGACTGCGCACCAAGATCGGCCAGGACCGGATCGAAACGGTCCGGGGCTTCGGATACAAACTCAAACCATGAGACGGTTCACCCTGCGCACGGGGATCCGCTGGAAGATCGCACTGGCCATCGCCGCCGTGGGCACGCTGATCACGGTCGCGCTCAGCCTGGTGGTGCACAGTGCTGCCCGTACGTCGATGCTGGAGAACGCCCGCGAGACGCAGCTGGACCGGGTGCAGTTCATCTCCCGCAACGCCGACGCGGGGCGCAAGCCCCCGATGGGCGCCAAGCTCAACGATCCCGAACTGCCCAACGACCTGCGCGAGAAGGCGCGGTCCGGGCGGCGCGGGACGTACATCCAGGAGAACCCGCGCGGGCTGCCCGAGGTGTGGGCCGCCGTACCGCTCGGCAACGGGCAGGTGCTGTCGCTGCACACGCAGTTCCGGGAGAGCGCCAACATGGTGCGCGACCTGGACCGGGCGCTGGTCGTCGGCTCCCTCGCCGCCGTGATCGCCGGCTCGGCGCTCGGCGTGCTCATCGGCGGGCAGATCTCGCGCCGGCTGCGCAAGGCCGCGGCCGCCGCGCAGCGGGTGGCGCACGGGGATCCCGACGTACGGGTACGGGACGCGGTCGGTGGTGTCGTACGGGACGAGACGGACGATCTCGCGCGGGCCGTGGACGCCATGGCCGATACCCTCCAGCAGCGGCTGGAGGCCGAGCGGCGGGTGACCGCGGACATCGCGCACGAGCTGCGTACGCCGGTGACGGGCCTGCTCACGGCGGCGGAACTGCTGCCTCCGGGCCGGCCGACCGAGCTGGTTCGGGACCGGGCGCAGGCGCTGCGCGCGCTGGTCGAGGACGTGCTGGAGGTGGCCCGGCTGGACAGCGCGTCCGAGCGGGCGGAGCTCCAGGACGTGGCGTTGGGCGAGTTCGTGAGCCGGCGGGTGACCTCGCTCATGCCGGAGGCGTCGGTACGGGTCGTCGCGGACGAGGTCGTCAGCACCGACCCGCGGCGGCTGGAGCGGATCCTGGGGAACCTGCTGGCCAACGCCGCGCGGTACGGGCGGGCGCCGATCCAGGTCGACGTGGAGGGCCGGGTCGTACGGGTCCGGGACCACGGGCCGGGCTTCCCGGAGGCGCTGCTGCGCGAGGGGCCGAGCCGGTTCCGGACCGGGTCGACGGACCGCGCGGGCGTCGGGCACGGGCTGGGCCTGACCATCGCGGAGGGACAGGCGCGGGTGCTGGGCGCCCGGCTGACCTTCCGCAACGTGGCCGCTCCGTGCGGCGTGGAGCGCCAGGGCGCGGCGGCGGGGGCGGTGGCGGTGCTGTGGCTGCCGGAACACGCGCCGACGGCGACGGGGAGCTTCCCCGTCATCAAGGTGCCGCAGGGCTGAGCGGCGGTCTTTCGGCCCCGCCGGCGTTGGAGGCCGTCTTTCAGCCCCGCCGGCGTTTGAGGCGCGATCCGAATGCCGTACGGCCGCCGGCTCCGGCCGCCGGGCCCCCGGCCCCCGGCCCCGGCCCCCGGCCCCCGGCCCAACTGCCGCGCACCCGGCCCGAGATCCCGATCCGCATGCCCGGCCGGGTACCGGCCCGGATTCCCGGCCGGATACCGGATCGGTACCGGGCCGTACGTCCCGAGGGGTGCGTGACTTAGCATCCGTGGCATGACCGACGGCACGAATCCCCCGAGCAACCCGCAGCCCGAGCCCGCCCCGGGGAGCGGCGGCTACGGGTTCCCGCCGGGACCGCCCGCGCCCGGCGGCTACGGCTTCCCGCCCGGCCAGCCCGGCCCGCCCGCGCCGGGCGGCGGCTACGGCTTCCCGCAGGGCGGTGGCTACGGCTACCCGCCGAACCAGCCCGCGGGCGGCGGCTTCGGCCCGCCGCAGCCGTTCGCGCCGGGTCCGGGCCTGCCCGGGTCCGACCAGGGGCTGCCGGTCATGCCGTCCGCCGATCAGCCGGACTGGGAGGCCATGGCCGACCGGTCGGCCGCCGAGCGGCGCAAGAAGCGGCTGTGGATGATCGGCGGCGCGGTGACCGTGCTGCTGCTGCTCGCCGGCGGCGGAACGTTCTTTCTGCTGAGGGGCGACAAGCCCGCCGACGACGACACGAAGGACGTCGCCGACAACCCGCCCTCCTCGTCCGCGCCCGCCTCGCCCGACCCCGAAGCGTCCCCGTCGAAGTCCTACTCCCCCACCGTCGCCAGCGACCCGTCCCTGCTCCGCGACAGCGTCGGCAAGACCAACATCCGCATGGGCCCCGAGGCCACGGTGCCCAAGGTGGGCGAGCGCCACGAACTGCGCCTCAAGGGCAACCCGAACTCGTACGCGCAGGCCACCGAGGCGGCCGTGGACACGACCAAGAGCTTCTCCCTCTCGGCCCGCGTCAACAACTCCTCCGCCGCGAAGGGCGCGCACATCGTCCTCAGCCAGGGCACCGGCGAGTCGTTCTCGCTGGAGCTGGGCGCCGACGAGGTGAACGGCCAGCAGGCCTGGGTGTTCCGCGTACGGACCACGGAGAAGGGCCCGAAGCCCACCCTCGTGACCGTCGCCGCGGAGGGGCTGAAGACGGTCAAGGACACGACGGTGCTGACGGCCGTCCACGATGCCGAGAAGAAGACGATCGCCCTCTACGTGGAGGGCAAGAAGGCCGGAGAGGCCCAGATCCCGGGGATCTGGCAGAACGCCGGCCCGTTGCAGCTGGGCCGGGCCCGCCACGAGAACGCCTGGTCAGGCGCGTGGCAGGGTTCCATCAACTACATCCGGTTCTACGGATCGGCCTTCACCGCTGAGCAGGCCGCCGCCTACCGCAAGGGCGAGCTCGACGACGCGGCGAAGGCCACCGGAACCCACTCCTGGGTGGTCGGCTGAATCGGCCGAATCGGGCCGAATCGGGCTGAATCAGATCGAGACGCCGGCGTTGCGCAGGAAGGCCACCGGGTTGACGGCCGAGCCGTAGTTCGGCGTGGTGCGGATCTCGAAGTGCAGGTGCGGGCCGCTGGAGTTGCCGGTGTTGCCGGACAGGGCGATCCGCTGGCCGGCCGAGACCTTCTGGCCGATCCGGACCTGGATCTTCGAGAGGTGCGCGTACTGCGAGTACGTGTTGTTCGCGTGCTTGATCACGATGGCGTTGCCGTACGCGGGGCCGTCGCCGCCGCCGCCCGGGCCCGCCTTGACGACGGTGCCGGCGCCGGCCGCCTTGACCGGGGTGCCGACGGGCACGGCGAAGTCCTGGCCGGAGTGCTTGCGCGACCACATGCTGCCGCCCTTGCCGAAGGTCGCGGACAGCGTGTACTTCTCGACCGGCTTCTGCCACAGGGCGGTCTTCGCGGCGGCGGCCTTGGCGGCCTTCGCGGAATCCGCGGCCTTGACGGCCTGGGCGGCCTGGGCGCTCGCCTGCTCGGCCACCAGCTCGGCGGTGCCGGCCGGCGCGGTCTGCGTGGTGTTGGCGAACGCGGCGGTCGGCCCGGCCCCCAGAGCCAGCACCGCACCGAGAGCGGTGGCGCCGACGGCGATACGGGTACGACGGGTGCTGACGCGCTTCGCGAACATGAAGCAGACCTCCGGGGCCGGGAACAGGAGCGGTGTCATGCCCGCCACGGGCATGAAGTGACCCGGCACGATGAAGCGCGTGCCGGGTGGACTCCACCTTGGTAACCCGCGCCCCCGGACTTCCCCAAACCTCCCCGTTACTACCCGGTCTCGTAGGTGAACGCAGGCGCTCGGCTCTATTGACGCGCGTCCCACCTGGAGCGAAGGCCCGCTCCGAAGCCCATTGGATCTACCAATCCACCTAGTACGTCCGATTTGTCCTGTGCGGCTTGTCACCGGCAGGGGACCTTCGACCCTCCCCTCCGGGACCATCGGCGGGCAACCGTCACTACGCTCGGGCGTCGTGGACTTATCGATGGTGGGAATCCGGCTGGCCTCGGGGGTCGTCACTCCCCTGATCAAGCACCTCTTCCGCACGGAGGGACCGGGCGCCGGCCTGGTGAGCGACCCGGTGCGGCTCTCCCCGTACGCCGCCTTCCACGAGAAGGGCACCCTGGACGCGGCGGACCTGCGCACACTCGCCGACAAGCTGGTGGCGGAAGCGCTGCGGACCCCCGGCGAGCGCCGCCTGCCGCCCGGCGAGGAGGCCGGCGTGGCCACGGCCCTCGCGGGGACCCTGTACGCGCTGGGCGACATCACCATGGGTGACGTACAGGCGGTCCGGCTCGACCCGGTGGCCCTCGCCCGGCAGCTGCGGAAGGCGGCGCCGTACCTGGGCCTCTCGCAGGACGCCGAGCTGTTCTACCAGGACCTCCTGGAGGTGACCTGCCTGCATGTCCTGCACTTCTTCACGCAGCGGTCCACCTTCGTCCCCAGCACGCTGGTCGAGCAGTCACGGCTGCTCCACGAGACGGTCGTCAAGCTCGACGCCCTGCTGGAGCAGCTCCTGCGCCGTGACCTCGAAGACGCGGAATTCGAGCGCACCTACCTGGCGGACATCGTCAGGACGCACAGCACGCTCACCATCTACGGCCTGGACCTGGACCCCGCCGCGGCGCGGTGGCCGCTGGACGTGGCCTACATCAGCCTGGAGGCCACGACCCCGCTCCCCCGCGGAACCGAGGACCCCCGTCACGGCACCGACGATCCGCGCGAGTTCCCCGGCCGGTTCGGGGCCGCTCCGGCCGAGGACGTGCTCACCCGCATCCCCCGGGCCCTGCTGCGCGGCGAGGCCGGGTCGGGCAAGTCCACGCTGATCCAGTGGCTGGCCGTCTCCGCCGCCCGCGGCGGGCAGGGCGGGCGGATCCCGTTCATCCTTCCCCTGCGCACCGTCACCCGGCACGGCGAGCGGCTGCCGCGGCTCAAGGACTTCCTGGCGGCCGTGGGCTCGCCGCTGGCCGGAGAGCAGCCGCCGGGCTGGGAGGGCAGGGTCATGCGGGCCGAGCGCGCGCTGGTGCTCGTCGACGGCCTCGACGAGGTCCCCGAGGCCGAACGGGCCCGGGCCCGGGACTGGCTCGCCAACCTGATCGGCGCCTACCCGGGCAACCGCTGGCTGGTGACCTCCCGGCCCTCGGCCGTACGGCAGGACTGGCTGGCGGACGCGGACTTCGAGGAGCTGGTCCTCTCCCCCATGAACCGGACCGAGGTCGCGGACTTCGTGGAGCGCTGGCACGAGGCGGCCCGCACGGGTCACGCCGGGCGGGACGCCGATCTCAATGCCCGTCGCGAGCAGCTGCTGGACTCCGTACGCACCAAGCCCGATCTGGCCCGGCTGGCGACGAATCCGCTGCTGTGCGGACTGATCTGCGCCCTGCACCGGGAGCGGCGCGGTTTCCTGCCCTCCGGCCGCAAAGAGCTGTACACGGCCGCCCTGTCGATGCTGCTGCACCGACGCGACCGGGAGCGGCGGGTGCCGCTGCCGGAGCTGGCCGAGGAGCCGCAGCTCCAGCTGCTCCAGCGCCTCGCGTACTGGCTGATCCGCAACGGCCGGACCGAAATGGACCAGGACCGGGCCAGAGCCCTGATCGCGGACGCACTGCCCGCCGTACCGGCGGCGGCCCGGGTGCTGGGCGATGCCCCGACCGTCTTTCAGCACTTCCTGGAGCGGACCGGGCTCCTGCGGACACCCACCGAGGACACCGTCGAGTTCGTCCACCGCACCTTCCAGGACTTCCTCGGGGCACGGGCCGCCCTGGACGAGGGCGGCCTCGGGGAGCTGGCCCGGCACGCCGGGGACGACCAGTGGGCGGACGTCATCCGCATGGCGGTCGCCCAGGGACGCCCGCGGGAGCGGGAGGAGCTGATCCGCGTACTGCTGGACCAGGGCTCCGAACGTTCGCTCCTGCTGGCCCTGGCATCCCTGGAGTACGCGGCTGAGCTGAGCCCGGCCCTGCGGGAAGAAGTGGAGGGGCAGGCCGCGCGCCTGGTCCCGCCCGCTGACATCACCCACGCGCAGCTTCTGGGACGACTCGGCCCGCTGGTCCTCGATCTGCTGCCGGGCCCCCGGCAGGCGCCCACGGAGGAGGAGGCCCACCTTGCGGTGGTCGCGGCCGGCGCGGTCGCCTCCGACCTCGCCATCCCCTTCCTGGCCCGCTACTGCGACCATCCCTCACCGGTCGTACGCGAGACCCTGGCCCAGCTGTGGCGCACGTTCGACAGCCGGCAGTACTTCTCCGAGGTCATCGCTCACCTGGACCCCCCGCCGGATCGCCTCACCGTCTCCTCGGAGGCGCAGCTGGAAGCACTCGACGGGGCCGCCCCGCCGGTGATCTTCGCCACCGGAGAGCTGTCACACCGGGCGTTGACGGACTGCCTGCGCCGGGTTCGACTCGAACAGCTGACCCTTTTCGACAACAGGCTGCTGACGGACGTGGAGTTCCTGCGGGGGCACGACACCCTGAAGAGCCTCTCCATCGCCCAGTGCGAGGCGATCCGTGACCTCGACGGGCTCATCGGGCTGCCCCTCGAATCGGCCATGCTCGTCGTGGCCGGCTCCCTGCCCCTGGGTGCCGTGACCCGCAGCTGGCGCCACCTGCGCCGGCTCACCCTGGAGGGCTCGTACGCCGACTGGTCCCTCCACGACCTCGACCCCCACGTCTCCCTGCGCTCGCTCCGGCTGGCCCGGGCCACTCCGTCCCTGGAGCGCCTGGTCCACCACCGGGAGCTGCGGAGCCTTTCGCTCGGCCAGGCCCCAGACAAGGCGGGCTGGGAGGCGATCGGACGCCTGCAGCAGCTGGAGCACCTGGAGCTGCCGGCCGCGGCACGGCTGGACACCCCGGACGCGGTCCGTGTGCCCTCGGTACGGGACCTCGTCCTCACTTCTCCCGAACCGGTGCGGGTCCCCGCGTACGTCGACTGGGCTGCCCGCCACTTCCCCCGCGCCAACCTCGGCTAGTGCTGTGGCCGGANNGCGGTCCGACAACGCGGCGAGGTGCGGTGCCGGGCGTCGCGCCCCGGCAAACCTTTCCGGCCACAGCACTAGGCCCTTTCCGGGTCCGCGGCGCATGCGAAAGGGGCGGCCCCGGGACTTCTCAGTCCCGGGGCCGCCCCTGTGTACCGCTACGCGTTACGCGCCCTTCGACAGGTCCGGGCCGGAGCCCGTGGCCTCGATCGGGGGGAGGTCCGGCAGGGCCGACTTCTCCTCGCCGCGGAAGGTGAACTTGGCTTCCGCGCCCTCACCCTCCTTGCCGACGACCACGATCTGACCGGGACGCAGCTCGCCGAAGAGGATCTTCTCCGAGAGCATGTCCTCGATCTCGCGCTGGATGGTCCGGCGCAGCGGCCGGGCACCCATGATCGGGTCGTAGCCGCGCTTGGCGAGCAGGAGCTTCGCGTCACCGCTCAGCTCGATGCCCATGTCGCGGTCCTTGAGACGCTCGTCGACCTTCGCGATCATCAGGTCGACGATCTGGATGATGTCTTCCTCGGTGAGCTGGTGGAAGACGACCGTGTCGTCGACGCGGTTGAGGAACTCGGGCCGGAAGTGCTGCTTGAGCTCTTCGTTGACCTTCGCCTTCATCCGGTCGTAGCCGGTCTTCGTGTCGCCCTGCGCTGCGAAGCCCAGGTTGAAGCCCTTCGAGATGTCCCGGGTACCCAGGTTGGTCGTCATGATGATGACCGTGTTCTTGAAGTCCACGACCCGGCCCTGGGAGTCGGTCAGACGACCGTCCTCCAGGATCTGGAGAAGGGAATTGAAGATATCCGGGTGGGCCTTCTCGACCTCGTCGAAGAGGACGACGGAGAACGGCTTGCGGCGCACCTTCTCGGTGAGCTGGCCGCCCTCTTCGTAGCCCACGTAGCCGGGGGGCGAACCGAAGAGACGGGAAACCGTGTGCTTCTCGCTGAACTCCGACATGTCGAGGGAGATCAGCGCGTCCTCGTCGCCGAAGAGGAATTCGGCGAGCGTCTTGGAGAGCTCGGTCTTACCGACACCGGACGGACCGGCGAAGATGAACGAGCCACCCGGGCGCTTCGGGTCCTTCAGACCCGCACGGGTACGGCGGATGGCCTGGGAGAGCGCCCTGATGGCGTCCTTCTGGCCGATGACGCGACGGTGGAGCTCGTCTTCCATGCGGAGCAGTCGCGAGGACTCCTCCTCGGTGAGCTTGAAGACGGGAATGCCGGTCGCGGTCGCGAGGACTTCGGCGATGAGCTCGCCGTCGACCTCGGCGACGACGTCCATGTCGCCGGCCTTCCATTCCTTCTCGCGCTTGGTCTTCGCCGCCAGCAGCTGCTTCTCCTTGTCGCGGAGAGAGGCCGCCTTCTCGAAGTCCTGGGAGTCGATGGCCGACTCCTTGTCGCGGCGCACGCCCGCGATCTTCTCGTCGAACTCGCGGAGGTCCGGCGGCGCGGTCATCCGGCGGATGCGCATCCGGGAGCCGGCCTCGTCGATCAGGTCGATCGCCTTGTCCGGGAGGAAGCGGTCCGAGATGTACCGGTCCGCCAGCGTCGCCGCCTGGACGAGGGCCTCGTCCGTGATGGAGACGCGGTGGTGGGCCTCGTAGCGGTCGCGCAGGCCCTTGAGGATCTCGATCGTGTGGGGGAGGGAAGGCTCCGCCACCTGGATCGGCTGGAAGCGGCGCTCGAGGGCCGCGTCCTTCTCGAGGTGCTTGCGGTACTCGTCCAGCGTGGTGGCACCGATGGTCTGGAGCTCACCACGGGCCAGCATGGGCTTCAGGATGCTGGCGGCGTCGATCGCGCCCTCGGCGGCGCCCGCACCCACGAGGGTGTGGAGCTCGTCGATGAACAGGATGATGTCGCCGCGGGTGCGGATCTCCTTGAGTACCTTCTTCAGGCGCTCTTCGAAGTCACCGCGGTAGCGGGAACCGGCGACCAGGGCACCCAGGTCAAGCGTGTAGAGGTGCTTGTCCTTGAGGGTCTCGGGGACCTCGCCCTTGACGATCGCCTGGGCCAGGCCCTCGACGACGGCGGTCTTGCCGACGCCGGGCTCGCCGATGAGGACCGGGTTGTTCTTCGTACGGCGGGACAGCACCTGCATGACCCGCTCGATCTCCTTCTCGCGCCCGATGACCGGGTCGAGCTTGGATTCGCGGGCAGCCTGGGTGAGGTTGCGGCCGAACTGGTCCAGGACGAGCGAGGTCGAGGGCGTGCCCTCGGCCGGGCCGCCGGCCGTGGCCGACTCCTTGCCCCCGCCGGTGTAGCCGGAGAGCAGTTGGATGACCTGCTGCCGGACTCGGTTGAGATCGGCGCCCAGCTTCACGAGGACCTGGGCGGCGACGCCCTCGCCCTCGCGGATCAGGCCGAGCAGGATGTGCTCGGTGCCGATGTAGTTGTGGCCGAGCTGGAGGGCCTCTCGGAGCGAAAGCTCCAGGACCTTCTTCGCCCGCGGAGTGAAGGGGATGTGGCCGGACGGGGCCTGCTGCCCCTGACCGATGATCTCCTCAACCTGCTGGCGAACAGCCTCGAGCGAAATCCCGAGGCTCTCCAGGGCCTTAGCGGCGACACCCTCACCCTCGTGGATCAAGCCCAGGAGGATGTGCTCGGTGCCGATGTAGTTGTGGTTGAGCATCCGGGCTTCTTCCTGAGCCAGGACGACAACCCGCCGCGCGCGGTCGGTGAACCTCTCGAACATCGTTTATCGCTCCTCAGAGCGGTCGGGCAGTTCGGGGTCGGTCCCCGCCCTGTCCTTCCGCATGCTAGTCCCGCGGGGCGGGACAGCTCATTCCAACTGCCGACATCCGTCCGCGGCTCACCCCCACGTCGGTGAGGAAAACCGGCCTGAACAGCCGACAACTGCTCCAACCCGATAGTGGGAGACGATGTTCCCGCAGGCCAGGCAGATACCCGTCATGCGTGTACGCCGATGGCGAACGGGACCTGCTCAAATCAGCGTGTCGCCCCGATCCACTAGGAATGTCTTACCCGTGAGGACCGACACTCCATGCCGGAGGCACCGGTGTCCTCCGCTAAGGGCGAACACGGTTCCGTCCCGAATGCGGGACTCCGCCCCGGCGGATGTTTACCCTTCGCACAGGTACGGGCGCACTGCGTGACGACGGCCGTAACCCCGGAGCGTTTCAGCAGTTGCTCCGGACATGGCCGCAACCGCCGTACCCGCCGCGCCCGCCGTCACCGTCCCGCTGCCCCGCGTACCGGCCGAGGAGGACGCGTACGCCTCCTGGTACGAGCGGGTGCTCGGCTGGGCCGTCACGGGCGGGCCGCCCGTGCAGCTCGTCACGGGTATCCGGTTCGACGTGCTGGAGCTGCCGTCCGATGCGGGAGCTGCGCTGCTGCGCAGGCCGGTCGACACGGGCCCGGTGGCGCTCATGGGGCGCCGGATGCGGTTCCTGGTGGCCGCGGGGAGCGCAGACGAGCTGGAGGGGCTGCTCGACTGGCTGGAGTGGGGCGGGGTCGCCCTGGATCTCGCCGCCCTGGGTGCGGGTGGCCGGATCACCGCCCCGGCTCCCCCGGGGCCGCCCCCGAGCCCTCGGGGAGCCGCCGTGTGGCTGCGGCCCCCCGAGCAGGGGTGTGAGGCCCTGCTTCCCGCCCTGCCGGGTCCCGGCCGGGGCGGCGGGCCCGGTCGCGGGCCCGATCTCGTACGCCTGGTGGCCTCGGCGGCGACGGAATGCCACCGCGCGCGCCTTCGGCGTCGTACGACTCGGCCTGATCAGCCCTTGGCCTTCTCGTAGGCCTCGCGGATCTCGGCCGGGACGCGGCCGCGGTCGTTCACGTTGTAGCCGTTCTCCTTCGCCCACGCGCGGATCTCGGCGGTGTCCGGGTTGCCGGCGGAGGCGGCGCGGCCCTTGGCGCGGGCTGCGGTCGCGCGTCCACCGGTACGGCGGCCGCCCTTGGTGTACGGGTCGAGCAGACCGCGGAGCTTTTCAGCGTTGGCGGTGGTGAGGTCGATCTCGTAGGTCTTGCCATCCAGAGCGAACGTCACCGTCTCGTCCGCCTCGCCACCGTCGAGGTCGTCGACAAGAAGGACCTGAACCTTCTGTGCCACCGGGATTTCCTTTCATCGAAAAGCAGTACGCGGAAAGGAAACCGCTTTTGCCTGGAAAACACAAACCCCCGGGGAGAGGTTCGAGACCGCAACGGGGCGGGAAACGTGCGCGATTCGGACATAGGCCACAGGCGGGCGGCGCACGGGAAAAGCCGCGGTGATCGATCAGAGGTGCAGAAGCATCCGACTGTTGCCCAAGGTGTTCGGCTTCACTCGTTCGAGACCGAGGAACTCTGCCACGCCCTCGTCATAGGAACGCAGGAGCTCCATGTAGACATCGGTCTCCACCGGGGTCTCGCCGATCTCGACGAAGCCGTGCTTCGCGAAGAAGTCCACTTCGAAGGTCAGGCAGAAAACCCGGCTCACCCCGACCTCGCGGGCGGTCCGCAACAACTGCTCCAGCACGCGATGGCCGACGCCGGCGCCCTTCAACCCGCGGTCGACGGCGAGAGTGCGCACTTCGGCGAGGTCTTCCCACATCACGTGGAGAGCGCCGCAGCCGACCACCTGGCGGTCGGAGTCGCGTTCCGCGACCCAGAACTCCTGGATGTCCTCGTAAAGGACGACCGGGGCTTTGTCGAGCAGGATCCGCTGCTGCACGTACTGGTCGAGCAGGCGGCGCAGCGCGGGAACATCACCGGTGCGGGCGCGGCGGATCGTCACTGTTTCTGCATGTGCAGCGGAAAACTCTCCCATGCGACCGGACGCTATCGCCCCGGCTCCTGCGGGCGCTCGGCGGACTCCCCTTCGGTGGGCTGGGTCTCCGCGGGTGACTCGTCGCCGTGCTGGACGACCCTTACGGCGTCCCGGAGGGCCTCGCGCTGTTCGGCGGACATCATGCCGAAGAAGGCGACGAGGGCGGCCGCGGGGTTGTCACTCGTCGACCAGGCTTCGTTCATCAGTGCGGCCGAGTAGGCGGCGCGGGTGGAGACCGCCGTATATCGATAGGCGCGGCCTTCCGCTTCGCGGCGGACCCAGCCCTTCTGATGGAGATTGTCCATAACGGTCATGACCGTGGTGTACGCGATGGACCGTTCCTGCTGGAGGTCTTCGAGTACTTCTCGAACGGTGACCGGGCGGTTCCACTGCCACACCCGCGTCATGACGGCGTCTTCGAGTTCTCCCAAGGGGCGAGGCACAGCAGCACGATAGTGCGGGTTGTGTGGAATTGCCCGACTATTCGGCCGCCAACGCGCAAGAAAAATCGGGCGCACGGCCGGTGCCGTGCGCCCTTCGTATCGGGGTGCCTACTTCTGGTGCGGGCGGGCGGCCTCGGCCCGGGCGATCACGGCGTCCACCGCCGCGTCCTCCTTGGCCTTGTTGGCGCCGCCCTGGCTCTTCACGATCGTCACGACGAGAGCGATGAAGAACGCGGCCATCACGACGGGGGGCACGAGCGCGGAGACGTAGTCCATGCCCCCAGCGTAGCTAGCCGACGGCCAGCCCGGCCGCCGGGGGCGGGGTGGGCTTGCGGCGTGGTGGGAACACCTCGCCGGGGGTCGGGATCGGGCGCGGGGGCTGCTCGGGGGCCTGGGGCTCCTCGGGCTGCGGCTGCGGCTGCGGCTGCGGCTGCGGCTGCGGCTGCGGGGCGGGCGGGGGGCCGGGGCGGCGCTCCTGGCCGCCGCCGGCGCCGCCGCCGGCGCCGCCGCCGCCCGCGAGGGCGAGCAGCCGGGTCCGGGGGGCGGGGGTGGTCGTCAGGCGCCGGCGTACGGAGCGCTCCGCCACGGACTGGGCCCGGTCCAGCACCGCGGCCGCGACCGGGTTGGCCCGCAGGGCGCGCAGGGCGGCGAGGTCGTCGGGTACGGGCTCGTAGCCCGCGGCCAGGGCGTCCTGGAGCAGTTCGAGGTACCCGGAGAGGCTGCCGGGCAGGGCGGCCCGGTAGCGGGCCAGATCCTCCAGCACGAAGGCTCTGAGCCGGCCCGCCTCCTGGACCACGTCGTCCACCGACTGCGCCAGGCGCAGGCAGTCCTGGACCTCCGCGGCCGTGAGGGGGGCCGAGGAGGACTGAAGGGCGTGGGCGAGCGAACGCCTGAGCACGAGCAGCTCAGCTGCGCTGAACGCCATGCCGCCGCGGGATCCGTAGGGCGTGGGCATGGGCCGAAGATACGCGCTAATCGGACAAAATCCCCTGAGGGTGATCGATTTCGGCGTTTCGGCGTTTCGGCGCGGCGGCGGGGCGGTGGGGCGGCGGGGCGGGGCTCAGCCGGATTCTTTGACGGCGCGGAGGAAGGCGGTCCAGGCGGCCTGGGTGGTGGCGAGGACGAGGTGCGCGGGGTCCGCGTGGTCGGCGACGCGGACGAGTGTTCCGGGGGCGGCGGAGACGTAGACGCAGGCGTCTCCCTCACCGCAGAACGAGGACTTCTGCCACGTGGGCTGAGCGGTCATGGTGTCTCTCCTCCGGGCACGGTCGCCGGTATTTCCCGTCAGGGGACGGTATATCCGTGGCGGGGGCGGGCCACAGCCTTTTGGGGAATTCGGTGGTTCGTGGCGCCGGGCGGCGGGGCCGGGTTGCCGCTGCGCGGGGCCTTCCCCACCCCGCCCCTTCCCGAAACTTGGGGCTCTGCCCCCAGGCCCCCGCGCCTCAAGCGCCGGCGGGGCTGGGGGTGCGGCTCGATTGCCCGTGCGGCTTGAAGACCTGGGGCTCCGCCCCAGACCCCGCTCCTCAAACGCCG
>NZ_JAGGOZ010000007.1 GCF_018614075.1 Streptomyces sp. ISL-94 | reverse complement strand
TCCCGCAACCTCTCCCTCTGCTTCGGCCTCCCGCTCGTCGTCGAGCGCAACGACCACGACCGCTGGACCGCGCAGGGCCTCCCGCTCCGCTAGTGCGGTGACCGGCAAGGTTCACCAGGGCGCGACGTCCGGCACGGCACCTCGCCGTGTTGTCGGACCGCGCAAGTACGTCCCGTACGAGCCGCGGCCCTCCGCCTTGCGATGCACCGCACCGGACGCCGCGCCCCGGCAAACCCTTCCGGCCACAGCACTAGGCTGGTCGCGGGCAGCCCCGCCCGGCCGCTCCGCCGCCTCCCCCGCACCACCTGGACCCCGATGCCCCTCTCCGCCGAACCCGGCCGACCGCCCCGCCGCGTCCTGGGCCGCGGTCCGGGCATCCCGGGCGAGGTCCTTGAGGCCCCCGGGGCGCCCCAGGCCCCCGAGGCGCCCGTTGTGCGCCCCGGACCGCCTCCGGGTGAGGCCCCTGAGGCTCTTGAGGCGCCCGCTGAGCGTCCCGGAGCGGCCGGACCCGGGGAAGGGCCGCGGGAGGCCTCCGCAGCCCGTCACACCCCCACCGAGGGTCGTGAAGGCCCCCCGACGCCACCGGAAGGCCCGGTCACCGGGGTGCCGGACGCCGTTTCCGCGGTGGACGCAGGCCCGGGCGGGGCCCCCGTCGCCGCGACCCCCGCCGGGGGCGAGGGGCGGTTCACGTTGCGGCTCGCCAACTTCGAGGGGCCCTTCGACCTGCTGCTCCAGCTGATCTCCCGGCACAAGCTCGACGTCACCGAGGTCGCGCTGTCCAAGGTCACCGACGAGTTCATGGCCCACATCCGGGCCATGGGCCCCGACTGGGACCTCGACCAGACCACCGAGTTCCTCGTGGTCGCCGCCACCCTCCTCGATCTGAAGGCCGCCCGGCTGCTGCCGGCCGCCGAGGTCGAGGACGAGGCCGACCTCGCCCTGCTGGAGGCCCGGGACCTGCTCTTCGCGCGCCTGCTCCAGTACCGGGCGTACAAGCGCATCGCCGAGATCTTCGAGGACCGCGCCGAGGCCGAGGCCCGGCGCTACCCGCGGACCGTGGGCCTGGAGCCGCACCACGCCGACCTGCTCCCCGAGGTCGTCATCAGCATCGGCGCGGACGGGTTCGCCCGCCTCGCCGTCAAGGCCATGCAGCCCAAGGCGAAGCCCCAGGTCTACGTGGACCACATCCACGCGCCGCTCGTCAGCGTGCGCGAGCAGGCCGGGCTGGTCGTACGGATGCTGAAGGCCCGCGGCGAGGCCACCTTCCAGGAGCTCACCGAGGACGCCGCCGACACCCTCACCGTCGTCGCCCGCTTCCTGGCCCTCCTGGAGCTCTACCGTGAGAAGGCGGTGGTCCTCGACCAGGAAGAGGCCCTGAAGACTCTGACGGTCCGCTGGAGCGGCGGGGAAGGCGACGGCATGCCGACCGTGACCGACGAGTTCGACCAGATCGTGGAGGCGAAGGATTGAGCGGCGACGCGAGTACGGCGGCCGCGGCCGCGCCGGCCCTCAAGCCGGCCCTGGAGGCCGTCCTCATGGTCGTGGACGAGCCGGCGACGGAGGCGCACCTCGCCAAGGTGCTGGAGCGCACCCCGCGCGAGGTCGCGGACGCGCTGCGCGAGCTGGCCGACGAGTACACCGTGCAGCGGCGCGGCTTCGAGCTGCGGCTCGTCGCCGGCGGCTGGCGTTTCTACACGCGGGCGGAGTACTCCGACGCCGTCGAGCGGTTCGTCCTGGACGGCCAGCAGGCCCGGCTGACCCAGGCCGCACTGGAGACTCTGGCGGTGGTCGCGTACCGCCAGCCGGTGAGCCGCTCGCGGGTCTCGGCGGTGCGCGGAGTGAACTGTGACGGGGTCATGCGGACCCTGCTCCAGCGCGGTCTGGTGGCCGAGGCGGGCACGGAACCCGAAACAGGTGCGATCCTGTACAGGACGACGAACTACTTTCTGGAGCGGATGGGCCTGCGCGGCCTGGACGAGCTCCCGGAGCTCGCGCCCTTCCTCCCTGAGGCGGACGCGATCGAAGCCGAGACGCAAGAGGGTGTTCCGTCGTTCGATCCGGACGCACCGTACGCCCCGGACTACTTTGAAGACGACAAGACGACGGAACTTTGATGCGAAGCAGCGGCAACGGCAACGGTGGCGGCAACAGGAACAGCGGCGGCGGTGGTGGCGGGCGCGGTAACTCCCGCGGCGGCTCCTCCTCCGGCGGCGGTGGCTACCGCGGTGGCAGCAGCGGCGGCAGCGGTGGCGGTGGCTACCGCGGCGGCGGCTCCGGCGGTGGCAGCAGCTCCGGCGGCGGCTACCGCGGCGGCGGCTCCGGCGGTGGCAGCAGCTCCGGCGGCGGCTACCGCGGCGGCGGCTCCGGCGGTGGCAGCAGCTCCGGCGGTGGCTACCGCAGCGGGGGCAGCGGCTCCGGCGGCGGCTACCAGGGCGGCGGCTCCGGGGGTGGCAGCGGCTCCGGCGGTGGCTACCGCGGTGGCGGCTCCGGTGGTGGCAGCAGCTCCGGCGGCGGCTACCGCAGCGGGGGCAGCAGCTCCGGCGGCGGCTACCAGGGCGGCGGCTCCGACTCGCGCGACCGCGACCCGGCGCCCCGCATCCGCAACCCCCGCCCCGAGGAGCGTCGCTACGACGTGGGCCCCGAGGGCGAGCGCAGCGGCCGCGCCGGTGCCAAGGCGGGCGGCGGCGGTGCCCGCGGCGCGGGCGACGGCGGCCGGGGTGGCTCGGGTGCCCGCGGTGCGGCCGCGCGCGGTGGCGCCAAGGGCGGCCCCAAGACCTCCAAGACCCCCGGCATCGGCGGCGCCGGCGGCCCGCGCCGCGGTCCCGGCAGCCGCAGCGGCCAGTCCCGTCCGCGTGAGCTGGACGCGCGGATCGAGGAGCGCGTGCGCGACCGGTACGCCGACAAGCCCGTGATCAAGACCCCGAAGACCTTCCCGGGTGCCGAGGAGGAGGGTGAGCGCCTGCAGAAGGTGCTCGCCCGCGCCGGCATGGGCTCGCGCCGCGCCTGCGAGGAGCTGATCGAGCAGGCACGTGTCGAGGTCAACGGCGAGATCGTGCTGGAGCAGGGCAAGCGCGTCCTGCCGAAGGACGAGATCAAGGTGGACGGCCTGACCGTCGCCACCCAGTCGTACCTGTTCTTCGCGCTGAACAAGCCGGCCGGTGTCGTCTCCACCATGGAGGACCCGGACGGCCGCCAGTGCCTGGGCGACTACGTCACCAACCGTGAGACGCGTCTCTTCCACGTCGGCCGGCTCGACACCGAGACCGAGGGCATCATCCTGCTCACCAACCACGGCGAGCTGGCCCACCGCCTCACGCACCCGAAGTACGGCGTGAAGAAGACGTACGTCGCGGCGATCACCGGCCCGCTGCCGCGCGAGATCGGCAAGCGCCTCAAGGACGGCATCGAGCTGGAGGACGGGTATGCCCGCGCCGACCACTTCCGCGTCGTCGACCAGGTCGGCAAGAACTACCTGGTCGAGGTCACCCTCCACGAGGGCCGCAAGCACATCGTCCGCCGCATGATGGCGGAGGCCGGCTTCCCGGTCGAGAAGCTCGTCCGGACCTCCTTCGGCCCGATCGAGCTGGGCGACCAGAAGTCCGGCTGGCTGCGCCGCCTGACCAACACCGAGGTCGGCATGCTGATGCGGGAGGTCGGTCTGTAGGACCGCCCGCTCCAGGCGTGAAAGCCCGCAGTGCCCTGAGGCACTGCGGGCTTTTCCCTTGTCTCCAGACCCCGCCCGTGTTTATAGTCAACCTGACTATTAAAGGGAGGGGCCGCCGTCATGAGCTGGACCGAGGTACTCGGATTCGCCACTGGTGCCCTGTGCGTCTGGCTCGTGGCCCGGCAGCACGTCGCCAACCAAATCCCGCGCTACGCCTACAGCGGGGTGCACATGACGCCTCGATCGGCGTCGTTCGTTGCCGGACAGCGCGTCCGGCTCCGCCGTTGGGTGGTGCTGGACGCGCGGCAGGCGACGGCATGAGGCGCTACGGGCACGGCCTGGTCCTCGGCAAGTTCTATCCGCCGCACGCCGGCCACCACCACCTGGTGCGCACCGCCCAGGACCAGTGCGAACGGCTGACCGTGCTGGTGTGCGCGGCCTCCGTGGAGTCGGTCCCGCTGGCCGACCGGGTCGCCTGGATGCGCGAGGCGCACCCGGGCGCGGAAGTCGTCGGCGCGGTCGACGACGTCCCGGTCGACCTGCACGACCCGGCCGTCTGGGAGGCGCACATGGCGATCTTCCGGGCGGCGGTGCCCGGGCCGGTGGACGCCGTCTTCACCTCGGAGGCGTACGGGACCGAGCTCGCGCGGCGGTTCGGCGCCGAAGAGGTCTGCGTGGACCCGGCGCGGACGCTGTTCCCGGTCTCCGGGACGGCGGTTCGGGCGGACCCCACCGGCTGCTGGGACTTCCTGGGGCCGGCCGTACGGGCCTGCCTGGCGCGGCGGGTCGTCGTGCTCGGCGCCGAGTCCACGGGGACGACGACGCTGTCGCGGGCGCTGGCCGCCCACTACCGGCGGCGCGGCGGGGTGTGGGCCGCGACAGGCTGGGTCGCCGAGTACGGGCGCCGGTACAGCGAGGAGAAGGTGGCGGCGGCCCGAGCGGCCGACCCCGCGGCCACCTGGGCGGACATCTCCTTCACCAGCGAGGAGTTCCCGGTGATCGCCCGGCGCCAGGACGCGGACGAGGAGCGGGCGGCCCGGCTGGGCTCGCCGGTGCTGTTCTGCGACACCGATTCCTTCGCGACCGGCATCTGGCACGAGCGGTACACGGGCGGCCGCAGCGAGGAGGTCGAGGAGATCGCCTCGCTCACCCGGCGGGACCTCTACCTGCTGACCGACCACGCCGACGTGCCCTTCGAGGACGACGGGCTGCGGGACGGCCCGCACCTGCGCCCCTGGATGACCGGCCGGTTCCGGGAGGAACTGGAGCGCACCGGCAGGCGTTTCCTCCTCGTACGGGGCGGCCGCGAGGAACGGCTGGCGGCGGCCGTGCGGGCCGTGGACGAACTGCTCGCCGAGGGCCGGCACTTCGCCGATCCCCTGCCGGAGACCCGATGAGCGGGGCGCTGCCCGCGGGCTACGACCCGCACGCCTACGAACCGTTCGCGGTGACCGTCGACCTCGCGGTGTTCACCGTGCGGGGCGGGCGGCTGCACGTCCTGCTGATCCGGCGCGGGCAGGAACCGTACGAGGGGGCCTGGGCGCTCCCCGGCGGCTTCCTGCTGCCCCGGGAGTCGGCGGAGGCGGCCGCCCGCCGGGAACTGGCCGAGGAGACCGGCCTGTCGCAGGCCGTGGTCGCCACCCTGCACCTGGAACAGCTGCGGACCTACAGCGAGCCGGACCGCGACCCCCGGATGCGGGTGGTGTCGGTGGCCTTCACCGCGCTCGTCCCCGACCTGCCGGAACCGGCGGCGCAGGGCGGCGGCGACGCGGCGCACGCCCGCTGGGTGCCGGTGGGGGAGGTCCCGGAGCTGGCCTTCGACCACGCGGCGATCCTGGCGGACGCGCGGGCGCGGACCGGCTCGAAGCTGGAGTACACCTGCCTGGCCACCGCCTTCTGCCCGCCCGAATTCACCCTCGGGGAACTGCAGTCCGTCTACGAGACCGTCTGGGACACCGTCCTCGACCGCCCCAACTTCCGCCGCAAGGTCCTGGCCACACCCGGCTTCGTCGAGGCCGTGCCGGGAGCCGCCCGGCTGACCGGCGGCCGCGGCAAACCGGCCGCGCTGTACCGGCCGGGACCGGCCACCGCCCTGCACCCGCCCCTGCTCCGCCCCTCGGAAGGACACCACCGATGACGACGACCACCAAGCGCGCGGCGACGGGGGCCCTGATCGGCCTGGCGCTGGGCGACGCCCTGGGCTTCCCCACGGAGTTCCACGACGTCCCGTCGATCCTCGCCAAGACGGGTCCCTGGCGCGAGATGAAGCTGCCCCGCCCGGCGATCGTCACGGACGACACCCAGATGACCCTCGCCCTCGCGCGCGGCATACGGACCGCCGCCGAGCGCGGCCCGGTCGGCCCGCTGCGCCTCACCCGGCCGGTCCGGGAGGAGTACGTCGACTGGTACCACTCCCCGGAGAACAACCGGGCGCCGGGCAACACCTGCCTGAAGGCCTGCCGGCTCCTGGACCACCCGGAGCGGGACTGGCGCGAGGCCAGTCAGCTCGGCTCCAAGGGCTGCGGCGCCAACATGCGGGTGGCTCCGGTGGGGCTGGTCCCCGGCTGGACCGAGGAGGAACGGGCCGGCGCCGCCCAGCTCCAGTCGGCCCTCACCCACGGCCACCCGACGGCCCTCGCCGCCTCCGACCTGACGGCGCGCGCGGTGTACCTGCTGGCGCAGGGCACCGAGGTGACGGGCCTGGTCGGGCGGCTGCGCTCGTACGCCTTGGAGAACCGCACCCGCTACCACGAGCGCTGGCTCGGCGACCTGTGGATGCGGACCGCCTGCGACGCCTCGCCCGAGTCCTTCATCGCACGGGGCTGGGACGAATGCCTGGCGGTGCTGGACCGGCTGGCGGCCGCCCTGCGCACGCCGTCCCCCGAGACCGACCCCTGCCTGACCACGGGGGACGGCTGGATCGCGGAAGAGGCCTTCGCCACCGCCCTCCAGTGCTTCCTGCTCTTCCCGGAAGACCCCCTCCTGGCCCTGCGCCGCGCGGCCTGCACGAAGGGCGACTCCGACTCGATCGCCTGCCTCGCGGGCGCCTTCGCCGGCGCCCACCTCGGCGCGGACGTCTGGCCCCGCGACTGGGAGGGCCGCATCGAGTACCGCGACGAGCTCCTGGCCTTCGGCGCCCTCTGGGATGCCTGATCGATGCTGGACGCCCTGAGTATCGACCTGGCCCCCGTCGTGGCGGAGCAGCCTCACCCGCTGCTCTTCGCCACGGTCTCGGGCGCACACCTGTACGGCTTCCCGTCCCGGGACTCCGACATCGACCTGCGCGGGGCGTACCTCCTCCCGGCGGAGGCCCTCCTCGGGCTGCGCGAGCCCCGGGCGTCCTGACCTCCCCCCACGCGCACCACTACCCCGCTGACGCGCGGCGGGTGCGGACCAGGAAGTCCTCCACGCGGGCGTGGTCCGGCTCCGGGGGCAGGGGGGTGCCGGCCAGGGCCCTCTCCGTCTCGTCGACGAGGCGGGACATCCAGGTGTCGACCTCGTCCCAGGTGAGCTCGCCGCGGCGGACCGCCAGGAGGCGGTCGCGGTGCGCGCCCGCGTCGATGGTCAGACGGCCCGTGCGCAGGAGGTCGCGGCAGGACAGGAGCAGGCGCAGCAGGTGCATGGCGTGCTTCCAGCGCGGGGCGCCGTGGACGCGGACGTCCACGAGGAGTTTGCCGCGCTGGGAGGCCGCGTACCGGCTGAAGCTGGTGTGGGCCCGGCGGGAGAGGAAGGCCTCGCGGAGGGAGAGGAGTTCCTCGCCGACCGGGGTGACGTGCTCCACCAAGGGGGAGTGCAGGCACTCCAGGATGTTCGGGTTGGCCCGCAGGGCCAGTTCGCAGAAGCGCTCCAGCTCCCAGGAGAACTCCTCGTCCCGAGGGCCCTCCACGTGCGCGGGGGGCTTCTCGAACCGCCAGAACAGCGGTGTCGGGGCGAGGTAGACACCGCGCCGGTCGGTGTCGCTCGCCTCCGTCGCCAGCCCGAACGCCCGGGAGCCCATCACGCACTGGTAGACCGTGTGGTCCCGTACCAGCGTCAGATCGTCCATCCGGGGAGACTAGGCACGCAGGCCGCCCTCAGGCGAGCGAGATACTTCCGTCCGCCGCGACCGTGATCTTCTTCTCCGCCAGCGGGCGGGTGGCCGGGCCGTGGGCCACCGCGCCGTCCGTCGCCTGGTACTTGCTGCCGTGGCAGGGGCAGTCGATGGTGCCGTCCGCCACCTTGTGCACCAGGCAGCCCTGGTGGGTGCAGACCGCCGTGAAGCAGCGGAAGGAGCCGGCCGTGGGCTGGGTGACGACCAGTTTCTCCTCCTTCAGAACCGTGCCGCCGCCGACGGGTACGTCCGCCGCCTTGGCGATGGTCTTCCCCGCGCCCGCGGGCGGGGAGGCCGGAGCGGAGGAGGAGGGCGCGGACGCGGACCCGGCGGGCGTGGGGGCCGCGCTGCTCCCGGCCGTCTCCGCGCCGCCGTCGCTTCCGCAGGCGGCGAGCGCACCGCCTGCAAAGGTGGCCGCGCCGGCCGCCAGTACCGTTCGCCGGGCGGTGCGCGTGGGGTCGCTCATGTGTGTCTCCTCGCATGTCTGGCCGGATGAACGTGCAGCATCCTGACCTGCGACCGGCCTCAGGAGAAGCCCGCCGCGCCGTTTCGGCGGCCCAACTGCCATGGGGCCAGTGAGGCAGGGCTGCCGGGTGTGCGTACGACCTCCCACACGTGGATCACGGCGTCCCGGTTCAACGGGCCGTGGACGTGCGGGTAGCGGCCGCCGGATTCTCCCTCCCGGCGGACCTCCGCCGTGAGGGCGTCCTCGTCGAGTTCCACCGCGAGCAGGGTCCCGCCGACATCGCGGTAGCGCACCTCGGCGATGGCGAGCGCCGTGGCACGGTCCGCCGAGCAGTGCACGAAGCCCTCCGAGTCGAGGGAGGGCGGGGCGTACGGACGCTCGGGCGCGGCGGTCCAGTCGGCGAGCGGGACGAGGTGGAAGATCATGCCGATCGTTCTACCGCAGGGGTCGCGGGTACGTGAGCCGCGTGGCGGCCGTGTCGGGTACGGGCGAATTCGTCCACCGGCGACCACCGGCCGGTCAGCGCCGACCCCCAGGTGGAGCCGCCGACAGGAGCCGCGCAGCTGAGCGAGGGCCGGCCGCCGTCCCACCGGACGGACCGCCGGGCTCTTGCGCGGTGCGGGCTGGCTACCCTGAGTCCTGAACGCTG
Source organism: Streptomyces sp. ISL-94 (assembly GCF_018614075.1). Lineage (GTDB taxonomy): Bacteria > Actinomycetota > Actinomycetes > Streptomycetales > Streptomycetaceae > Streptomyces. The sequence continues at coordinate 66,213 of NZ_JAGGOZ010000007.1, read as the reverse complement.
AACCTGAATCCCGAGTCAGGCCCGCCGTCACGCACCCCTGGAGCAGCCCGTGAGAACCGCCGTCGTCATCGGAACCGGGCTGATCGGCACCTCCGCGGCTCTCGCACTGTCCGGCCGCGGGATCACCGTCCACCTCGTCGACCACGACCCGGCGCAGGCCCACACGGCCGCCGCCCTGGGGGCGGGCACCGACGAGCCGTACGAGGGCACGGTCGACCTCGCGATCATCGCCGTACCGCCGGCCCATGTGGCCTCGACCCTCGCCGACGCGATCGGGCGGGGCCTGGCCCGGGCCTACGTGGACGTGGCCAGCGTCAAGGGCGGGCCGCGGCGGGAGCTGGCGGCGCTCGGCGCGGACACCTCGGCGTACATCGGCACGCACCCCATGGCGGGCAAGGAGCGCTCCGGCCCGCTCGCGGCGACCGCGGACCTCTTCGAGGGCCGGCCGTGGGTGCTGACCCCGACCCGGGACACCGACCACGAGGTGCTGAACCTGGCGCTGGAGCTGGTGTCGCTGTGCCGGGCCGTACCGGTGGTGATGGACGCCGACGCGCACGACCGGGCGGTCGCGCTGGTCTCGCACACCCCGCAGCTGGTGTCGAGCATGGTCGCGGCGCGGCTGGAGGAGGCCGACGAGACGGCGGTCCGGCTGTGCGGGCAGGGCATCCGGGACGTCACGCGGATCGCGGCGTCGGATCCGGGGATGTGGGTGGAGATCCTGTCGGCGAACCCGGGCCCGGTGGCCGATGTGCTGGCCGGGATCGCGGCGGACCTTGAGGAGACGGTGGAGGCGCTGCGCGGCCTTCAGTCCGCCGACGAGGACAAGCGGCGGGGCGGCGCGGCGGGCATCGAGGACGTGCTGAAGCGCGGGAACGCGGGGCGGGTGCGGGTGCCGGGCAAGCACGGTGCGGCGCCGGCGGTGTACGAGACGGTGGCCGTGCTCATCAGCGACCAGCCGGGAGAGCTCGCGCGGATCTTCGCCGATGCGGGGCGGGCCGGGGTCAACATCGAGGACGTGCGGATCGAGCACGCGACGGGGCAGCAGGCCGGCCACGTGCAGCTGATGGTGGAACCGCGGGCCGTGGCGGGCCTGACGGCCGAGCTGCGGGAGCGGGGCTGGGCGCTGCGCCAGCAGTAGCGGCCGGGTGCAGCCCGGCTGCCGGGGCTCCGCCCCCGACCCCGCGCCTCAGCGCCGGCGAGGCTGGGATGCGGCGGCGCGGGATCGAGGGGTGCTGGGGGCCGGTAACCTTGGAGAGGGGCGCTTTGGCGCGTCCGGACACGCACGTGCAACCAGGAAGGTGCCCGCACCGTGGAAACCGCAGCTCCGTCCGCCGTGATCGTCGCCATCGACGGTCCCTCCGGCACGGGCAAGTCCAGCACTTCCAAGGCCGTGGCCGCCAAGCTCGGGCTGCGCTACCTCGACACCGGCGCCCAGTACCGGGCCATCACCTGGTGGATGATCACCAACGGCGTCGACACCGACGACCCGCAGGCCATCGCCGTCGCCGCCGGCAAGCCCGCCCTCGTGTCCGGTACGGATCCGGCCGCGCCCACGATCACCGTCGACGGGCTGGACGCCGCCGGTCCGATCCGGAGCCAGGAGGTCACCTCCAAGGTCAGCGCCGTCAGCGCCGTCCCCGAGGTGCGCACCGTGATCACCGACCTCCAGCGCTCCATCGCCGCCGAGGCGGCGCAGGAGGCCGAGGGGATCGTCGTCGAGGGGCGGGACATCGGCACCACCGTCCTGCCCGACGCCGACCTCAAGATCTTCCTCACCGCCTCGCCCGAGGCGCGCGCCGCCCGGCGCAGCGGTGAGCTCCGCGGCAAGGGGGCCGCCGACCTCGCGGCCACCAAGGAGGCGCTGGTCAAGCGCGACGCGGCCGACTCCGGCCGCAAGACCTCCCCGCTCGCCAAGGCCGGCGACGCCGTCGAGGTGGACACCACCGACCTCACGCTGGACCAGGTCATCGAATGTGTCGTTACCCTGGTCGAGGAGCGGCGTAGCCGAGACGCAGCGCAGGTTGAGGGTCCCGAGCGAGGAACGAGTGAGGGGCACTCGGCCGGAGCGGAGCCGAGGCGGAGCGCGACCGAAGACACAGAGAAGCGGGCGGGCCGCAAGTGAGCGAAGCGCCCTCACTCAAGGGTGCGGCGGTCGGCAGGCGCATCGGCATCGGGCTCATGTACGGGCTGTGGAAGCCGCGCGTACTGGGCGCCTGGAAGGTGCCCGCCTCGGGCCCCGTGATTCTTGCCGTGAACCACTCCCACAACATCGACGGCCCGATGGTCATGGGCACCGCGCCCCGGCCCCTGCACTTCCTGATCAAGAAGGAAGCGTACGTCGGCCCGCTCGGCCCCTTCCTCGAAGGGATCGGGCAGGTCAAGGTCGACCGCGGCGGCGCCGACCGGAAGGCCATAGGCCGCGCCCTCGCGGTGCTCGGCAACGGAGGGGCCCTGGGGATCTTTCCCGAGGGCACCCGGGGCGAAGGCGACTTCGCCTCGCTGCGCGCCGGGCTCGCGTACTTCGCGGTCCGCAGCGGCGCGCCCATCGTGCCGGTGGCCGTGCTGGGCAGCGGCGACACCCGGGGCCGGCTCGTCAAGGGGCTGCCGGCCTTCAAGAGCCGGGTCGACGTCGTCTTCGGCTCGGCCTTCGACGCGGGAGACGGCACTGGCCGCCGTACCCGTACCGCGCTGGACGAGGCCACCGTACGCATCCAGGACCGGCTGACCGCCCACCTGGCCGACGCCAAGCGCCTGACCGGGCGCTGAGCGAGACTTGACCCTAGTAGTGGAGCCGCGCTGCGCGGGTACCACCGATCACCACGAACGACGAGGAACGGACTTCATGAACGACCAGCACGACCACGGAGCACTTGGCGATGCCGAGTACGCGGAGTTCATGGAGCTCGCCGCGGAAGAGGGCTTCGACATCGAGGATGTCGAAGGCGCGCTCGAGGCGGCGGGCCACGGCCCCCTCCCCGTCCTCGCCGTCGTCGGCCGGCCGAATGTCGGCAAGTCGACCCTGGTGAACCGCATCATCGGCCGCCGCGAAGCGGTCGTCGAGGACAAGCCCGGCGTCACCCGCGACCGCGTCACGTACGAGGCCGAATGGGCCGGCCGCCGCTTCAAGGTCGTCGACACCGGCGGCTGGGAGCAGGACGTCCTCGGCATCGACGCCTCCGTCGCCGCCCAGGCCGAGTACGCCATCGAGGCCGCCGACGCGGTCGTCTTCGTCGTCGACGCCAAGGTCGGCGCCACCGACACCGACGAGGCCGTCGTCCGCCTGCTGCGCAAGGCCAAGAAGCCCGTCGTGCTGTGCGCCAACAAGGTCGACGGCCAGAGCGGCGAGTCCGACGCGGCCTCCCTGTGGTCGCTGGGCCTCGGCATGCCGCACCCGGTCTCCTCGCTGCACGGGCGCGGCACCGGCGACATGCTGGACGCCGTCCTCGAAGCCCTGCCGGACGCCCCCGCGCAGACCTTCGGCGGCGCCGCCCCCGGCGGCCCGCGCCGCATCGCGCTGATCGGCCGCCCGAACGTCGGCAAGTCCTCGCTGCTCAACAAGGTCGCGAAGGAGGACCGTGTCGTCGTCAACGAGCTGGCCGGCACCACCCGCGACCCGGTCGACGAGCTGATCGAGCTCGGCGGCATCACCTGGAAGTTCGTGGACACCGCGGGCATCCGCAAGAAGGTCCACCTCCAGCAGGGCGCCGACTACTACGCCTCCCTGCGCACGGCCGCGGCCGTCGAGAAGGCGGAGGTGGCCGTCATCCTGATCGACACCACCGAGTCCATCAGCGTCCAGGACCAGCGCATCATCACCATGGCCGTCGAGGCCGGCCGCGCGATCGTGATCGCGTACAACAAGTGGGACGAGCTCGACGAGGAGCGCCGCTACTACCTCGAGCGCGAGATCGAGACCGAGATGCAGCAGGTCTCCTGGGCGCCCCGGGTGAACGTCTCGGCGCTCACCGGCCGCCACATGGAGAAGCTGGTCCCGGCGATCGAGACCGCCCTCGCCGGCTGGGAGACGCGCGTCCCCACCGGCCGGCTGAACGCCTTCCTCGGCGAGGTCGTCGCCGCGCACCCGCACCCGATCCGCGGCGGCAAGCAGCCGCGCATCCTGTTCGGGACCCAGGCCGGCAGCAAGCCGCCGCGCTTCGTCCTCTTCGCCTCCGGCTTCCTGGAGCACGGCTACCGGCGCTTCATCGAGCGCCGGCTGCGCGAGGAGTTCGGCTTCGAGGGCACCCCGATCCACATCTCGGTGCGGGTGCGCGAGAAGCGCGGCGCCCAGCACAAGAAGAAGTAGCAGGCGGTACCCGGGGTCAGTGGCCCCGGCGCGGAGCGGGCGGCAGGGCCGCCGGGATGTGCGTCATCCCGGTCTGGTGCTGCCGCCCGCTCGTGTATGCGGGGCTGCCCGCGCCCTGACTCGCGTAGGCGTACGAGTGGGCCGGCTGCGGGGTGTACGAGGGCTGCCAGCTGTCGGCCTGCTGCTGCCAGAGGGATGAGGCACCATTCCAGCCTCCGGTGCCGGTGCCGCTCCCGCCGGTGTACGCGCCGCCGTACGAGAACGCCGTGAAGCCGAGTTCCTCCTCGCCCGTCCGGTCGCCCGGCAGGGCGCGGAAAGAGCGCAGGTACTCCGAGTACAGCGCGTCGTAGATCGGGGTGTGCGAGACGGGGCTCGTACGGGACGGGGCGCGGGAGGAGTCGTATGGATGCACGTATCAGCCAACGAAACCGGGGCGCTGCGGATGCGGGCTGACGGGGCTCAAAACGCAGATCGCCGGGGGTGCGCGGGACGGACCGCGCACCCCCGGCGCAACGCCGCCCCGGCCCCCTGGGAAGGGGGCCGCGGCGGCCGTTTCGGGAGGCCGAAGGGTGGCCTGGGGAGGCCTTCGTGATGGCTTCGGGGGGCCGGGGTGGTGGCCTCGGGAGGCAGGAAGGACGGCTTCGGGAGGCCGGAGGGTCAGACGCCCGGCGTACCGGCCAGGGGCATCGAGGCGGCCACGAGCTTGCCGCCGGCGGCAGCCTTGTCGAGCGCCTCGCGCAGCAGGTCCTCACGGGGCTGCTGGCCGATGGAGCCGACCGGGGCGGCGAAGACGAGGACGCGCTGGGTCTTGTTGACGGCGGCCCGCCAGCCGTCGGTGACGGACAGCGCCTGGTGCGCCTGCCACCAGGCCACCTGGCCGCCGCCCTCGGGGCCCGGCTGGAGCACGGCGTGCAGCTGGCCGGCGGCGAGCAGGACCGACCAGCCGCTCAGGGGAGCGGGAACCTCGGACAGGTCCGTGACCGGGATGAAGCCCTGCTCGATGAGGAGCGGGAGGAAGTCGTCGCCGGGGCCGTCGCTGCCGGGGCGGGCGATCGGCGTGGTCGGCTCGACCACCAGGGCGGGGTGCAGCTCGCCGCCGATCAGGATCAGGCCGCTGGTGATGCCGAGTACGGCCTGGCCGCCGGGCACGTTCTTCGGGGCCTCGCCCGCGACGGGGGCCGGGCTGTCGCCCGTGATGCTGCGGACGGCGCCCTGGAGCTGCTCCTCGGAGACGGAGACGACCTGCGAGGGGATGCAGGTGGCATGGGCGAAGGCGAGGACGGCGGTCTCTTCGCCGACGAACAGCACCGTGCTGGTGCGGTCGTTCTCGGGGTCGCCCGGAGTGCGGCAGGAGGTGCAGTCGTAACTGCGCGGCGCGTCCTCGCCGACGAGCAGCCTGTCGGCTTCTTCGTCACCGATCTCGGCACGTACCTCATCACTGACGTCGAGCATGCGCGGCACGGGGTGGCTCCTCGGCATAGGTGCGTGGGCCGGGTGGTTCCCGGCTCGCCGGGCTCAACGGGGGAGCGGGGGCCGGGGTCACGCCATTTGAGGGAACGGAATCGAACCGGGCCCCCGAAGGAGTGAACCGTCCGACCGGTGCTTCGTTTTCGTGCCAACTGTTTTCTCCTTGTGCTCAGTTGATGTCCGGGGATGGCCGTTTGGGGGAGGGGGTGCGGGTCGGCCGAGCGGGTGGGGCGCGGGGGCGCGCCGCGTGGCGGGCCGGGAGGGCGCCGGGAGGCTCCGTAGCGTGACCCGATGCCCAAGCCGAGCATCTGGTGGGCCGCGCGGGTGGCCGCCGCCGCGCTGGTCCTCGTACTGCCGACGGACGCGGTCGCTGCGGCGGCTGACGCCGCTGAGGCCGCGGCTCTTGCGGCCGCGCCTGTTGCGGCCGCGCCGGCTGCCCCGCCGCCGCCCGCGCCCGGGCCGGCCGGGGCGGCGCACCCCGGATCGCCGGGCGTCATCGGCACCGGCCCCGGGGACTGCGGGCCGGGCGGGCAGTGGCCGTGGGACTGCGTGGCCGACTGCGAGAGCGGTGGCCGCTGGGCGGTCAACACCGGCAACGGTTTCTACGGCGGGCTGCAGTTCCGGCAGCCGACGTGGGAGTCGTACGGGGGGCTGTCGTTCGCGCGGCGGGCCGATCTGGCGAGCCGGGTGCAGCAGATCCGGGTCGCGGAGGACGTGATCGGCAGGCAGGGGTGGGGTGCCTGGCCGGTGTGCTCGAAGCGGTACGGGCTGACGGGGCGGATGCACGTGGTGCGGGCCGGGGAGTCGCTGGTGTCGATCGCGCGCAGGCACCGGGTGCCGGGCGGCTGGCAGGCGCTCTACGAGGCGAACCGGCCGCTGATCGGGCCCAGGCCCGCGCTGCTCAGGGCGGGCACCCTGCTGTCCCTGCCCCCGACTGCGCAGCCCGGCACCACGCCGCCGCCCCGGCCGGACCCCGCACTGCCCACCCGGCCGCAGACGCCCCCGCAGCCGCCGCTCCAGGCGGGCCCCGAGCCGCCCGGCGAGGCCTCGACGAAGCCGCAGGACGGGATCGCGCCGAAGCCCCCGGTCCAGGCCGCTCCGCAGGGGGCGCCCCAGAGGTAGCGCGCGCCGGAGCCGCCGGCCGGGGGCGGGGTCCGATTGCACGACGGCGGGAAGGCGCCGACGCTGGAAGCACCGGGCCGAAGGGCTCGGTCGGACCCTGGTGGTGAGCCGGATGGAGCTGGGCAGACAGCCTCGAATCCGCGTGTGGGCGGCGGCGGCCGTGCTGGCCGGCGTTTCGCTCCCTTCGGGATGTTCCTCCGATGCCGGCAGCGGCGCGGGCGGCTCGGCGGCCGCCGTCGGCGTGCCCGTCGTCGGCGTGCCCGTCGTGCAGACCGGCACCGGCCCTGCGGACCCGGCGGCGGCCGAGGCACAGATAGAGAAGAACTGGGCGGCCCTCTTCGACCCGAAGGTCACCGCCGAGGAGAAGGCCGGGCTGGTGGAGAACGGCGAGCTGCTCCAACCCCTGCTGGAAGGGCTCGCCGGCCGGCCCGGCGCCGACAAGGCCTCCGCGGAGGTCACGGAGGTGGTCTTCACCTCGCCCACCGAGGCACGGGTGACCTACGACCTGCTCGTGAGCGGCTTCCCGGTGCTGGACGGCCGCACGGCGGACGTGGTGCTGGAGGACGGGGTGTGGAAGATCTCCACCAAGTCGCTGTGCGGCCTGGCCGAACTCAGCGGCAGTTCGACGTCGGTGCCGGGCTGCTGAAGCCCCGGCGCCTGCCCCCTCACTCGTCCGTGCGCCGAACGGCTCGCGGGCCCTGCCCGTCCGGGGCGCGCCGGCAGGGCGGCGGCGCGCCCGCCGTCCGCGCCGGAGTCACGGGGTCGCCCGCCCGGGCCCCGGCGGGTCCGCGGGCGCCGGCAGACTCGGGGGATGCTCGAGACCTCCGCGCGACTGCTGCGCCTGTTGTCCCTGTTGCAGGCCCACCGCGAATGGACCGGGGCCGATCTCGCGGACCGGCTCGGGGTGACCCCGCGGACCGTCCGGCGGGACGTGGACCGGCTGCGGGAGCTGGGGTACCCGGTGAACGCCAGCCCCGGCACCGGCGGCGGGTACCAGCTGGGGGCGGGGGCCGAGCTGCCGCCGCTGCTGCTGGACGACGACGAGGCCGTCGCCGTCGCGGTCGGGCTGCGGACGGCCGCCGGGAACGGGGTCGAGGGCATCGGGGAGGCCTCCGTACGGGCCCTCGCCAAGCTGGAGCAGGTGCTGCCCTCGCGGCTGCGGCGGCGGGTGTCCGCGCTCCACGAGTTCACCGTGCCGATGCTGCGCGGGGCGGAGCGGTCCACCGTGGACCCGTCCGTGCTGACCGAGCTCGCCGCGGTCTGCCGGGACGGCGAGCGGCTGCGCTTCGGGTACCGGGACCACGAGGGCACCGTCTCGCGCCGCACGGTCGAGCCGCACCGGCTGGTGTGCACCGAGCGGCGCTGGTACCTGGTCGCCTGGGACGTGGACCGGGAGGACTGGCGGACCTTCCGCGCCGACCGGATCGAGCCCCGGCCGCCGCACGGACCGCGGTTCACCCCGCGGCCGCCGCCCGCCGAGGACCTGGCCGCGTACGTGTCCCGGGGCGTGGGGCAACGCGCGTACGCCGCCCGCGCGGTGGTGCGGCTGAAGGTTTCGGCACAGGAGGCGGCGCGGATCATCGGGCCGAGCGGCGGAGCCCTGGAACCGGTCGACGGGCAGAGCTGCCTGCTGCGCACCGGGGCGGTGAACCTGGACGTCCTGGTGGTTCACGTCATGCTGATCGGCTGTGAGTTCGACGTGGTCGAGCCGCCGGAGCTGACGGACCGGATCAGGGCAGCCCGGGATCTCGTGGGGCGTGCCGTGGAGTCCGCCGGCGTGAAGGAAATGTAGGGGACTTGGGGGGATTCGCCTCGTCCGGTTCAGGCGGCCGCGGCAATCTCCGACGGGAATTGCCGGGCCTCGGCAGGGGGCTTGGCCAGAAATTCCAAACGGTCTGCGCGACGGGCGTGTCGCGGTTCGAAAAACAATTGGAAGTTGTCGATATTCTGTGACACAAGCGTGACCCGGGACGGACGAACGTCCAGGCGTGGCGCTGACGAGCGAACGACGAACGACGAAGGCGGGCCGGGTCAATGACCCGGCCCGCCTTCGTCGTGCACGGGGGTGAAGTGGTGCGTACCGTCCCCGCGGTGGCCGGTTCAGCCGCCGGCGACCGGGCTGGCGGCGGCCCCCCGGGCGGCGGTCCGGTCGGTGTGCGCCGGGCGGCGGCTGCCGGCCGGGGTGACCGGGGTCCGCTCGGACCTGATCACGTGGGGCCGGCCGGCCAGGATCGCCGCCGGTCGGGGCGCCGGGGTGTGCCCGGCGGCCGCGTGGACTGCCTGGTCGGCCTGCGCGGCGGCTGTGGCCGCGGCGGGCGCCGTGGTCGCGGGCCAGGGCGCTCCGGCGGGGCCGACGGTGCGCCTGAGCTGCCACTTGCCGCCGGCCGAGAGCAGCGGCATGAGGGCGGTCGCGACGGGGGCGGCCATCCGCCCGGTCTCCGCGCGGCGGCGCAGCAGCTCGCGCAGCTCGAAGACGTAGGCCTCGGCCCGGGCGATGAGCGGCTCGAACCGGGGCAGGGCCAACAGGATCAGCAGACCCGCGGACCAGCCGAGCAGCACATCGCTGACCCAGTGGGTGCCGAGGTACACGGTGGTGGCGCCGACGCTCAGCGAGACGACCGCGGACACCACGGACAGCACCCGCCGGGTGACGGTGGTGGAAGCCAGGTAGGCCAGGATTCCCCAGGTCACGACGGCGTTGGCGGTGTGGCCGGAAGGAAATATATCGCCGCCCGCGAAGAGTTCGGCGGAGCCGATCTCGGTGGCGTAGTGCGGGCCGAGCCGGCCGAGGCCGAGCTTGACGGCCCCGACGGTGATGTTGAGCAGCAGCAGCGCCACGCCGAGGGTGATCAGCGGGCGGAGGGTGTGCTGCCGCCAGGAGCGCCAGCCGAGCCAGGCGGCGACCATGACCGCGGTGGGTCCGCGCTGGCCGAGCACGACGAGGTAGTCGAGGAAGGCGTGGAGCTGCGGCCACTGCTCGTAGGGCCGGAAGAACATGATCTGCCAGTCCAGGCGGACGAGCCAGGACGTGGTCAGAACGGCCACCACGATCGCCAGATAGAAGGCGAGGGTCGATCCCAGGAGCACGACGCGGTGCCGGCTCATCTGCGGGGTTTGCAGATGAGCCGGTCGCTCTGGTTCCCGGTCCAGCCGGGCGAACACCCGCTCCAGACGGGTCAGGATTTGGTCGGTACGCACTCAATCGACGTTACCGCGAGCCGATGCTCGGCCCGGTCCCATCGCGGGCTTTGTGATGACCATGTGATGTGGAGTTGGTCTCACGCGGGAGTTAATTCCCGGCATTTCGGCGGCGGTTGGAGTGAGGCTGATCCACTGTCCTGGCGACTATTTCGCACATTTGGTTCGGCTTTATCGCGGCAGGTCATTTCCTTTGCTGAAAGATGGAAGGGAATGATCCATTCCGTTACGCCGGCCGGTGCGTGGGCTGCTACGTCCACCGCTGCGTCGACAGCTACGGAGGACCCGAGCCGTTCAGCCAGAACGCCCCGTAGACCGCGGAGGCCAAGGCCGCCGCGCCGAGCACCGCAGCCGCCCGCCGTACCCGCCACCCGGCCAGCGCCACCGCCACCGGCAGCAGCAGCGGGAAGGCCGGCAGCAGCAGCCGGGGCTTGGAGCCGAAGTACCCCGACGCGCACAGTGCGAGCGCCACGACGATCCCGCCGTACACGAGGAGCGGAGCCGGCTGCCGCTGCCGTACGCACCGCGCGTACAGCCACAGCACCAGCACGACCCCCGCGATCAGCCCCAGCCCGGCCGCGAAGGCCGACGATGCCAGCTTCGCCCCGATGAAGCGGGCGAAGGCCCAGCCGCCGTCGAAGCCGTTGCCCCAGCCCGCCTGTACGTCCAGGTACCCGAACAGCCCGCCGCCGGTGCGCGCGCCGACCCACAGCGCGTACCCGGCCGCCCCCAGGGGGGCCAGCAGCGCCCCGGCTGCCATCCGCCACGACCGCTCCCCGCGCCGCCAGGCCAGTACGGCCGCCACCCACACCGCCGCGACCACCGCCGCGCCGACCGGGCGGGTCAGCCCGGCCCCGGCCGCGAGCAGGCCCGCCGCCGGCCACCGCCCGCGCAGGGCCCCGTACAGCGCCCAGACGGCGAGCGCGGTGAACAGGCACTCGCTGTACGCCATGGACTGCACGATCCCGACGGGCAGCGCCGCCCAGACGGCGACGGCGAACACCCCGGCCCGGCGGCCGTGGAGCAGGTCCGCCACCGCGAAGATCCCCCAGGCCGCGGCGAGGCCCGCCACCGCCGAGACCACCAGGCCCGCCGAGCCGTACGAGAGCCCCGTCGGCGCCGAGACGAGCCGCTCCAGCCAGGGCAGCAGCGGGAAGAAGGCCAGGTTCGAATGGACGTCCCCGTTCGGGAGGAGCACCTCGTACCCGTACCCCTCCGCGGCGATGCGCGCGTACCAGAGCGAGTCCCAGCGGGCCGACAGCAGCGTGTGCGGGCTGCTGCCGGCCGCCGCGCACCACCCCGCGAGCACGGCCAGGCCGAGCAGCCGGACCGCCGCGAAGACGGCGAGCGCGGGCGCGGCCCGGCGAAATCCAAGATCTTCCACGGGCACGATTATCGGTGGCGGCGGCCGACGGGCGGCCGGCGGGCGCGGCCGAGAACCACCGGCCGTGAGCGCGCGTGTACGCGGGGGAGGGGCGGGGTGGGAGGAAGTGGCGTACGCCACACGGCGGCCGCCGCCGGGATGAGAGCTTGGCCACGTGCCGGACAGGCGAACTCGCGTACGCTGACCGTTCACTCGCGTGTCGATGCCGGACCCCGTTGGACGCCGCACACCGCACCACCCCCCGCGGCTCCGTCAGACGCTGGTCCGCCGAGCGCGAGGGATCACCTGGGAGGTACATGCATGTCGGCGACGAACGCGGCCGGGACCAGGACCCCTTCCCCCTGGCAGCGGATCCGCGCGGCCTCCGGCGGAGCCAACCGCTGGGCCGTCCTGGCGGTCCTGTGCGTCAGCCTGGTCCTCGTCGCGCTGGACGCGACGATCCTGCACGTCGCCGTTCCGTCCGTCACCGAGGACCTGCGCCCCGGCTCCATCGAGCTCCTGTGGATCGTCGACGCCTACCCCCTGGTCTGCGCCGCCCTGCTGATCCTCTTCGGCACCCTCGGCGACCGGGTCGGCCGCCGCCGCATACTCCTGCTCGGCTACGGGCTCTTCGGCGCGGCCTCCGCCATGGCGGCCCTGGCCGACAACGCCCAGGTCCTCATCGCCGCGCGCGCCCTGCTCGGCATCGGCGGGGCGATGATCATGCCCGCCACGCTGTCGATGCTGCGCCAGGTCTTCCCCGACCGGCGCGAACGGGCGCTCGCCATCGGCATCTGGACCGCCGTCGCCGCGATCGGCGCCGCCAGCGGTCCCGTGCTCGGCGGCTTCCTCGTCCAGCACTTCTGGTGGGGCTCGGTCTTCCTCATCAACATCCCGCTGATGGCGCTCATCCTGCCGCTGGGGCGCCGGCTGCTCCCCGAGTCGAAGGGCTCCGCCGACGGGCCGTGGGACGTGCTCGGCGCGGTGATGGCCGCCGCCGGCGTGCTCGGTTCGGTCCTCGGGATCAAGCGGCTCGGCGCCGAGCGCCAGCTGCTGGACGCCCAGGCGCTGGTGCCGCTGGTCCTCGGCGTGGCGCTGCTCGTGCTGTTCGTCCGGCGGCAGAGGCGGCGTAAGCACCCGCTGATCGACATGCGGATGTTCTCGCGCGCCGCCTTCTCCACCTCGGTGGGCTGCATCGTGCTCGCGATGCTGGCCCTGGTCGGCCTGGAGCTGATCGCCGTCCAGTACCTCCAGCTGGTGCTGCACCTCAGCCCGCTCGCGACCGGGCTGAGGCTGCTGCCGCTCACCTTCGCCGCCATGGCGGCCGGGGCCACCGGGTCCTACACCCTGGCCCGGATCGGGCCGCGCACCATGGTCTCGCTGGGCTTCCTGCTGACCGCCGGCGCGGTGCTGCTGCTGACCTTCATGGGGCAGCACGACCGGCCCGTGCTGCTCACGGTCGGCTTCATCCTGCTCGGCTTCGGGCTCCAGACCACGCTGTTCGCCGCGTACGAGTCGATGCTGAGCGAGGCCCCGGCGGCCACCGCGGGCGGCGCGGCCTCGATCGGCGAGACCTCGTACCAGCTGGGGGCGGGGATGGGCATCGCGCTGCTGGGCAGCGTGATGAACGCGGCCTACCGGCCGGGGCTGGCGGGGGTGCCGGGGGTTTCGGCGGCGGACTCGGCGGACGCCGCCAATTCTCTGGGCGAGGCCTACCAGATCGCTGCGCAGCTCGGCGGGGCGGCGGGGGAGTCGCTGTACGCCGCGGCACGGCACTCGTTCGTCCACGGGCTGCACGTGACGCTCTTGGTGAGTGCGGGGCTGTTGTTCGCCGGGGCGGTGATGGCGTTGAAGCTGCCGCGGGTGATGGAGTGTGGGGCGGCTGCCGCTGTGGCCCCGGAGGCGGAGCCGGTGCGGCTGCCTGCGCAGGCGACCGGGGACCGGGTCGGCGAGCCGTGGCCGTCGGCGGCCGAGACCGCGCACTGACCGCTTGAGGTGCCGGTGCGGCGCCGTTTCCGGGGCCGGCCCCGGGCCCCCGCGCCTCAAATGCCGGCGAGGCTCGGTGGTGGTGCCCGGCGGGGCTGGAGGAGTCCGGCGGGTGCGGCGCCGTTGCCGGGGCTCTGCCCCGGACCCCGCGCCTCCAACGCCGGCGGGGCTGGATGGGCCCGGTGGGGCTGATGGGCCCGGCAAGGGTGGAGGGGCCGGGTGGGGGGAGGCGGCCCGGCCAGGGTGGAGGGCCCGGCGGGGGTGGATTTGGCCGCCGGAGGCTAATAGCGTCGGCTCCGCAGCGTAAAACTTGCGCTGCTAGTTTCGACTCAGGCCGCCGGGAGGCCCCGTGTCACCGTTCCTGCCTCATGATCCGCTCGGGCTCGACGAGCTGCTCGGGCCCGAGGACCTCGCCATCCGCGACACCGTGCGCGACTGGGCCGCCGACCGGGTGCTGCCGTACGTCGCCGAGTGGTACGAGAGCGGGGAGCTGCCCGGCATCCGGGAGCTGGCCCGTGAACTCGGGGCCATCGGGGCGCTCGGGATGTCCCTCACCGGGTACGGCTGCGCCGGCGCCAGCGCCGTGCAGTACGGCCTCGCCTGCCTGGAGCTGGAGGCCGCCGACTCCGGCATCCGCTCGCTGGTCTCCGTACAGGGCTCGCTCGCCATGTACGCGATCTGGAAGTACGGCTCGGAGGAGCAGAAGCAGCGCTGGCTGCCCGGCATGGCCGCCGGTGAGCTGATCGGCTGCTTCGGGCTGACCGAGCCCGATGTGGGCTCGGACCCCGCCGCCATGCGGACCTACGCCAAGCGCGACGGCAGCGACTGGGTCCTGAACGGGCGCAAGATGTGGATCACCAACGGGTCGGTGGCCTCCGTCGCCGTGGTGTGGGCCCAGACCGACGAGGGCATCCGCGGATTCGCCGTCCCGACGGACACCGCCGGGTTCTCCGCGCCGGAGATCAAGCACAAGTGGTCGCTGCGGGCCAGTGTGACCAGCGAGCTCGTCATGGACGACGTGAGGCTGCCGGCCGACGCGGTACTTCCCGGAGTGACCGGGCTCAAGGGACCGCTCGGCTGCCTCAGCCACGCGCGGTACGGGATCATCTGGGGGTCCATGGGCGCGGCGCGCGCCAGTTTCGAGACCGCCCTCGGCTACGCGAAGACGCGGGAGCAGTTCGGAAAGCCGATCGGCGGCTTCCAGCTCACCCAGGCCAAGCTGGCGGACATGGCCCTCGAACTCCACAAGGGCATCCTGCTCGCCCACCACCTGGGCCGGCGTATGGACGCGGGCACCCTGCGGCCGGAGCAGATCAGCTTCGGCAAGCTCAACAACGTCCGCGAGGCCATCGAGATCTGTCGCACCGCGCGGACCATCCTGGGTGCCAACGGGATCTCCCTCGAATACCCCGTCATGCGGCACTCCACCAACCTCGAATCGGTCCTCACCTACGAGGGCACCGTCGAGATGCACCAACTGGTGCTGGGCAAGGCGCTCACCGGGCTGGACGCCTTCCGGTGAGAGTCCCCCAGCTACCGCTGGGAGGTGCCCCCACTGCCTAGCTCTGGTTGAAGAAGTCGCGCGAGCGGCCGCCGGGCTCGCCGCTCACGATCTGGGTGTCGGCCGGGGTCAGCAGGAAGACCCTGGTCGCCACCCGCTCGATCGAACCGCGCAGCCCGAAGGTCAGGCCGGCCGCGAAGTCGACCACGCGCTTCGCGTCGCCCGGGTCCATCGACGACAGGTTCACGATCACCGGGACGCCCTCGCGGAACAGCTCGCCGATTCCACGCGCGTCACGGAAGCCGTCGGGGGTGACCGTCGCGATCCGGCGGCCGTGCTCGACAGCCGACTCGGAGGCCACCCTGACGCGCGGGTCGGTGACCCACTGCTCGCCGGGACCGGCCACGGAACCCTGTGCCGGCTCCGCGTAGTCGTCGTCGTAGTAACGCTCGTCGTCGCTGTCCTCCACGAGACCCAGCCAGGCACTCGCCTTGCGCACCGAACCCATGGACGCCTCCTTTCACCGCGGTCAGTTGTCTTCTCTCCGCTGCCCCTATGGTCGTCCATGATGCTGACAACGCGCCAAGTGGATAGTCGCCGCGCAGGGGTTTCGTGACGGTACTGGTGCAGAACATCCGTTGCACGGTCAAGGATCCTGGCGGCTACCACTGCTGACTGAGTGAAAATACGACTGGTGCCTCCGTGCGGGTGACCGATGGGGACGTACGGGTGAGGGACGCGGCTCGATACGATGCCCGGCAGGCACGCGCACGACACACGGGGGAAGCGGTTTGTTCGGCATTGTCAGACCCTGCACGCACCGGCTGGGAGAGCGGTTCAAAACGGAGTGGATGGCCCATCTTTGCGGGCTGTGCCTGGCACTTCGCGGCGACCACGGCCAGTTCGCCCGGATCGTCACCAACTACGACGGGCTGCTCGTCTCCGTCCTGACGGAGGCTCAGTCCGGCCCCGCACCCGGCGCCCGGCGCACCGCGGCTCCCTGTCCGCTGCGCGGGATGCGCACCGCCCCCGTGGCCAACGGCGAGGGGGCGCGGCTCGCGGCCGCCGTCTCGCTCGTCCTGGCCTCCGCGAAGGTACGGGACCACGTGGCCGACCGGGACGGTCTGTTGGCCCGGGCCCCCATCGCCGCGGCCGCGCGCAGGGTGGCCCGCGGCTGGGACCGCGCCGGCGCCCGCACCGGGGCCTCCCTGGGCTTCGACACGGCGGTCCTCGTCGACGCCGTGGACCGGCAGGCGGGCATCGAGACGCTGGCGGGCCCCGGCACGCCGGTGCTGGTGGTGACCGAGCCGACGGAGACCGCGACGGCCGCCGCCTTCGCCCATACCGCGCAGCTGGCCGGACGTCCAGGCAACGCGCCGGCGCTCGCCGAGGCGGGCCGCTACTTCGGGCGGCTCGCGCACCTGCTCGACGCGGTGGAGGACCAGGCCGCGGACGCCGCGGCGGGCGCCTGGAACCCGCTCACCGCCACCGGGACCCCGCTCGCCGAGGCGCGGCGGCTGTGCGACGACGCGCTGCACGGGATCCGGCTGGCGCTGCGCGAGGCGGAGTTCGCGGACGCCGGGCTCGCCCACCGGCTGCTGGTGCACGAGCTGCGCACCTCGGTGGACCGGGCCTTCGGAACCAGCAGCTGCGGGCATACGGCGACCGCCTCCGCCGGGCAGGGGCAGGGCGGCTTCGGGCCGGCGCCGCAGGGTTATTCCCCCGTGCCTGGGGACCCGTACGCCGGCGGTCCTCCCCCAGACTTCGTCCGGGGGTACCCCCAGGGCCACAATCCGTACGCCCCGAACACTCCCTACGCCCCGGGCGGCCCGGGGATGCCTCCGCCGCCCATGGGGCCGGGCGGCGGTGGCGGCGGCGGAGGAGGGCTGCCCCCGCAGAAGCCGCGCCGCGGGCTGCTGGCCGGCTGCGCGGTGGCCCTGGGGCTGTTCTGCACCTGCCAGCTGTGCTGTACCGACCACGAGGGTCCATGGTCCCGCAAGAAGCGGGACCCCTGGTGCGACGCCTGCGACTGCGGCAACTGCAACTGCGACTGCTGCGGCGACGGTGGCTGCTGCGATGGCTGCGACTGCGGGTGCGACTGCGGCTGCTGAGACCCCTTCAGGTTCCGCAGGTCCGGACGGAGTACCCCGCGGTTCCCGTCCGGACCGGTGTGGAAGGGTTGACGGGCATGAACGACGACGCAGACGACCCGCCCGCCGCCTGGCACCAATGGCACGAGCATCGGGTGGCCACCGTGTCCGCCCCCTACGGCCCCCTCGCACTCACCGGCACCTTCTGGCTCGCCGATTACTCGGAAGGTCGAATTCCGGCCGTTCCGGGGCAGTGGCGCACGATCGACGGCGGAGTCGCGCTGACGGCCGCCCCCGAGGATTCCCTTCACCTCGACGGCGAGCCCTTCACCGGTGACGCCGTACTCGCCGCCGACGAGGGCTCGCCCGCGCACGCGCGTCTTTCGGCGGGGCGGATGCGGCTCGTCGTGATCCGGCGCGAAAGGGAGTGGGCGGTGCGGGTCTTCGACCCCGCGGCTCGGACGCGCCGGGCCTTCGCCGGGATCGAGGCCACCCCCTACGACCCGGCCTTCGTGCTGCCGGGTCGCTTCCGGCCATACGGGGAGGAGCGGACCGTCCAGGTGGAGAACGCCGACGGGCGGGCGCGCGGACTCGGCCTCGGCGGCGAGCTGAGCTTCCCCTTCGAGGGCGTCGAGCACACCCTCCAGGTCGCCGTCGACGAGCAGGACGGCAGCCTCTGGGCCGTCTTCGGCGATGCCACCGGTGGGCGCTCCAGCTACCGCTTCCGCTTCCTGAAACCCGGCGCCCCCCAGCGGGACGGCTCGATCACGGTGGACTTCAACCGGGCCCAGCTGCCGCCCTGTGCCTTCGCCGACCACTTCATCTGCCCCTTCCCGCCTCCGGGGAACACCCTTCCCTTCGAGGTGGCGGCGGGCGAGCGGCGGCTGAAAAACGCCCTTGCGACCGGTAACTGACGACAGGACACTCCCGACAGTGCTTGTCAGGGACACGGCGTAAAACTAGGCGCTCCCCGTGCCCCGACTGCGCCTCACGGGCTCCGGCACCCCCACGACCGCCGGGCCCCCGAACCTCTCGGAGGACGATAAGTGAGGATCAAGAGCATCACCCGTACCAGGCTGCTCGCGGTGGCCACCGGCCTGGCCGCCATCGCAGCACTCGCCGCCCCCGCCGTGGCGAACGCGGACGCACAGGACGGCGGCGGCTTCAGCGCCGCACGGCTGGCCTCGGCCGGCGCATCCGTCCTGCGCGCCGACGTCGCCGGCACCGCCTGGCACACCGACGCCGCCACCGGGACCGTGGTGGTCACCGCCGACTCCACCGTCTCGGACGCCGACCTCGCGAGAATCAAGCGCGAGGCCGGAGCCGACGCCGGCGCCCTGCGCATCGAGCGCACCCCCGGCAAACTGACCAAACTGCTCTCCGGCGGCGACGCGATCTACGCCTCCAGCTGGCGCTGCTCGCTCGGCTTCAACGTGCGCAGCGGCAGCACGTACTACATCCTCACCGCCGGGCACTGCACCGACGGCGCCGGTACCTGGTGGAGCAACTCCTCCCACACCACCACCATCGGCACCACCGTCGGATCCAGCTTCCCGACGAACGACTACGGCCTGATCAAGTACTCCAGCACCTCGACGGTCCCGCCGGGCACCGTCGGCAGCCAGGACATCACCAGCGCCGTCAACGCCACCGTCGGCATGGCCGTCAAGCGGCGCGGCTCCACCACCGGCACTCACAGCGGCTCGGTGACCGGGCTCAACGCCACCGTCAACTATGGCGGCGGCGACATCGTCTACGGCATGATCAAGACCAACGTGTGCGCCGAACCCGGCGACAGCGGCGGCCCGCTCTACTCGGGCACCCGCGCCGTCGGCCTCACCTCGGGCGGCAGCGGCAACTGCTCCTCGGGCGGAACCACGTACTTCCAGCCGGTGGTCGAGGCCCTCAACGCCTACGGGGTCAGCGTGTACTGACCCGGCTGATCCGGCTGATCCGGCTGAGCGGCTGACCCTGCCGACGGGCAGGTCACCCGCCCCCGGCCTGCGGGACCATCGTGAGCCCCTGCCCAACTCCTGGGCGGGGGCTCACCTTTGTTCGGAGCCGGAGCCGGAGCCGAGAATGCGCGGGAGTATCCGCTACGCGTGCGGGACGAGGAGGGCCGCCGCCGAGCGGGCCTGCTCCAGGTGGCCTGCCTGCAGCCCAGGCACTGTGCGCCGGAGATCGCCGGTCCAGGGCAGGACTGGGCGCAGAACGTGGGCGAGGACCGCTGGCACAAGGCGTGGCCGATGCGGAGCCTCTCCGAGGCCGGGGCGGTGCCGGCCTTCTCCAGCGACTGGAACGTGGCCGAGATGGACCCGATGATCGGCATCTACACGGCGCTGACCCGCCGCCCGCTGGACGGCGGCGACCCGTGGCAGCCGGCCGAGACGGTGTCCGCGGAGACGGCGGTGTACGGCTACACGGTGGGCTCCGCCTACGCCAATTTCCTCGAGGAGGAGCGCGGTTCCCTCACGGTGGGCAAGGCGGCGGACTTCGTGATCCTGTCCCGGGACATCCTCACCGTCCCGGCGGACCGGATCCCGGGCACGGTGGCCGAAACGGTGGTGGTGGCGGGCGAAGTGGTCCACCGGGCTGCCTGACGCCGGGCTGCCTGACGCCGGGCTGCCTGACGGTCGGCGGCCGTGTTCACCGGGCGTCCGTCCCGTCGCCGGCGAAGCGGGGTACGGACGGCGCGTCATCGGGGAGCCCGCTGCCCACGGCGGCCCCCGGCCGGCCCCGGCGGAACACCGAGCAGGCCAGCGTGACCGCCGCGCCCGCCACCGCCCAGGCGGCGAGCACCAGCATGGGCCCGGCCGCGCCGTTGCCCCTGAAGTACGCGAGGGAGCGCGCGGCGTACGTACCGGCGCCGGGCGGCAGCGCCGGGCCGATGGCCTTCCAGAACGGCGGCAGCAGAGGGTACGGGTAGGCGCCGCCCGCGCTCGGGTTGCCGAAGACCACGACCAGCAGGATCGCGAGTCCGATGCCGACCACGCCGGCCAGCCCCTGGAAGGCCAGGGTGATCGCGCCGACCGCGAAGACGACCAGGGTGCCGAGCCCCCACAGGGCCATGAGGGGGCCGGGCAGGGCGCCCAGGATCGGGCCCGCGATCACGGCACCGAGCAGTCCGGCGGCGATGGAGTACCCCAGCAGGGCGCCGAGCCGGATGATCGCGCGGTGGATGTTGGCGGGCCGGGCGCCGGCGCTGATCGCGAGGATCGCGGCGCACAGGTAGCCGCCCACGCACCAGCCGACGACCAGGTAGAAGGAGCTCAGCCCGCGCGCGTCACCCGCGTCGGCCGGGGCCACGTCGGTGATCCGGAGGGTGCGCCCTTGGGCCTTCTCGGCCACGCCGACGATCTGTTCCAGGGCCTGGGAGAGGGAGGCCCCGGCGCCGCTCGCGACCAGCAGCCGGTCGGTCGTGCCGGCCGGGTCGACGATCAGCGCGCCGTCCACGTCCCGGTCCCGGACCTGCCGGAGGGCCGCGGCCTCGTCCTTGGCCACGCGGGTGTCGAGCGGCTTGCCGGGCAGCGCGCCGAGCTGCTGCGCGGTCCGTTCGGCGACCGGCGCGAGGGGGGCGGCCACAGCGATCGGGATCTCGCTCGGCTTGGGATGGTGGAAGGCCCCGACGTACGAGGTGATGAAGGCCAGCTGGAGGGCCAGCACCCCCAGGACCAGCAGGGCTGCCCGGGTGGTCACGGCGTCTTTGATCTCGGCGAGGAAGCCGCCGCCGGACGGACCTGCGTCTGTGTTTTCGGTGGGCCTGGCGGGCCGGGCGGGCTGGGTCATGCCTCTCACGCTCGATGCGGCGGGGACGGGGCGCAGCAGGGGCGGGCCGAATGGATGATCGAACAAGTGTTTCGCACGCGTATTCGAATTGCTCTATGGTGGAGACGGGGGAGGTGTTGTTCACGAGGGAAGCAGGAGGCCGCGGGTGCCTGGTTTTACGCATCTGCACACCGTTTCGGGGTTCTCCATGCGCTACGGAGGCTCGCATCCGGAACGGCTGGCGGAACGTGCCGTCGAGCGGGGCATGGACGCCCTCGCCCTGACCGACCGCGACACCCTGGCGGGTGCGGTGCGGTTCGCGAAGGCGGCCGCGCAGGCGGGGATCCGGCCGCTGTTCGGTGTCGACCTGGCGGTGTCGCCTCCGGCCGGGTCGGTTGGGTCGGCGGGGTCGGCCGGGTCGGGGGGCTCGGCCGGCTCCGGTACGGCCGGCTTCGGCGAGGCCTCGTACCGGCGGCGCACCCCCGTCAAGGGCGGTGCCTTCATCGACGAGTCCGCCCCGCGGGCCGTGTTCCTGGCCCGGGACGGGGCCGCCGGCTGGGCCGAGCTCTGCCGGATGGTCACGGCCGCGCACGCGGGGGGTGGGCCGGAGGGGGCCGGTGGGTCCAGTGGGTCCGGCAGGCCTGGTGGGGCCTGCAAGGCCGGTGGGGCCGACGGGCTCAGTGGGTTCGACGGGCTCAGTGGGTCCGGCGGACTCAGTGGGACCGGCGGGTCCGCGCGGTTCGCGGGCGGGCAGCCGGTGGTTCCCTGGGAGGTCCTGCGCGGGGAGGGTGTCTTCGTGCTGCTCGGGCCCGGTTCCGAGGTGGGCCGGGCGCTCGCCGCGGGCCGTCCCGACCGGGCCGCCCGGCTCCTCGCGCCCTGGCGGGAGGTCTACGGGGACTCCCTGCGCCTGGAGGCCGTCCACCACGGCCGCACCGGCACCGGCCCCGGCTCGCTCCGGCTGGCCGCCCGTACCGTCGGCTTCGCCGCCGAGCAGGGCGTCCCGGCCGTGCTGACCAACGCCGTCCGCTACGCCGACCCCGGCCAGGGCCCGGTAGCCGACATCCTCGACGCGGCCCGCCGGCTGACCCCCGTCCGGGCACCGTTCGACACCGGCGAGCGCTGGCTCAAGGACCCCGGCGCCATGGCCGAGACCGCCGACCGGATCGCCCAGGCCGCCGGCCTGCGCCCCGCCGACGCGCGGCGGCTGCTCGCGGAGACCCGGCGTACCGCCGAGGCCTGCGCGGTGGACCCCGAGGACGACCTCGGCATGGGCTCCGTGCACTTCCCCGAGGCCCGGCTCGTCGGCGCGGCCCACCGCACCGCCCAGCGGGTCCTCACCTCCCGCGCCACCGCGGGCATGGTGCTGCGCGGCTACGCGAACGACCCCGCGTACTGGGAGCGCATGCACCAGGAGCTCGACATCATCGCCTACCACGGCTTCGCCTCGTACTTCCTGACCGTCGCTCAGGTCGTGGACGACGTTCGGGAGATGGGCATCCGCGTGGCCGCCCGCGGTTCCGGCGCCGGCTCCCTCGTCAACCACCTGCTCGGCATCGCGCACGCCGACCCCGTGGCGAACGGCCTGCTGATGGAGCGCTTCCTGTCCAAGCGCCGCCGCGTCCTGCCCGACATCGACATCGACGTGGAGTCCGCCCGCCGGCTGGAGGTCTACCGGCGGATCATCGGCCGGTTCGGCGCCGAGCGCGTCGCCACCGTCTCCATGCCCGAGACCTACCGGGTCCGGCACGCCATCCGCGATGTCGGCGCCGCCCTGTCCATGGACCCGGCCGTCACCGACCGGCTCGCCAAGGCCTTCCCGCACATCCGGGCCCGCGACGCCCGCGCCGCGCTGGAGGAGCTGCCCGAACTGCGCGGCGTACGGGGGGAGTCGCACGGGCGGCTGTGGGAGCTCGTCGAATCGCTCGACGCGCTGCCGCGCGGCAGCGCCATGCACCCGTGCGGCGTCCTGCTCTCCGACGCCTCCCTGCTCGCCCGTACGCCCGTCGTCCCCACCAGCGGCGAGGGCTTCCCCATGTCCCAGTTCGACAAGGACGACGTGGAGGACCTCGGGCTGCTCAAGCTCGACGTGCTGGGCGTACGGATGCAGTCCGCGATGGCCCACGCGGTCGCGGAGATCCGGCGCGGCACGGGGGAGGAGCTCGACCTGGACGACCCCGCGCAGGTGCCGCCGGGCGACCGGGCCACGTACGAGCTGATCCGCTCGGCCGAGACGCTGGGCTGCTTCCAGATCGAGTCCCCGGGCCAGCGCGACCTGGTGGGGCGGCTCCAGCCGTCCACCTTCCACGACCTGGTCGTCGACATCTCCCTCTTCCGGCCGGGGCCGGTGGCCGCCGACATGGTCCGGCCGTTCATCGAGGCCCGGCACGGGCGGGCGCCGGTCCGCTTCCCGCACCCCGACCTGGCCGACGCGCTGCGCGAGACGTACGGGGTGGTGGTCTTCCACGAGCAGATCATCGAGATCGTGCACGTCATGACCGGCTGCGGGCGCGACGAGGCCGACCGCGTGCGCCGCGGGCTGTCCGACCCGGAGTCGCAGGCGCGGATCAGGGTCTGGTTCGCGGCGAAGGCGGGCGAACGGGGCTACTCGGCGGAGGTGATCGGCCGGACCTGGGAGATCGTGGAGGCCTTCGGCAGTTACGGATTCTGCAAGGCGCACGCGGTGGCCTTCGCGGTGCCGACGTACCAGTCGGCGTGGCTGAAGGCGCACCACCCCGCGGCCTTCTACGCCGGGCTGCTGACCCACGATCCCGGGATGTACCCGAAGCGGCTGCTGCTGGCGGACGCGCGGCGGCGGGGCGTGCCGGTGCTGCCGCTGGACGTGAACCGGTCGGCGGTCGCCCACCGCATCGAACTGGTGTCCGATCCCGTCGCCCCCGCCGGGACGTGGGGGCTGCGGCTGGGACTGTCCGACGTCCACGGCATCAGCAAGGCCGAGGCGCTCCGGGTCGAGTCCGGGCAGCCGTACGCCTCCCTGCGCGACTTCTGGGACCGGGCGCACCCGGGCCGACCGGTGGCCGAACGGCTCGCGCAGGTCGGGGCGTTGGACTCCTTCGGCGCCAACCGGCGCGATCTGCTGCTGCACTTGACGGAACT
The DNA here is from genome assembly GCF_018614075.1 of Streptomyces sp. ISL-94. Taxonomy (GTDB): domain Bacteria; phylum Actinomycetota; class Actinomycetes; order Streptomycetales; family Streptomycetaceae; genus Streptomyces. Next base: position 42,304 of record NZ_JAGGOZ010000007.1, on the reverse strand, counting down.
GCACGGCGCGCAGCGGGCGGCAGGGGTGCGCGGACCCCAACTCCCCCTGGACGGAGGCCTGTCCACCGCCCCTGTCGGGCTGCCCGACCTGTCCGAGGCGGAACGGCTCAGTGCCGAGCTGGGTGTCCTCGGCATGGACGCCTCGCGGCACCTGATGGTCGACCACCATGACTTCCTGGCCGAGCTGGGAGTGGTTCCCGCGCGGCGGCTGCGGGATGCCGGACACGGGCAGACCGTGCTGGTCGCGGGGGCCAAGGCGGCCACCCAGACCCCGCCGGTCCGGTCCGGGAAGCGGGTCATCTTCACGACGCTGGACGACGGCACGGGCCTGGTGGACCTGGCGTTCTTCGACGACAGCCACGAGCGGTGCGCGCACACCGTCTTCCACTCCTTCCTGCTGCTGGTACGGGGTGTCGTGCAGCGGCGGGGGCCGCAGAGCCTGAGCGTGGTCGGGGCGGCGGCGTGGAACCTGGCGGAGCTGGTGGAACTGCGGGCGGCCGGCGGCCTGGACGCGGTCGCCGCCCGGCTGGCCGCCGAGCCGGTCGCCTCCGGCGGGGCCGGGGCCGGGGCCGGGGCCGGTTCCGACTCTGACCCTGGTGCTGGTGCTGGTGCTGGTGCTGGTGCTGGTGCAGGTGCTGGTGCAGGTGCCGGTTCGGCTTCCGGGGGCGACAGCGGCCGCCGGATCCGGATGTCCACGGGGTACGAGATGAACCCCTGGGCCGACCTCCAGCCGCCGGGCACCGGCCCCGCGACCGGGCGCAAGCTGTGGCACTCCAGTCCGGGGAGCGCGGGATGAGCAGCGCCGCCATGCGAGCCGTGATGTGCCTGCGGCTGCACCCCGCCGACGGGGGGCCGCTCGGGGCCGAGGCCTACGCCGGGGTGCTCGCGCTGCTCGACGGGCTCACCCCGGCCGTGCAGGCCCTGCCGCCCGACGGGGCCCTCGCCGATGTCCGGGCGGCGCTGCGGTACTTCGGCTGCGACGCCGTCCAACTGGCCGCCGTGGTCCGGGTCCGGTCCCTCGCCCTGTACGGCGTGGACTGCACCGTCGGCGTGGCCGGCAACCCCATGCTGGCCCGGGCCGCGGCCCGCGAGGCCCGGCCCGGGGGGACCCTGGTGATCCCCGACGAGCCCGCCGCCGTGGTCCGGTTCCTGGCCGACAAGCCCGTCACCGCCCTCGACGGGATCGGCCCCAAGGCGGCCCGCACCCTGTGCTCCTACGGCCTCGACTCCGTCGGCCGGGTCGCCGCCGCCCCGCCCGCCGCCCTGCGGCGGATCCTGGGCGCCCGGCTCGGCCGTGAGGTGCAGGAACGTGCCCTCGGAGTCGACCGGACCCCCGTCCGGCCGGGGGCAGCCGCACGGGCCATCGCCGCGGAGCGGGTTTTCGACCGGGACGAGCTGGATCCCGTACGGCACCGGCGGGCTCTGCTCTCGCTGACGGAGGAACTCGGTGCGAAGCTTCGTACACAGGAAGAGGGCGGGGGACAGGTCTGCCGGACCCTCTCGCTCACCATCCGCTGCGCCGACCGCACCACGCTCACGCGCACCCGCACCTTGGCCGAACCCACCGCGCATTCCGACGCGTTGACCGCCACGGCCTACGCCCTGTACGCGGGCCTGGGCCTGCAGCGGGCCCGGGTGCGCGCCCTGTCCCTGCGGGCCGAGGACCTGATCCCGGCCGAACGGGCCGCGCGGCAGCTGAGTTTCGACCCGCAGGACGAGAAGGCCCGCCGGCTGGAGGCCGTCACGGACCGCGTCCGCGCCCGCTTCGGGCCGCACGTCATCGCCCGCGGCACGCTCGCGGCATAACGGACTGCCGTACGACACGCGAGATTTTTACCAACGCGTAACTTCCCAGTTTTCCTACCCACCCGTAATTTGGCGGGCAGCAGCACCCCTTGTGATCCGGATCACGGGACGAACCCCCACCGCCCCATCCCCTTGAGTCGCAACCGCAAGGAGATCACACGATGCTGCCCTGGAGACGCCTGCTCCGCCCGCTGGCCGTCCTCACCCTCACCGCCGCCGCGCTCGTCGCCCCCACCGGCGCCGCTCAGGCCGCGTCCGCACCCAGCAGCGGCTGGAACAACTGGTCCTGCAAGCCGTCCGCCGCGCATCCGCGCCCCGTCGTGCTCGTGCACGGCACCTTCGGCAACTCCGTCGACAACTGGCTCGGCCTCGCGCCGTACCTCGTGCACCGCGGGTACTGCGTCTACTCGCTCGACTACGGGCAACTGCCCGGCGTGCCCCTCTTCAACGGGCTCGGCCCCATCGACCAGTCCGCCGGCCAGCTCGACGTCTTCGTCGACAAGGTGCTCGCCGCCACCGGCTCCGCCAAGACCGACATCATCGGCCACTCGCAGGGCGGCATGATGCCGCGCTACTACCTGAAGTACCTCGGCGGCGCCGCCAAGGTCAACGCCCTGGTCGGACTCGCCCCCGACAACCACGGCACCACTCTGCTCGGACTCACCCAGCTGCTCCCGTACTTCCCGGGGGCCGAGGACCTGATCAGCAGCGCCACCCCGGGGCTGGCCGACCAGATCGCCGGATCCGCCTTCCAGCACAAGCTGAACGAGGGCGGCGACACCGTGCCCGGCGTCGCGTACACGGTGATCGCGACCAAGTACGACGAGGTGGTGACCCCGTACCGGAGCGCCTTCCTGGACGGGCCGAACGTACGCAATGTCGTGCTCCAGGACCTGTGCGTCCTGGACCTCTCGGAGCACGTGGCCATCGGGCTCACCGACCGGATCGCCTGGCACGAGGCGCTGAACGCCCTCGACCCGGCGCATGCCGAACGCACCACCTGCGCCTCGGTCTTCGACTGACGCGCACGTGGTCCGCGGTGGGCCTGCGGTGAACTAGCGGCCGTGGCGGCCCGTCGTCGTCGCACGGCGGCGGGCCAGCCCGAACAGCACGGCCGCGCCGATGGCCAGGACGCCGGCCCCGGCGATCGCGATCAACGGGGTGGCGCTGCCGCCGCCCGTCTCGGCGAGGTTGTGGTTCTGCGCGGACTGCGACGGGACCGGGGCGCCGACGGCCTTTCCGTTCGTCTTCGGGTCGTTGTCGCCGTGGCCGTCGTGCTCCACGCTGGACTTGCCGGCGCCATCGGCGATCTGCTGGTCCGTCGGGGCCTGAGGCCGCGCGTCGGCGGGCTTCTCGGCGGACGGCTTCGCGCTCGGCTTGGCGCTGGGCTTGGCGCTCGGGACGGTGGCCGTGCCGCCGTTGCCCCCGCTGCCGCCATGGCCCCCGCTACCCCCGCCGCCCCCGTTGTCCTTGCCGAAGACCACGTCCGAGCAGGTGTAGAAGGCCTCCGGGCTGTCCGAGCGCTGCCAGATGCTGTAGATCAGGTGGCGTCCGGACTTGTTCGGGACCGTGCCGGAGAAGACGTAGTCGCCGTTCTGCATGCCCGGGTCGGTGGCCTTCGCGAACGGCGCGGGCTCCAGGTCGGACCACTTCAGCGGCTTCGTCGGGTCGTAGCCGTCCTTCGTCACGTACAGCTCGAAGGAACCCCTGTGGGGAGCGGTCCCCTTGTAGCGGAAGGTGTGCGCGCCCGCGGTCATCGGGCTGGCCGGCCAGTCGGCGCGCGCCAGGTCCAGCCCCTGGTACTTGTCGTTGCCGGCGGAGCAGAGCTGGCCGTTCGGGATCAACGCCCGGTGGTTGCCGGCCGCGTTGGCGATGTTCACCGCGTTCCAGTCGTAGAACGCCTGCGCTCCGCCGGCCGCGACGGCCGCCTTGCACGCCGCCGACTTCGGCGACTCCGGGCCCTCCGCGTAGCACGCCGCCACCCGGCTGACCGGGTCCGTCATCGAGCCGTGGGCGACCGCGGGCGCGGCGGCGTACGCGGCCACCGCGAGGGGGGCGAGGCCGGCGGAGGCGATACGGGTCAGCGTCACGGTGCGGCGGCGGCGTGCGGGCATGGGGGGATCTCCTTCGGGCGCAAGGCAGGTGTGCGCCAGCGGTCGGGACGGTGCGGCGCCGCCCCCCGGCGGCGCCGTTCCCGGCCCTCCGCTGGCCATGCCAAGCTAACCGCCCGAACCCCGTGTTTCGCCTGCTTCGGGCCCCGGAAGCTGATCCTTAGGCTCCGCTTAAGGAAGCGCTAAGCGGGCGGACAGGAAGGGCCGCCGTCAGCCGAGGAGAGCGGCCAGGCCGGCCGGGGTCCGGGCCTGGTCGTCCAGGGCGTCGAGGGCCCGGACGGCCTGGGCGGCAGCTTCGGGGTCGCTGGTGGCGAGGCCGCTCGCCGCGAACTCGTCCTCGTCGAGGCGCAGGACCGAGGACCCGTCCGCCGAGACCCACAGGTCCAGGTCGAGGTCCTCGATCAGGATCTCCCCGCTCTGCACCAGGGCCGGGCGCGTGACGTCGCAGTACCAGCCCTTGAGGACCCCGTCGGCGGTCCACACCTCCTTGACCGCGTACCAGCGCGTGCGCCAGAAGTGCTCGACGAACACGTCGCCCGGCTCGAAGCGCACGAAGCCGAAGTCCCGTACGCCGTCGGCCGCCCAGGGGGCGCGGACGGAGATGCGGTCGCCGTCGTCGGCGACCTGCGCGGCCGGGTAGCGGATCTTGAGCTTTCCGGCCTTGGTGAGGACCACGGTCAGCTGCTGTCCGGTCACACTGCCTCCAGTTTCTTCGTGAAGCGCGTTTCGGTGGCGCAGATCTCGTATCCGAACCGCTTGTTGATGGCGAGCATCGGTTCGTTGCCGGCGTCGTTGCCGGTGAACGCGTGGGTGTACCCGGTCGCCCGCGCCCGGTGCAGCGAAACGATCTTGGCGAGCTTGGCCAGGCCGCGGCCGCGGAAGGCCCGCCGGGTTCCGGTCATCGCCGAGGCGTAGCGGGTGGCGCCGTCGGTTTGGGCGGCGGTGAAGGAGGCCACCTGGCCGTCGACGAGGACGACGGTGGTCAGCTCCTTGTCGAGGGACGGGCTGTTCCAGATGTGCGCGAGCCAGTCCTCGTAGTCGTCCAACTCGATCCTGAGGTCGCCCGGTTCGTCGGAGGTCGTCTCCGCGTCGGCCTCGAAGACCGGACGCGGGTCGGCGGCGAAGGCGGAGGCCGGGCGCACCTCGATCCCGGGCGGGAGCGTCTCCGGGACCGGGGGCAGGGCGGCCGCCCCCAGGTCCAGGTGCAGGAAGTGCGCGGTGCGGCTGGGGCGGTAGCCGCGCCGCTCGGCGAAGAGGCGGTGGGCGGGCTCGTCGAGGACCCAGGCGTACGTGTCCACCGCGGCGTGGGCGGCGAGGTGCTCCTCGGCGGCGCGCAGCAGCCGGCTGCCGGCGCCGAGGCCGCGGTGGGCGGGGTCCACGTAGGCGTTGACGTACGACTGCCCCGGCTCGGGGCTGTCGTGGGCGATGCCGAACTGGGCGGTGCCGATGACGCGTCCCGCGCCGTTCTCGGCGACGAGGAGGCGGTAGTGGCGGGCGGGGTGCGCGGCGGAGAGTTCGAACGCCACGCCCTCGGTGGTGGTGATCATGAAGGGGAGGGCCGCGCGGCGGACCCGTACGACGGCCTCCGCGTCCGAGGGGTCGTTCGGGCGGAGGTCGCGGATCGAAACGGTCATGCGGCCGACGCTACGGGCGCACGTGCGGCCGGCGCCTCCCAATTAACCGGCGATGGGGGACAATCACCCGCGTGACCTCGACGAACCTGAAGATCACCATCAGCGGCGCGACCGGCTCGGCCGCCCCGTATGAACAGCTGCGCGCGCAGATCGCGGACCGGGCCCGGTCGGGCCGCCTGCCGGCGGGCTTCAAACTGCCGACGGTGCGGGGGCTGGCGGAGGAGCTGGGGCTGGCCGCGAACACCGTCGCGAAGGCGTACCGGGCGCTGGAGGCGGACGGGGTGATCGAAACGCGGGGACGCAACGGGACGTTCGTCGCGGCGGCGGGTGAGGGTGCGTCCCGCGAGGCCGCGGCCGCCGCGCAGGCGTATGCGGAGCGGGTCCACCGCCTGGGCCTGACCGAGCCGGAAGCCCTGGCCGCCGCCACCACCGCCCTCCGGGCCCGGTACGCCGCCAACTAACCTCCCCCGCCTGAGTGCACGGGTGCGGGTGCAGCCCCGGGGCTCCGCCCCGCACCCCGCGCCTCAAACGCCGGCGGGGCTGGATGTGCCCCGCCTGAGTGCACGGGTGCGGGTGCAAGGCCTGGGCTCTGCCCGCACCGCGCACCCTGCGCCTCAGGCGTCGGCGGGGCTGGATGTGTCCCGCCTGAGTGCATGGGTGCGGGTACAAGGCCTGGGCTCCGCCCCGCACCGCGCACCCCGTGCCTCAAGCGCCGGCGGGGCTGGATTTGGCTGATGTCGTCCGCCTGGTGCACCTGGATTGCCCGCAGGGCACTTCCAGCCTCGCCTCGTGTGAGGCGGGGGTACACCCAGCCCCGCCGGCGTTTGAGGCGCGGGCGCGGAGCGCCGTGTGTTGAGGCTCGCCGGAGTTGAGACGCCGCGCAGGCGGGCGGTGCGCATCCAGCCCCGCTGGCGTTTGAGGCGCGGGTCCGGGCGGCGCCCGGTTGGCCCGGCGCAGCCGACCGGGTTCGGGCCCCGCCACCCCGCAGCCGCCGGGTTCGGGCCGCGCCACCCCGCCCCCGCCCGGCCCGGCAGCTAGAGGTAGAGGCCCGCCTCCGACGTGTGCGGCTGTGGCGGGAGCACCGCCGCCGGCCCCGTGCCCCGGCGCAGGGCGAAGAGTTCCGCCAGGCTGGCGCCCTCGCGGGAGACGCCCTCGTCCGTGCCCAGCCAGTCCACCGCCTCCCGGTGGGTCAGCCGGCCGACCTCGATGCGGGCCAGGCAGCGCCCCGGGCGGACCACCGCCGGGTGGAGGCGTTCGAGGTCCTCGTTCGTCGTCACTCCGACCAGCACGTTGCGGCCCTGGCCCAGCAGACCGTCCGTCAGGTTCAGGAGCCGGGACAGCGCCTGCCCCGCCGTGTGCCGCGCCTCGCCGCGGATCAGCTCGTCGCAGTCCTCCAGCAGCAGCAGCCGCCAGCGGCCCTTCGAGGTGCCCTCCTCCTCGCCGATCGCGATGTCCATCAGGTAGCCCACGTCGTTGAACAGCCGCTCCGGATCCAGGACGCAGTCCACCTGGCACCAGTCCCGCCAGGACCGGGCCAGCGTCCGCAGCGCGGAGGTCTTCCCCGTCCCCGGCGGCCCGTGCAGCAGGAGCAGCCGCCCCGCGATGTCGTCGGGGGTCACCTTCATCAGCCGGTCCATCGCCCCGGCCACCGGCGCCGTGTAGTTGGACCGCACCTCGGCCCAGGTCCCGGCCGCGATCTGGCGGGTCGTCCGGTACGGGCCGCGGCGCGGCGAGACGTACCAGAAGCCCATCGTGACGTTCTCCGGCTGCGGTTCCGGCTCGTCCTGCGCCCCCTCCGTGGCCTCGCCGAGCACCCGCTCCGCGAGTTCGTCGCTGACCGCCGTCACCGTGACGTCCGCGCCCCGGCTCCAGCGGGAGACGAGCATGGTCCAGCCCTCGCCCTCGGCGAGGGTGGCGCTGCGGTCGCTGTCGCGCGCCGAACGCAACACGGCGGCCCCGGGCGGCAGCAGGCTGATGCCCGCCTTGACCCGGTCGATGGACACGCTGTGCGAGTACGGCTGCTCGCCGGACGCGAACCGGCCGAGGAACAGCGCATCGACTACATCCGACGGCGAGTCGCTGTCGTCGACGTTGAGCCGGATCGGCAGCGCGTCATGCGGGTTGGCTGGCATGGCGCCCATGATCCGGCACACCGTGCCCTCATGCACCCGTGTTTCGCCGGATCGGGTGCCGGGGTCCCCCTTCAAGGGGCTCCCTCTTCAAACACATCGCGCGTGAAGATTCCGGCCACGACTCTGCCCCGAATATTCTTGGCATGAACACTTCCAGTGAGCCTCGGCTCCTTGTACCACGGACTCAGGAGTAACTCCGGAGTAACCCCCACAAGGAGCCGCACCCCCATGAGCACAAGACTGTCGCGCTTCGCTGCCCTCACCTCCTCCGTCTTACTCGCCGCCGGCGCCGCCCTGTTCGGCGCCGGCCAAGCAGCCGCCGCCCAGGCCGACTTCGGCTACGTCGCACTCGGCGACTCGTACTCATCCGGCGTCGGCGCCGGCGGCTACGACAGCGCGAGCGGCGACTGCAAGCGCACCACCCGGGCCTACCCCGCCCTGTGGGCCGCGGCCCATTCCCCGCAGATCTTCTCCTTCACCGCCTGCTCGGGCGCTCGTACGAATGACGTCCTCGCCAACCAGCTCGCCCCGCTGAACTCCGGCACCGACCTGGTTTCCCTCACCGTCGGCGGCAACGACGCCGGATTCGCGGACGTCATGACGACGTGTGTGCTCCAGTCCGAGTCCACCTGCATCAACCGCGTCAACGAGGCCAAGGCGTACGTGGACTCCACCCTCCCCGGCCGGCTCGACCAGGTCTACGCCGCCATCGGCAGCCGCTCCCCGAACGCCCACGTCGTCGTCCTCGGCTATCCCCGCTTCTACAAGCTGAACGGCTCCTGCGTCGCCGGCCTCACCGAAGGCGAGCGCACCGCCATCAACGGCGCCGCCGACTACCTCAACGCCGCCATCGCCAAACGCGCCGCCGACCACGGCTTCACCTTCGCCTCGGTCGCCGGAGCCTTCACGGGCCACGAGATATGCTCCGGCGACGCGTGGCTGCACAGCCTCAACTGGGTCAACATCGGCGAGTCCTACCACCCGACCGCCGCCGGACAGTCCGGGGGCTACCTGCCCGTCTTCACCAACGCGGCCTGACCGGCCCCCGCCGTCGGCGGGACCGGTGACACGCTCGTGACAGGGGAGGAGGCCCCGCCCGTCGGGGTCTCCTCCCGGCACGTCACGGAGGTCCCCACCCACTCGGTGGTCACCTCCAGCGGCCCCCGCACCTCCAGCCGGACCGCGTCCTCGAAGACCGCGCCCGGCACGTGCGCGAGCTCGGTGTGCTCCAGCCGCCGGCTCCTGGGCCCGGCCGCCTCGTACGTGACGGACTGCCAGCCGGGGCCGGAGGTCTTCCCGCTCCGCGTGGCCCAGCGGTACTCCAGCACGGCCGGCACCCGCTCCACCTCGACGGTGGCGGTGAAGGCGGGCGCCCGCCCCGCGGGCGGCGGGCAACTGCCGGTGTAGGCGGTCCGCACGGCGTCGACGTACACCGACACGTGCTGCCCGGAAGCAGCCGAAGACGAGGCCGAGACGGACGCCGAAGCCGAAGCCGAAGCCGAGGCCGATGCGGACGGGCGGCCGGAGGGGGCCGTCGTCGCGGACTGGACGGCGGTGGTCGCCGAACCGCCCGGGCCGCCGCTCCCGCTCCCGCCCCCGTCCCCGGAACCCGTGCCCGTACGGTCCTTCAGCAGCAGCCACCCCAGCGCGGCCAGCGCCAGCAGCAGCACCACGATCCCGGCGGTCAGCACCAGCCCGGCCCGGCCGCCCTGGCGCGGCGCGGGCGGCGGGGCGGGGATCGGCGGCGTGGGATCCCCGTACGGCGCCGCCATCCCACCGTGCCGGTGCTCCCGCCGGTTCTCCTGCGCGGTGGCCGACGGCGAGTCCGGCCCCGACACCGCCCCGCCGAAGGCCCGTACGGCCCCGCCCGCGCCCACCACCCGCAGCATCCGGGCCGCCTCCGCCGCGGGCAGCCGCTCGGCCGGATCCTTGCGCAGCAGCCCCTCCAGTACGGGCTCCAGCGGCCCGGCGCGCCGCGGCGCGGGCGGTTGCCCGTCCACCACGGCCCGCAGCGTGTCCAGCGGGGTTTCCTGCCGGAAGGGCGAGACCCCCTCGACGGCCGCGTACAGCATGACCCCGAGCGACCACAGGTCCGACTCGGGACCCGGGTCGCGCCCCAACGCCCTCTCCGGGGCCAGGAATTCGGGAGAGCCGACCACCTCGCCCGTCATGGTGATCGCCGAGGACCCCTCCAGGCTCGCGATCCCGAAGTCGCTCAGCACCACCCGGCCGTCGTTGGCGATCAGCACGTTCCCGGGTTTGACGTCGCGGTGCAGCACCCCGGAGTCGTGCGCGGAGCGCAGCGCGGCCAGCACCTGCTCGCCGACGTGCGCGGCCCGCTCAGGGGACATCGGCCCCTCGGCCTCCAGTACGTCGGCCAGCGAGAGCCCGCGGACCAGCTCCATCACGATCCACGGCCGGCCGCCCTCGGAGGCCACGTCATAGACCGTGACGGCCCCGCGGTGCGAGACCCGGGCCGCCGCCCAGGCCTCCCGCTCCAGCCGCCGGTACATCCGCTGGAGTTCCGCGGGCTCCATTCCGGCCGGCGCCCGCACCTCCTTGACGGCGACCTCGCGCGCCAGCACCTCGTCCCGGGCCCGCCAGACGATGCCCATCCCGCCGCGGCCGAGGGGCTCCAGCAGCCGGTACCGGCCCGAGATGACACGATCGGGGCTCGAATCCCCGCCCGCACCCGCCACATTCCCACTCACGCGAGCCCCCATGTGTGTCCGCATGCACCCATGTGTCACCAGATGATCACTCCAAGTTAGCGCAGAGTGCGACAAGTGGCCCCTGTCGTGACGTGACTCGCGCCGAGAGTCCCAACTGAGCCGTTTCGGTGCGGAGAGTGACGGTCGACTCCGCTGAGTAATCGTCAACTCCCCGTCGGTACAGGGGTAATTCACACCACCGGGATACCCGAGCGCGCCGCGGGGGCGATAGGGTTAACCTGCCCGGGCCGGGTGCCCTCGTACGGGTGGGGAGAGAACATGGAACAGATAGCAATGCGCAGCAGGCCGCCCCGCGTGCCTGCCATCACGTGCGGCAGCGGCGCGACCAGCTCGCGCCTCGACCGTCATCTCGCCGTGCTGGGCGGTCCCGCCGTCCCGCACCGGGAGACCGCCGAGGCGACCCTGCTGATGCGCGAGCTCACCTCCCGCGACCACACGCACCGCCTGCGGAGCCGGAGCGCGCGCGTCTCGCTCTTCGCGCCGCTGCGCCGCCTGCGTCGCACGCTCTTCGGCAGCCGCCGTTCGTAACCGTCCCCGTACCGAGGCCTTTTTCCGGCCCCGGTCCCAGCCCCGGCTCCCCGGCCCCTACGCGATCACACCGTCCCGGCGAAGTTCCGAGATCTGCGCTCCCGTCATCCCCAGGGAGCGCAGCAGGGGTTCGGTGTGCTCGCCCAGCGCGGGCACCGCACCCATGTGCGGTGCCGCGCTGCCCGGCAGTCCGATCGGCGGCAGCAGGGCCCGCAGCGGGCCGGCCGGCGAATCCACCTCCCGCCAGCGGTCCCGGGCCGCCAGCTGCGGATGTGCAGCCAGCTGGGCCACCGAGTTGAGCCGCGCGCAGGCGATGCCCGCCGCCTCCAGCCGGCCGATCGCCTCGTCCGCGCCCAGCCGGGCCAGCGCCTGCGCCACCACCGCGTCGGTCTTCTCCCGGTTGCCGGTGCGTGCCGCGTTGGTCGCGTAGGCCGGGTCCTCCGCCAACTCCGGTCGGTCCAGCACCTGTTGGGCCAGCCGCCGCCACTCGCGGTCGTTCTGCACCGACAGCAGTACCTGGTCCCCGTCGGCCGTCGGGTAGGCGTCGTAGGGTGCGATCACCGCGTGCGCGAGACCGGTGCGTACCGGCTGCTCCCCGCCGTGCATCGTGTGGTGCAGCGGATGCCCCATCCACTCGGCGAGCGCGTCCAGCATGGACACCTCCACCCTGCCCCCGCGCCCGGTGACCCCGCGGCGCAGCAGGGCGGCGAGCACTCCCGAGAAGGCGTACATGGCCGCCGCGATGTCCGCCGCCGGGATCCCCGCCTTGACGGGCTGCTCCGGCGTGCCGGTCACCGAGACCAGGCCGGCCTCGCACTGCACGAGCATGTCGTAGGCGCGCTTGTGGGCGTACGGGCCCTCGGCGCCGTAGCCCGAGACGTCCACGGCGACCAGCCGCGGGTAGCGCGCGCACAGCGCGGCCGAGTCGAGCCCGAGCCGGGCGGCGGCCCCCTGCGCGAGGTTCTGGACGAAGACGTCGGCGCCGTCCAGCAGGCCGTGCAGGACCTTGCGGCCGCGCGGGTCCTTCAGGTCGAGCGCGATCGACTCCTTGCCGCGGTTGGCCCACACGAAGTGCGAGGCGAGGCCCTGCGCGGTGGTGTCGTACGCACGCGCGAAGTCGCCGCCGTCGGGGCGCTCGACCTTGACCACCCGGGCGCCGAGGTCGGCGAGCTGGCGGGTGGCGAAGGGGGCCGAGACGGCCTGTTCGACGGCGACGACGGTGATGCCGGCGAGGGGGAGCGGTTCGGTAGCCATGGGGCCTGCCTACCGGGTCGGACCATGATCTGTCACCCATGCGGAGTGAAGAGATCCGCCCGGACGCTCGGTTCCTCCGGTTCCTCTGGTTCCTCTGGTTCCTCCGGTTTCTCGCGGGCGGCCTCCCGTTCCGGCCGGCTCAGCCCTGGCCCCGCGCGAACCTGCGCGTGGCGAGCGGCATGAACGCGGCGAGGAGGACCAGCGACCAGAGCAGCGCCCCGGCGACCGGGTGCGCGGCGGGCCAGGCGGCGCCCGCCGCGGGCCCCCCGCCCGCGTTCCCGCACAAGGCGCGCACGGCCGTGGCCACGGCGCTGATCGGGTTCCACTCCGCGACCGTACGCAGCCACCCGGGCAGCCCGGCGGTCGGCAGGTACGCGCTGGACAGCAACGGCAGCACGAAGGTGGCGCTGCCCAGCTGGCCCGCCGCCTCCTCGCTCCTGCTCAGCAGGCCGAGGTACGTGCCCACCCACGCGGAGGCGAAGCGGAACAGCAGCAGCACACCGAGCGCCCCCAGCGCGCCCGGCAGGCCGTTCTCGATCCGCCAGCCCATCGCCAGCCCCACCAGCATCAGCGGCACCATGGAGGCCGCGGTGGTGAGCAGGTCCGCGGAGGTCTGCCCGAGCGGCACGGCGCTGCGGCTCATCGGCAGGGTCCGGAAGCGGTCCATCACCCCGCGGTGGGCGTCCTGCGCGGCGGTGAACATGCCGGTCATCAGGCCGTTCGCGGCGGTGGCGGCGAGCAGTCCGGGGACCAGGAACTCCCGGTACTCGGCGCCCGGCATGGCGAGCGCGCTGCCGAAGACATAGCCGAAGAACAGCAGCATCGTGATCGGCATGGTCTGTGTGAGGATCAGCAGCGCCGGGGCGTGCCGGGCCTTCTGGAGCTGGCGGGTGAGGACGGCTCCGCCGTCGGACAGCAGGGTGCTCATGCCGCGTGCTCCTTCTCGGCGGGGGCCGTGCGGATCCGGGTGAGGCGCAGGAACACCTCGTCGAGGGTGGGCGGGCGCAGGCTCGCGTCGGTGACCGGCACCCCGGCGGTGTCGAGCTCGCGGATGATCCGGGGCAGGGTGAGCGCGGTGTCGAGCACGGTGACGCCGACCGTGAGGCGCTCCTCGTCGAGCACCGGCCGGCCGCCGGTGAGCTGGTCGAGCACGACGGCGGCGCCGGACAGGGCCTCGCGCGCGGTGACGGCGACCTCGGCGTAGGCGCCGATCCGGGCCTTCAGCTCGGCCGGGGTGCCGGTGGCGACGGCCCGGCCGCGGTCGACGACCGCGATGTCGTCGGCGAGCCGGTCGGCCTCCTCCAGGTACTGGGTGGTCAGCAGCACGGTGGTGCCCTCCGCGGCGAGGTCCCGTACCGCCGTCCAGATCTGCTCGCGGGCCGCCGGATCGAGGCCGGTGGTGGGCTCGTCGAGGAAGAGCACGCGGGGCCGGGTGATCAGCCCTGCGGCCAGGTCCAGGCGCCGCTTCATGCCGCCCGACCAGGTGGAGGCCACCCGGTCGGCGGCCTCGACGAGCCCGAAGCGCTCCAGGAGCGCGTCGGCGCGGGACCGGCCCGTGGAGCCGCGCAGTCCGGCGAGGCGGGCGAAGAGGCGCAGGTTCTCACGGCCGGTCAGGTCCCCGTCGACGGAGGCGTACTGGCCGGTGACTCCGATGGTGCGGCGCACGGCCGCGGGGTCGCGGGTGACGTCGTGGCCGGCGACGAGGGCGCGGCCGGCGGTGGGTGCGGTGAGGGTGGTGAGGATCCGCACGGCGGTGGTCTTGCCGGCGCCGTTGGGGCCGAGGAGCCCGAAGACCGTGCCCTCGGGCACGGCGAGGTCGAGGCCGCGCAGGGCATGGACCTCCCCGTAGCTCTTCTCCAGACCTTCACTAAGTACAGCGTACGTAGTCGTCATGTACGGCACCCTACCCCACTACGTACGGCGTACGTAACTAAGATGGGGGCCGAGACGGACGAGGTGATGTGAGCGATGGCAGCCGGTGGGCGACCCGCTGAACCCGAAGTGATCTGGGCCCGCCCGCCGCGGGCCGGCCGCGGCCCACGGCCCGCGCACAGCCGCGAGTCGATCGCCGCCGAGGCGGTGCGGATCGCGGACGCGGAGGGGATCGAGGCTGTCTCCATGCGACGCGTGGCGGCCGGGATCGGCGCCGGGACGATGTCCCTGTACAACTACGTGCCGCGCAAGGAGGACCTGTACGAGCTGATGGTCGATGCGGTCGGCGGGGAGTACGAGCTCACCGCGCCGACCGGCGACTGGCGGGCCGACCTGCTCGCGCTGGCCCGCCAGACCCGGGCGCTCATGCACCGGCACCCGTGGCTGCCCCGGCTGCTGACCCCGGTGTACGGCTTCGGCCCGAACGCCCTGCGGTACCTGGAGCACAGCCTGGCCTGCCTGGCCCCGCTGGACGCGGCCGGCCCCGAGAAGCTGGAGCTCGTAGCGGCCGTCAACGGCACGGTGGCGACGTACGTGGCGGGCGAGCTGGCGCTCGCCGAGCGGGCCCGGTCGCTGCCCTGGAGCGAGGCCGCCGAACAGCGCGTACGGACGGCCTGGCTCGGCTCGCGCCTGGCCACGGGGGAGTACCCGCTGCTGGCCGGGGCCCTCACGGGCGGTATCGATCCGGTCCCCGGGGCGGGGCTGGACATGGCCGCCGTGTTCGACCGGACGGTGTCGCGGCTGCTCGGGGCGTGGGCTCCGTAGGGCCCGTGCGGTGCGTCGGTTTTCGGTAGGCCGGGTCGGAGTGGGGCTTCGGCAGGCCGGGTCGGAGCCGGGCTTCGGCAGGCAGGGTCGGAGCCGGGCTTCGGCAGGCAGGGTCACAGCAGGGCGAACTGGCCGCCCGGGCCCTCCTCCTGGTGGTCCAGGACCGAGGCCGGGCGCCTGGCCCAGCCCGGCGGCGGCAGCACCCCGGCCGCGCGCAGCTCGCTCGCGGACAGCGCGGGGCCCGGCTCGAAGGCGGCCCGCTCCGGCGCCAGATCGGCCAGCAGCGCCAAAGCCGTGACCAGGGCCGGCAGCTCCGAGGTCCAGCTCTGGGGCCACTCGGCCGGACCCAGCGCCTCCAGCCCGTCCGCCCCCGGGGCGCGGTGCGCGCTGCGGGCGGCGAACCAGGCCTCCAGCACCCGCACGCCCTGGACCTCGTACTCCCAGGCGCCGGCCGGCACGGGGGACACGGTCCCGCCGCCGAAGCCCAGCGTCTCGCTCTCGGCCTCGTACGTCACCTCGTGCGGCCACGCCACGACCGCCGAGCGGACGTACGGACGCCGCCCGCCCGGCAGCCGGGGCGGCTCGCCGCCCCGGGCTCCGCGCAGCCGGACGGTGAGCAGCCGGTGGCCCAGCTCCAGCCCGGCCCGCCAGCACCCGGGGTCGGCGGCGAGCGGGACCTCGTACCCCCGCGGCCCGGGGCGGCCCGCCGCGAGGATCCAGCACAGCACGTCCTCGGGGGTGGCCCGGCCGCCGTACCGCTCGCCCAGCAGCGACAGCAGGCCCGGGGCGAGATTCGGCTCGGTGCCGCCGGGGCGGCGGTGCAGCGGGCGGATGCGGCCGAGCCGGCCGGCCGGGAGGTGTGCGGTGACCAGCAGGTCGGGGCCCGCCGGAGTCTCGACGGCGAACAGCTGGTGCTCGTCCCGGACCCGCCACAGCTCGGGGCGGGCCGCGTCGATGAGCCGCTGGTCGGGCAGCAGCCACTGTTCGTCGAAGGGGTCGCGCAGGATCCGTACCGGATCGGGGCACGGGCCGGGCTCGTCGGCGAAGCGGGCGGTGGCGGCGGAGCGCCGGCCGGGCAGCGCGGCCGCGCCCGCGGCGGGGGTACGGCTCCGGCTCGGCCGGAACAGCCGCTCCCGCTCGGCCCCTTCGGCGGCGGTCAGGGCAGCCCAGCGGGCGCGCAAGGCCGCCGGATCGGGTGCAGCCACCCAGTCCCGGCCCAGGCGCAGGCCGCCCACGGCCCAGGGCATCAGATCGTCCAGCAGCGGTACGTCGTCGCTCACGCCGCCGATGGTAGCGACGGCCCCTGGTGCCCGGGCCCGGTCCAGGCCGAAGCGCTACGCTCCTTGTGTACGCATACGTACGGTATCGACCGAGGAGACGGTCATGAGTCAGTACGACGAATACTCGACTCCGTCGCAGGCCGAGGGCGAGCGCCTCGACGAGGACATGGACGAGAAGCAGAAGGCGCAGCGGCACCACCCCGACACGAAGCGGACCACGCCGTCGCAGGCGGAGGGCGAGCGCTCCACGGACGATGAGGAGCGGGAGCGGTAGGTCCGTCCGTCCGACGGTACGGACTGCCGGCGCCCGATGGCGCCTGTCTGCGCCATCAGTGCGCCGCTCGTCAGCGCGTCAGTGCGCGTCGACCGTCACCGTGAAGGAGAACCGGTCGCCGCGGTAGCGGATGCGGGCCACGTCCACCACCCGGCCGTCCTCGTCGTAGGTCACGCCGGTGTAGTGCAGGATCGGGCTCAGCAGGGGGACCTGGAGCAGTTCGGCCGTCTCCGGGTCCGCCAGCCGCGCCTCGACCGTGTCCGTGATGCGGCTGATGCGCACCCCCACGATGTCCCGCAGCACCTTCGTCATCGGCCACCGCTCGAGATCGGTGAGCTCCACCGCTTCCGCGAACTCCGGAAGGACCGCGTTCTCCACCCAGTTGGTCGGCTCTCCGCTCTCGCGGTCGTGGCGCAGCCGGCGGTACGTGACCACCTCGGGGGTGTCCGGGAAGTGGTCCAGCAGCTCCCCGGACACCGCCGTCCGCCCGTGGCCGAGAATCGTCGTACGGTCGCCCGACTGCTGGGCCACGATCGCGTCGACCGAGCCCAGCAGCCGCACCGGGGCGCTGCGCCGCGCGCCCGGCTCGATGAACGTGCCGCGCCGCCGGTGCCGGCTGATCAGTCCCTCGCCCTCCAGCTCCTTGAGCGCCTGCCGCATGGTCAGCACGCTCACCCCGTAGTGCTCGGCGAGCTGCTCCTCGGTGGGCAGGCGCAGCGAGGCGTCCGGGGTGCGCCCGAGTATCGAGGCGCGCAGCGACTGTGACACCTGGTACCAGAGCGGCAGCTTCCGGTTCAGCACCAGCGAGTCGGGGGCGAAGGCGGTCACGGGTGGTTCTCCGTACGGCTGGACGGGGGCGGTGTGCTGCGCATATTAGGCGCGGAAGTGGCGCTGGAGACCCTGCCAGACGTCGTCGTATCCGCGCTGGAGGTGGTCCGCGCCGGCCGCCTGGGCGGTGGCGGTGATCGGCCAGCGGGTCTCGAACATGAAGGCCAGGCCGTCGTCGATCTTCTGCGGCTTCAGCTCGGCGGCGCTGGCCCGGTCGAAGGTCTCCCGGTCGGGGCCGTGCGCGGACATCATGTTGTGGAGCGAGCCGCCGCCGGGGACGAACCCCTCCGCCTTGGCGTCGTAGGCGCCCTCGATCAGGCCCATGTACTCGCTCATGACGTTGCGGTGGAAGTACGGCGGGCGGAAGGTGTCCTCGCCGACCAGCCAGCGCGGGGCGAAGACCACGAAGTCCACGCCCGCGAGGCCCGGGGTGTCGGAGGGTGCGGTCAGCACCGTGAAGATCGACGGGTCGGGGTGGTCGTAGCTGATCGAGCCCAGGACGTTGAAGCGGCGCAGGTCGTAGACGTACGGGACGTGGGTGCCGTGCCAGGCGACGACGTCGAGCGGGGAGTGGTCGTAGGTGGCCGACCAGAGGTTGCCGCAGAACTTGTTGACCACCTCGGTCGGGCGCTCGCTGTCCTCGAACGCGGCGGCCGGGGCCCGGAAGTCGCGGGCGGCGGCCAGGCCGTTGGCGCCGATCGGGCCCAGGTCCGGCAGCTCGAAGGGGCGGCCGTAGTTCTCGCAGACGTAGCCGCGGGCGGGGGCGTTTTCGGTGCCGTCGGCGGCCTCGGCGGCGTCGCCGTCCAGCAGCTCGACGCGGAAGCGGACGCCGCGCGGGATGAGGGCCACCTCGCCCGGCCGGGCGGCGAGCAGGCCGAGCTCGGTGCGCAGGAGCAGGCCCCCGCGCTCGGGGACGATCAGCAGCTCGCCGTCCGAGTCGCTGAACACCCGGTCGGTCATGTCCGCGTTGGCGGCGTAGAGGTGGATGGCCATGCCGGTGCGCTGCGCGGCGTCGCCGTTGCCGCCGAGGGTCCACAGGCCGGCCAGGAAGTCGGTGCCGGGCGCCGGGTCGGGCAGGGGGTTCCAGCGCAGCCGGTTGGGGTCCGCGGCGGCGTCGGTGAAGGGCGCGGTGCGCAGGGCCCCGTTGTCGATCCGGGTGAAGGGCGGGTGCGCCGCCGAGGGGCGGATCCGGTACAGCCAGGAACGGCGGTTGTGGCTGCGCGGCTCGGTGAAGGCACTGCCGCTGAGCTGCTCGGCGTAGAGGCCGAGCGGTGCCCGCTGGGGCGAGTTCCGGCCGTGCGGCAGCGCGCCGGGGACGGCCTCCGAGCTGTGCTCGTTGCCGAAGCCGGTGAGGTACTCCAGCCCCTCCGCCGTCTTCCTGGCCTGCTCGCTCATGTGCTGCTCCCGCTCCGTCGAAGGAATCCTATGGTCGACAGTAGGATTCCGCGGCCCGCACGTCAACGGCGCATCGAAGGAGCGGGGCAAACGGATTCGCGCACGGGGGATCCGAAAAGATGAACATTGCTCTACTCTCACGCGCATGTCGTGGACCCGCAGGTTCCCTGCCGTGCCGGCGGCTCTCTTCGCCGCCCTCCTCGCCCTCCTGTCCCTCTTCGCCGCGGCGCCCGCAGCCCGCGCGCACGAAGAGCGCCCCGTCACCCTCCCGGACGGCTCCGGATCCGTGCCCGAGTACCGCAGGGCGGAGCCCGACCTCGTGGTCTGCAAGACCGACCGCCCCGCCTTCGAACGCCGGATATCCGCCTTCCCGGAGGAGCTCCGGCAGCGCAACCTCGCCCTGTACGAACGGTGCGAGAAGAGCGGCTACCGACACCTCCAGGAGGCCGTCGACGCCGTCGACCGGCCGGGCATGAACATCGCGATCCTCCCCGGCCTGTACGAGGAGGAGCCCTCGCTCCCCAAGCCGACGGGCGAGTGCGCGGAGCTGAAGGCCCCCAACTCCTCGCTCGGCTACCAGATCCTCAGTTACGAGCAGCAGGAGCGCTGTCGGCACAACCAGAACCTCGTCGCCATCCTCGGCAAGACGAACCTCCAGATCGAGGGCACCGGCGCGTCCCGCCTGGACGTGGTCATCGACGCCAAGTACCAGAAGCTCAACGCCCTGCGTGCCGACAGGTCCGACGGCGTCTACTTCCGCAACTTCACCGCCCAGCGCACCACCTTCAACTCCCTCTACGTGCTGGCGGGCGACGGGTTCGTCATCGACGACGTGCTGACCCGGTGGAACGACGAGTACGGCTTCCTGACCTTCGCCAGTGACCACGGGCTCTACAAGAACTGCGAGTCGTACGGGAACGGCGACTCCGGCATCTACCCGGGCAGCGCCTCCGACATCAACGACGGCCGCGGCTACGACGTCCCCCGCCACTCCATCGAGATCACCGGCTGCCGAAGCCACCACAACATGGTCGGCTACTCCGGCACGGCAGGCGACTCCGTCTGGGTCCACGACAACGAGTTCGACCAGAACATGGGCGGCGCCTCGATGGACAGCGCCTTCCCCGGCCACCCGGGACTCCCGCAGAACCACGCCAAGTTCGAGCGGAACCTCATCCACGACAACAACCAGGACTACTACGGGTACGTCGCCGACGGCACCTGCGCCAAGCCGCCGATCGAGCGCGGCTACGAGCGGGGCGTCGTCTGCCCGCAGATCTCCATGCCGCCGGGCACCGGCATCATCACCGCGGGCGGCAACTGGAACCTCTACGAGAACAACTGGGTGTACGGGCACCGCCGCGCGGGCTTCTTCCTCTCGGCGGTACCCGCCTTCATCCGGGGCGAGGAAGCCTGGTCCAAGCAGGCGGACACCTCCCACCACAACCGCTACGCCGGCAACGTCCTCGGCAGGGACAAGTCCGGCGCCGCCCGCCCCAACGGCATGGACGTGTGGTGGGACGGCCAGGGCCGCGGCAACTGCTGGCAGAACGGCCCCGACGGCTCCACCCCGGGCACGCTGCCGCAGTGCGGGGGCGCCCGCGGCCAGGTCTCGGGAGCCTCGGCCCGGCTGGTGGGCGAACCGGTGAAGCTCGTCCAGCTGCTCGTCTGCGCCGACTACAACGTGCAGGCGCGCAAACTCCCGGCCGGCTGCGACTGGTACGGCGCCCGGGGCCTGGAACGGGTGGAGACCCAGATCGCCCTCGCCGTCGCGGGTGTCCTCCTCCTGGTCGGCGGCGTGCTGTGGTGGCGCCGTCTGCGCGGCTCCCGGCTGGGCACGGCGGCCTCCCTGCTGGGCCTGGCGGGCCTGACCCTGGACGTGGCGGGCTCCACCACGGGCTTGGTCGCCACCGCCGTCCCGGCGCTCGCGCTGACCCTGCTGGGCCTGTGGTGGACCGGTGTGGGCCTGGCCCTGCGCCCCCCCCGCCCCTGGTTGGCCCGCCTCACCCTGCTGCTGGCGGGGCTCACCCTGCTGGACGCCTTCGACAAGGCGATCCTGATGATCCCCTGGACCCCCCTGAGCCCCGCCTGGATACGAGCCCTGGTGGCCGTCGTCTGGCTCCTGTGGGCGGTCATCGCCTCGGCCCGCCCAGCAGCCCCGGCCGGCCCAACGGCCCCAACGGCCCCGGCTGGTCCGGCGGCCCCGGCCGGCTCTGACACCCCGGCCGGCCCCGACACCCCGGCCGGCCCCGACACCCCGGCCGGCCCCGGCGACCCCGCGGGCCCGGGCGACGCGGGCCCGGGCGATGCGGGCCCGGGCGATGCGGGCCCGGGCGATGCGGGCCCGGGCGACGACCCCGCGGGCGACCGCACTCCGGCCCCGGACGCCCCCACCCCGTCGGCCGAGGCCGCACCGACCGCCGGAGGGCAGCCGTGACCGACTGGCCCGACGACCGCAGCCGGTGCGACGCCCGCGGTATGCCCCACCCGCGCCGCAGGCCCGGCAGGCCCCGCAGGCCCGGGAGGGGCGGCCGGCGCGCCCGGGTCGCGGCCGTGCTCGCCCTGGCCCTGCTGCTCGCCGGGGGAGCGGCGACGGGCTGCGGCGGGCGGGCCACCACCCACCACAAACCCGGCACCAGCCACGAGCAGGCCTCCGGCAGCGTGGGCACCCTGCTCACCGCCGACGACGGCGCGGGCCACCGGCTCCGCGAGGTCCCCGCCGAGGGCGCGCCGGAGGTACAGCTCACCGCCCGCCCGGACTCGGAGGACGGCTGGAACCTCCAACTGGCCGTGGAGCACTTCCGCTTCACCCCCGACAGCACCGGCGGCGCCGCCCTCCCGGGCGCCGGCCACGCCCACCTGGAGCTGGACGGCCGCACACTCGCCCGCCTGTACGGCCCTTGGTTCCACCTCTCCGCCGCGCAGGTCCCCGAGGGCACGCACACCCTGACCGCCCGGCTGTACGCGGACGACCACACCGCCTGGGCGGTGTCCGGCAAGCCGGTCGAAACCGCCGTCCCACTGATCGCAGGCCCCCCGGGCCAGGCCTCCCACAGCCACCCCGCGCCCACCCAGACCGGCACCCCGGAGCCCTCACAGCCTCCGCAGGCCGACCGGACGGTCACCATCACCGTCCGGGACGGCAGGGTCAGCCCCGCCCCCGCCCGCACCGAGCTCAAGCGCGGCGAACGCGTCGCCCTGCGCGTCACCAGCGACCGCGCGGACACCCTGCACGTCCACGGCTACGACAAGGAGCTCGCGCTGCCCGCAGGACAGGAGGCCACCCTGATCCTGACGGCCGACCGCACCGGCCTCTTCGAGGTCGAGACCCACGAGTCCGCCCTCGTCCTGACCCAGCTCCTCGTCCGATGACCCCACCCGTGCCCCTGCACCTCCCCCCGCACGCTCCGGCCAGTGGCGGGGGAGGCCAGGGCGTGGTCCCACTCCTGGCCGATCCGCTCACCGCCCTCGCGCACGGGATCGGGTCCCAGCACGACCTTCCGATCTCTCCCTTCTACGTCTTCGCCGGGGCCTTCACCGCGCTGTTCGTCTCCTTCCTCGCACTCGCACTGCTCTGGTCCACCTCCCGCTTCCGCGGCGACCGCTCCGGGCTCGCCCTGCCCGCCGCCCTCCAGCAGGTGGCCGACGCGCCGGCCACCCGCACCGCCCTGCGCGGACTCGGGCTCGCCCTCGCGCTCGCCGTCCTCCTCCACCTCCTCCTCGGTCCCGACGACCCCGCGCACAACCCCGCTCCCGGCGCCGTCTACGTCCTCTTCTGGGTCGGACTCGTCCCCGCCTCCCTCCTCCTCGGCCCCGTCTGGCGCCTGCTCAACCCGCTCCGCACCCTGCACCGCCTGCTCTCCCGGGCCCGGCGGGGTGGAGGCGACGGCCCCGACCGCCCCCTCCCCGCACGGCTGGGCCAATGGCCCGCCGCCGTCGGACTGTTCGGCTTCACCTGGCTCGAACTCGCAGCTCCCGACCCCGCATCCGCCACCACCCTCCTCATCGCCCTCGCCACCTACACCACCGCCCAGCTGCTGCTCGCCGCCCGCTTCGGCGAGCGCTGGTTCGACGACGGAGACGCCTTCGAGACGTACTCCGCCCTCCTCGCCCGGCTCTCCCCCCTCGGCCGTCGCAGCGACGGCCGCCTGGTTCTCCGCAACCCCTTGCACGGACTCGACGCGACGCCCGAGCGGCCCGGACTCGTCGCCACCGTCTGCGTCCTGCTCGGATCCACCGCCTACGACGGCTTCTCCGACAACCCCTCGTGGATCAACACCCTCCAGACCTCCCCCCTCGGCCGCACCCCCACGGCCACACTCGGGCTCCTCGGCTCCGTCGCCCTCGTCGCCACCCTCTACTGCCTGTGCGCCGCGGCCACCCGCCTCGTCAGCGGCCCGCACCCCGGCCCGCTGACCGCCTTCGCGCACTCACTCGTCCCGATCGCACTCGGTTATCTGGTCGCCCATTACTTCTCCCTTCTGGTGACCGAAGGACCACGCACAGTAAACATGGCATTCGCCACTGACAACGCCCCCGAACCCTTGCCGCCACTGGCCCCCGGGGCCCTCGCCGCCCTCCAGGTCATCGCCGTCGTCACTGGCCACGTGCTCGGCGTCGTCGCGGCCCACGACCGCTCCGTACGCCTCTTCCCGCCCGCCAGGGCGGTCGCGGGCCAGCTGCCGCTGCTCGCCCTGATGATCACTTACACCGTAGGCGGGCTCGGCCTCCTGCTGAACTGAGGCTCCCGCCGAAACGAGAACCCCGGAGCGGCATGATGGACCCCGTGCCTCCCGCCCACTCCCTGCGCCGTACTCCGATCCAGCAGCGCAGCGCCGACCGGCTCGCCCGGATCCTCGACGCCTGCGCCGAGCTGCTCGACGAGACCGGATACGAGAACCTCAGCACCCGCGCCGTCGCGCTGCGCGCCGGAGTCCCGATCGGCTCGGTCTACCGCTTCTTCGGCAACAAGCGAGCCATGGCCATCGCCCTCGCCCATCGCAACCTGGACCGCTATGCCGACGGCATCGCGGACCGGCTCGCCGACCTCCCCGCCACCCACTGGCGGCCGGTCGTGGACGCCGTCCTGGACGAGTACCTGGCCATGAAGCGCAGCGTCCCCGGCTTCGCGCTCGTCGACTTCGGCGTGCCCGCTCCGCCGGCCGAGGGCCCGGAGGCCGACCCCAACCACCTGGTCGCCGCCCGCCTGACCGAACTGCTCTGCGCCCACCTCGGCCTGACCCCCGACGCCGCCCTGGGGCGGGCGGTCCTCGTCTCCGTCGAGGCCACCGACGCGCTGATCCAACTGGCCTTCCGCGCCGACCCGGCGGGGGACCCCGACATCGTCGCCGAGACCCGGGCGATGATGCACGCCTACCTCGCCCGCGTACTGGACTGAACCTCCGGGCCAGGGCTGCTGCGCCCGGCCCGACCGCCCTCCACCCTGCGGCGCTCACCACACGGCTCACCACACCGCTCTCCCTCCGGCCCCTCCCGCTTCGCCGGCGAGGCGGCGGGTGCCTCGCCCGGACCGGCTCCCGCAGACCCCTCGCGTCCGTCCCTACCGGTCGGTATGCTCAGGGCGCCCCGTGTGCCCGCGCCGCAGCCTGTCGCCCCCTGGAGGGCCCATGCCCCGCACCGCCCTGCGCATCTGCCCCCTCTGCGAAGCCACCTGCGGACTCACCCTCACCATCGAGGGCACCGCCGTCACCGGCGCCCGCGGGGACCGCGACGACGTCTTCAGCCGCGGCTTCATCTGCCCCAAGGGCGCCGCCTTCGGCGCGCTCGACGCCGACCCCGACCGGCTGCGCACCCCCCTCGTCCGCCGCGACGGCCGGCTCCAGGAGGCCACCTGGGAGGAGGCCTACGACGCCGTCTCCGCCGCCGTCCCCGCCCTCGTCCGGGAGTACGGGCCCCAGTCGGTCGGCGTCGTCCTCGGGAACCCGAACGTCCACACCATTGCCGGCGCCCTCTACCCGCCGCTGCTGCTCAAGGCACTCGGCACCCGCAATCTCTTCACCGCCAGCACGCTCGACCAGATGCCCAAGCACGTGTCCAGCGGCCTGCTCTTCGGGGACCCCTTCGCCATCCCGGTTCCCGACCTGGACCACACCGACTTCCTGCTGCTCCTGGGTGCCAACCCCCTCGAATCCAACGGCTCCCTGTGCACCGCCCCCGACTTCCCCGGCCGGCTCAAGGCCCTGCGCGCCCGCGGCGGGACGCTGGTCGTCGTCGACCCGCGCCGCACCCGCACCGCCCGGCTCGCCGACCGCCACCTCGCGCCCCGCCCCGGCAGCGACGCGCTGCTGCTCGCCGCCCTCGCGCACACCCTCCTCGAGGAGAAGCTCGCCGCCCCCGGCGCACTGGAGGAACAGACCGATGGCCTCGGGGAACTCGCCGCCGCCCTCGGGAGTTTCACTCCTGAGGCCGTAGCACCCGCCTGCGACCTCGCAGCCGATGACATCCGCACCCTTGCCCGCGAGCTCGCGGCCGCCCCCACGGCCGCCGTCTACGGGCGGATCGGCAGCTGCACCGTCGAGTACGGCACGTTGGCCAGCTGGCTGGTCGACGTACTGAACATCCTCACCGGCAATCTCGACCGGCCGGGCGGAGCCCTCTTCCCGCTGTCCGCGACCACCGGCGCGCCCCGGCCGGCCGGCCCCGGCAAGGGGTTCGCCCTCGGCCGCTGGTCGAGCCGGGTCGGCGGCCACCCCGAAGCCAAGGGCGAACTCCCCATCTCCGCCCTGGCAGAGGAGATCGACACCCGGGGCGACGGACGGATCCGGGCGCTGATCGCCATCGCCTCGAACCCGGTCCTGTCCGCACCCGACGGCGACCGGCTCGACCGGGCGCTGGCCGGCCTCGACTTCATGGTCTCCGTCGACCCCTATCTGAACGAGACCTCGCGCCACGCCCACGTCGTGCTGCCCCCGCCGCCGCCCGCGCAGAGCGCGCACTTCGACTTCGCGTTCAACGGGTTCGCCGTACGCAACCAGGCCCGCTACTCGCCCGCCGCCGTCCCCTTGGAGGCCGGGCGGATGGACGAGTGCGAGATCCACGCGCGGCTGGTCCTCGCCGTCTCCGGCCTGCACGGCGCACCGCCCGAGGCCGTCGACGAGCGCGTCATCGCCGACACCCTCGCCCGCGCCGTCACCGAGCCGCACTCACCGCTTTTCGGCGGCGACCCGCAGGAGCAGGCCCGCATGCTGTCGGGCCGCACCGGTCCCGAGCGGCGGCTCGACATGATGCTGCGCCTGGGCCCGTACGAACTGACCCTGGAGGATCTGCGGCAGAGCCCGCACGGCATCGACCTGGGTCCGCTGCGGCCCCGGCTCCCGGGCGCGCTGAGGACCCGCAGCGGCAGGATCGAGCTGCTCCCGGACCCGATCGCGGCCGAGCTCCCCAGGCTGCGCGCGGCGCTCGCCGACCGCCCCGCCGGCCTGGTGCTCGTGGGCCGCCGCCATCTGCGGTCCAACAACAGCTGGTTGCACAACGTCCCGGCCCTCACCGGAGGTTCCAACCGCTGCACCCTCCAGATCCACCCGCAGGACGCGGGCCGGCTGGGCCTCACCGATGGGGGCCGGGCCAGGATCACCGCCGACGGCGGCGCCCTGGAGGTCCCCGTAGAGGTCACCGACACCGTGCGCACCGGAGTGGTGAGCCTCCCGCACGGCTGGGGCCACGACCGCGCCGGCGTCCGGCTCTCGGTGGCGTCCGGCTCGCCCGGCGCCAACGTCAACCAGCTCCTCGACGGCTCGCGGCTCGACCGGCTGTCCGGTACGGCTGTCCTCAACGGCTTCCCCGTCGAGCTGACTCCCCTGCCCTGAGCTGGGGTTTTGCTCGTATTGCTCACACGCAGACGTCTTGTTGGCACAAGGAGGCGGCACCTACGTTCCCAGCATGCTGACCTTCCTCGGCTTCGCCATGATCGCGACCTTCCTGGTCCTGATCATGCTGAAGAAAATGTCGCCCATCGCGGCGCTCGTCCTCATCCCCGCGCTCTTCTGCGTGTTCGCAGGCAAGAGCGCGTACCTCGGCGACTACGTCATCGACGGCGTCGGCAAGCTGGCCCCGACCGCCGCCATGCTGATGTTCGCCATCGTCTACTTCGGCGTGATGATCGACGTCGGCCTCTTCGACCCGATCGTGCGCGGCATCCTGCGGTTCTGCAAAGCCGACCCGGTCCGTGTGGTGGTCGGCACCGCCGTCCTGGCCGCGATCGTCTCGCTCGACGGCGACGGATCGACCACCTTCATGATCACGGTCTCGGCCATGTACCCGCTCTACAAGCGGCTGGGCCTGAGCCTGGTGGTGATGACGGGCGTCGCCGCCACCGCCAACGGCGTCATGAACACCCTCCCCTGGGGCGGCCCCACGGCCCGCGCCGCCACCGCCCTCAAGCTCGACGCGGCCGACATCTTCGTCCCGATGATCCCGGCCCTCGCGGTCGGTCTGCTCTTCGTCTTCGTCCTCGCCTACGTCCTCGGGCTGAAGGAGCGCCGCCGCGTCGGCCTCCTGGTCGTGCCCGGCGAGGAGGCGGAAGCGGAATCCGTCTCGCTCGTCGCCGCCGGCTCCGGTGCAGCCCCCGCCGCCGCCGCCGGCTCCGGCTCCGCGTCGGCCGCCGGATCCACCGGTTCCGCCACCTCCGCCACCTCCGCCTCCGCCACCCCCACCGGCGAAGGCGACGGCGATAACGGCTTCCAGGGCCTCGACCCCCACCGCGCCACCCTGCGTCCGCGCCTCTACTGGTTCAACGCAGGCCTCACCCTCACCCTCCTGACTGCCATGATCATGGAGCTGCTGCCCATTCCGGTGCTGTTCCTGCTCGGCGCCGCCCTCGCCCTCACCGTCAACTTCCCGCACATGCCCGACCAGAAGGCCCGGATCGCCGCCCACGCCGACAACGTCCTCAACGTCGCCGGCATGGTCTTCGCCGCCGCCGTCTTCACCGGCGTCCTCACCGGCACCGGCATGGTCAAGCACATGGCCGACTGGCTCGTCGGCGCCATCCCCGAGGGCATGGGCCCGCACATGGCCCTGGTCACCGGCCTGCTCAGCCTGCCGCTCACCTACTTCATGTCCAACGACGGCTTCTACTTCGGCGTCCTGCCCGTCCTGGCCGAGGCCGGCGCCGCCCACGGGGTCTCCCCGCTGGAGATCGCCCGCGCCTCCCTGGTCGGCCAGGCCCTGCACATGTCCAGCCCGCTGGTTCCGGCCGTCTACGTCCTCGTCGGCATGGCCAAGGTCGAGTTCGGCGATCACACCCGGTTCACCGTGAAATGGGCGGCTCTCACCTCTCTGGTCGTTCTCGCGGCAGGGATGCTTTTCGGCATCATCTGATCCCGGCCGCCTCTGGCGCGCAGAAAACTACCGACGCTAGTTTGTAGGGTGTTGGCGAGGTCAGGTCTACGCGCTCGTGCGTGCTCGGGAGGAATGACATGAAGGCCCACGACGGGATGTACATCGGCGGGGAATGGCGGCCCGCAGCCGGCCAGGACCGGATCGAGGTGGTCAACCCGGTCGACGAGCAGGTCATCGGCTCGGTTCCGGCCGGCACCGCCGAGGACGTGGACGCGGCCGTACGCGCGGCACGTGCCGCCCTGCCCGGCTGGGCGGCCACCGCTCCGGCCGAGCGGGGCGCCCTGATCGGAGCGCTGCGCGACGTCCTGGCCGCGCGCAAGAGCGAGATCGCCGAGACCATCACCGCCGAGCTCGGCTCGCCGCTCGGCTTCTCGGAGCTGGTCCACGTCGGATCGCCGATCGCCGTGGCCTCCTCGTACGCCGAGCTCGCGGCCTCGTACGCCTTCGAGGAGCGGATCGGGAACTCCACCGTCCTGCTGGAGCCGGTCGGTGTGGTCGGCGCCATCACGCCCTGGAACTATCCGCTGCACCAAGTCGTTGCAAAGGTGGCGCCCGCTCTCGCCGCCGGCTGCACCCTCGTCCTCAAGCCGGCCGAGGACACCCCGCTGACCGCACAGCTCTTCGCCGAAGCCGTGCACGAGGCGGGCATCCCGGCCGGAGTCTTCAACCTGGTGACCGGGACCGGCCCGGTCGCCGGCCAGGCCCTGGCCGCGCACGAGGGAGTGGACCTCGTCTCCTTCACCGGCTCGACCGCCGTCGGCAAGCAGATCGGCGCCACCGCCGGCGCCGCCGTCAAGCGGGTCGCCCTCGAGCTGGGCGGCAAATCGGCCAATGTCATCCTGCCCGGGGCTGACCTGGCCAAGGCCGTCGCGGCGGGCGTGGGCCACGTCATGAACAACACCGGCCAGAGCTGCAACGCGCTCACCCGGATGCTCGTCCACCGGGACCAGTACGAGGAGGCCGTCTCCCTCGCGGCCGCCGCCGTCGCCAAGTACCCCACCGGCGACCCCACCGACTCGGCCACCCGCCTCGGCCCCGTCGTCAACGCCAAGCAGCACGACCGCGTGCGCGGTTACATCGCCAAGGGCATCGAGGAGGGCGCCCGCCTCGTCGCCGGCGGCCCGGACGCGCCGCACGAGCAGGGGTACTTCGTCGCCCCGACCGTCTTCGCCGATGTCACACCCGACATGACCATCGCACAGGAGGAGATCTTCGGCCCTGTGCTGTCGATCCTCCCGTACGAGGACGAGGAGGACGCCCTGCGCATCGCCAACGGCACCGTCTACGGCCTGGGCGGCGCCGTCTGGGCCGCGGACGAGGAGACGGCCGTCGCCTTCGCACGCCGTATGGACACCGGGCAGGTGGACATCAACGGCGGCCGCTTCAACGTGCGCGCGCCCTTCGGCGGTTACAAGCAGTCGGGCGTCGGCCGCGAGCTGGGCCCGCACGGGCTGGCCGAGTACCTCCAGACCAAGTCCCTGCAGTTCTGAGCCGTCCTGCAATCCTGCCGTCCTGCACCCCTTGACGTCCTGCACCACTGACGTCCTGCCTTCCTGCCCCCTGCAGTCCTGCGGTTCTGAGCCGCCGCCCTCGACTACCAGACGGAGAAGACGACCATGGTCCGCGCCGCCATCCTGCCCGCCGTCGGAGCCCCGCTGGAGATACGGGAGATCGTGCTGCCCGATCCCGGCCCCGGGCAGGTCCGGGTGCGGCTCGCCGCAGCCGGGGTCTGCCACTCCGACCTCTCCCTGACCAACGGCACCATGCGCGTGCCCGTGCCCGCCGTCCTCGGCCACGAGGGCGCGGGCACGGTCCTCGCCGTCGGGGAGGGCGTCAGCCACGTCGCGCCTGGCGACGGGGTGGTGCTGAACTGGGCTCCATCCTGCGGGCAGTGCCACCACTGCACCATCGGCGAGGTCTGGCTCTGCGCCAACGCGCTCACCGGGGTCGGGGCCGTCTACGCGCACGACGCCCAGGGCACCGAACTGCACCCGGGGCTGAACGTGGCCGCCTTCGCCGAGGAGACGGTCGTCGCGGCCAACTGCGTGCTGCCCGCGCCCGCCGGGATCCCGCTCGCCGAGGCCGCCCTGCTCGGCTGCGCGGTCCTCACCGGCTACGGCGCCGTCCACCACAGTGCCCAGGTCCGCCCCGGCGAGTCCGTCGCCGTCTTCGGTGTCGGCGGTGTCGGACTGTCCGCCCTCCAGGCCGCCAGGATCGCCCAGGCGGGCCCGATCGTGGCCGTCGACGTCTCCCCGGCCAAGGAGGAACTGGCGCGCGCGGCCGGAGCCACGGACTTCGTGCTCGCCTCCGACACCACCGCCAAGCAGATCCGCGCCCTCACCGGCGGGCAGGGCGCGGACGTCGCCGTCGAGTGCGTCGGCCGGGCGGAAACCATCCGCGGAGCCTGGGAGTCCACCCGCCGCGGCGGCCGCACCACGGTGGTGGGCATCGGCGGCAAGGAGCAGCAGGTCACCTTCCACGCCCTGGAGATCTTCCACTTCGCCCGCACCCTCACCGGCTGCGTCTACGGCAACAGCGACCCCGCCCGCGACCTCCCGGTGATCGCCGAACACGTTCGCGCGGGCCGTCTCGACCTCGGCGCCCTGGTCACCGACCGCATCACCCTCGACGGCATCCCGGCGGCCTTCGACGCGATGCTGGCCGGCCAGGGCGGCCGCTCGCTCGTCGTCTTCTAGGCGGGAGCCGCAAGCCCCCGAGCCGAAAGCCGAAACAGAAAGGATCTCCGCCCACCGGCCCGGCCGGCGGGCGGAGTCAGGCCTCGGGCAGGGCCTCGTACTGCAGGGACAGGCCGTCCAGCAGCGCCGCCAGGCCCGTCTCGAAGGCGCCCTCGTCCACCTCCTGCCGGCGCTCCGCCAGCAGGTGGGCCTGGCCCAGGTGGGGGTAGTCCGACGGGTCGTATGCCGTCTCGTCGTCCACGAAACCCTGCGCGAACGAGGCCACTGCCGAGCCCAGGATGAAGTACCGCATCAGCGCGCCGATCCGGGTCGCCTGCGCCGGCGGCCAGCCCGCCGCCGTCATCGCGCCGAACACCGCGTCCGCCAGCCGCAGGCCCGCCGGGCGGCGGCCCGGTCCCCGCGCCAGCACCGGCACGATGTTCGGATGGTCGGACAGGGCGTCCCGGTACGAGTGAGCCCAGGTGTGCAGGGCGCCGCGCCAGTCCCGCCCGGACTCCGGCTCGAACATCGACAAGTCGACCCGCGCGCTCACCGCGTCCGCGACCGCCTCCAGGATCTCGTCCTTCGTACGGAAATGGTTGTAGAGGGACGGCCCGCTGACCCCCAGCGCCGCCGCCAGCCGCCGCGTCGACACCGCCTCCAGTCCCTCCGCGTCCACCAGCGCGCCCGCCGCCTCGACGATGCGGGCTCTGCTGAGGAGGGGCTTGCGCGGTCTGGCCATGCGCCACATAGTAGGGCCTGCCCGCCATAAACTACCGGTGCTAGTTAATGGCCCCGATGACCCGCCCGGAGGTGCCCGGTGAATCTGGAGCTGAGCGAGGAGCAGGCCGCCGTACGCAGACTGGCCCGCGAGTTCACCGAGCGCGAGGTCGGTCCGTACGCCGCCGAGTGGGACCGCGCCGAGAGCGTGGACCGGGCCATCGTGAAGAAGCTCGGCGCCCTGGGCTTCCTCGGCCTCACCGTCCCCGAGGAGTACGGCGGATCCGGCGGAGACCACCTCGCCTACGTCCTGGTCACCGAGGAACTCGGCCGCGGCGACTCCGCCGTGCGCGGCATCGTCTCCGTCTCCCTCGGCCTGGTCGCCAAGACCATCGCCGCTTGGGGGACCGAGGAACAGAAGCACGACTGGCTTCCCCGCCTGTGCTCCGGGGACGCGCTCGGCTGCTTCGGCCTGACCGAGCCGGGCACCGGCTCCGACGCCGGCAGCCTCACCACCCGCGCCGTGCGCGAGGGGGACTCGTACGTCGTGAGCGGCAGCAAGATGTTCATCACCAACGGCAGCTGGGCCGATGTCGTCCTGCTCTTCGCCCGCACCAACGACACCCCCGGCCACCGCGGGATCTCCGCCTTCCTCGTCCCCGCCGACAGTCCCGGCCTCACCCGCCGCGAGGTCCACGGCAAGCTCGGCCTGCGCGGCCAGGCCACCGCCGAACTCGCCCTCGACGGCGTCCGCGTGCCCGCCACCGCGATGCTCGGCCCCGAGGGCAAGGGGTTCTCGGTGGCCATGTCCGCCCTGGCCAAGGGGCGTATGTCGGTCGCCGCCGGCTGCGTCGGCATCGCCCAGGCGGCCCTGGACGCGGCCGTCTCGTACGCCGCCCAGCGCGAGCAGTTCGGCAAGCCGATCGCCCACCACCAGCTGGTCCAGGAGCTGATCGCCGACATCTCGGTCGACGTGGACGCCGCCCGCCTGCTGACCTGGCGGGTCGCGGACCTCATCGACCGCGGGCAGCCCTTCGCCACCGAGTCCTCCACCGCGAAGCTCTTCGCCTCCGAGGCCGCCGTGCGCGCCGCGAGCAACGCCCTCCAAGTACACGGCGGCTACGGCTACATCGACGAGTACCCGGCCGGGAAACTACTGCGCGACGCCCGCGTGATGACCCTGTACGAGGGCACCAGCCAGATCCAGAAGCTGCTCATCGGCCGCGCCCGCACCGGGGTTTCGGCCTTCTGACCTTATGAGTACGCGCATGAGTACGCGTGCGGATGCGGGACCCAGCGCATCGGCCGGATGCTGTGGCCATGAACGAGACACCGGTCAAGCAGCAGAGCACGGGGGCGTACTACGGCCAGGCCGTCGCCTCTTTCGGCATCGCCATGGGCGCCGTGGCCGTGGGGATCTACAACCTGGAGACCAACGGCTGGGTGCGGGCCTTCCTCGGCATCGCGGTCCTCTACCTCACCACCTCCGCGTTCACGCTCGCCAAGGTGATCCGCGACCGGCAGGAGGTCACCCAGATCGTCAGCCGGGTGGACCAGGCACGGATGGAGAAGATCATGGCGGAGTACGACCCGTTCGCGCCGAAGTAGCCAGCCCGAGCGAGCTAAGCGCTTGCTCACCCTCCGGTAGGCTGTGCAGTCCTACAGGGCGACGAGGGTGAGTGAGTGATGGACAGCGCGGAGGAGACGGCCGGCGGCTACCAGCCGTGGTCGGAGGTCACCCCCGACGCCGCGCGGCGGCTGCTCGTCGCCGCCGTCGACGCCTTCGCCGAGCGCGGGTACCACGCCACCACCACGCGGGACATC
Organism: Streptomyces sp. ISL-94; assembly: GCF_018614075.1. Classification (GTDB taxonomy): domain Bacteria; phylum Actinomycetota; class Actinomycetes; order Streptomycetales; family Streptomycetaceae; genus Streptomyces. Next base: position 9,054 of record NZ_JAGGOZ010000007.1, on the reverse strand, counting down.
GCGGGCCGGGCCGGCATGAGCCCGGCCGCGCTCTACATCCACTACAAGACCAAGGAAGAGCTGCTCCACCGGATCAGCCGGATCGGCCACGACAAGGCGCTGGAGATCCTGACCTCGGCCGCCGACGGTCCCGGCTCCGCCGCGGAGCGGCTCGACGCGGCCGTACGGTCCTTCGTGCGGTGGCACGCGGCGCATCACACCACCGCGCGCGTGGTCCAGTACGAGCTCGATGCTCTCGCTCCGGAGCACCGCTCCGACATCGTGACACTGCGCCGGCAGAGCGACGCCGCCGTACGCCGGATCCTCGCCGACGGGGTGACAGCGGGGGAGTTCGACGTCCCCGACGTGCCGGGCACCACTCTCGCCGTGCTCTCGCTCTGCATCGACGTGGCCCGCTGGTTCAGCGCGGCCGGACAGCGCACGCCCGACGAGGTCGGCGCGCTCTACGCCGACCTCGTGCTCCGCATGGTGGGCGCGCGCACTCAGAAGTAGTAGCGGGACACCGACTCCGCGACGCACACCGGCTTGTCGCCGCCCTCGCGCTCGACCGTGACCGTGGCCGTCACCTGTACGCCGCCACCGGCCTCCGTGACGTCCGTGATCACGGCGGTGGAGCGCAGCCGCGACCCGACGGGCACCGGCGCCGGGAAACGCACCTTGTTGACCCCGTAGTTGATGCCCATCTTCATGCCCTCGACCCGCATGGTCTGCGGTACCAGGCTGGGCAGCAGGGACAGGGTCAGATAGCCGTGCGCGATCGTGGAGCCGAAGGGCCCGTCCGCCGCCCGCACCGGGTCCACGTGGATCCACTGGTGGTCGCCGGTGGCGTCCGCGAAGAGGTCGATCCGCTTCTGGTCCACCTCCAGCCACCCGCTCGGGCCCAACGGCTCGCCGATCCCGGCGTGCAACTCCTCGGCGGACGTGAAGACCCTCGGCTCGGCCATGCCCTGCTCCTGCCTCTCACTCACGGATTCACGGACTCGCGCATAGCGCTGGGCGAATAAGCGCTTGCTCAGCATGCGGGGACCGTATGGGTATGTCAACGGACCTCCGACTACCCTCGGCCTGGTGCCGCAGATTCCCGAGAACGTCCATGAACTCACCGTCGGACAGCTGTCCGCCCGCAGCGGCGCGGCCGTCTCCGCGCTCCACTTCTACGAGTCCAAGGGCCTGATCAGCAGCCGCCGCACCTCCGGCAACCAGCGCCGCTACACCCGCGACGCACTGCGCCGGGTGGCCTTCGTACGGGCCGCGCAGCGGGTGGGCATCCCGCTCGCCAGCATCCGCGACGCCCTCGCCCAACTCCCCGAGGAGCGCACCCCCACCCACGAGGACTGGGCCCGCCTCTCCGAGGCCTGGCGCACCGAACTCGACCAGCGGATCGCCCGACTCGGCCGGCTGCGCGACCACCTGACGGACTGCATCGGCTGCGGCTGCCTCTCGCTGGAGACGTGCGCGCTCTCCAACCCGGACGACATCTTCGGCGAAAAGTTCACCGGCTCCCGGTTGTAGCCGCCGGTCCGCCCACCGCCGGTCCTCCGCGGCCCGCCCGGTCCCGTGCGGCCCGGCCGAGCGCGGCCCGGTCCAGCGCCACCCGGGCCGCCGCCACCAGCTGCGCGTTCGACCGGGCCCGCCGACCGTCCGGCAGGTGCAGCACATCCCCTACGCCGGTCCGCGCGCCCGTACCGCACCGCGCCGCCAGCCGCAGCACCGGCCAGGCGGCGGCCTCCCGCCCGTACAGCAGCACCGCCACCGGCGGCAGTCCCCGCAGCCCGGCCACCAGCGCCGGATCGGCCGCCGCGAGCTCGGCCGCCAGCCGGACCCGCCCGGGCGCGCGTACCGGCCAGGCCAGGAACCGGGCCATCGGCTCCGGCCCGGCCGGCCCACCCAGCGGCACCACCGCGTCCACCGCGACCCCCCGCGCCAGCAGGGCCTCCGCCAGCTCCGCGGCCCCCGGCTCCGCGAAGCCCACCGCCGCCCGGTCCGGCAGCACCGTCCAGGACCGCACCCGCTCCAGCCGCCCGGCCGGATCCGGCTCGGCCCCCACACTCGCCGGCACAGACAGCGGTACGAGGACCCCCGCGCCCCGCATCGCCTCCAGCACCGGCCCGACCACGCGCGGCGACAGGCTCTCCCGCCCGCAGGGGGTCCGCGGATGCACGACCACCTCCCCGGCCCCGGCAGCCACCGCGGCCAGAGCCGACTCCACCAGGTCCGCCGGGGACATCGGCACGGCCGGCCCGTCGGCACCGCTCCGGGTGCCGTTCAGCGACACCGCCGGCAACACCGCCGGCGACACGGGCAGCGGCAACGGCGCCGGCAGCGCGGGTCTCACGCCGCCCCCGCCGCGGGGACGTCCGCCAGCGCCGGTCTCGGAACCACGATCCCGCAGCCCCCGCACACCGGCCCGTCCCAGGCCCACGTCCCCTCCCAGGGCCCGACCGGGGCCGAGGGGGCCGCCATGTCCGGCCACTGCAGCTCCTGCTCCCCGCAGACCGGGCACGCCGTCCCCGGCTGCGACTCCAGCACCCGCACCAGCCGCCGCAGGACCTCGCCCAGCGCCCCCTCCGGCCGCACCCCCGGATCCGCGCACCGCACCACCGCGTCCCCGCTCCCGCCCCACGCCCACTCCGGCCGGCGCAGCCCGTGGTACTTCTCCCGTCTGCGCCGCTCCGCGAACTGGCGCTCGTACTCCAGCCAGACCGCGCGTGCGTCCTCCAGCTCCTCCAGAGCGGCCACCAGCCGCAGTGGATCCGCCCCCCGGTCCTCGGGGGCGATCCCGTGCCGGTCGCACAGGTGCCACCACGTGGCCCTGTGCCCGTACGGCGCGAACCGCTCCAGGCAGCGGCGCAGGGAATGGCGCCGCAGGGCCCGATCATTGCGTGCGTCGCGCACCTGGTAGGCCAGACTCCGGAATCCCGCCATCACACCTTCACCTCCGCCGATGTGCCCAACATGCCCGGCAGCCTGCGGGCGCATGCAAGGGCGGACGAGGCGTGCGGGTGACACATGGCCGGAAGTCAGCGCCCCATGCGCCCCGCGGCAACCACCACCCGGGCCAGTTCTTCGTGGCAGATGTCGCTGTGCGCCCCCGAGGGGACGCCGCCGCGCCGCACCACCGAACCCGCGTCCACGCTGACGCAACCGCTCGCGGGCAGCCCCTCCCGCAGGGCCGCGTCGAGGGTCAGCCGGGGCGCGCCCGGCAGCGCCTGCACCCCGTCGTGCCCGATCGCCCCCCACCGCTCGTCGAAGCCCAGCAGTCCGGCCGAATCCCCTGCCATCCGGGAGGCCAGCGGATAGAACACCTTGAGGGAGGTGTCGTGCGGGGAGTGGCAGGCGACCACCGGTCCGTCGACCCTCCGCTGGAGGCCGGCGAGGGCGCCGCCGCGGCCCCTGTCGTGCGGCAGCCGGTCGCAGAACGCGTAGTGCGAGAACGCGCCCTGGAGCAGGGTCAGCGAGGTCACGTGCCGGGCCCCGTCCGGTACGGCGCGCAGCGAGAAGGACACCACGCGCGCGCCGAAGCTGTGCCCGATCAGGTGGATCCGCACCCCCGGACGGCGGCGCGCCAGCTCGGCCAGCACCGGACCGAGACCGCGTTCGCCGACGACCCCCGCCCGCTTCTTCATCTCGTAGTACGCCGCCTGCCTCAGCAGCTCCTTGGCGCCCTTCCACAGCCCGCGCAGCCCGCCGCCGGCCGAGAGGCCCCGCGCGTTGTCGCCGCCGCCGCCGCCGCCGTCGCCGTCGCCGTCGCCGTCGCCGTCGCCGTCGCCGTCGCTGTCGCCGGGCGGGGCCCCCGCCTCGGCCAGCGCGAGGGTGAGGGTGCGGCACACGTCCAGGACGTCCTCCGAGAAGAGGGCGGGCACCGCCGGGGCGACCGCCGCGGGTGCGGCGTCCACCCCGGCCAGCTCGCGCACCAGCGCCCCGAATTCGACGAAGGCCGCCGCCGACTCCGGCCGCTCCTCCAGCAGTTCGGCCACCCGGTCCAGCTCCGCCTCCCGCCCGGGCCAGAACTCCCCGAGAGCCTGCCGGGTGCCGCGGTCGAGCGCCGTCCCGAAGCCGGGCTCGGCGAGCGCGCCGGGCGTGTCGAAGTCCGGTATCGGCTCGTCAGAGAACCGGATCGAAGGCCATACGACACCCACGTACCCCAGCCGTATCTGCGGCCCCACCAGCCCAGGGAAGGGGGCGAAGAAGCGGTCGTAGAGCCGGGTCGCGGTGGACCGGTCGCTGTTCCATCCGTGCGCGAAGACCAGCAGGTCCGTGGCCTCGATCCGGCCCACCGCCTCCTGCGTGGCGCGGTCCACGTCCCCCTCCGCGTCGAAGGTCAGCTCCGTGTACGGCCCGACCCCGATACCCGTCCCATCTGACATGACGTCCCCCCTCCACGCCGCGCCCTTCCGGTGCCACCAGCATCCTGCTGCGGCCCCCGAACGGCTAGAGGCCGGCTCACCCGTACAGCAGGTACTCCTCGCGCACCGCCTCGAAGCGGGCCAGGCCCGCCGCCCAGTCATCCGCGATCTCCTCCACCCCGGCTCCCGCGTCCACCAGCTTCCGCACCCGGTCCGAGCCCGTCAGCCGGTCGATCCAGTGGTCCTCGCGCCAGGCGAAGCCGCTCCACGCCCGCCGCGCGGTCACCAGCAGGCCGATTCCGGCCCGGACCGGATCGAAGGCCTCCCGGTCGTGCACGATCAGCCGGATCCCGCCGCAGACCTTCCCCGCGTGCTTGGAGAACGTGGGCGTGAAGTACGCCTCCCGGAACCACACCCCGGGCAGGTCCAGCGCGTTCGCCGCCCCGGCCCACCGGCGGTCGATGCCCTCCGCGCCCACCACCTCGAAGGGGGTGGTCGTCCCGCGCCCCTCGGACAGGTTCGTCCCCTCGAACAGGCAGGTGCCGGCGTACGCGAGTGCCGTGTCCGGGGTCGGCATGTTCGGGCTCGGCGGCACCCAGGGCAGCCCGGTCTCGCAGAAGAACGACTCGCGCCGCCACCCGGCCATCTCCACCGTGCGCAGCCTGGCCGGATTGCCGGCCAGGAACGCGCCGTTGAACAGCAGGGCCAGCTCCGCCGCCGTCATCCCGTGCGCGAGCGCGATCGGCTCCCGGCCCACGAAGCTCGCGTACGACCGCTCCAGCACCGGCCCCGCCGCCCGCCGGCCGCCCACGGGGTTGGGCCGGTCCAGCACCACCACCGCCTTGTCCGCGAGCGCGGCGGCGCGCATGCAGTCGTACAGGGTCCAGATGTAGGTGTAGAACCGCGCCCCGACGTCCTGGATGTCGAAGACGACCGTGTCGATCCCGGCCGCTGTGAACAGGTCCGCGAGCCGCTGCCCGCTCTTGTCGTACGTGTCCCACACCGGCAGGCCCGTCGCCGGATCCCGGGAGGCCCCCTCGGAGTCCCCGGCCTGCGCCGTCCCGCGGAAGCCGTGTTCCGGCCCGAACACCGCGACCAGGTTCACGCGCTCGTCCGCGTGCAGTACGTCGACCAGGTGGCGGGCGTCGGCGGTGATCCCGGTGGGGTTGGTGACCACCCCGACCCGCTGCCCGGCCAGTACGGCGTACCCGTCCGCGGCGAGCCGTTCGAACCCGGTGCGCACCCGGTCCGCCCGCCCGGCCGGCGCGGCCCGCCCGGCCGGCCATGCGCTCGGCGCGGCGGCTCCCACGGCTCCCACCGCCCCCACCGCTCCCATGGCCCCCGCCAGTCCCAGCACCCCGCGTCGCGACAGCGTCATCCGGCCACGCTAGGAGTCAGACCCCTTCCCCGCCGACATACCGACTGGTTAGTCTGCCCGCTGTCAGTGATTGAGCACAGTCGCCGTCCCGCCCCGAAAGGTGATCCCCGTGAGCGAGTACCAGGACCAGCGAGTCGTCGTCACCGGAGCGGGCGGCGGCATCGGCGCGGCCCTCGCCCGTCGCTTCGCCGCCGAGGGGGCGACCGTCGTCGTCAACGACCTCGACCCCGCCAAGGCCGCCTCCGTGGCGGGCGGCATCGGCGCCCGCGCGATCGCGGTACCGGGAGACGCCTCGGCGATCGTGGCCCAGGCCCGCGAGGCACTCGGCGGCACGGTCGACATCTACTGCGCCAACGCCGGACTCGCATCGGGCGGCGACGCGTTCGCCGACGAGGCCGTGTGGGAGGCGGCCTGGGACACCAACGTCATGGCCCACGTCCGTGCCGCCCGACTGCTGCTGCCCGACTGGCTGGAGCGGGGGGACGGCCGCTTCGTGTCCACCGTCTCCGCCGCCGGACTGCTGACCATGATCGGGGCGGCCCCGTACAGTGTCACCAAGCACGGTGCGCTCGCCTTCGCCGAATGGCTCTCGCTGACCTACCGCCACCGCGGTGTGCAGGTCCACGCCATCTGCCCGCAAGGGGTGCGCACCGACATGCTGACCGCCGCGGGCTCGGCGGGCGAACTCGTCCTCGCGCCGACCGCGATCGAGCCGGAAGCGGTCGTGGACGCACTGTTCGACGGCATGGAGAAGGGCCGGTTCTTGATCCTCCCGCACCCCGAGGTCGCGGACTTCTACGCGGCCCGCGCCACCGAACCCGACCGCTGGCTGAGCGGCATGAACCACCTCCAGCAGAAGTGGGAGGCCCGGTGACCCCGACCCCCTCTCCCTCCTCCTCCGTACCGGCGTCCCCGGCCTCCGGTTACGCGGCCCGGCCCTGGCTCGCCCTGCTCAGCCCGGCCCAGCGTGCCCCCGTCGCACCCCCGCCGACCGTGCTGCACGCATTCCGCGACGCCGTGGCCCGCGCCCCCGAGCGCACCGCGCTGGCCTACTTCGACGGCCGCACGAGCTACGCCGAGGCCGACGCGCTCTCCGGCTCCGTCGCCGGGCACCTCGCCGCGCGGGGCATCCGCCGCGGGGACCGGGTCGCCGTGATGCTGCAGAACACCCCGCACTTCGTGCTGGCCGTCCTCGCCGCCTGGAAGGCCGGGGCCGTCGTCGTCCCGCTCAACCCCATGTACAAGTCCGGCGAGGTCGGCCACATCCTGCGCGACTCGGGGGCCGCCGCGCTGGTCTGCGACGGCCGCGCCTGGTCGGAGTACCTCCACGAGGCCGTCCGGGGCACGGCTGTACGGACCACGCTGACCGTCCGTGACCGGGACTTCCAGACCCGCGACGACCAGCGGCTCTTCGGCCCGGCGGCGCCGGACCCGCAGCCCGCGCCGCAGCCTCCGGCCGGCTCGCCGGCCGCTCCCTTGACCCCGGACGCGACCCCGTATGCGGCCCCGGATACGACTCCCGATGCGAACCCCGACACGGCCGATCTCGCCACCGTGGCCCGCCAAGGCCGCCCCGCGCCGCCCGATGCGCACCTCACCGCCGCCGACACCGCCCTCATCAGCTACACCTCGGGCACCAGCGGCACCCCCAAGGGCGCCATGAACCCGCACGGCGCACTCACGTACAACGCGATACGACAGGTCATCGGTCACCCCCTTCCCGAGGGCGCCACCTACTTCGCCCTCGCCCCGCTCTTCCACATCACCGGCATGGTCTGCGAGCTCGCCACCTGCATCGCCAACGCCGGCACCCTCGTCCTCGCCCACCGCTTCGACGCCGGAGTCGTCCTCGACGCCTTCCTCGAACACCGCCCCGCCTACACCGTCGGCCCGGCCACCGCCTTCATGGCCCTCACCGCCCACCCCGGCGTCACCCCCGACCACTTCGCCTCCTTCCAGGTGATCTCCTCCGGCGGCGCCCCGCTGCCGCCCGCCCTCGTCGAACGGCTGCGCGCCTCCTTCGGCTTCTACCTGCGCAACGGCTACGGCCTCACCGAGTGCACCGCCCCCTGCGCCTCGGTCCCTCCCCACCTCGAAGCCCCCGTCGACCCCGCCTCCGGCACCCTCTCGGTGGGCCTGCCCGGCGCCGACACCGTCGTGCGCATCCTCGACGAGCGGGGAGCCGAGGTCCCCTTCGGCGAGACCGGCGAGATAGCCGTCCGCGGACCGCAGGTCGTGCCCGGGTACTGGGGCCTGCCCGCCGACACCGCCAAGGCCTTTCCGGACGGTGAACTGCGCACGGGGGACGTCGGGTTCATGGACGCGGCCGGCTGGCTCTACGTCGTCGACCGCAAGAAGGACATGATCAACGCCTCCGGCTTCAAGGTCTGGCCGCGCGAGGTCGAGGACGTGCTCTACACCCACCCGGCCGTCCGCGAGGCGGCCGTCGTCGGCGTCCCCGACCCCTACCGCGGCGAGAGCGTCAAGGCGTACGTCAGCCTGCGCCCCGGCACCTCGGCCGAACCGGCGGAGCTGTCCGCGTACTGCGCCGCGCGCATCGCCGCGTACAAATACCCGCGGGAGGTGGAGATCCTGCCTGTCCTTCCGAAGACGACCAGTGGCAAGATCCTGCGACGGGAACTGCGCGACCGCGGCTGAAAACAGTCGGACGGCCGTACAGCTGGGAATGGGAAGGGAAGGTCGGCGCCATGGCTGCCAGGACCACGGAACCCGAAGGCACGCGCGAGGCCCCGGTGCCGCAGCGGCTGCTGGCCGTCGCCACCCGGCTCTTCGCCGAGCGCGGCTACGACCGCACCTCCGTGCAGGAGATCGTCGAGGCGGCCGGGGTCACCAAGGGTGCGCTCTACCACTACTTCGGGTCCAAGGACGATCTGCTGCACGAGGTGTACGCGCGCATGCTGCGCCTCCAGCAGCAGCGGCTCGACGCGGTGGCCGATTCCGACGCCCCCGTCGAGGAGCGGCTGCGGGCGGCCGCCGCCGACGTGGTCGTCACCACCATCGAGAACCTCGACGACGCGATGATCTTCTTCCGGTCGATGCACCAGCTCAGCCCGGAGAAGTTCAAGCAGGTACGGGCCGAGCGCCGGCGCTACCACGAGCGCTTCCGGGCGCTGGTCGAGGAGGGCCAGCGTACGGGGGTGTTCTCCAGCGCCACCCCCGCCGACCTGGTGGTGGACTACCACTTCGGATCCGTGCACCATCTGTCCACCTGGTACCGCACGGACGGCCCGCTCACCCCGCAGCAGGTCGCCGACCACCTCGCCGACCTTTTGCTGCGCGCGCTCCGCCCCTAAGACCGACCGGCAAATG
>NZ_JAGGOZ010000078.1 GCF_018614075.1 Streptomyces sp. ISL-94 | reverse complement strand
CTCGCCCTCATCCGCGCCTGAGGACCTGCCCCCTCGTCCCGTGGATCCGTTCACGCGGACCGCCTGACCTCCAGCGCCGGGTACCCCTGCCGGCCCTGCCGCTCGCGCAGGGCCGGCAGGCCCTTGTAGGCGTACGCGGCGGACATCAGCGTCATGTGGTGGTGCCAGCCGGGGAAGGACCGGCCCTCGAAGTCGAGGAGCCCGAAGTCCTCCGCCAGCGAGCCCAGGGTCCTGGCGGACTCGGCCGACTGCCGGACCAGATGCAGCAGGTCGTCCATCCGGTGCTCGGTCATGTTGGTGATCCAGACCGGGCCGCCCCGGTGCCCGGGTCCGGGCCGCCGTTCGCCGAACAGGCGGTACGTCCGGCGCGTCCCGGGGGCGCCCGTCTCGGCCCCCGGCACGCGGACCAGCCCCGAGTGGATGCGCAGCCGCTGGGGCCGCGCATCCGGTCCGGCGAGCAGCGCCGTGTACGGATGGCGGGTGTTCCCCACGCGGGCGAAGTCGCCCGCGGCGGTCTCCCGCCCCGGCGTCCCGGCCTGTTCGCCGCGGCCGGGGGCGAATCCGGCGGCACAGACCGCGAGGGCCGGCGGGACGGACACCAGGAAGTCGTGGCCGCGCCGGCCGAGCATGCCGATGAGCGTGCCGGCGCCGCTCAGGCGGCTCAGGTCGGCGACCACCGGCGCGTGCGCCGAGGAGGTGTGCGCGGCCATCGAGTCGACGAGTTCGAGGACGAGGGCCTCCGGCGTCCGGTGCGCGACCTCGGGGGAGATGCGTGCCCGACGGCGCAGGACGGGGTCGCCCGCCCACGTCTCGGGGAGCAGCAGCCGCCAGTCGACGGGCACGCTCATGCCGCCCAGGGACAGGAAGAGGCCGAAACCGAACTGGCAGTTGACGGAACGTCCGGCGGCCGGATCGAAGCGGCGGTGTACGCCGACCGAGTGCTCACCCCGCTTGGGGAAGACCGCCTGCCCGATCGTCCAGGCGTGTACCGGGTGCCGTCCCTCGATCCAGCGGAGCAGCTCGCGGCGGGCCGGCTCCCAGTCCCAGGGGCTCGCGTTGATGAACTGCTGCAAGGACTGCGAGGCGGTGGGCGACGCTGTGACGGACGCGGCGAGCCGGCGTACGGACTTTTTCCCCCGGGTCGTCAGCAGCCCCTGGAGGTAGACCCTGGCCCAGCGCCGCTGGTCGGCGCGCGGTAAGTGGCCGAAGAGGTGTTCGGTGAACTCGTCCAATGTGGTGTCCATGGCAACCAGGGCTCTGGGCCGTGTGTGTGCCGTCATTTCTCCCCCTTCACTGCGGACGCCGACGGGCGGCGCGGTGGTGGACGGTTGTAGAATACAGAACGTTCGTTTTTTTTCTAGCTCAGGGCTGGCGTCTGCGCCGCGACTTCGGCACGTTGGTCCCAGAGGCTGCCGTCGACCCCCACGGGACGGCAGGCGGCGGGGAGCGCGGGCGCTTCTTCGCCAAGTCGGCGTTGTGTGCCCGCGGCACCCGGACAAGGCTGGTGCCGCCTCGTCGGACCGCATGCCCGGCGAGTCGGGAACGATCTGGATGGCAGTGAGAGTTCATTGGGAAAACAAGAGCGCGGAGTGCTCACCCGGAATCACCTGATCGCGGTGGCCGGGGTCGAATTCGACCGCAATGGATATGACGGGACATCGTTTTCCCGACTGAGCCGAACCGCCGGAGTTTCCATCGGCGCGCTCACCTTTCATTTCTCCGCCAAGGCGCAGCTCGCGTCGGCCGTGGAGGAGTCGGGACGGTCCGCCACCCGCGCGGTGGTCGAGAACATCACGGCCGGCGGCGACGGTACGGCGCTGGAGACCGTCTCCGCCCTGGTCCTCGCCCTGGGCCGGCTGATCGAGGCGGACCCGGTCGTACGCGCCGCCGCGCGACTGACCCGTGAGCGCGCCGGCGCCGGCCCCGAGTGGTGCGGTTCCTGGTTACCGGAGGTCGGAACCCTGCTCGGGCAGGCGGTCGAACAGGGCCAGCTGCGCCCCGACGTGGACCCGCGCCCCGTTGCCCTGCTGACGGCGCACCTGATGTGCGGCACCGTCGCGCGGGTGCGCCACGGCCGGATCCGCCGGCCGGGCGCGGCCGTCGACGAACTCCGTGAGCTGTGGCGGATCATCTGCCGCGGCATCGTGGCGCCGACGGAACCGAAAATGCCTAAGTAGGCGGAGAAGAAAGGGAATTCGAGCCTGCTGGGACCGGCGGCATCTAGCCTCGGTGGCATGAATTCCACACCCTCCCGCATAACCAAGGCCGTCATTCCCGCCGCCGGTCTCGGTACCCGCTTTCTCCCGCTGACCAAAGCGACCCCGAAGGAAATGCTGCCGGTCATCGACAAGCCGGCCATCCAGTACGTGGTCGAAGAGGCGGTCGCCGCCGGGCTGTCCGACATCCTCATGGTCACCGGACGCAACAAGCGGGCCCTCGAGGACCACTTCGACCGCAACTACGAGCTGGAGGAGGCCCTCCAGCGCCGCGGCGACCAGGACAAGCTCGACAGCGTCTGCGCCTCGACCGAGCTCGCCGACATCCACTACGTGCGCCAGCGGGACCCCAAGGGGCTCGGCCACGCCGTCCTGTGCGCCGCCCCCCACGTCGGCCAGGAGCCGTTCGCCGTCCTCCTGGCCGACGACCTGATCGACCCCCGCGACCCGCTGCTGGCCCGGATGGCCGAGGTCCGCGCCCGGCACGGCGGCAGCGTCGTCGCCCTGATGGAGGTCGACCCGGACTCCATCCACCTGTACGGATGCGCCGCGGTCGAGCAGTCCGGGCAGTCGGAGCACCCGGCCGGGGGCGGGGGAGTGCGCATCACCGACCTGGTGGAGAAGCCGGCGCCCGGCACCGCGCCCAGCAGCCTCGCGATCATCGGCCGCTACCTCCTCGACCCCGAGATCTTCGAGGTCCTGCGCGCCACGAGCCCCGGCCGAGGCGGCGAGATCCAGCTGACGGACGCGCTGCGGGCCCTGGTCCAGGCGGGCCGTCCCGTGCACGGCGTCGTGTTCTCCGGCCGGCGCTACGACACCGGGGACCGCGCCGAGTACCTGCGGGCGACGGTCCGGCTCGCCTGCGAACGCGACGACCTGGGCCCCGAATTCCTGTCCTGGCTGCGGGAGTTCATGGGGTCGCAGGAGCTGGTCGGGGTCTGATCCGGCCGCCCGGTGGGCGACCGCGGATCTGCCCCGGTCGCCCACCCCGCCGCACCGCCACTTCGCCAAGTTGCCGAAATCTCACCGGGGTTCGGCTCCCGGCTTAGTTACCGAACAGTAGTTACGTAATTTCTTTCCCGGAGCCGACGAACGCAGCGGCGTCCGGCCCATCGAGTGCACGAAGGGAGGTGAACCACATGAGGAACCTGCACGCGGTGAACGCGGTGAACGCGATACACGCGGTGGACCCGGCGAAGAAGACAGTAGACCCGGCGAAGACGGCGGGTACGCCGGCCGCGGCGGGCACCCCCGGCGCCGTGGCCGAAGTACCGGTCGGCTCACTGCTCTGCGCCGACTCCCCGCGAACCGTCCGGGTGGACGAGAGCCACGCACAGGCCCTCGCCCAGTCCGGCCAGGCGCTGCCCCCGCTGCTCGTGCACCGCGCCACCATGCGGATCATCGACGGGACGCACCGGTTGCGGGCCGCCGTACTGCGCGGTCAGCGCACGGTGGGGGTGACGTACTTCGACGGAAGCGCCGAGGACGCGTTCGTCCTCTCCGTCGAGGCCAACATCAGTCACGGGCTCCCGCTGACCCATGCGGAGCGGACCGCCGCGGCGCTGCGGATCCTGCGGTCCCACCCGGACTGGTCCGACCGCGGTATCGCGCGGCGGACCGGACTGGCACCCAAGACCGTGGCAGCCCTACGGCGCCGCGAGGGTCCTGCGGCACCCGTGCCGAAGGCCCGGGTCGGCCAGGACGGGCGCCTGCGGCCGTCCGACCCGGCGCGCGGCCGCGAGGCCGCCGCCCGGCTGCTCGCCGGCCGCCCCACCGCCTCCCTGCGCCAGATCGCCCGGGAGGCGGGGATCGCCCCGTCGACCGTACGGGACGTGCGGCGCCGGATCGGCGAGGGGGCGGACCCTGTGCCGGCCACCCAGCGCCGCTCCGGGAACACCCCGGTTCCCGATGCGGCAACGGCGCCGGCTCGGGGCCGAGGGCAGGGCGGCGGCCGGGCCCAGGGGCAGACACTGCCCTCCCTGGTCGGCAGCCTCTGCAAGGATCCCCTGCTCAGGCTGAGCGAAGCCGGGCGGCTCCTGCTCCGCATGCTCGACCTCCAGGTGAGCGGGCTGCGCCAGCGTGAGCGGCTCGTCGCCGCGGTTCCCCCGTACCGCGCCGAGACCGCGGCCGCCGCGGCCGCCCAGGTGGCGCGGGACTGGCAGGAGTTGTCCGAAGAACTGGGCCGCCGTGCCTCGGTGGAGACCCCTGCCTGAGCCGGTTTTTCCCCGGCAAGTACCGGCCTTCCGCGCGGAAGGCCTCCGTTTATGTGTGTGTGAAAGGAAGTGTGGCGATGTCGGTTGTCGAGGGTGCGCGGGTTGATGCGGGTGTGGGGGAGGGGGAGGGTCCGGTCCGTTTGGACGGGCGTTTGAGGCTGGTGCTGGTGGTGCTGCTGGTGGCGCAGTTCATGCTGGCGGTGGACTTTTCGATTCTGAATGTGGCGTTGCCGGTGATCGGTGACGGTCTCGGTTTCTCGTTGTCGAATCTGCAGTGGATCGCGACGTCGTTCGCTCTGTGTGCGGCGGGGTTCACGCTGTTGTTCGGGCGGGTCGCGGACCTGTTCGGGCGTCGGCGTCTGTTCCTGGTGGGTCTTGCGGTTTTGGGTCTGTCGTCGCTTGCGGGTGGTTTGGCGACCAGTCCGGAGATGCTGATCGTGGCCCGTGTCCTCCAGGGTCTTGCGACCGCGGCGGTCACGCCGGCGGGTCTGTCGCTGCTCACCACCTCGTTTCCTGAGGGTCCGCTGCGTCAGAAGGCGCTGGGTCTCAATGGTGCGCTGATGTCGGCCGGTTTCACGACGGGCGCGATTCTGGGTGGTGTGCTGACCGATCTGCTGTCGTGGCGGTGGGCGTTCTTCATCAACGTTCCGGTCGCTCTGGCCGTGCTGGTCATCGCTCCTGCGGTGATCAAGGAGTCGCGTCCCGCCATGCGCCCCAAGCTGGACCTGCCCGGTGCCACCGCGGTGACTTTGGGTCTGCTGGCTTTGATCTACGGTCTGACGCAGGCCGGTGAGCACGGCTGGGGTTCGGGTGCGGCGCTGGGCTGGCTGGCGGCGGGTGTGGTTCTGCTGATCGTTTTCTATGCGATCGAGTCGAGGTCCGCGGGTCCGCTGGTGCCGGTGAGTGTGTTGAAGAAGAAGACGGTGGCGTGGGGCAATATCGCGGGTCTGATCGCGTTCCTGACGGAGACGAGCCTGGTCTTCTCGATGACGCTGTATCTGCAGGAGGTGCTGGACTTCTCGCCGCTGACGGCTGGTCTGTCGTTTGGTGTGCTGGGTATCGGTACGGTCATCGGCGGTTCGATCGCCCCGCGGGTGATCGGTGCGACGAGTACGCGCACGACGTTGATCGTGGGTGGTCTTCTGCAGGCGGTGGCGACGCTGAGCCTGATCGCGCTGGGTGAGACGTCGGCGAGCATGTGGCTGCTGTTGGCGGCGACGTTTGCGGGTGGTATCGGCAACATGCTGGTGATCGTGGGGTTCATGGTGACCGCGACGACGGGTCTGCCGGATCACGAGCAGGGTATGGCGACGGGTCTGGCCACGATGACGCAGCAGATCGGTATCACGATGGGCACGCCGATCATGTCCGCGATCGCGGCGGCCAACACCGACATCCACGCGGGCATCACCACCGCGATCATCGTCAACACCGCCATCGTCCTCGTCGGCACCATCACCACGGCTCTCTTCCTCCGC
>NZ_JAGGOZ010000077.1:91073-91354 GCF_018614075.1 Streptomyces sp. ISL-94 | reverse complement strand
CCGACCGTGTCGAAGCGAACCGGGCGGTGGCCTACCGCATCCACTACGACGTGCAGCGCGGCCGCTGGTACCTGACCGCTTCCTGGCAGTACCCGCCCACCCAGACGATCCCGCTCGCGGCCGCCCTCGCGCACGGCGTGATCGGTGTGGACACCAACGCCGACCACCTCGCGGCCTGGCGACTGGACCGGCACGGCAACCCGACCGGCAATCCCCGCCGCTTCTTCTACGACCTCAGAGGGTCGGCGGATCATCGTGACGCCCAGGTACGGCATGCCCTC
>NZ_JAGGOZ010000077.1:16113-90974 GCF_018614075.1 Streptomyces sp. ISL-94 | reverse complement strand
GCCTGACCTCCATGGCCGACCAGACCGGCATCACGATCATCGCCGTCGATCCTGCCTACACCAGCAGGTGGGGCGCCCAGCACTGGCAGAAGCCCCTTACCAGCACCACTCGCACCACCACCCGTCACGATGCGGCGAGCATCGCGATCGGCAGGCGCGCCCAAGGGCACCCGATCCGGCGACGGACGGCACCGCCCCACGACGACCGGAGTGATCGTCGCGGGCATCGGACCGTCCAGGCCCGACCGGGCACCCTCGGGCGTGAGGAACCCCGCCCCCGCATCCCCGGACCACGCACACGATGCGTGCCGCCGGACGCGGAGCGAACGCGGGAGACCAGGACATCCAAAACCGTTCGGGATGCCCGCAGCGACCAGGAATGGGTCCAAGACTCACTCCTGCTCACTGAGTAGGAACGGTTCCAGCGGCAGTGGCAGGGTGACGGCCACGGCGGTGCCCTGGCCGGGGGCGGACTCCACCGTGAACAGCCCGCCCAGGGTCTCCGCGCGCGAGCGCATCGCCGGCAGGCCGAAGCCGCCGCCGCCGGAGCCCGACGCGCCCGACGCGGCCGAGGAGGGATCGAAGCCGTGCCCGTCGTCCACGATGTCCAGCGTGACCGAGGCGTCCATGAAGGTCAGGGTGATCTCGGCGCGCCCGGCGCGCGCGTGCCGCACCACATTGGCCAGCGCCGACTGCGCGATCCGCAGCAGGGCCACCTCGTAGGGCGTGGGCAGCACCCGCGGGCTGCCGCTCAGCGAGAACCGCACCCGCGGCCCCGGCACCCCGGAGCACAGCCGCTCCAGCGCCCCGGCGAGCGATCCGTGCTCCAGGTCCGGCGGCGTGAGGGCCCGTACGAACCGACGCGCCTCGGCGAGGTTCTCCTGGGCGGCCTCCCGGGCCCGGCCGATGTGCGCGAGCGCCGCCGCGGAGGGGGCGCCGGCCGGGGCCCCTCCCCCCGGGCGCCCCTCGGAAAGGGACCGCTCGGCGGCCCGCAGCAGCAGCTGGATCGAGGAGAGCCCCTGCGCCAGGGTGTCGTGGATCTCCCGGGCGAGCCGCTCCCGCTCGGCCAGGATCCCCGCGCTCCGCTCGGCGGCGGCCAGCTCGGCCCGGGTCGTGATGAGCTCCTCGATCAGCTCGCGGCGGCGCTCGCTCTCGCGGTACAGCGCCTGGTAGCCCAGTACGGTCGCCACCGCCACGGCCCCGCCCAGCAGCGGCCCGAGGAAGGCCCCCGGGGTCACCGCGCTGCTGTGCGCGAGGAACCCGCCGATCGCCGCGCAGGCGGTCACCGCCACGGCCGCGACCCCCCAGCGCAGCTTCAGCAGGTGCAGCTCCAGGAAGTACAGCGGGAAGGCGATCCACAGCCCGTCGGGGGAGACCGCCAGCAGCGCCGCCCAGGCGGCGCCGAGCCCGGCCAGCCACACCGCCCCGGCGCGCGGCGAGCGGTGCACCGCGGGGGCCCGTACGCCGCCCGCGTACACGGCGGCCAGTACGGCGCACGCGGCGACCACCCAGCCGGCCCTGGGCGCGGAATCGGCGACGGCCCGCCCGGCGGCCAGCCCGAGCAGCCCCAGAAGCAGTGCGTGCAGGCACAGCCGCAGCACCTTCGACACGGGGGTGAGGGCGCGGGAGGCGGAGGGAGCGGGGGCGGGGGCAGGTACAGGTGCAGGTGCAGGTGCTGTTGCAGTCATGGCCTGACCAGCGTAGGCGGGCCCGGACCGGCCCCGGTCAACCAAAAGTTTGATGTCCGCGTGCGCCCTTCGATACCAGGATCGCTACCGTGGCGCGATGCCTTGTGTCCACGCGGAAGACCAAGGTGGGGGACATGTTCGTCGCATGGAGAGATCTACGGTTCGCCAAGGGCCGGTTCGCCCTCATGGGCTCGGTCGTACTGCTCATCACGCTGCTGGTCGGCCTGCTGTCCGGGCTCACCTCCGGCCTGGCCCGGGAGAACACCTCGGCCATCACCGGGCTGCCCGCCACGCACCTGGCCTTCGCCGCGCCCGCCGGTGACCAGAAGGTGTCCTTCACCAACTCCCAGGTGCCCGAATCCGCCTGGCAGGCCTGGCGGGCCCGGCCGGGGGTGAGTTCCGCGGAGCCGCTCGGCATCCGCACCACCAACGCCGCCTCGGGGGAGCGCACCGCGGCCGTCTCCGTCTTCGGCGTCGACCCCGCCGGGAAGCTCGGCCCGCGCGACGGTGGCCTCGCCCAAGGCCGGGTGGTCCTCACGGAGAAGGCCGCCAAGGAGCTCGGCGGGCTCACTGCTGGTGCCAGGCTCAGGATCGGCCCGCTGGAGCTGACGGTGGCCGCCGTGTCCGGCACCGCCGCCTACAGCCACACCCCGGTCGTCTGGATGGACCTCGACGACTGGCAGCGCATCGGCAACCCCGGCACCTCCATCGAGCCCCTCGCCACCGTCGTCGCCGTTTCCGCGTCGGACGGCGGCGGCCTGGATCTCGCCGCCGCCGGCAAGGCCTCGGGGACCAAGGCCCAGACTGTGGACGAGGCCCTGGGCGCCATCGGCTCGTACCAGGCGGAGAACGGCTCGCTCCAGCTGATGCGCGGCTTCCTCTTCGCCATCTCGGCCCTGGTGATAGGGGCCTTCTTCACCGTGTGGACGATCCAGCGCAGCGGGGACATCGCCGTCCTGAAGGCACTGGGTGCCTCCACCCCCTACCTCCTCAAGGACGCCCTCGGCCAGGCCGTGGTCATGCTCGCCATCGGCACCGGGCTGGGCACCGCGCTCGCCTCCGGCTTCGGCGCGCTGATCAGCGGCGGGAACGTGCCCTTCGTCCTCGACGCCGCCACCGTGCTCGTGCCCGCCGCGATCATGATCGTGCTGGGCGCGCTGGGCGCCGCCCTGTCCATCCGGCGGATCACCGCCGTAGACCCGCTGACCGCCCTCGGGAGCGCCCGATGACCCTCCTCGTCCACGACGTCACGCTCACCTACCCGGACGGCGACGGCCGGCTCACCGCCCTCGACGCCGTGGGCCTGGAGGTGCCCGCGGGCACACTGACGGCGGTGATCGGACCCTCTGGCTCCGGCAAGTCCAGCCTGCTCGCGGTGGCCGCCACCCTGGTCACCCCCGACGCGGGCCGGGTCGTCGTCGCGGGCCAGGACACCTCCGGGCTCGGCGCCGCCGAGAAGTCGGCCCTGCGCCGGGAGAAGATCGGCATCGTCTTCCAGCAGCCGAACCTGCTGGCCTCGCTCACCGCCGCCGAGCAGCTCCAGGTCATGGCGCACCTCTCCGGCGGCCCCGCCAAGGCGCTGCGCCGGCGCGCTCTGGAGCTGCTGGACGCGGTGGGCCTGGCGGACAAGGCCGACAAGCGGCCGCACCAGCTCTCCGGCGGCCAGCGCCAGCGGATCAACATCGCCCGCGCACTGATGAACGAGCCCGCCGTGCTGCTGGTCGACGAGCCGACCAGCGCCCTCGACCACGAGCGCGGCGCGGCCGTGCTCGACCTGCTGGTGACCCTGACCCGCGAGCGCTCCACCGCCACGGTGCTGGTCACCCACGACCACGCCCACCTGAACCGGATGGACCGTACGGCCACGATGGCCGACGGCCGGCTCACCGAGGCCCCCGCGGCCGTTGTTCAGGGGGCGGGGCGGACGGAAGGCGCCGGGTAGGCGCGGTAGCCGTACGCCTTCCGCCCTGGCCCGGGCCCGGGCCTGTGCCCGTACATGCCGCTGCCCCGCCGGACAGGTCCGGCGGGGCGCAGTGCTGCGTACGCGAGGGGCGCGTCTAGGCGTCGGCTAGGCGGGGCTCTGGTTGGCCAGTGCGACCGACAGCTCCGCGGCGACACCCTGGAGGATCGGCACGAAGGACTCGGCCACCGCCTCGGTCACGCGGCCCGCCGGGCCCGAGATGGAGATCGCGGCGGCGGTCGGCGAGTTCGGCACCGACACGGCGAGGCAGCGGACTCCTATCTCCTGCTCGTTGTCGTCGACGGCGTAGCCCGCCCTGCGGACCTGCTCCAGCGCGTCGAGGAAGCCCTCGGGCGTGGTGATGGTCTTCTCGGTCGCCGCCGGCATCCCGGTGCGGGCCAGGAGGGCCCGTACCTCCTCGGCGGGGGTGTGGGCCAGGAGCGCCTTGCCCACCCCGGTGGAGTGCGGCAGCACGCGTCGGCCGACCTCGGTGAACATGCGCATGGAGTGCTTGGACGGCACCTGGGCGACGTAGACGATCTCGTCCCCGTCGAGCAGGGCCATGTTCGCCGTCTCGCCGGTCTCCTCGACCAGGCGGGCGAGGTAGGGGCGCGCCCAGGTGCCCAGCAGCCGCGACGCGGACTCGCCGAGGCGGATCAGACGGGGGCCGAGGGAGTACCGTCGGTTGGGCTGCTGGCGGACATAGCCGCACGCGACGAGCGTGCGCATGAGACGGTGGATGGTCGGCAGCGGCAGCCCGCTGGCGGCGGAGAGCTCGCTGAGGCCGACTTCGCCCCCGGCATCGGCCATGCGTTCGAGCAGATCGAAGGCGCGCTCAAGGGACTGGACGCCACCGCTGGCGGCGGTGGGCTTGGCGGAAGCGTCGGTGGTGCTGGCGATGGACGTCGGCACGGCGCGGTCCTTTCGGTGCTGGCAGGCAAGGAAGCAGCCTACCGGTCGGTCGGCGTCGGCCCTAGAGCCGGGGCGCCACCGTCCCCGCCGGTCAGAGGCGGTTTGTCCTGGTGGCGGACGTCCTCGGGAAGTTACCTCCCCGGTCCCCGTGGCGGTAGCTACATTCTGGATAGTGAAATCCTAATTCCATTCTGTGGAAACATCCAATTGCTGTCCAGATGTGTCAGTGGTCCGTCCGGGCGCTCTTGACTGGCCCCGGATCGCGGTGAAGACTCCGTCAACAGAACGTTGAATTTCGCTCTGTGGAAGTAGATGGGGAGGTTCCGGTGGCCGACGCGGCTGTGGAACTGGTAGTACGCTCGACGCGTGTCATCACCCCCGAGGGGACGCGTGCCGCCTCGGTGGCCGTCGCCGGCGGGAAGATCACGGCCGTGCTGCCGCACGACGCCGAGGTACCGGCCGGAGCCCGGCTGGAGGACTTCGGGGACGACGTCCTGCTCCCCGGCCTGGTCGACACCCACGTCCACGTGAACGACCCGGGCCGCACCGAGTGGGAAGGCTTCTGGACGGCCACCCGCGCCGCCGCGGCCGGAGGCATCACCACGATCCTCGACATGCCGCTCAACTCCCTGCCGCCGACCACCACGGCGGACAACCTGCGCGTCAAGCAGGAGGTCGCCCGCGCCAAGGCGCACGTGGACGTCGGCTTCTGGGGCGGCGCCCTGCCGGACAACGTCAAGGACCTGCGCCCGCTGCACGACGCCGGGGTCTACGGCTTCAAGTGCTTCCTGTCGCCCTCCGGCGTCGAGGAGTTCCCCGAGCTCGACCAGGACCAGCTCGCCGCCTCCCTCGCGGAGATCACCGGCTTCGGCGGCCTGATGATCGTGCACGCCGAGGACCCGCACCACCTGGACGCGGCCCCGGCCGTCCCCGGCCCCAAGTACGCCGACTTCCTCGCCTCCCGCCCGCGCGACGCCGAGAACACCGCGATCGGGAACCTGATCGCCCAGGCGAAGCGGCTGAACGCGCGGGTCCACGTCCTGCACCTCTCGTCCAGCGACGCGCTGCCGCTGATCGCCGCCGCCAAGGCCGAGGGCGTCAAGATCACTGTCGAGTCCTGCCCGCACTACCTCACCCTCACGGCCGAGGAAGTCCCGGACGGCGCCAGCGAGTTCAAGTGCTGCCCGCCCATCCGCGAGGCCGCCAACCAGGACCTCCTGTGGGACGCGCTCGCCGACGGCACCATCGACTGCATCGTCTCCGACCACTCGCCCTCCACGGCGGACCTGAAGACCAGCGACTTCGCCACGGCGTGGGGCGGCATCTCCTCCCTGCAGCTGGGGCTCCCGGCGATCTGGACCGAGGCGCGCAAGCGCGGACGCACCCTGGAGGACGTCGTCCGCTGGATGTCCGCCGCCCCGGCCGCGCTCGCCGGACTGACGCAGAAGGGCGCGATCGAGGCAGGCCGCGACGCCGACTTCGCCGTCCTGGCCCCCGAAGAAACGTTCACTGTGGACCCGGCCGAGCTCCACCACCGCAACCGGGTCACGGCGTACGCGGGCAAGACCCTGCACGGCGTCGTGAAGTCCACCTGGCTGCGCGGTACGCAGATCGCCGACCACGGCACCCCGACCGAGCCCACCGGCCTCCTCCTCGAAAGGCAGAACTGACAGTGGCACAGCGTTCAACTGGACTGGCTTCCTTCACCGGCAACGCGAACCCGTACGGAGGCGGCGACCCGTACGCGGACTACCGCACCGCGGACTTCCCGTTCACCCAGTACGCGAACCTCGCCGCCCGTGAACTGGGCGCCGGTGTCATCGAGGCCAACGACGAGTTCTTCGCCCAGCGCGAGAACCTGCTGATCTCCGAGGCCGCGCACTTCGACCCCGAGCACTTCGGCCACAAGGGCAAGGTCATGGACGGCTGGGAGACCCGCCGCCGCCGCGGCATCTCCGCCACCCAGCCCTGGCCGACCGCCGAGGACCACGACTGGGCGCTCGTCCGCCTGGGCGCCCCCGGCGTCATCCGCGGCATCGTCGTCGACACCGCCCACTTCCGCGGCAACATGCCGCAGGCCGTCTCCATCGAGGCCACCAACTGGCAGGGCGCCCTCGCGCCGACCCCGGCGGAGCTCCAGGGCGACGACATCAAGTGGACGACCATCGTCCCCCGCACGCCGGTCGGCGGCCACGCGGCCAACGGCTTCGAGGTGAGCGTCGAGCAGCGCTTCACGCACCTGCGCGTCAACCAGCACCCCGACGGCGGCATCGCCCGCCTGCGCGTCTACGGCGAGGTCCTCCCGGACCCGAAGTGGCTCGCGGCCCTCGGCTCCTTCGACGTGGTGGCCCTGGAGAACGGCGGCTCCGTCCAGGACGCCTCCAACCGCTTCTACTCCCCGCCGACCAACACCATCAACCCGGGCCGCTCCCGCAAGATGGACGACGGCTGGGAGACCGCCCGCCGCCGTGACAACGGCAACGACTGGATCCGCTACCAGCTCGTCACGGAGTCCGCGATCCGCGCGGTGGAGATCGACACCGCCTACCTCAAGGGCAACTCCGCGGGCTGGGCCTCCCTCTCCATCAAGACGGGCGAGGAGGGCGAGTGGACGGAGTTCCTGCCGCGCACCCGCCTGCAGCCCGACACCAACCACCGCTTCGTGCTGGACGCCCCGGCGGTCGGCACGCACGTCCGGATCGACATCTTCCCGGACGGCGGCTTCTCCCGCCTGCGCCTGTACGGCTCCCTGACGGAGGCCGGCGCGGCCTCGCTGACCGCCCGCCACCAGGAGCTGGGCGGCTGACGCCGTCCACCGACGACTGCCCCGGGGGCCGACACCCCCGGGGCGCGCACGGCCCGTAGGGGCGCACCGCTTCGGCGGCGCGCCCCTGCGGCGTATCCGCACGCCGCCCGGCGAGGGCTACGCGGCGTAGCCGCCGTCCACCGCGAACTCCGCGCCCGTCACGTACACGGAGTCCGGCCCGGCCAGGAAGGACACCATGGCGGCCACCTCCGGCGCCGCGCCGAACCTGCCGAGGGCCGTCATCGCCGCCTGCGGGTCCGCGGAGGGGCCGTCCGCCGGGTTCATGTCGGTGTCCACCGGGCCCGGGTGCACGAGGTTCGCGGTGATGCCGCGCCCGCCGAGCTCCCGGGCCAGCGCCTTGGTCAGCCCGGACAGCGCCGACTTGCTCATCGCGTACAGCGCGCCGCCGGGGCCCGGGACCCGCTGGGTGATGCAGCTGCCGATGGTGATGATCCGCCCGCCGGAGCCCATTCGCCCAGCCGCGGCCTGGGCGGCCAGGAACGCCCCCCGCACGTTGACGGCCAGCACCCGGTCCACATCGGCCAGGCCCAGCCCGTCGAGGGGCCCGAGTACGCCCACCCCGGCGTTGTTGACCAGGACGTCGATCCGCCCGAAGCCCCGTACGGTCTCCTCCACCGCGGCCGCGGCATCGGCCGCCTCGCCCGCGTCGGCCCGTACGGCCAGCCCGCGCCGTCCGAGGGCCTCCACCTTGCCGACCACCTCGGCCGCGGCCCTCGCGTCGTTGACGTACGTGACCACGACGTCGAGCCCGTCCTCCGCCAGCCGCAGCGCGCTCGCCGCGCCGATCCCGCGGCTGCCGCCCGTCACCAGTGCCACAGATCCGCTCATGGTGTCCTCCTCCGTCGAATGGTTGCGGGTTCAATGAAATCGGAGTCCGTGATCGGGCGCTGGCGGGAATCGGACATGGAGTTTTCGCGCGCCGCACCGATGAGTCCGCGGCGGCCCGGGAGTCTGAACCTGCGTACGGACGACCGAGCTGGGAGCGCAGAGCAATGGGCAAGCTGACCCTCACCACTTTCCTGACCCTCGACGGCGTGATGCAGGCCCCCGGCGGGCCGGAGGAGGACACCAGCGGCGGGTTCGCGTACGGCGGGTGGGTGGTGCCGTACGCCGACGAGGACATGGGGCAGTTCGTCACCGAGGTCTTCGGCCGGACCGGGGCGTTCCTGCTCGGGCGGCGGACGTACGAGATCTTCGCGTCGTACTGGCCGCAGCACGACGACCCCGCCGACCCGATCGCGGGCAACCTGAACAGGCTGCCGAAGTACGTGGCCTCGACCACGCTCAAGGAGCCCGCCTGGGGCCCGGCGACCGTGCTCGACGGGGAGCAGCTGCAGAGCGAGATCGTCCGGGTCAAGGACGGGCTCGACGGCGAGCTGCAGGTGCACGGCAGCGGGCAGCTCGCGCAGTGGCTGCTGGCGCGGGACCTCGTGGACGAGCTGAACCTGCTCGTCTACCCGGTGTTCCTGGGCGCCGGGCGCCGGCTGTTCCCGACCGGCGGGCTGCCGACGGCCTGCGAGGTGACGAACTCCCGTACGACGTCGAGCGGCATCGCCATCCACACCTACCGGCCGACGGGCCGCGCCGCCTTCGGCTCGTTCCTGGACTGACCCGGGACCCGAAGCAACCGGGGGCGCCGGGGGCCGGCGCCGGCCGAACCACGCGCCCGCCGATGCCGCGGGGCCGCTGATGCCACGTGCCGCCGATGAAGGGGCCGCCGCCAGCGGCCGGCAAAAGGGGTCGACCGGTCATGATCGGCTCCGGTACGGTGAGCCGCACCCGTGCGAGTCACCGAAGCCTCCACCTGCTTCTCGCCGTTGGAGACCCCGGTGACCTCGACCGCCCTGGCCGCCCCCGCCCTCGCCCCCCGCCGGACCTGGCCCGCCGACCTGCCCGTCCTGGCCGTCGCAGTCGTCTGGGGCGGCAGCTATCTCGCCGCCAAGGGCATCACCGCGACGCACACCGTGATCGCCGTGCTCGTGCTGCGGTTCGCGCTGGTCCTGCCCGTGCTCGTGCTCGCCGGGTGGTCGCGGCTGCGGGCGCTGAGCGCCCGACAGCTGCGCGGTGCCGGGGTGCTGGGGCTCGTGCTCGGCGGGATCTTCCTCCTGGAGACCTACGGGGTGGTGCACACCTCCGCCACCAACGCCGGGCTGATCATCAGCCTGACGATGATCTTCACGCCGCTCGCCGAAGCCGCCGTACGCCGGGAGGCGCCCTCCGCAGCCTTTCTCGGAGCCGCCGCCGTATCCGTGGCCGGGGTGGTGCTGCTGACGCAAGGCGGCGGTTTCACCGCGCCCAGCGCCGGTGACCTGCTCATCCTCTGCGCCGCCCTCGCCCGTACGCTGCACGTCCTGCTGATGTCGCGCATCAAGGCCGTCCAGGACGCCGACTCGCTGTCCCTGACCACCGTGCAGCTGGGAAGCGCCGTCCTCGTGTTCGCCGTGCTGGCCGCCGTGCCCGGGACCGGGGACAGCCCCTGGGCCGCATCCGCCGGCTTCGGGGCGGCCGAGTGGGCCGGGCTCGCCTTCCTCTCCGTCTTCTGCACCCTCTTCGCCTTCTTCGTGCAGATGTGGGCCGTACGCCGCACCTCGCCCTCCCGCGTCAGCCTGCTGCTCGGCACCGAGCCCCTGTGGGCGGCCGCCGCCGGCATCGCCATCGGCGGCGAGCACCTCGGCGCCCTCGGCCTCGCGGGCGCGGCCCTCGTGCTGGCCGGCACCGCGTGGGGCCGTCGCGCCGCCGCCTGAATGCCTGAGTGCCTGAGTGCCTGAATGCCTGAGTGCCTGAATGTCCGAAACGGGCCCCTGTCCAAGGTCAAGTGCGGGCCTACGCTGGCCCCCATGCCAGTTCTGGACCTCGGCAACCTCGCCGACGACTTCAACGAGAACCCGTACCCGCACTACGCGCGCCTGCGGGAGAGCGGCCCCGTCCACCGCGTCAAGACGGCCGACGGGGAGGAGATCTGGCTGATCGTCGGCCACGACGAGGCCCGGCAGGCCCTCGCCCACCCCGACGTGTCGAAGAACTGGCAGTCCGCCGGCCTCTACGCCGACCGCACCACCACCACCCTCAGCACCAACATGCTCCGCTCCGACCCGCCCCACCACACCCGGCTGCGCCGCCTGGTGGCCCGCGAGTTCACCTCCCGCCGGGTCGAGGCCCTGCGGCCGCGCGTCCAGCAGGTCACCGACGAGCTGCTCGACGCGATGGCCGCCGCCCCCGACCGCCGCGCCGACCTGATCCGGTCCTTCGCCGTGCCGCTGCCGATGACCGTCATCTGCGAGCTCCTCGGCGTGCCCGACCTCGAACGCGGCTCCTTCCGACAGTGGTCCACCGAGATCGTGGCGCCCACCGGCAAGGAGGCCGAGACCGCCGCCCTGCGCGCCATGTCCGGCTACCTCGCCGAGCTCACCGACGCCAAGCGCCACAGCCCCGGCGAGGACCTGCTCAGCGCCCTCATCCGCACGCGCGACGAGGACGGTGACCGGCTGTCCCCGGAGGAGCTGGTCGGCATGGCCTTCCTGCTGCTCGTCGCGGGCCACGAGACCACCGTGAACCTGATCGGCAACGGCGTACGGGCCCTGCTCGCCCACCCCGACCAGCTGGCCGCCCTGCGCGCCGACCCCGACGGCCTGATCGACGGCGCGGTGGAGGAGATGCTCCGCTACGACGGCCCCCTGGAGAGCGCCACCTTCCGTTTCGCCCGTGCGGACCTGGAGATCGGCGGCACCTGCATCGAGGCCGGCTCCGCCGTCCTGGTCGCCCTCGCCGCCGCCGACCGCGATCCGGTGCGCTTCGCGCAACCCGATGTCTTCGACATCCGCCGCACCGGCCAGAGCCACATGGCTTTCGGCCACGGCATCCACTTCTGCATCGGCGCCCCGCTCGCCCGGATGGAGGGCCGCATCGCGATCCGGACCCTGCTGGAACGTTTCCCCGGGCTGGCCGAGGACCCGGCCGCCGGACCCCGCGAGTGGATCCCCGGCACCCTGATCCGGGGCGTGAAACAGCTGCCGGTGCGCTGGTAGCCGTCCATGGGAACCCGAACCCGCTCACAGAGCCGGCAGCTCCTCCATCCGGACCCGGCGCCGCTCCCGCCGCGACAGCTCGCACGCCTCCGCGATCCGGAGCGCGGCCAGCGCCTCGCGGCCGTCGCAGGGGTTGGGGCCCTCGTCGCGCACCAGGCGTACGAAGGCCGCCAGCTCCGCCTCGTACGCCGGGGCGAACCGCTCCAGGAACCCCGTCCACGGCTTGCTCGCCGGGGGCGGGCCGTGCGGTTCCGTCGACGCGATCGGCGTACGGTCGTCCAGCCCGGCGGAGACCTGGTCCAGCTCCCCGGCCAGCTCCATCCGCACGTCGTAGCCGGCGCCGTTGCACCGGGTGCCGGTGGCCGTGACCAGGGTCCCGTCGTCCAGGGTCAGCACGGCCGCCGCCGTGTCGATGTCACCCGTCTCCCGGAAGCGCGCCGGACCGGCGTCCGACCCGGCCGCGTACACCTCCGTCACCTCGCGCCCGGTCACCCAGCGCACCATGTCGAAGTCGTGCACCAGGCAGTCCCGGTACAGCCCGCCGGAGAGCGCCAGGTACTCCGGGGTCGGCGGCGCGGGATCGGCCGTCATCGTCCGTACGGTGTGCAGCCGCCCCAGGGCGCCCGAACGGACCAGCTCGCGGGCGGTGCGGTAGCCCGCGTCGAAGCGGCGCATGAAGCCCACCTGGAGCAGACCGCCGCCGGCGTCCACCTCGCGCAGCACGTCCAGGGAGCTGGCCAGGTCCGGGGCCACCGGCTTCTCGCAGAACACCGGCAGCCCGCCGCGCACGGCCCGTACGACCAGCTCGGCGTGCCCCTCGGTGGCGCAGGCCACGACCACCGCGTCCACGCCCCAGGTGAAGATCTGCTCCACGGAGGGCGCGGCGGTGGCCCCGAGCCGGTCGGCGAGGCGGGCCGCCCGCGCGGGGACGGCGTCCGCGAGCAGGAGCGAGCCCGCATCCGGGTGGCGGGCCAGCGCCGCCGCGTGGAAGGAGCCGATCCGGCCCGTTCCGATGAGCCCGATGCGCATGCACTCAACGTGACCCCGTACGGGGGACCTGTCAATCTGCCCGCGCATGCCCCGATGACCCCGCATGGTCCACTGTGGCGGATACTGGGCGGCTGGAACCGGATGGAACCGGAATGACCGAATGGTGACGGCCGGACGACGGCAGCCGGACGATGACGGCCCGGCGATGACGGCCGGGGACGACGACGGCCGGGGACGACGGACGAGACGGACGAGGGAAGGGCGCGGCGACGTGGCTAGGGTTCGGACAGGGGTACGGGTCGTGGGCGCCGTGCTCGCGGCGGTACTGGGGGCCTCGCTCGCGGGCTGCAGCAGCACGGGCGGCAAGCGCGCCGAGGAGCGCGCGAAGGCCGCCGAGGCGGGCCGTCCCGCCGTGTCCACCCCGCGCTGGACCTTCGCGATGGTCACCCACGCGGGCGATGGCGACACCTTCTGGGACATCGTCCAGAAGGGTGCCAAGGAGGCCGCGGCGAAGGACAACATCAACTTCGTCTACTCCCATGACGACCAGGCGCAGCAGCAGGCGCAGTTCGTACAGAACGCCATCGACCAGAAGGTCGACGGGATCGTCGTCAGCCTCGCCAAGCCCGAGGCCCTCAAGGACGTCATCGCCAAGGCCGTCAAGGCCGGCATCCCGGTGGTCACGGTCAACTCCGGATCCGCCCAGTCCGCCGAGTACGGGGCGCTGACCCACATCGGCCAGGACGAGCAGATCGCGGGCGAGGCGGTCGGCGCCGAGCTGAGCAGGCGCGGCCGCAAGAAGGCCGTCTGCGTCCTGCACGAGCAGGGCAACGTCGGCCACGAGCAGCGCTGCGCCGGGGCCAAGAAGACCTTCACCGGGACGATGGAGAACCTGTACGTCGAGGGCACCAACATGCCCTCCGTCCAGGCGGCCGTCCAGGCCAAGCTCCAGGCGGACCCCTCCGTCGACGCGATCCTCACGCTCGGCGCGCCCTTCGCCCCGACCGCGATCAAGGCCAAGGACGCGGCCGCGAGCAAGGCCGAGGTGGACACCTTCGACCTCAACGAATCCGTCGCCCGCGACCTGAAGTCCGGCGCCCTCGGCTTCGCCGTCGACCAGCAGCCCTACCTCCAGGGCTACGAGGCCATCGACCTGCTCTGGCTCTACCGCTACAACGCGGACGTGCTCGGCGGCGGCCGCCCGGTCCTCACCGGACCGCAGATCGTCACCGGCGCCGAGGCCGCCAAGCTGGAGGAGTTCATCAAGCGGGGCAGCCGATGAGCACCGCCACCGCCGTCGACGAACGGCTGGCCCCCACCTCCGTCGTCCGCAAGCTGCTGGGCCGCCCCGAGCTCGGCGCGGTCGTCGGCGCCGCCGCCGTCTTCGTCTTCTTCTCCTTCGCAGCCGACAGCTTCCTGCGGGCCTCCAGCCTGAGCACGATCCTGTATTCGGCGTCCACCATCGGGATCATGGCCGTCCCCGTGGCGCTGCTGATGATCGGCGGCGAGTTCGACCTGTCCGCCGGTGTCATGGTCACCACCTCGGCGCTGCTGAGCTCGATGTTCAGCTACCAGATGACCGCCGACGTCTGGGTCGGCGTGCTGGTCTCCCTGCTGGTCACCCTGGCCGTCGGCTTCTTCAACGGCTTCATGCTGACCCGCACGAAGCTGCCGAGCTTCATCATCACGCTCGGCACCTTCCTGATGCTGACCGGCCTGAACCTCGGCTTCACCAAGCTGATCAGCGGGTCGGTCTCCACCAAGACCATCGCCGACATGGAGGGCTTCCCCTCCGCCCGCGCCCTCTTCGCCTCGCAGTGGAACGTCGGCTCGGTCACCCTCAAGGTCACCATCCTGTGGTGGCTGGCCCTGGTCGCCGTGGCCACGTGGATCCTGCTGCGCACCCGCGTCGGCAACTGGATCTTCGCGGTGGGCGGCGGGGCCGACGCCGCCCGCGCGACCGGCGTGCCCGTCGTGAAGACCCGTATCGGCCTCTACATGGGCGTCGCCCTGTGCGCCTGGATCTCCGGGCAGCACATCCTCTTCTCGTTCGACGTGGTCCAGTCGGGCGAGGGCGTCGGCAACGAGTTCCTCTACATCATCGCGGCCGTCATCGGCGGCTGTCTGATGACCGGCGGCTACGGCTCCGCCATCGGTTCGGCGGTCGGCGCCTTCATCTTCGGCATGACCAGCAACGGCATCGTCTACGCCCAGTGGAACCCGGACTGGTTCAAGTTCTTCCTCGGCGCGATGCTGCTGCTCGCGACGCTGCTCAACGCATGGGTCCGCAAGCGGGCGGAGGCGAAGTGACCATGACCGTGTCCGATGAGAGGGGCGCACCCGCCCTGGTGAAGCTGACCGGCGTCAGCAAGTACTACGGCAACATCCGCGCGCTCCAGGGGGTCTCCCTGGAGGTGTCGCCCGGCGAGATCACCTGCGTCCTGGGCGACAACGGCGCCGGCAAGTCCACCCTCATCAAGATCATCGCGGGGCTGCACCGGCACGACGCCGGATCCTTCGAGATCGAGGGGGAGGAGACCGCGCTCGCCAACCCGCGCGCGGCCCTTGACCGCGGCATCGCGACCGTCTACCAGGACCTGGCCGTCGTCCCCCTGATGCCGGTCTGGCGCAACTTCTTCCTCGGCTCCGAGCCGACCAGGGGCCGCGGCCCCTTCCGCCGCCTCGACGCGCAGTTCATGCGCGAGACCACCCGCGCCGAGCTGCTGCGCATGGGCATCGACCTGCGCGACGTCGACCAGCCCATCGGCACCCTCTCCGGCGGCGAGCGGCAGTGCGTGGCCATCGCCCGCGCCGTCCACTTCGGCGCGAAGGTCCTCGTCCTGGACGAGCCCACCGCGGCCCTCGGCGTCAAGCAGTCCGGCGTCGTCCTCAAGTACGTCGCCGCCGCCCGCGACGCGGGCCTCGGCGTGGTCCTGATCACCCACAACCCGCACCACGCCCACCTGGTCGGGGACCGGTTCGTCCTCCTCAAGCGCGGCGCCATGGCGGGCAGCCACACCCGCGACTCGATCACCCTCGACGAGCTCACCCGGCAGATGGCGGGCGGCTCCGAGCTGGACGAACTGAGCCACGAACTGGAGCGGGTGGCAGAATCAGGCCCATCACGGCCGGAAGAAACCTCCGGCACCACCGCACCCACGAGGGACGACACGACTCGATGAGCACGTACCGGGACTTCACGCTCGCCCACCGGGGTTCGGCGCGAGGCACCGTCCTGCGGACCATCGGAACCCGTGAGCGACGGTCGCACCTGACCGCCCCGCGCGTCCCGACCGTCGGCATCGACATCGGCGGCACCAAGGTGATGGCCGGTGTCGTCGACGCCGACGGCATCATCCTGGAGAAGATCCGCGCCGAGACCCCCGACAAGTCCAAGAGCGCCAAGGTGGTCGAGGACACCATCGTCGAGCTGGTGCTGGACCTCTCCGACCGGCACGACGTGCACGCGGTGGGCATCGGGGCGGCCGGCTGGGTCGACGCCGACCGCTCCCGCGTCCTGTTCGCCCCGCACCTGGCCTGGCGCGACGAGCCGCTGCGCGACGCCCTCCAGTCCCGGCTCGCGGTCCCGGTCATGGTCGACAACGATGCCAACACCGCCGCCTGGGCGGAGTGGCGCTTCGGCGCCGGGCGCGGCGAGGACCACCTCGTCATGATCACGCTGGGCACCGGCATCGGCGGGGCCATCCTCGAAGGCGGACAGGTCAAGCGCGGCCGGTACGGGGTCGCCGGCGAGTTCGGCCACATGCAGGTCGTCCCCGGCGGACACCGCTGCCCCTGCGGCAACCGCGGCTGCTGGGAGCAGTACAGCTCCGGCAACGCCCTGGTGCGCGAAGCCCGCGAGCTGGCCGCCGCCGACTCCCCGGTCGCGTACAACCTCATCGCCAGGGTCGGCGGCAACGTCTCGGAGATCACCGGGCCGCTCATCACCGAGCTGGCCCGCGAGGGCGACGCCATGTGCGTCGAGCTGCTCCAGGACATCGGCCAGTGGCTCGGCGTCGGGATCGCGAACCTCGCCGCCGCCCTCGACCCCGCCTGCTTCGTCATCGGCGGCGGCGTCAGCGCCGCCGACGACCTGCTGATCGGCCCCGCCCGGGACGCCTTCCGCCGCCACCTCACGGGCCGCGGCTACCGGCCCGAGGCCCGGATCGCCAAGGCCCAGCTCGGCCCCGAGGCGGGTATGGTCGGAGCCGCCGACCTCGCCCGGCTGGTCGCCCGCCGCTTCCGCCGGGCCACCCGCCGCCGCGTGGAGCGCTACGAACGGTACGAGCGCTACGCGCAGCAGCTGGGCCGGCGCGACACCACCGGCCCCGAGGACCAGGAACCGAAAGCGTGACACCGCACCCCCTGCCCGGCCAGGCGTCCGCCCCCGACGAGGGCGGCACGCCGGCGCCCCCCGCCGAGGACCGCAGACACGTCGTCCGGCGCCGCTGGATCACCGCGATCACCATCCTGCTGCTGGTCGGCGTCCCCGCGGGCTACCTCGCCGTCTCCGCCCAGCAGAGCCGCCAGAGCGGCCGCGACAAGGCCGCCAAGATCGGCGCGACCAAGGTGCGCCCCGGCTGGCCCTCGAAGGTGCAGCGCAGCATCTACGAGGTCCCGATCCCGCCGAAGGCCTGGCGGGTCGGGTTCCTGGAGACCAACAACTGGCGCACCAGCCGGCTGTTCATCGCGTTCTCGGTCACTCCCGCCGACCTGGACACCTTCCTGGCCGACGCCGGCACCAGCCGGGCCGCGCTGAACCCCGGCGAGGTCGCGATCTCCCCGCACGACGCCGAGGTCGCGGGATGGAGCTGGAGCCCGAAGGCCACCTGGTACGGGATCACCCTGGAGCAGCCGAACCCGCGCCCGACCCGGGACATCACGGTCGACCTCACGCATCCGGAGCAGCCCAAGGTCTACGTGGTCTCCTCCACGACCCCCTGACGCCTGCTCCCGGGGCCAGGCCGTCTCTTCCGGATCTTGTCGGGGCCCGCGGCGCCCGGCACCGCACCTGGCCGCGTTGTCGGGGCGCCCGAGTACGTCCAGTACACGGGCGCCCCTCCGCCTTGCCATGCACGGCGCCGGACACCGCGGGCACGGCCGACAAGATCCGAAAGAGACGGCCTAACCTTGGATCATGAAGCTCACCAAGCGGCTGCACTCCTGCGTCCAGCTGGAGAAGGACGGGCGCACGCTCGTCATCGACCCGGGCGCCTTCAGCGAACCGGACGCGGGCCTCGGGGCGGGCGCCCTGCTGGTCACGCACGAACACCCCGACCACTTCGAGGAGGGCCGGCTGCGGGCCGCCCTCGACGCGAATCCGGCGGCCGGGCTGTGGACCCTGCGCAGCGTCGCGGAGAAGCTGGCCCCCGCCTATCCGGGCCGGGTGCACACCGTGGGCCACGGCGACGCCTTCACCGCCGCCGGGTTCGAGGTCCAGGTGCACGGGGAACTGCACGCGGTGATCCACCCGGACCTGCCGCGGGTCACGAACGTCGGCTACCTGGTGGAGGCTTCGCTCTTCCACCCCGGGGACGCCCTGACCGTGCCCGGGGTCCCGGTGGAGACGCTGATGCTCCCGGTGCACGCGCCCTGGAACAAGATCTCCGAGGTGATCGACTACGTCCGCGAGGTCAAACCGCTCCGCGCCATCGACATCCACGACGCCTACCTCTCCGACATCGCGCGGCCTATCTACGACTTCGCCCTGGACACCCTGGGCCGCACCGACCACGGCCGGCTCTCCGCCGGGGACAGCGCCCATCTGTGACTGTCGGTGCCGGGCGGTAGGTTGGGAGGCATGCGTATTGCCACGTTCAACGTCAACTCCATCACCGCCCGGCTGCCCCGCCTGCTGGCCTGGCTGGAGAGCTCCGGCCCGGACGTCCTGTGCGTCCAGGAGACCAAGTGCTCCGCCGAGCAGTTCCCGCACGCCGAGCTGCGCGAGCTGGGCTACGAGTCGGCGGTCAACGCCACCGGCCGGTGGAACGGCGTGGCCCTGCTCTCCAAGGTCGGCCTGGACGACGTGGTGACGGGGCTGCCCGGCGGGCCCGCCTACGAGGGCGTCGACGAGCCCCGCGCGATCTCCGCCACCTGCGGCGGGGTCCGCCTCTGGTCGGTCTACGTGCCCAACGGCCGCGAGGTCGAGCACGACCACTACGGCTACAAGCTGGACTGGTTCCGCGCCCTGACCGCCGCCGTCACCGAGGACGCGGCCGGGCCCCGCCCCTTCGCCGTGCTCGGCGACTTCAACGTGGCCCCGACCGACGAGGACGTCTACGACCCGGCCCTCTTCGCCGGCCTCACCCACGTCACCCCCGCCGAGCGGGCCGCCCTGGAGTCGCTGCGGGCCGCCGGGCTCTCCGATGTGCTGCCGCGCCCCCTCAAGTACGACCGTCCGTACACGTACTGGGACTACCGCCAGCTCGCCTTCCCCAAGAACAGGGGCATGCGCATCGACCTGGTGTACGGGAACGCGCCCTTCGCCAAGGCCGTCACCGACGCCTACGTCGACCGCGAGGAGCGCAAGGGCAAGGGTGCCTCCGACCACGCCCCGGTCGTCGTGGACCTGGACCTCGACCGCTGAAACCTGTCCAGGCGCGCCCTGTGGCCAGGGGCGGATCCTGGTGCGACGCTGGGCGGTATGAACATCCCTTTCCTGGGCAACTGGCTGAACCGGCACGAATCGGAACAGGGCGCGGGTCTCGCCGCCGCCCTCGCGGATGATCCCGACGGCGTCGCCGAGTTGTTCTCGGAGTGCGAGATGCTGCGTGTCCAGGCGAGGGCGGCCGGGCTCGAACTGGACGAGAGCCAGGCCTCGTTGGAGGCGCTCGATCAGCTGATGCCCCGCTGGCGGCGGGATCCCGAGATCGTGCCGTGGCTCGGCAACGACGCGGGCTTCTACCTCGGGACCGTGATCATCCGCACCATCCCCGGCGCCGGCTGGCAGGTGTGGCCCAACGGCCAGCCGGTGATCCGGCTGGTCTCGGGCCGGGAGCTGAATGTGATCGAATCGGGAGTTTCCTGGGCGATGACCGGCTCCCCCGAGCTCAGCCAGGCCTACGCCGAAGCCTCGGAGGGCTGACCCCGCCGAGCTTTATATCCCCTTTAGGCGTGTCGAGGGGAAGTGCTCTTCCCGGGCTGGATAGTTTGCGCTGACCTCGACACCGACAAGTGGGCAGGGCAGCGCATGGCCGTCGATCCGTTGATCGAGCTGCGGGACGTCAACAAGCACTTCGGACAGTTGCACGTACTCCAAGACATCAACCTCACCGTCGGCCGCGGGGAGGTGGTGGTGGTCATCGGCCCCTCCGGATCGGGGAAATCGACCCTCTGCCGGGCCATGAACCGGCTGGAGACCGTCGAATCGGGCACGATCCTCCTCGACGGACAGCCGCTGCCCGCCGAGGGCAGGGAACTGGCCCACCTGCGCGCCGAGGTGGGGATGGTCTTCCAGTCCTTCAACCTCTTCGCGCACAAGACCGTCCTCGCGAACATCTCCCTCGCCCAGGTCAAGGTCCGGGGGCGCCGCAAGGGGGAGGCGGACAAGCGCTCCCGGGAGCTCCTGGACCGCGTCGACCTCGCCGACCAGGCCGACAAGTACCCCGCCCAGCTCTCCGGCGGCCAGCAGCAGCGCGTCGCCATCGCCCGCGCCCTCGCCATGAACCCCAAGGCCCTGCTCTTCGACGAGCCCACCTCCGCGCTCGACCCGGAGATGATCAACGAGGTGCTGGAGGTCATGCAGCAGCTGGCCGCAGAGGGCATGACCATGGTCGTGGTGACCCATGAGATGGGCTTCGCCCGCTCCGCCGCCAACCGCGTCGTGTTCATGGCCGACGGGAAGATCGTCGAGGACCGGACCCCGGAGGAGTTCTTCACCGCGCCCGAGAGCGCGCGGGCCAGGGACTTCCTTTCCAAGATCCTCAAGCACTGAGGGAGCCCGACCGATGAGACACCTGCGCACACTGGCCCTCGTCGCCGTCCTGCTCGCGGCCGCCGCCACCGGCTGCGGCAGGTCCGGCAGCCCCCCGGTCAAGGGACCGCAGCCCGTGCTGCCGGGCCGGGAGTAGCCCCCAAGGAGCCTTCCGCCCCTGTGCCCGGGGGCGTGGGGCGACCCCGGTCCGGCAGCAGCCGTGGATCACTGCTCGCGCAGCGGCACCGAGACGTACGAGGGATCGGTGCTCGGCGAGGAGAAGGTCAGCTGCGCGCCGGTGGGGTTGTGCTCGATGTAGAGCGGGTCCACGGTGTCGACGACGAGGGCGAGCCGGTGGCCCGCGGGCACGTCGTAGGCGGTGGAGAAGAGCTCCAGGTCCACGCCGAACGCCTGCCCGGGCGTGCGGTCGTGGAAGGTGTACGGGGCGTTGCTGACCAGCTTGCCGATGCCGAGCGGGCCCACGTCGTAGAGGTACGCGACGAAGGTGCCGTCGGCCTTCGTGGGCGTGACGGTGGTGTGCAGCCGGGCCGTGCCGCGCACGCGGCGGTCCTCGCCGTAGCGCTCGGACTGCCAGACCGCCGCGAAGGCGCGGGGGAGGAGCGGGATGGAGGCGGTCGGGGGCGCCTTGGCGAACTGGTCGAGGATGCTGGAGAGGAAGATGATCCCGCCGTTGGCGCCGGAGTCCACGTTGGCGAAGAGGTGCTCGCTGTCGGAGAGCGCGAGCTTCTCGGTGCCGCCGGAGCCGACCGACTTCCAGTCGGCGTAGCCCTCGTAGCCGTCGTGGCTGCGGGACTTGATCTGCACCGGGGCCTCGGCGTCGACGCCGTTGCGCTCGCCCTTGAGGTAGCGGTCGAACCAGCGGCGGGCGTTGGTCCAGGTGTCGTTGGGCAGGCCGAGCAGGCCGGTGGCCTCGGCGGTGGCGTGGTCGCCGGGGCGGAACTCCAGGCGCTTGGGGCCGGTCAGCTCCTCGAAGAACTCCGCGTACTGGTTGGGCGGGAAGATGGTGTCGCCCCAGGCGTTGCCCAGCATGATCGCGGCGCCGTTGGCGTTGATCCGGTCCACCTGGTCGGCGGCCGAGCGCTTCTTGCCCCAGTCGATCATCGCCTGCTCGTTCTCCAGCTTCGAGCCGAGGAAGTCGCCGAGGATCTGCTGGAGTTCGGGGCCGGGGCGGCCGGTGAGGTAGCCGGCGGCGCCGAGCATGCCGGCGGCCTGGAGGTGCTGGGTGCGGCCGGAGTAGATGGACTCGATGAGGTCGGCCCAGCCGCTGAGCGCGACCACGGCCTTGATGCGCGGGTCGTGCGCGGAGGCCAGCAGGCTGATGCCCGCGCCGTACGAGACGCCGCCGAGCCCGATGCGGGCGGCGTCGGCGGGGGAGTGGGCGAGGGCCCAGTCGATGACGGCGGAGACGTCGGCGATGTCCGGCGGGCCGGCCACCTCGATCTGGCCGCCGGAGAGCCAGAAGCCGCGGGAGGTGTAACTCACCACCACGTAGCCGGAGTCGGCGAGCTGCTTGGCCTGGGCGATGTATTCGATCTGCGGCATGCCCCAGCTGGTGGGCAGCACGATCAGCGGGTACTTCCGGCCGGCCTCGGCGCCCGCCGGGGTGAAGACGTTGCCCTTGAGGGTGATGCCTCCGGAGCCCGGGATGTCGTGGAAGGTCAGCCCCGACGAGCCTGCCGGGGCATCGGCGGAGACGGTCGCGGAGACTGCGGGCGCCGCCTGGGCCTGGTGGGGGGCCAGGCCCAGGGCGGCTGCCGCCAGCAGGGCTGCCACGGCTGCGGCGGTGGTGGTGCGTTCCATCAATCACTCCTCGCGTACGCCGGGTTGTCAAAGTGACCCGACGGTAACCGGAGGGGGTTACTGGAGGTAACCCATCGGTAAGTTACGCGCTGGTAACGATTGAACGAGAGTCAGTCGACCGCTCAGCCGTTCAGCGGGGCCCCGGACAGGGCGCTCTTGGCCTTCCACCGGTCCCAGGAGAGGTTCCACTCGCCGTAGCCGTTGCCCATGTCGGCATTGCCCTTCGAGCCCTCGCCGACGACCTCGAAGGGGTCGCCGACCTGCACCTCGGCGTAGAGGGCGCGCGCGTTGGCGTCGCTCATCCCCACACAGCCCGAACTGGTGTTGGCGCTCCCGAAGTTGCCGCTGTTCCACGGCGCGGCGTGCGCGTACATGCCCGACCAGGTCAGCCGCATCGAGTAGTCGACCGTCTTGTCGTAGGCGTCGCCCAGGCCCACCGACCGGGAGTCCATCCGGATGGTGCCCTCCTTGGACATCAGCACCATCTTCCCGGACCAGGAGGCCTTCTGGCCGCCGGGGGTTCCGGCCGAGACCGGGATGGTCTTCACCGTCTGGCCGTCCTCGGTCACCGTCATCTTCCTGGTGTCGGTGTTCTGCGCCTCCACCTTGTAGTCCGTGCCGGGCGGGGCGTTGCGCTCCGAGGTCCAGGTCCTGCCGTCGGCGGATATCCGGCCCGGCAGTTCCCCGCCCTTGCCGTCCGTCACCTTCACCAGCGACAGCTTGCCCTCGGAGAGGGTCACCTTCACCGGCTCACCGGCCTTGACCTGATTGCCCGTGAGGTTCACGGAGATCGCCATGTCCGCCTTCTGCTCCTGCTTCGTCTCCGCCTGGCCGGAGCCGCTTCCGACGGTTCCGGAGCCGCCCCCGCAGGCGGTCAGCGCGAGGGCCAGTAGTGCGGTGCCGGCCATGGCGGTGTGGCGTGTGCGGCTCAACGAAGGGCCCCTTCGGGTAGCAGTAGTAATGAGCGTCCGCAAAGTAGGAGCGGACAGAGCGACTTTAGGTTGCGGAACTCGGGGAAAAGGTCGGCATTTCGGCTGTGACGTGGACCGCGGCGAAACGGTCATCGTCCGGTCACATTCGCCGCGCCCTCCGGTCACGGGCGGCTGTGAGAGTCCTGTGCGTATCCATCGGACCGGACAGGAAGGCCGTCAGCCGTGTGTGCACTGCTCGTGACCACCCATCAGCAGGACCAGGGCCAGGAGCTCGGCGTGCGCGCCCTGTCCGTTTCCGAATACCTGTGGTTCCTTTCACGGCACCGGCGGGCGAGCTTTCTGCAGTACCCGTCGTGGGGCGAGGTGAAGGACCTTTGGCACTCGGAAAGGGTCGGATGGCACTTGTCCGACGGGACCCTGGTCGGTGCCGGACTCGTTCTCTATCGCCAATTTCCCGGCACCCGCAAATACTTCGCCTACCTCCCCGAGGGGCCCGTTGCCGACTGGTCCGACCCGCACATCGACCGCTGGCTCACCCCCCTCATGCGCCACCTGAGAGCCGCCGGAGCCTTCGCCGTCCGCATCGGCCCCACCCCCGCCTACCGCCGCTGGGACGCGGCCACCGTCAAATCGGGCACCGGCCCCGGCCGCCAGGTGTCCGATGTCCTCGCCACCGAGGTCGACCCCGTCGGCGCCGCCCTGGCCGACCGGCTGCGCACCCGCGGCTGGAAGCGCTGCGGCGGCGAGGACGACGGTGACGCACAGCCCCGCCACGTCTTCCGCGTACCGCTGGCCGGCCGCACCCTCGACGACCTGTGGTCGGGCCTGAACCAGGAGTGGCGGCGCAATGTGCGCAAGGGAAGGCGGGCGTGGAGACGGTCGTCGGCACCGCCGCCGACCTGCCCGAGTTCTACCGGCTGCTGCGGATCACCGAGGAGCGCGACGGCTTCCGGCTCGGCCGCTCCCTCGCGTACTACGAGCGGCAGTACAAGGTCCTCAACGCCGAGCAGCCGGGGCGGATGCGGCTCTACCTGGGCATCCACCAGGGCGAGGTCCTCGCCGCCCACACGATGATCAGCACCGGGACCCGGGTCTGGTACCAGACCGGCGCCTCCGCCGACCACCGCCGCGAGGTCCGCCCCAGCAACGCCCTTCAGTGGCGCATGATGCGGGACGCCCATGCCCTCGGAGCGGACGAATGCGACATGCGCGGGGTACCCTCCACCCTCGACCCCGGCGAACGCTCTTTCGGGCTGCTGCGCTGGAAGCTCGGCACCGGCGGACAGGTCGTCGAGACGCTCGGAGAGTGGGAGACCCCGATGGACGGATACACCAACACGGCGCTCTACAAGGCGTTCCAGGCCTACATGGCCCGCCGGTGACGGCCACCGACACCGCCAACGGCACCGACACCGCCAACGGCACCGACACCGCCAACGGCACCGACACCGCCAACGGCACCGCCGCCGACACGTCCACCGGCGCCAGACCCGCCGAGGCGGGCGCCGACACCGCGGCGCCGAAAAAGACCTCCGTGCTGCGCAGCGGCGCCCTCATGGCGGCCGGCTCCCTCGTCTCCCGCGCCACCGGTTTCGTCCGCTCCGCCGTCGTCGTCGCGGCGCTCGGCACCGGACTGCTCGGCGACGGCTACGCCGTCGCCAACACGGTCCCCAACATCCTCTACATGCTGCTCATCGGCGGCGCCCTCAACGCCGTCTTCGTCCCCGAGCTGGTGCGCGCCGCCAAGGAGCACTCCGACGGCGGCTCCGCCTACACCGACCGGCTGCTCACCGCCTGCACCGCCGCCCTCGTCGCGCTCACCGCCGTCGCGGTCCTCGCCGCCCCGGTGATCGTCTCGGCGTACACCGACTACAGCGGAGCCCAGGCGGACACCACCGTGGCCCTGGCCCGGTACTGCCTGCCGCAGATCCTCTTCTACGGGCTCTTCACCCTGCTCGGCCAAGTGCTGAACGCCCGCGGCAGGTTCGGCGCGATGATGTGGACCCCGGTCCTCAACAACTTCGTGATCATCGGCGTCTTCGGGCTCTTCCTCTACGTCTCCCACGACGCCGCCGACGGCCTGACCGCCTCCGAGACCCGGCTGCTGGGCCTCGGCACCACCGCCGGCATCGTCATCCAGGCCCTCGCCCTGGTCCCCTCGCTGCGCGCCGCAGGATTCCGCTGGCGCCCCCGCTTCGACTGGCGCGGCAGCGGACTGGGCCGCCCGCTGCGCAACGCGGGCTGGCTGGTCATGCTCGTCTTCACCAACCAGATCGCCTACTGGGTCGTCACCCGGCTCTCCACCGCCACCGGGCAGCACGCCGTCGAAGCCGGCCTCGCGGGCGGCGCCGGCTACACCGCCTACAGCAACGCCTACCAGCTGTGGATCGTCCCCCAGGGCATCATCACCGTCTCCCTCGTCACCGCCCTGATGCCCCGGATGAGCGCCGCCGCCTCCGACGCCGACCTCGGCGCCGTCCGCCGGGACATCTCGTACGCCCTGCGCTCCAGCGCGGCCCTCGTCGTCCCCGCCGCCGCGCTCTTCGCCGCCCTCGCCCCCTGGGTGATCGGCAGCGTCTTCGAGTACGGCCGCACCGGCGCCGCCGACATCGAGGTGATGGCGGGCATACTCATGGCCTTCGCGCCCGGACTGATCGCCTACTCCGCCCAGTACGTGCTCTCCCGCGGCTTCTACGCCCTCTCCGACACCCGCACCCCCTTCTTCCTGAACCTGGTCGTCGCCGCGCTGAACGCCGGACTGTCCGCGGCCGCGTACTTCCTCCTCAGCCCGCGCTGGGCCGTCACCGGCATGGCCGCCGCCACCTCCCTCGCCTTCCTCGCGGGGGCCGCCGTGACCGCCCACACCCTCTCCCGCCGGCTCGGCCCGCACGCGGCCACCCGTACGGAGCGGCGCGCGACCGCCGTACGGACCCACCTGCGCCTGCTCGCCGCCTGCACCCCGGCGGCGGCCGCCGGGTACGCCGCCGCCCGCGCCGCCGACCGCTTCGGCGACTTCGCCGCCGTCGGGGCGGGAACCGCGGCGCTGGCGCTCGTCGTCGTCCTCCTCGCCGGGCCGCTGCGCCTGACGGAGATCACCGACCTGCTGGACTCCCTGCGGCGCAAGACCGGCCGGTAGGGGGAGGAGAAGCGGTGGAACACCTTGGGATACTGACCGGATGCCACGCGTACTGCTGATCGAGGACGACCCGTCCATCCGGGAGGGAGTGGGCCTCGGCCTGCGCCGGCGCGGCCACGAGGTGAGCTCCGCCGAGACCGGCGAGGAAGGCCTCGCCCTGATGGGGGCCTTCCGCCCCGAGCTCGTCCTGCTCGACCTGATGCTGCCGGGGATCAGCGGCGTCCAGGTCTGCCACCGCATCCGCGAGACCAGCGAAGTGCCGATCATCATGCTCACCGCACGCGGCGACGACTTCGACATCGTCATCGGCCTCGAGGCAGGCGCCGACGACTACATCGTCAAACCCGCCCGCACCCAGGTCATAGAGGCCCGGATCAGGGCCGTGCTGCGCCGGCTCACCGACCCCGTCGGCGCCCGCCCCGAGGTCCAGGTCCACGGCGAACTGGCCATCGACCGCGCCGGGCTGACCGTCGCCAAGAACGGCGAACGCGTCGCACTGGCGCCCAGCGAGATCAAGCTCCTGCTGCACCTGTCGGCCTCACCCGAGCAGGTCTTCTCCCGCCAGCAGCTCCTGGAGTACGTCTGGGACCACAGCTACCACGCCGACGCCCGGCTCGTGGACGCCTGCGTCCGCCGCCTGCGCCACAAGATCGAGGACCCCGCCGGCAGCCCCCGCTACATACAGACCGTGCGGGGCTTCGGCTACCGCTTCGGCCCCCTGTAGGCCCCGGTGAAACGCATAGCGCCGCTGGGCCTGCGCACCCGGCTGATCGCGGCCTTCCTGCTGGTCGCCGCGATCAGCGCGGTGACCACCGCCGCCCTCACCTACCAGCAGGCGCGCAACGCGATCCTCAAACAGACCCAGGACACCGCCGTCAACACCCTGCGGGACCAGGTGGAGCAGCAGGAGATCCGCCTCCCCCTGGACCAGCAGGAGCTCCAGCGCGTCGTCATCGAGCTCGGCAAGCGCGGCA
The DNA here is from genome assembly GCF_018614075.1 of Streptomyces sp. ISL-94. GTDB lineage: Bacteria > Actinomycetota > Actinomycetes > Streptomycetales > Streptomycetaceae > Streptomyces. Next base: position 63,797 of record NZ_JAGGOZ010000077.1, on the reverse strand, counting down.
AACCGCACCCGTGGATCGTCTTCGGCGAGTACGGCAGTCTGCGCGTCTCCACCAACCCCGGCACGCCCACCTCCGGCGTGATCACCGACAACCTGCGCGACAAGGTCCGCAACAACCAGTACACCGCCTTCCAGCGGGTCGAGGACCAGCGCGGCAACCCGTGGCTCACCGTCGGCGTCCCCGCCCTCTTCGAGCACAACGGCTCCGCCGAATCCACCGGGGCCGTCTTCTTCGCCGGCATCCCGCTCTCCACCGAGAAGCAGACCGTCGAGGCCATGGTCGACGCCGCCAAGCAGGGCGCCGTCCCGGGCCTGGCCATCGCCGTCATCCCCGCCCTGCTGGCCGCCCGCAGTGTGCTGCGGCCGGTCCGCGACATGCGCCGGGCCGCCCAGCGGCTGGGCCGCGGCCACCTCGACACCCGCATCGAGGTCCGGGGCGCCGACGAACTCGCCGGACTCGCCCGCACCTTCAACGAGACCGCCCGCGCCCTGGAGCAGTCCGTGCGAGAGCTCCAGGACGCGGAGGTCCGCGCCCGCCGCTTCGCCTCCGACGTCTCCCACGAACTGCGCACCCCCCTCGCCGGGATGCTCGCCGTCACCGAGGTCCTCGACGAGGACGCCGAGCGCCTCGACGCCGACACCGCCAAGGCCCTGCGCCTGGTCAGCTCCGAGACGGGCAAACTCGCCGGCCTCGTCGAGGACCTGATGGAGATCTCCCGCTTCGACGCCCGGGCCGCCGAGCTCAATCTCGACGACGTGGACATCGCCGAAGCCGTGCGCAAGACCCTCGAACGCCGCCACTGGGACGACGGCCGCGTCGTCACCGAGCTGCCGGATCAGGTGCGCGCCCGGCTCGACCCGCGCCGCTTCGACGTGGTCCTCGCCAACCTCGTCGGCAACGCCCTGCGGCACGGCGGTGCCCCCGTGAGCGTCACCGTGCGCACCGCACCGGGCGAGGACGGCGAACGGCTGCTGATCGGCGTCGCCGACAGCGGACCCGGCATCGCCCCCGAGGTGCTGCCGCACATCTTCGACCGCTTCTTCAAGGCCGACGCGGCCAGGACCCGCTCCGCCGGCAGCGGCCTCGGGCTCGCCATCACCCTGGAGAACGTCCGCCTGCACGGTGGCACCCTCCGCGCGGCCAACGCGCCTTCCGGGGGAGCGGTCTTCACCCTCGACATGCCGCTGGAGGCACAGGTATGACAGCGCGGAAGACGAGGTCCCGGGCCGCGGCGGCCACGGCGCTGGCGGGCTGCACCCTGCTGCTCGCCGGATGCGGGATCAAAACCACCGGGGTGATCGACAGCGGCCACGCCGCCACCGTCAAGGTCCCCGGGGCCGGCAAGAGCACCGTCCTCTACTTCCTCTCCAAGGAGGGCGACCGGCTCGTCCCGGCCCCGTTCACGTTGTTCGACGGCTACACCATCGCGCCCCTGGCGCTCGTGCACCTGCTGCTGGACGGCCCCGGCGGCCGGGCAGGGGAGGCCGGGCTCACCACGGCGCTGCCCCGGCTGCCCGCCGGGAAGGAGGACTCGGTGACGGTGAGCGAGTACTCGCCGAGCGAGGGGATGACGGTCCGTGTGCCGTTCGCCGTGGGCGACCTGTCGGAACTGGCCCGCAGCCAGCTCGTGTGCACCGTCGGCGTCTCCGCCGTGCCGGACACCCTCAGCCGGGTCACCCTGCAGGGCACCGACACCACCATCCCGTCCGCCGAGTGCGACCTGAAGCGCTGACGTGTGCGGCCGGCCCGCGGTCGGCCGCGCGCCCTTGCGGTCGGGGCAGCGCACCCGTCACGGTGGCCCCATGGACCACGCCGCGGACGTCCCAGACGTCTTCGACCCCCGCATCTACGCCGACGGCATCCCGCACGAGCGATACCGGCTGCTGCGCGATCGGCACCCCGTGGCCTGGCAGGCGGAGCCGGAGATCGAGGGCTGGCCCGCAGGCCCCGGCTTCTGGGCGGTCACCCGGCACGCCGACGTGGTGCGCGTCCTGCGCGACCACCGCACGTACTCCTCCTGGCTCGGCGCCACCCAGATCCGCGACCCCGACCCGGCCGACCTGCCCTTCCTGCGCCGGACCATGCTCAACCAGGATCCGCCGCAGCACGGGCGCCTGCGCCGCCTCGTCGCCCGCGCCTTCACCCCCGCCCGCGTCGAGGCCTTCGCCGGGCGGGTGCGCGAGCGGGCCCGTACGCTGCTGGCCGCCGCCCGGGACCGGGCCGAGGACGGGACCGCCGACCTGGTGCGCACGGTCACCGACGAGTACGCCCTGCTCAACCTCACCGACCTGCTGGGCGTCCCGCCCGCCGACCGCGCGCTGCTCCTGGAGTGGACCGTACGGGTCATCGGCTACCAGGATCCCGAGGACGCGCCCGCGCCCCTGCTCGGCCCCGACGGCAAGCCGCTGAACCCGCGCTCCCCGGCGCTGCTCGGCGAGATGTTCGCGTACGCCCGGGAACTGGCCGCCCACAAGCGGGCGCACCCCGGCGACGACGTGATGACCGCGCTGGCGCACGCCGGACTCGACGACGCCGAACTGGAGATGTTCTTCTTCCTGCTCACCGTCGCCGGCAACGACACCGTCCGCAGCGCCGCGCCCGGCGGGCTGCTCGCGCTCGCCCACGCACCGGATGCCTACCGGCAACTCGCCGCAGGACAGGTCCCGGTGGAGCGGGCCGTCGACGAACTGCTGCGCGTCCACCCGCCGGTGCTCAGCTTCCGCCGCACGGCCGCCGCCGACACCGTACTGGCCGGGCAGCCGATCCGGGCCGGGGACAAGGTGGTCGTCTTCCACGCCTCCGCCAACCACGACGAGCGCGTCTTCACCGACCCCGCCCCCGGCCGCCTCGACCTCGGCCGGGCGCCCAACCCGCACGTCTCCTTCGGGGACGGCCCGCACGTCTGCCTCGGCGCCCACTTCGCCCGGCTCCAGTTGCGCACCCTCTACGAGGAGTGGTGCGCGACCATGCCCGTACCCGAACTGGCGGGCCCGCCGCGGCGACTGGTGTCCAACTTCATCAACGGGATCACGCGGCTTCCGCTACGGGTGTCCGGGCCTGCCGGGTGACATCGGCCACCAGCTCCGTCACATCCGGCCCGTAGGCATCGGAGTTGATCACCTTCAGCATCACGCAGAACGACTCGTTGCCGTACTCGCGGGCCAGCTGCACATGGTGCTTGGCGAGATAACGGGCGGCGGCCTGGTTGCTGTTGGCGGTCTGGCCCGACAGCAGGAACACCGGCCGCGAGCCCTGCCCGGTCGTCAGCCGCGCCAGCAGGACGTGCTCGACCCGGCCCTTCTCCCAGCGGTACTTCTCCTCGCCGACGCGGATGGCCCCGCGATCCGGATGGCCCGGCTCCAGGCCGACGTCGGTGCGCACCCCCGGCAGCATGGAGGCCAGATGCGCCGTCGTACGGGCATTGGAGACGGGCCCGCCCACGCAGAACTCGGCCCGCTCGCCGAAGCCCTGGCGGGCCCCGTCGTGGGTGACGATCTGCACGTTCGCCCCGCAGTCCTTGATGAGGGCGGATATCTCCAGGAGGGCGAAGGCATCGTTGCGGTGCAGGGAGGAATCGGTGCCGCCCATCTGGCGGTTGACCACGAACAGACAGTCGGACCCGGTCGGCAGGCCGAAGAAGGCCTGCTTGCGGCGCAGCGCGCGCCGCCAGAGGTAGGTCCGGGTGAACCAGCCGAACCCGCCGCTGCAGGCGGTGGCCATCACCCCGAGCACGATGTTGCGCACGTCGTCGTTCATGCGCGGGATGCTAGGGCATCCGATGTCGGGGGTCACCAGCCGGTGTCCGGCCCGCGAACCGCACGGCCGGCCCGACGTCCTGACGGGACGGCGGGGCGCCCGCTAGGCTCGGCGCACGCTGCCACTGGAGGTCCGGATGCACCGTCGCGCCGCCCGTACGCTACCGCTGCTGGCCGTCGCCGCCGCACTCGTCTCGACCGGAGCCGCCGCCCCGCCTTCGGCCCAGGCCACCCCGCCCAAGGTGCCCGTCGCCGCCGGCTACGGCGGGGCCGTCGCCAGCGTCGACGCGGACGCCTCCGCCGCCGGTATCGCCGTCCTGCGCTCCGGCGGCAACGCCGTCGACGCGGCCGTCGCCACGGCCGCCGCGCTGGGCGTCACCGAGCCCTACTCGGCCGGCATCGGCGGAGGCGGCTACTTCGTCTACTACGACGCCGCGTCCCGCCGGGTGCAGACCATCGACGGCCGCGAAACCGCCCCCGCCACGGCCACCGCCACCCTCTTCCAGGAGAACGGCGTCCCCATCCCCTTCGCCGAGGGCCAGACCAGCGGCCGCGGGGTCGGCGTCCCCGGCACCCCGGCCACCTGGAAGAGCGCGCTCGACGCCTGGGGCAGCCGCCCGCTCGGCCGGCTGCTCGAGCCCGCCGGGAAACTGGCCCGCGACGGCTTCACCGTGGATCCCACCTTCCGGGCCCAGACCGAGGCCAACCAAAACCGGTTCAAGGACTTCCCCGACACGCGGAAGCTGTTCCTGCCGAACGGCGCCCTGCCCGTGGTGGGCTCCACCTTCAAGAACCCGGACCTGGCCGCCACGTACGCCGAGCTCGGGCGAAAGGGAACCGGCGCCCTCTACAAGGGGCCCATCGCCGACGACATCGTCCAAGCCGTCCGCAAGCCACCGGTGGACCCGGCGGCCACGCGCAACGTCCGGCCCGGCGACCTGACCGCCGGCGACCTGCGCGCGTACGCGACCAAGCGCCAGGCCCCGACCCGGGTGGGCTACCGCGGCCTGGACGTCTACAGCATGGCGCCCTCCTCCTCCGGCGGCACCACCGTCGGCGAGGCGCTGAACATCCTGGAGGGGACCGACCTCTCGAAGCTGTCCGAGGCGCAGTACCTGCACCGGTTCATCGAAGCCTCCCGGATCTCCTTCGCCGACCGGGGCCGCTGGGTCGGCGATCCGGCCGCCGAGGACGTGCCGACGCGCGAACTGCTCTCCCAGCGGTTCGCCGACTCGCGCGCCTGCCTGATCAGGCCGGACCGGGCGCTGACCAGCCCGCTGGCCCCCGGGGACCCGCGCAGCCCCGTACCCTGCGCCACGACCGGGCAGGCCGCCCCGACCACCTACGAGGGGGAGAACACCACCCACCTGACGGTCGCCGACCGCTGGGGCAACGTGGTCTCCTACACCCTGACCATCGAGTCCACGGGCGGCAGCGCGATCACCGTCCCGGGCCGCGGCTTCCTGCTCAACAACGAGCTGACGGACTTCTCCTTCGCTCCGGCCGCGCCCGGTGTCCCGGACCCGAACCTGCCCGGCCCCGGCAAGCGGCCGCGGTCCTCCATGTCCCCGACCATCGTGCTGGACGACGGGCGGCCCGTCCTCGCGGTGGGCTCCCCGGGCGGTGCCACCATCATCACCACCGTCCTGCAGACCCTGACCGGCCACCTGGACCGGGGCCTGCCGCTCGTCGACGCCATCGCGGCGCCGCGGGCCAGCCAGCGCAACCAGACCACCACCGAGCTGGAGCCGGGCCTGTGGAACAGCCCGCTGCGCGCGGAGCTGGAGGCGCTCGGCCAGGGCTTCCGGCAGAACCCGGAGATCGGCGCCGCGACCGGCGTGCAGCGGCTGCCGGACGGCCGCTGGCTGGCGGCGGCCGAGACGAGCCGGCGGGGCGGCGGCTCCGCCATGGTGGTCCGCCCGCACGGGAAGCCGTAGGGGCTCGGGGGCCTTGGGGACTTGGGGCCTTACGGCGAGGTGAGGACCCTCGGGCCCTCGTCGGTGATCGCGACCGTGTGCTCCGCGTGCGCGGCCCGGCTGCCGTCGAGGGTGCGCAGGGTCCAGCCGTCCCCGTCGCACCGGTAGTCGTCCGTACCGCCGGCGATCAGCATCGGCTCGATGGCGAGGACCATGCCGGGGCGCAGCTTCATGCCGCGGCCCGGCCGGCCCTCGTTGGGCACGCCCGGGTCCTCGTGCATGCCGCGGCCGACGCCGTGGCCGCCGAAGCCGTCCGGAATGCCGTATCCGGCGGCGCGGCCGACCGTGCCGATGGCGTGGGCGATGTCCCCGATCCTGTTGCCGGGCACGGCGGCGGCGATCCCGGCCGCGAGGGCCGCCTCGGCGGCCTCGATCAGCCGGAGGTCGGCCGGGCGCGGCCGGCCGACCGTGAAGCTCACCGCCGCGTCCCCGACCCAGCCGCCGAGCTCCGCCCCGCAGTCGATGCTGATCAGGTCGCCGTCGCGCAGCCGGTACCCGTCGGGGATGCCGTGCACGATCGCGTCGTTGACCGAAGCGCACACCACGGCGGGAAAGGGCACGGGCGCGAACTGCGGCCGGTAGCCCAGGAAGGGAGAGCTCGCGCCGGCCTCCCGCAGCACCTCGTGGGCCACCCGGTCCAGGTCCAGCAGGGACACCCCGGTGCGCGCGGCCTCCCGTACGGCTGCCAAGGCGTGCGCGACCACCCGGCCCGCGGCGCGCATCTCGTCGATCTGTCGGTCCGTCTTCAGTTCCACCATGCCAATAACTATACCGGTATAACTATAACGGGATACTTATTGGTGTGTCGGGTAGGATGAGGGCATGGTCCGTACCCCTCTCACCCCCGAAGAGCGCGAGCGCGGCGAGCGTCTGGGCGCCCTTCTGCGCGAGGCTCGCGGCGCCCGCAGCATGGTCGAGGTCGCCGCTGGCGCCGGGCTCTCCGCCGAGACCCTGCGCAAGATCGAGACCGGCCGGGCGCCCACCCCCGCCTTCTTCACGGTCGCGGCCCTCGCCGAGGCGCTCGGGCTCTCCCTGGACGAGCTGCTGAGGCGCTGCGCCGTCGTTCCCGCCTAGTTCCCGCCGCCCCGGGCCCGGTGCGGGTCCGACCGGCCCCACGGGCCCCGTCGTTCGGGCGGGCGCGGCGGCCGAACGGACCAATCGGCGGTGAGAGCGCGGGGGAAGCGTGAAGGCGTGTCAGCCACGAACGCATCCAAGCGACTCGGTCTCGGACTCCTCGGTGCGCTGCTCGCGGTCGGTCTCCTGCTCGCGGCCTGCGCCGTCCCCGAGGGCCGAGGCCGTGCCAAGGACCAGGGCGACCTGGTCCTCCGCCACCCGGGCGCCGCCGCCGGCCACACCGGCTCCAGCCGGCAGGCCCGCCGGCTGGAGGGGGCCACCGCCACCCTTAGGCTCCGGTCATGACTCTTGAAGAGCTGGACCGGGGCAGGTACGTCAGCCTCACCACCTTCCGGAAGGACGGCACACCCGTCGCCACTCCGGTGTGGGCGGTGGCCGACGGCGGTGAGCTGTACGTATGGACGCGCAGCGATTCGTGGAAGGTGAAGCGGATACGCAACAACGCGCGGGTCACCGTCGCCGCGTGCGACGTGCGGGGGCGCGTGGCGGAGGGGGCGCCCGTGCTGGAGGGCGAGGCGCGGCTGCTGGACGAGGCCGGGCTGAAGAGGGTGCGCCGGCTGATGTCCCGGAAGTACACCTGGCAGTTCTGGGCGGTGGACCTGCCCGCCTCGGTGGCGCGGCGGGGGAAGCGGCCGCACACCGGGATCGCCGTGAAGCTTTGAGACGCCCGTAGCCCGCCCGTAACACTGGTGGGGTCCAATGCGGTCATGGAGACCGCGACTTCGCTGGTGATCAGTCAACTGGCGGCGGCGCGGGGCGTTTCACCGCCCCCGCCCCGCGCGGCGCCCGCTTCGGCCCCCCGGAACGGGAGCCCGAGACGGCCCGGCAGGCCCCGCGCGGCGCCCGCTTCGGCCGCGGGCGGAACGCGCCGACGCCGCGTGGCAGGCATCGCCACGGCGTAAACCGCCCGTCTCCTGACCGCAATCGACCACGGGACGACGTAACGTGATCGACTACTCCAACCGCGCACGGCGGTCTTGCCCCACGCTGTGACGAGGCCTACGTTCTACTCCCTACGTACACCGTCTACGTGCGTAGAACCGGCGTTCCCGTCGCCCGTCGCGAGGAGCAGCTCATGGCCCAAGTCGTCCGCGCCGCGCTGGTCCAGGCCACCTGGACCGGAGACACCGAGTCGATGATCGCCAAGCACGAGGAGCACGCCCGCCGGGCCGCCGCCCAGGGTGCGAAGATCATCGGCTTCCAGGAGGTGTTCAACGCCCCCTACTTCTGCCAGGTCCAGGAGCCCGAGCACTACCGATGGGCCGAGGCCGTCCCCGAAGGCCCGACCGTCCACCGCATGCAGGACCTCGCCCGCGAGACCGGCATGGTGGTCGTCGTCCCCGTCTTCGAGCGGGAGAGCGAGGGTTTCTACTACAACACCGCCGCCGTCATCGACGCCGACGGCAGCTACCTCGGCAAGTACCGCAAGCACCACATCCCCCAGGTCAAGGGCTTCTGGGAGAAGTACTACTTCCGCCCGGGCAACCTCGGCTGGCCCGTCTTCGACACCGCCGTCGGCCGGGTCGGCGTGTACATCTGCTACGACCGCCACTTCCCCGAGGGATGGCGCCAACTGGGCCTGGCCGGCGCCCAGCTGGTGTACAACCCGTCCGCCACCCACCGCGGCCTCTCCTCGCACCTGTGGCAGCTGGAACAGCCCGCATCCGCCGTGGCCAACGAGTACTTCGTCGCGGCCATCAACCGCGTGGGCCGGGAGGAGTACGGCGACAACGACTTCTACGGCACCAGCTACTTCGTGGACCCGCGCGGCAAGTTCGTGGGCGATGTCGCCAGCGACAAGGAGGAGGAACTCCTCATCCGCGACCTCGACTTCGGCCTCATCGAGGAAGTCCGCACCCAGTGGGCCTTCTACCGCGACCGCCGCCCCGACGCCTACGGAGGGCTTGTACAACCGTGAGCAACCCCATCCCCCTGCACAGCCGCCACCGTTCCGTCCTGCCCGACTGGCTCGCGCTCTACTACGACCGCCCCATCGAGCTGACCCACGGCGAGGGCCGCCACGTCTGGGACGCCGACGGCAACCGCTACCTCGACTTCTTCGGCGGCATCCTCACCACGATGACCGCCCACGCCCTGCCCGAGGTCACCAAGGCCGTCTCCGAACAGGCCGGACGGATCATCCACTCCTCCACCCTCTACCTCAACCGCCCGATGATCGAGCTGGCCGAGCGGATCGCCGCCCTGTCCGGCATCCCCGACGCCCGGGTCTTCTTCACCACCTCAGGCACCGAGGCCAACGACACCGCCCTGCTGCTCGCGACGGCGTACCGCCGCTCCAACCAGATCCTGGCGATGCGCAACAGCTACCACGGCCGGTCCTTCTCCACCGTGTCCGTCACGGGCAACCGCGGCTGGTCCCCGACCAGCCTCTCGCCGCTCCAGACGTACTACGTCCACGGCGCCGTCCGCACCCGCGGCCCCTTCGCCCACCTCTCCGACGCCGACTTCACCGCCGCCGCCGTCGCGGACCTCGAAGACGTCCTCGGCCAGGCCCGCGGGGGAGCGGCCGCGCTCATCGCCGAGCCCGTCCAGGGCGTCGGCGGCTTCACCTCCCCGCCCGACGGCCTCTACGGAGCCTTCCGCGAGGTCCTGGACCGCCACGGCATCCTCTGGATCAGCGACGAGGTGCAGACCGGCTGGGGGCGTACGGGCGACAACTTCTGGGGCTGGCAGGCCCACGCCCAGAACGGCCCGCCGGACATCCTCACCTTCGCCAAGGGCATCGGCAACGGCATGTCCATCGGCGGGGTCGTCGCCCGCGCGGAGGTGATGAACTGCCTCGACTCCAACTCCATCTCCACCTTCGGCGGCTCCCCGGTCACCATGGCGGCGGGCAACGCCAACCTCGCCTACCTGCTGGACCACGACCTCCAGGGCAACGCCCGGCGCGTCGGCGGCCTCCTCCTGGAGCGGCTGCGCGCGATCGCCGCCCACGCGCCCGCCGTACGGGAGGTACGCGGCCGGGGCCTGATGGCCGGCCTGGAGCTGACCAGGCCCGGCACCGACCAGGCCGACCCGGACGCGGCCGCCGCCGTCCTGGAGGCCGCCCGCGCGGGCGGACTGCTGGTCGGCAAGGGCGGCGGGTACGACACCAGCGTGCTGCGCATCGCGCCGCCGCTCTCCCTGACCGTCGCCGAGGCGGAAGAGGGCGCCGAGATCCTCGAACAGGCGCTCCGCAGCATCCAGTAGGGGGATCCGATGAGCATCCGCACCCTGATCCGCGGCGGCCTGGTCGTCACCGCCGCCGACGAACTGCACGCGGACGTCCTGATCGAGGACGGCCGCGTGGCGGCCTTGGCCGCGCACGGCTCGGCCGCCGCCGAGGCCTGGACGGCCGACCGTACGATCGACGCGGGCGGGAAGTACGTCATCCCGGGCGGGGTCGACGCGCACACCCACATGGAGCTCCCCTTCGGCGGCACCTCCGCCTCGGACACCTTCGAGACGGGAACCCGGGCCGCCGCCTGGGGCGGCACCACCACCATCGTCGACTTCGCCGTGCAGAGCGTGGGCCAGCCGCTGCGCGCCGGGCTCGACACCTGGTACGACAAGGCCGACGGCCACTGCGCCGTCGACTACGCCTTCCACATGATCCTCTCGGACGTCAACGAGGGCACTCTGAAGGAGATGGACCTCCTCGTCGGGGAAGGCGTCACCTCCTTCAAGCTGTTCATGGCCTACCCCGGCGTGTTCTACAGCGACGACGGGCAGATCCTGCGCGCCATGCAGCGGGCCTCCTCCAACGGCGGGCTGATCATGATGCACGCCGAGAACGGCATCGCGATCGACGTCCTCGTCGAGCAGGCCCTGGCCCGCGGGGAGACCGACCCCCGCCACCACGGCGAGGTCCGCAAGGTGCTCCTCGAAGCCGAGGCCACGCACCGCGCCATCCAGCTGGCGCGCGTCGCCGGCTCCCCGCTCTACGTCGTCCACGTCTCGGCGGAGGAGGCGGTGGCCGAGCTGGCCGCCGCCCGCGACAAGGGCCTGCCCGTCTTCGGGGAGACCTGCCCGCAGTACCTCTTCCTGTCCACCGACAACCTCGCCGAGCCCGACTTCCAGGGCGCCAAGTACGTCTGCTCCACCCCGCTGCGCCCCCGCGAACACCAGGCGGCGCTGTGGCGGGGGCTGCGGACCAACGACCTCCAAGTGGTCTCCACCGACCACTGCCCCTTCTGTTTCCGCGGCCAGAAGGATCTGGGCCGCGGCGACTTCTCCAAGATCCCCAACGGACTGCCGGGGGTGGAGAACCGGATGGACCTCCTCCACCAGGCTGTCCTGGACGGGCACATCAGCCGCCGCCGCTGGATCGAGATCGCCTGCGCGACCCCGGCCCGGATGTTCGGCCTCTACCCCCGCAAGGGCACCATCGCGCCCGGTTCCGACGCCGACATCGTCCTCTACGATCCGCACGCCGAGCAGGTCATCTCCGCCGAGACGCACCACATGAACGTGGACTACTCGGCGTACGAGGGCAAGCGGATCACCGGACGCGTCGACACGGTCCTCTCCCGCGGTGAACTCGTCATCGACCGGCGCGAGTTCACCGGCCGCGCCGGGCACGGCGCCTTCATCCACCGCTCCACCTGCCAGTACCTGTAAGCGCACGCAAGGAGCAGCCCGCCATGGACTTCGGCCTCGTCCTGCAAACCGACCCGCCCGCCTCGCAGGTCGTCAGCCTCATGCGCCGCGCGGAGCGCAACGGGTTCCGCTACGGCTGGACCTTCGACTCCGCCGTGCTGTGGCAGGAGCCGTTCGTCATCTACAGCCAGATCCTGGAGCACACCCGGAAGCTGCACGTCGGCCCGATGGTCACCAACCCGGGCACCCGCACCTGGGAGGTGACCGCCTCCACCTTCGCCACCCTCAACGACATGTTCGGCAACCGCACCGTGTGCGGGATCGGGCGTGGGGACTCCGCGATGCGGGTCGCCGGGCGCAGACCCAACACCCTGGCCCGCCTCGGCGAGGCCATCGGGGTCATCCGCGATCTGGCGGAAGGCCGCGAGGCGCTCGTGGACGGGAACCCGGTCCGCCTCCCCTGGGTCCGGGAGGGCCGCCTCCCGGTCTGGATGGCGGCGTACGGGCCCAAGGCGCTCGCGCTCGCCGGCGAGAAGGCGGACGGGTTCATCCTCCAGCTCGCCGACCTCTACCTCACCGAGCGGATGGTCAAGTCGGTCCGGGAGGCCGCGGCGGCGGCCGGCCGCGACCCGGCCGACATCACCATCTGCGTGGCGGCCCCCGCGTACGTGAGCGAGGACCTCGACCACGCCCGCGACCAGTGCCGCTGGTTCGGCGGCATGGTCGGCAACCACGTCGCCGACCTGGTCGGCCGCTACGGCGAGCACTCCTCCATGGTCCCGGACGAGCTCACCGAGTACATCAAGTCCCGCCAGGGCTACGACTACAGCCACCACGGCCGCGCAGGCAACCCGTCGACCGACTTCGTCCCCGACGAGATCGTCGACCGCTTCTGCCTGCTGGGACCGGTCGAGGCCCACATCGAGAAGCTGCGGGCCCTGCGCGACCTCGGCGTCGACCAGTTCGCCGTCTACGCCATGCACGACGCGCGGGAGGCCGCGATCGACGCCTACGGCCTGCACGTCATCCCCGCGTTCAGACCCTGACCCCTCCCGACCCGAAGGGACGTGCGCGCATGCCGGAGCACACGATCGGCGACACCGGGGACCGCGTCGAGCTCGCGCCCGGGGAAGTTCCCTCCGACGGCCGCTTCGCCAATACCGACCTGCTCCCCGTACCGGTCGAGGCCAGGCGCTGGACGACGTACAACTTCACGGCCCTGTGGGTCGGCATGGCGCACAACATCCCCTCCTGGCTGCTCGCCTCCGGGCTGGTGGCCCTGGGGATGGACTGGAAACAGGCCGTCTTCACCATCGCCCTGGCCAACCTGATCGTGCTGGTACCGATGCTGCTCACCGGGCACGCCGGACCCAAGTACGGGATCCCGTTCCCGGTGCTGGCGCGGGCCTCCTTCGGGGTGCGCGGGGCCAATCTGGCCGCGCTGATCCGGGCGGCGGTGGCCTGCGCCTGGTTCGGGATCCAGACCTGGATCGGCGGGTCCGGGATCTTCGTCCTGCTCGGCAAGATCTTCGGCGGCTGGGCGGACGCGGGGGAGATCGCCGGCCAGCCCTGGACGCTGTGGCTGTGCTTCGTCCTCTTCTGGGCCCTCGAACTCGCCATCATCTACCGGGGGATGGAGACCCTGCGGCGCTTCGAGAACTGGGCCGCGCCCTTCGTCATCGTCGGCGCCCTGGCGCTGTTGGTGTGGATCGGGGTGAAGGCCGGCGGCTTCGGCGAGCTGCTGAACCAGCCGTCCCGGCTCGGCTGGGGCGCGGACTTCTGGCCGGTCTTCTTCCCGTCGCTGATGGGGATGATCGCCTTCTGGTCGACCCTCTCGCTCAACATCCCGGACTTCACGCGCTTCGGCGCCGGCCAGCGCTCCCAGATCCTCGGCCAGTCCCTGGGGCTGCCGACGACGATGACCCTCTTCGCGCTGCTGTCGGTGTTCGTCACCTCCGGCTCCGAGGCGGTGTACGGCACGCCGATCTGGGACCCGGTGGAGCTGGTCGCCAAGGCCGACAACGCCTTCGGGCTGCTCTACGCCCTGGTCACCGTGCTCGTCGCGACCATCTCGGTGAACATCGCGGCGAACGTGGTCTCCCCGGCCTACGACCTGGCCAACCTGGCGCCCCGCCTGATCAACTTCCGCAGGGGGGCGCTGATCACCGGGGTGGTCGGCGTACTGATCATGCCGTGGAAGCTGACCTCCACCCCCGAGCTGTACATCTTCACCTGGCTCGGCCTGGTCGGCGGGCTGCTCGGCACGGTGGCGGGCATCCTCATCGCCGACTACTGGATCGTCCGCCACACCCGGCTGTCGCTGCCCGACCTCTACCGGGCGGCCGGGCCGTACTGGTACCGGGGCGGCTGGAACCCGCGGGCGGTGGCCGTGTTCCTCGCCGGCGGCGTGCTGGCCATCGGCGGCTCGCACTCGGCTCCCGGCCGGGGCCCCTTCCCCGAGGACGGGCTGATCCCGCTCCTGCGCCCGCTCTCGGACTACGGCTGGGCGGTGGGACTGGCCTCGTCCCTGCTGCTGTACACGGCGCTCATGTGGCGCGACCGCCTGCCCCGCTGATCTCGGCTTCCCGGGCGCCCGGACAGGCCGGTTCACCGGGAGTCCACCCGGTGTCCGGCCCGGCGCCGGGGATTGCCGGTGGGGTTTGCCGGCCGGGCGTGGTGTGATGGACACATGATCGATGAGTTCCTGGCCCAGGGCCTGTCCGACGTGGAAGAAGCCGTCCGCAAGGCGGCGGCGGTCGAGATCATGCCGCGGTTCCGGCAGCTCGCCGAGCACGAGGTCGACGAGAAGAGCGGCCCGCACGATCTCGTGACCATCGCCGACCGCCGGGCGGAGGAGAACCTCACGGCCGCCCTGACCCGGCTGCTGCCCGGCTCGGCCGTCGTCGGCGAGGAGGCCGTGCACGCCGATCCGACCGTGTACGGGGCGCTGCGCGCCGACGCGCCGGTGTGGATCGTGGACCCGGTCGACGGCACCCGGCAGTTCGTGAACGGCGACCCCGCCTTCTGCACCCTGGTGGCGCTGGCCCACCGCGGGGAGATCCTCGCCTCGTGGACCTTCGCCCCGGCGCTGGAGGAGCTGGCGACCGCCGTGCGCGGGCAGGGCGCGTACGTCAACGGCGAGCGGATCCGCAGCGGCTCCCCGGAGCCCGGCGCCGACCTGCGCGTGGCCATGGCCCACCCGCTGTACACCTCCGAGGCGGACAAGCAGACCCTGAGCCGCCTGGACGTGCCCGGGATCGCCGCCCGCCCGTGCGGTTCCGCGGGCCTGGAGTACCTGAGGGTGGCCCGCGGCGAGATGGACGGCCTGGCCTTCACCTGGCCCTCGGCCTGGGACCACGCGGCCGGCCTGCTGCTGGTCGCCGAGGCGGGCGGGGCGCAGAGCACCGTCGCCGGCATCCCCTTCCGGGTGGACCGGGACAACACGCTGCCGTTCGCCGTCGGACGGGACGAGGCCACCGCCGTACGGATCCGGGAGCTGCTGCGGGGCGCGTAGAGCGGGTCGGCCCGCCCGGTCGGGCGGAATATCCTGGGGGCGCAGGCGCCGCCGGACGAAGGAGTCGCAAGTGCCGTCGATTCTCGATGCGGTCGTGGTGGGGGCGGGGCCCAACGGGCTGACGGCCGCCGTCGAACTGGCCCGGCGCGGCCTCTCGGTGGCCGTCTTCGAAGCCGCCGACACGATCGGCGGCGGAGCCCGGACCGAGGAGCTGACCCTGCCCGGCTTCCGGCACGACCCCTGCTCGGCGGTGCACCCGCTCGGCATCGGCTCGCCGGTCTTCGCCACCATGCCGCTGAAGCGGTACGGGCTGGAGTGGCTGCACGCCCCGCTCCCGATGGCGCACCCCTTCGACGACGGCACGGCCGCCGTCCTCTCCCGCTCGGTCGCGGAGACGGCGGCGTCCTTCGGCCCCCGGGACGCGGGCACCTACCGGCGGCTCGTCGCGCCGTTCCTCGGCAAATGGGACACCCTGGCCCGGGACTTCATGTCCCTGCCGAGCACCGCGCTGCCCCGCGACCCGCTCACCCTCGCCCGCTTCGGGCTGGCCGGACTGCCCCCCTCCACCTGGCTCCTGCGCCGTTTCCGCGACGAGCGGGCGCGCGCCCTGTTCGCCGGGCTCGTGGCGCACGTCATCGCCCCGCTCGGCGGGATCGCCACCGGCGCCGTCGGCCTGGTCTTCGCCCTGGCCGCGCACGCGAACGGCTGGCCGATGCCGCGCGGCGGCTCGCAGGCCGTCCCCGACGCCCTCGCCGCGTACCTGCGCGACCTCGGCGGCACCGTCCACACCGGCTTCGAGGTCAAACGGCTCGACGACCTCCCTCCCGCCCGCACCTACGTCTTCGACACCTCGCCGACGGCGCTGGCCCGGATCGCCCGCCTGGGGCGCGCCTACGACGGCTACCGGTACGGCGCCTCCGTGTTCAAGATCGACTACGCCCTGGACGGACCCGTCCCGTGGACCGCCGAGGAGCCCCGCCGGGCCGGCACCGTCCAGATCGGCCCCCTCGCCCGCGACATCGACGCCGCCCTCCAGCTCGCCTCGGGCGGCCGCGCCCCGCGCAACCCCTTCCTCATCACCGCGCAGCCCAGCCTCGCCGACCCCGGCCGCGCACCCGCGGGCAAGCACGTGTTCTGGGCGTACGGCCATGTCCCCGCCGGCTGGGACGGAGACCTCACCGACGCCGTCGAACGCCAACTGGAGCGCTTCGCACCGGGCTTCCGCGACCTGGTCCTGGCCCGCGCCACCGCCGGTCCGCCCGAACTCGCCGCCCGCAACCCCAACTACGTCGGCGGGGACATCGCCTGCGGCGCCGCCTCGGGACTCCAGCTCCTGCTGCGCCCGAGGATCTCCCTCTTTCCGTACGCCACGGCCCACCCGGCCGTCTTCATCTGCTCCTCGGCGACCCCGCCCGGACCGGGCGTCCACGGCATGTCCGGGCACAACGCGGCCAAGGCGGTCTGGCGCCACCTGCGAAAGGACTCCTGATGGTCCGCATCACCCTGGTCCGCGGCGACATCACCGCCGAGAAGGCCGACGCGATCGTCAACGCCGCGAACTCCTCGCTGCTCGGCGGCGGCGGGGTCGACGGCGCCATCCACCGGCGCGGCGGCCCGGAGATCCTCGCCGCCTGCGAGGACCTGCGCCGCTCGCACTACGGCAAGGGCCTGCCCACGGGCCGGGCCGTCGCCACCACGGCCGGCCGCCTGCCCGCCGCGCACGTCATCCACACCGTCGGCCCGGTCTGGTCCCGCGAGGAGGACCGCTCGGAGCTCCTCGCCTCCTGCTACCGCGCATCCCTGCGGGTCGCCGACGAGTTGGGAGCCCGTACGGTCGCCTTCCCCGCGATCTCCACCGGCATCTACGGGTGGCCCATGGACGACGGGGCGCGGATCGCGGTGCAGACCGTACGGGAGGCCCGGACCGAGGTGGAGGAGGTCCGGTTCGTCCTCTTCGACGAGAAGGCCTACGCGGCTTTCGCCGGGCAGGTCGCCGGCGCGGGGGGCTAGGCGTCGCGCCGGCGCAGCACGAGCCCGCCGGTGAGCAGGGCCGCGGCCGCCCACGCGGCGAGTACGCCCAGGCCGGCCCAGGGGCCGATGACCAGCCGGTCCAGGCCGGTGGTGGACTGCACGGCGAGCCCGGCGCTCATCGGCGCGACCTGCGCCAGGCGGCGCTGCCACTCCGGGTCGCCCACCACGTGCGCGACGACCGGGAAGAGGTACAGCAGCCCGAGGACGGTGCCGACGGCGGTCGCGGCCTCCCGGACCGCCGCCGCGACGCCGAGGCTGAGCAGGGCGATCAGGGCGAGGTAGAGGACCGACCCCGCGGCGGCGCGCAGGGTCGCCCCGTCCGCCAGGGACAGCGGCGGGTAGCCGTGGGCCGCGGTGAAGCCGTTGCCCGGCAGGATGAGGCGCCCGGCAAGAAGGGAGCCGAGGACGGCGACGGTCCCGGCGGCCGACACCACCGCGGTGAGCACCGCGGCCTTCGCGGTCAGGACGCCGATCCGGTGCGGCACGGCCGTGAGGGTGGTGCGCATCATGCCGGTGCCGTACTCCCCGCTGACCGCCAGCACGGCGGCGATGGCGACGACCGCCTGGCCGAGCGTGACGCCGGTGAGGGCGACCCGCACGCCGTCCTCACCACACCCCGCGTCGGGGCAGATCACCGCCCGGGACGTCCCGGCACCCAGCGCCACGGTCAGCGCGATCGCCAGGAGCAGCAGCGCGCCCGTTCCCCCGGCGGTGCGCAGCTTGGTCCACTCGGCGTGCAGTACGTGCCTCATGCGTCCCTCCCGCGGAGTCGTACGAGCGCCAGGCCGCCGACGAGCGCCGCATACCCGCAGAGCACCGCGAGACCGCCCCAAGGCGGCAGCGGGTGGTAGCCGGTCGAGGGCTCGTAGACGCTGACGACCTGCGCGTAGCGGGGGAGCGTCTGCTGGACGGCGAAACCGGCGGCCGGGGTCACCCGCAGCAGCCACTCCGAGGCGCCCGCGGGCAGCACCGAGGCAGTGGCGAGCACGTAGGGCAGCACCAGCGACGCGACGACCAGGGCGACCGCCGGGGCGCTGCGCCGCAGCAGGGCGCCGACGCACAGGGCGAGCACGGCGGTGACGGCGAACAGCAGGGCGGTGCCCACCACGACGCGCAGTTCCGTGGCGGTGGAGACCGGGAAGACCCGGAAGCCCCGGCCCCGCGCGCCCTGTTCACCGAGCGGGATCGTGACGGCGGCGGCGACCAGCCCGGCGGCGAAGGCGGCGGACCCTGCCACGGAGGCCTTGGCGGCGAGTACCCGGCCGCGCCCGGGGTGGGCGGCCAGGGTGGTGCGGATCAGCCCGCGCCGGTACTCGGCGGTGATGAAGACCGTGCCCAGGGAGATCACCACGATCAGCCCGGCGAACGCGCCGACGAGGAAGTTCTCCAGGGAGTAGGCGTTGCCCATGGCGGGTCCGCCCACCACCGGGGCGATGTCCCCAGCCCCGGTCACGCTGAGCGTGGAGCCGGACTCGGTGAATCCGCCCTTCGTGGTGTTCGTGTAGCTGCCGGAGGTGCCGGCGTCGTCGCCGACCGGTGTGCCGGTCCAGCTCCCGCCGGACCAGTCGCCCCGGAGGTCGGGGCGGCCGAAGGTGCCGGTCGCCACGGCGGGGCTGAAGCCCGTGCCGACCGCCGTCTCGTCCTTGGCCTGGGGGGTCGTCACGAACAGCCCCGCCTGCACGGTCGCCGGCAGCCCGGACAGGTCGGCGGCGCCGACCCGGCTCCAGCCCGCGCCGTCCACCGACGCGTAGCCGGTGAGGGTGGAGCCCGACCGGACCAGCCGCAGCCAGCGCGGGGACCGTTCGGACACCCCGCCGGGGACGCCGGCCGTGTCGTGGGTGTAGTCGTACTGCATGCGCACCCCGTGGCCGCCGGTGACCATGACCGCGGCGTACGAAGACCCCTGCTCCAGGCTCGCCTTGACGATGATCCCGGCCTTAGCCCAGGGCGGGACGCCCCCGGCCGTCCTCCCGGGAGCGGTGTCGAGCACCCCGGCGAGCGCGGTCACCGGAACCGTGATGCTGCCGTCGCCCTCCAGCGTCCGGTGGACGAAGTAGAAGCTGTCGTTGACGGCCTCGCCGCCGGGGCCCAGGGGGAAGCCGTCGCCCTGGCCGGAGGAGCTTTGGCCGGGAGGCTCCGGGGCGGCCGTGCCGAGGAGCCCGACCACCACCGTCACCAGGGCCGCGGCGGCCATGCCGAGCACCCAGCCGCGTACCGTACGGAGCTTGGTCCACTCCGCGTGCAGCAGCCGGGCGAAGCCGGCCGAGGCCCTCATGCCGTCTCCCCGGCCGGCACCCCGCGGTACTCCACCGCGTCCCGGGTGAGCTCCATGTAGGCCTCCTCCAGCGTCGCGCGATGCGCCGACACGTGGGAGAACGGCACCGCGCTCCCGGTGAGCGCGGCCACGATCCCCTCGTCGGCCAGCCCCGAGACACTGAGCGCGTCGTGCCCCATCGCCCGCACCACCGCTCCGGCGGCCTGCAGTACGGACGTCGCCCGCAGGAGCGCCGTCGTCCGTACCGTGACCCGGTCGCCGGAGGCGGCCGCCAGCAGCTCCCGTACGCCGGTGTCCGCGACGACCTTCCCGCGGCCGACCACCACCAGATGGTCGGCGGTGTCCTGGAGCTCGCCCATCAGATGGGTGGAGACGAGCACGGCGCGGCCCTGCCGGGCCAGCGAGGAGAGGAAGCCGCGCATCCAGACGATGCCGTCAGGGTCCAGCCCGTTGAACGGCTCGTCCAGCATGAGGACCGGCGGGTCGCCGAGCAGCGCCGCGGCGATCCCGAGCCGCTGCCGCATGCCCAGCGAGAAGCCGCCCGCCTTCCTCCGGGCGGCCTTGCCCAGCCCGGCCTGCTCGATGACCGAGTCCACCCGCCGGGCGGGCAGACCCTGGGAGTGGGCCAGCCACAGCAGGTGGTTGCGGGCGGTGCGGCCCGGCTGCAGCGCCGAGGCGTCGAGCAGCGCCCCGAGGTGTTTCAGCGGATGGCGCAGGTCCCGGTACGGTCGCCCGCAGACCAGGGCCCGGCCCCCGTCGGGGGCGTCCAGGCCCAGGATCACCCGCATCGTGGTGGACTTCCCGGCGCCGTTGGGGCCGACGAAGCCGGTCACCTGCCCCGGCCGGACGGTGAAGGCCATCCCGTCCAGCGCCACTTGCGGTCCGAAGCGTTTGCGCAGGCCGACGACCTCGATGGTCGCCCTCGATTCATCGTTCATGGCCCTACCCTGCGGCGGAGGCCATGACACCGGCCGAACGGGCGCTGTCATGCCGCTGTTAGGCCCCTGCGCATACCCTGGGGACCGGATCCGGACCGGGCGCCGAGGGAGGACCAGGACGATGAAGTGGGCTCCTCCCCGTCGGCTCGGCACCGTGCGGGCGCGCTTCACCGCCTTGTACGCCGGCCTCTTCCTGCTCTCCGGAACCGCCCTGCTCCTCATCGCCGCGGCCGTGGCCTCCGGCAGCAGGGCCAGCCGGGCCGTGCCGGGCACCGCCCCGGAACAACCCGGAACACCCGCGCGGGCGCAGGCCCGTATCGAGGAGCTGGAGCAGCAGCTGGCGCGGGTCCAGGAGTCACAGTCCGCGCAGATCCTGCTGGGCTCGGCCGTCGCGCTGGCCGTCATGGCGGTGGTGTCGCTCGTCCTGGGCTGGTTCGTCGCCGGGCGGGTGCTGCGCCCGCTGCGGACGGTGACCGAGGCGACCCGCCGCATCTCCGCCGACAACCTGCACGAGCGGCTCGCCGTCCCCGGCCCCGGCGACGAGGTGAAGGACCTCGCCGACACCATCGACGGACTGCTGGAGCGGCTGGAGGGCTCCTTCGCCGCCCAGCGCCGTTTCGTGGCCAACGCCTCCCACGAACTGCGCACCCCGCTGGCCACCATGCGGGCCGCCGTGGACGTGGCCGTCGCCAAGCCCGGTCCCGTACCCGAGCAGACGCTCGCGCTTGCGGGCCGGATGCGGGGCGAGCTCGATCAGGTCGACCGGCTGCTGGAGGGCTTCCTCGTGCTCGCCCGCAGCCGGCACGGCGATTTCACCGATGCCGCGCGCGTCCCCTTGGAGGAGGTCGTGTCCGCCTCGTTGGGCGCGCGGGCGCCGGACATCGCCGCCAAGGAGCTCACCGTGCGCCGTACGGATGCGGACGGCCGCGCGCAGGTGTGGGCCAGCCGGAGCCTGCTGCGCCGCCTGGTCGACAACCTGGTCGACAACGCGATCACGCACAACGACACCGGGGGCCGGATCGGCGTCTCCACCCGGGCGGGCGGCGATACGGTGCGGCTGGCCGTCGAGACCGGTGGGCCGGTGCTGGACCCGGGGCAGGTCGCGGAGCTGGCCCAGCCGTTCCGGCGGCTGGGCGCGGACCGGACCGGGCGGGGCCGCGGGTCCGGGCTCGGCCTCTCCATCGTCGCGGCCGTCGCAGAGGCGCACGGCGGCACGCTGGAGCTGAGGGCGCGCCCCGAGGGCGGCCTACGGGTCACCGTCACCCTGCCAGGGGCCGACCGAGCCGACGGAGCGGCGGCATGAGGGTGCTGGTGGTCGAGGACGCGCGCTCCCTCGCTGACATCCTCGTCGAGGGGCTGCGCGACCAGGGCATGGCCGTGGACGTCGCCTACGACGGGCTGGAGGCCGCGGCGAAGCTCGACGCCACTGCCTACGACGTGGTCGTCCTCGACCGCGACCTGCCGGGCATCCACGGCGACACCCTCTGCCGGATGATCACCTCGCGGGACGACCGCGTCATGGTCCTGATGCTGACCGCGGCCGACGCGCCCGGCGACCGGGTCGGCGGGCTGCTCCTGGGCGCCGACGACTACCTCGCCAAGCCGTTCCATTTTCCCGAACTCGTCCTGCGCATCCGCTCCCTGGCCCGGCGCCGGCCTGCCGTGCGGGCGCGCGTCCTGCGCGCAGCCGGGATCGAACTCGATCCGCTGCGCCGCACGGTCACCCGCGACGGGCGGCAGCTCGACCTCTCGGTGAAGGAGTTCTCCCTGCTCGAAGCCCTGATGGACGCGAGCCCGGCGTTCCGTAGCGCGGAGGCGCTGCTCGAACAGGTCTGGGACGAGCACGCCGATCCCTTCACCAACACCGTCGCGGTGACCATCGGCCGCCTCCGCCGCAAACTCGGTGACCCGCAGGTCATCACCACCACCCCGGGAGTGGGCTACCGCGTCGTCGACGGTCCGTGATCAACGGGCCCTGCCCGGTGCCGGGCGGGGGTACGTCCTGGACTGCTTGACGCTGCCGAAGGCGAAGCTCGACTCGATCGAGGCGATGCCGGGAATGGCGTGGATCCGGTGGCGCACCAGGGCCTCGTACGCCTCCAGGTCCTCGATGACGACGCGGAGCAGGTAGTCGCTGCTGCCCGCCATCAGGTAGCAGTCCTGGATGTGCTCGATGACCGCGACGTGCTCTTCGAAGAGCCGGACCGCCTCCGCCGTGTGCCGCTCCAGCCGGATCCGGACGAAGACGGTGACCGGCAGTCCGAAGGCGACCTGGTCGACCATGGCCGTGTAGCCGCGGATGAGGCCCGCCTCCTCCAGGCGCCGGACCCGGCGCAGGCAGGGGGACGGGGAGAGCCGGACCCGGTCGGCGAGGTCCTGGTTGGTCAGGCGTCCGTCGGCCTGCAATTCCCGGATGATCTGCAGATCGACTGCGTCCATGGCCACTCCTTGGCAGATTCTGCCCCAAACGTATGTCCGAGCGGCAGAACTGGCAATCGGCTGCCCCGCCCGAAGCCCTAGCGTTGCCAGTGACGGACCAGACCGGTTCCGTTTCAGAGGCTGGAGCACTTCCCTTGGTCGCGACGAACACCTCCACAGCGGCCGCGCCTCCCGATGCGGCGGGCCCGCGCGCCGGACACCCCGGCCGGCGCGGGCTCTCCCCACAGGCCCGGGGCACCCTGGCGCTGCTCGTGACCGTGTCGATCTGGGCCGCCTTCGCGCTCAGCGCCCGCGCCCTGAGCGCCTCCACCCTGCTGCCCGCCGACGCGGCCCTGCTGCGGTTCGGTGTCCCGCTGGTCGTCCTGCTGCCCGCGCTGTGGCGCCGTCGCCGGCGCATCGCCGCAGTGCGGCCGGGCCCCGCAGCCAAGATCATCTGCGGGGCGGGGGTGCCGTTCTTCCTGGCCGCGATGCACGGCGGCGCCCTCACCTCGGCCGCCTTCGTCGGCTCGATCGTCCCCGGCATGGTCCCGCTCTTCGTCTCCGCGCTCATGGTCGCTCGCGGCCACCGCGCCCCGCGGGGAACACAGGCGGCGGGGCTCGCGCTGATCGCCGTCGGCGTGGCCGCCCTCGTCTGGCGCTACGTCGTCCCGGTGGACACCGGCGTCCTGGCGGGCGCGGGCACGCTCCTGGTGGCCAGCGGCCTGTGGGCCCTGTACACGGTGGGCCTGCGCGATGTGGACCTCGATCCGGTCGGATCCATCGGACTGCTCTGCCTGCCCTCCTTCGCGGTGATCGGGCTCCTAGTCCTGACCGGGGTGCTTCCCACCGGTCTCGCCCACGCGGCGGGCGCCGACATCGTCCTCTTCCTCGTGGTGCAGGGGCTGGGGGTCGGGCTGTGCGCCGGCCTGCTGTACGCCTACGCCATCCGCCGGCTGGGCGCCGAGCGCAGCGCCGTCGTCGGCAGCCTGAGCCCCGTGGCCGTGGTGCTGCTCGCCATCCCCCTGCTCGACGAGTCGCCCGCCCTCGCCGTCCTCGTCGGCGTACCCCTCATCACCGCCGGCGTGGTCCTCGCCAACCGCCGTCCCTCCGTCCGCCCCCACCCCCGCCCCGAGGTTCCCGCAGATGCTTGAGCTCCTCCCGCCGCCCCCCACCGACCCGCTGTGGGACCTGACCGCCGAGTTCGCGGCCGACGAGCGGCCCGAGCGCCTGAACCTCGTCCTCGGCGTCTACCGCGACGCCGCGGGCCGCACGCCCGTCATGGCCGCCGTGCGCGAGGCGGAGATCCGTCTGGCGGAGCGCTCCGCGTCCAAGGAGTACCGGGGCCTGTCCGGCAACACCGCCTTCAACCGCGCCCTGGTGGAGATGGTCCTGGGCTCCGAGGGGTCCGGCGGCCCCGCCGGCCGGGCCGCGGCGGTCCAGACCGTCGCGGGCTCCGGCGCGCTGCGGCTGCTGGCGGACCTGGTCTGCCGGACCCGCCCCGGCACCACGGTCTGGATCAGCGACCCGGCCTACGTCAACCACCGCCCCATCCTGGAGGCCGCCGGGCTGCGGGTGCGCCCGTACGGGTGGGTCGACGCGGACGGCGGCTTCGACGCGGCCGGAGTGCTGCGCGAGCTGAGCGGCGTGCGGCGGGACGACGTCGTGCTGCTCCAAGGCTGCTGCCACAACCCCACGGGTGTCGACCCGTCGCCGCAGGACTGGGCGGCGCTGGCCGAACTGGCCGTCCGGGACGGCTGGGTGCCCTTCGTCGACCTCGCCTACCACGGGCTCGGCGGCGGCCTGGAAGCCGACCTGGCGGCCACCCGCATGCTGGCCGCTCGCGTCCCGGAGATGCTCATAGCCGTCAGCTGCTCGAAGAACTTCGGCCTCTACAGCGACCGCACCGGCTGCGCGATCGTCCTCGGCGCGTCGGGGCAGGCCGTGCGGCACGCCGAGACGACCCTCCAGAACGCCGCCCGGACGCTCTACTCGATGCCGCCCGAGCACGGCGCGGCCGTCGTGACGACGATCCTGGAGGACGAGCGGCTGAGCGCCCTGTGGCGGGCGGAACTGGATGTCATGCGCGGCCGCATCGCGGCCAACCGCACCGACCTGACCGCGCACTTGAGCGCCCTGGGCTGCGAGGTGCAGGCGCGGTCGCTCGCGCGGCAGAAGGGAATGTTCTCGATGCTGCCGCTTTCGGCCGAGCAGATGCTCCGGCTGCGCAGGCAGTTCGCGATCTACGGCACGACCTCGGGGCGGATCAACATCGCGGGGATCCCGGCGCACCGCATCCCGTTCCTCGCGCAGGGCATCGCGGCGGTCCTCGGTACGGGTTCGGGCGCGAGTGCCGACGCGGTTGCGGCTGCCGGTGCGGATACGGGCGACGGGGCCCGGGCACGACAGTCCCCGGCAGTCTCGTCGATGCCATGAGCCATCCGCCGTCGCCGATGGCTCCCGTGGTTCGCACGTACTGCCGGGGGCCTGGCCAGAGCCTGGAACAGGGTCACGCGGGCCTCTGGACGTCTCCGGAGGGAGGTGCGGCTCTTTCCGGTATTCCGGTGTATTGATGAGTTTCCTCCCTATTTCTCCGGAGTCAAGAGCCGGATTCGAGCAGGTTGCGGCGGCGCCGGACGGAGAGCCCCGCGCCGATGCCTCGGATAGGGTGAATCGGTAGGAATCGGGCCCCCCGGGTGAGGTCGGTGCATTGGACACGTACCAGTCGACGAGCGAGGTCCCGGATCCGCCGGTGGCGGCTGTCGGCTACGCGGGCGTGCTCCGCGAGCTGCTGCCCATCGCCCTGTGGCGGGAGGACGCGGACGGCCGCGTCGTAGAGTGGTCGCTCGCCGCCCAGGACCTGCTCGGACACCGCCCGGAGGACATCCTCGGCCGCCCCGGCACCGCCGTCCTCGTCCCCGAGGCCAACCGCGAGCTCGCCGACCAGCTGACCCGCCGCGTCCAGGCGGGCGAGACCGTCGTCGGCACCCTGCCCGTGCGCCACCGCGACGGCCACCGCGTCGCGATGGAGATGTGGATCGTCCCCGCCGCCGACCCGCAGGGCCGCAGAGGGGCCATGCTCATCGCCGTGGAGACCTCCGAGGTGCTCCACATGCGGGACTCCCTCGCCGCCCTCCAGAGCCTCTTCACCCAGTCGCCCATCGGCCTCGGCACCCTCGGCCCCGACCTGCGATTCCTGCGGGTCAACGACGCCCTGGCCCATATGAACGGGGTCTCCGCCGCCGAACACCTCGGCCGACGGCTCACCGAGGTGGTGCCCGGGGTCAACGCCACCGCGCTGGAGGCGATGATGCAGCAGGTGCTCGACCGGGGCACGGCCGTCGTCGACGTCCGGCGCACCGGGCGCACCCCCGCCGACCCCGAGCACGACCGGACCTGGTCCTGCTCGTACGCCCCGCTGCTCGACGGCTCCGGGCGCCGCCTCGGCCTGATCGCCTCCCTCATCGACATCACCGAGGGCCAGCGGGCCCAGGCCGACGCCGAACGGGCCCGCCACCGGTTCGCCCTGCTGGCGGAGGCGGGCACCCGCATCGGCACCACCCTGGACCTGCGGCAGACCGCCCAGGAGATCGTGGACGTCCTGGTGCCGCAGCTCGCGGACTCGGCCGACGTACAGCTCCTCGAAGCGGTCCTCGGTCCTGACGAGGGCGCCGTCGCCGCCGCCTCCACACGCGGCCTCATGCGCCGGCTGGCGGCCGCCTTCCCCGACCCGGGCGCCCCCACCGCGAAACTCGTCGCCGGCCAGACCTTCCGGATCCCCGCGGACTCGGTCTACGAACAGGTCATCGCCGAGGGCCGGCCCATGAACCTCTACGCCTCCGACGTCCCGGCGCTGATCACGGACCCGCGCGCCGGGCCCCTGCGCGGCTACCTCGCCACCCTGGGCTCAGCGCGCCTGGTCCCGCTGGTCGCGCGCGGCACCGTACTCGGCGCGGTCGCCGTCACCCGGGTCCGCGACCGCGAGCCCTTCGACGAGGAGGACCGCGTCCTCATCGACGAACTGGTCGCCCGCGCCGCCCTCAACATCGACAACGCCCGGATGTACACCCGGCAGCGGCAGGCCGCCCTCACCCTCCAGCGCAGCCTCACCAACAGCGCGCTGCCCGAGGTCACCGGCCTCGAACTCACCGGGCGCTACCTGCCGGCCAGCGACCACGACGTCGGCGGGGACTGGTTCGACGTCATACAGCTGCCCGGCGGCCGGACCGGGCTGGTCATCGGGGACGTCATGGGCCACGGGGTCCACGCGGCGGCCGTCATGGGACAGCTGCGCACGGCCGTACGGACCCTCGCGCGCCTCGACGTGCCCCCGGAGCGGATGCTCCGCTCGCTCGACGCGGTGGTGGCCGACCTGGGCGAGGACGAGATGGCCACCTGCGTCTACGCCGTCCACGACCCGGCCACGGGCGGCTGCGTGATCGCCCGCGCCGGCCACCCGCCGCCGGCCGTGGCCGCGGCCGACGGCACCATCACCTTCCTCGACGGCCCGCCCGGAACCCCGCTCGGCACCGGCGGGCAGGACTTCCGCACCGAGGAGGTGCCGCTGCCCCCGGGAAGCCTGCTCGTGCTCTACACCGACGGCCTCATCGAGGCCCGGGACCGGGACCTCGACGAGGGCATGGACCGGCTGGCGCAGGCGCTGCGCGGGGTGCGGCAGCCGCTGGAGGAGCTGTGCGACGGGATCCTGGAGAGCCTGCTGCCGCGTGCTCCGCAGGACGACGTGGCGGTCCTGCTGGCCCGGACCCTGCCCGTGTGACCTTGCCCGTGTGACCTTGCCCGTGTGACCTTGCCCGTGTGACCCGGCCCGTGTGACCTGTCCCGTGTGACCAGACGCGTGTGTGACCCGTCCCGTGTGTGACCCGTACGCCCACGGCCGGGGCCGTGCGGCGACCGGCTCACCAGGCCAGGTCCTCCAGCTCGTCCAAGTCCAGCGGAACCCGCGCCGGCGGCTCGGCGCCCCCGGTCAGCGGCAGCTCCGCCCAGATGACCTTGCCGCGCTCCGTGTAGCGGGTGCCCCACCGTTCGGAGTACTGCGCGACGAGGAACAGCCCGCGGCCGCCCTCGTCGGTGGTGGCCGCGTACCGCAGGTGCGGGGCGGTGCTGCTGCCGTCGGAGACCTCGCAGATCAGGCTGCGGTCGCGCAGCAGCCGTACACGGACGGGCGCGCTCCCGTACCGGATGGCGTTGGTGATCAGCTCGCTGAGGATCAGCTCGGTGGTGAAGGAGATGTCCTCCAGACCCCAGGCCATCAGCTGTGCGGCCCCGGCGTTGCGCACCCGCGACACGGCCGAGGGGTCGCCCGGCACCTCCCACTCCGCGATCCGGTCCCGCTCCAGCAGCCGGGTGTCGGCGATCAGCAGGGCGATGTCGTCGCTCTGCACCGGGTACAGCAGCGAGGCGAGCACGTCCGCGCAGGCCTGTTCGGGGCTGCGGCCGGGCCGGGACAAGGTCTCGGCGAGCAGGGTCACGCCGGCGTCGTAGTCCCGGTGGCGGTCCTCCACCAGGCCGTCGGTGAACAGCACGAGGCGGCTCCCCTCGGGCAGCTGGAGCTCGGTGGCCTCGAAGGGCATGCCGCCCACGCCCAGCGGGAGCCCGGCCGGCAGCTCGGGGAACTCCACCACCCCGCCCTCGCTGACCAGCGCCGGCCCGGGGTGCCCGGCGCTGGCCATCACGCACCGCCCGGACACCGGGTCGTAGACCGCGTACAGGCAGGTGGCGCCGGTGATCCCGGCGGCGCCGTCCACCCCGTCGGCGGCGCCCTCCTCGTCGCCGCCGCGGTCCCCGGTCTCGTCCTGGTCGATCCGGTTGATCAGCTCGTCCAGGTGCCCGAGCAGTTCGTCCGGCGGCAGGTCCAGGGTGGAGAAGTTGTGCACGGCGGTCCGCAGCCGCCCCATCGTGGCCGCGGCGTGCACCCCGTGCCCGACGACGTCGCCGACGACCAGCGCCACCCGCGCACCCGGCAGCGCGATCACGTCGAACCAGTCCCCTCCCACCCCCGCTTTCGCCGGCAGGTAGCGGAAGGCGACCTCCACGGCGGTCTGGTCGGGCAGCACCCGCGGCAGCAGGCTGCGCTGGAGGGCCACGGCCGTCGCGTGCTCGCGCGTGAAGCGCCGGGCGTTGTCGATGGAGACGGCCGCGCGCGCCCCCAGCTCCTCTGCGAAGGACAGGTCCTCCTCGTCGAAGGACTCCGGGGTGTCGGCGGCCCGCCAGAAGTTCGCCATGCCCAGCACCACGCCACGGGCCTGGAGCGGTACGGAGATCAGCGAGTGCAGCCCGTAGTCCAGGGCGACATGGGTCCCGCCGGCATCCTGGGCCCGCCAGCCCATCGCGGCGTGCAGGTCGGCCGCGAGCACCGCGTGCCCGGCGGCCAGGGCCGACGCCATCGGCGCCGTCGGCACCTCGAACCGGATGATGTCGCCGACCGGCTGGAGCGGGTGGTCGGTGCGGACAGCCGTCATGGCCGCCCGCCGCATCTCGCTGTACACGCCGTCGGCCGCCGAGGGCTCGTCGCCGCGCAGCACCGGATCCAGCAGCTCCACGGTGACGAAGTCGGCGAAGCGCGGCACGGCGACCTCCGACAGCTCCTCGGCGGTGCGGACCACGTCCAGGGTCGTCCCGATCCGCACGCCCGCGTCGTAGAGCATCTGGAGCCGCTCGCGGGCCACCTCGGCCCGGCCGGAGAGCGCGGCGAGCTCGGTGGTGTCGCGCAGGGTCATGACGGTGCCCGAGGGCTGGCCCGCGTACGGCTTGGTGGGGCGGACGTTGACCGCGAGCAGCCGGTCGCCCGCCAGGTGCACCTCGTCCGTCGCGGACCGGCCCGAGGCGAGCAGCTCGGCGGTGCGCGGGTCGAGGCCGAGATCGCCGACGTGCCGCTGTTCGGCGTCGGACGGCAGGTCGAGCAGCCGGCGGGCCTCGTCGTTGGCCAGGAGCAGCCGGCGGTCGGCGCCGATGATGAGCACGCCCTCGCGTACGGCGTGCAGGACGGCCTCGTGGTGTTCGTTCATGCGGGTCATCTCGGCGACGCCCCAGCCGTGGGTCTGGCGCCGCAGCCGCTTGCTGACCAGGGCCGCGCCGCCGGTGCCGAGCAGCAGGGCGCCGCCGGCGGCGCCGAGGAGCAGCGGGAACTGGTCCGCGACCGCGTCGGTGACGTTGACCACCTCGATGCCGGTGCCGACCAGGCCGACGACGGCGCCACTGGCGTCCCGTACGGGCACGACGGCCCGCACCGCGTCGCTCGGCTCGCCCCTGAAGCTCTCGGTGAACGACTCCCCGGCGGCGGCGCGGGCCAGGTCGCCGGTGGCCCGCTGGCCGATCAGCTCGGGCCGCGAGTCGGTGTACCGGATGCCGTCGGTGGTCATCACGGCGATGAAGTCGACGCCCGAGGCCCGCCGGGCGGCATCGGCCAGCGGCTGGAGCTTGGCGGTGGGGTCCGCCGACTTCAGCGCCGCGGGGAGGCCGGGGGCGTGCGCGAAGGCCTCGGCGGCAGCGAGCGAGCGGTTTCGCGCTTCGCGCGTGCTGTCGTAGCGGGCCTGGACCACCAGGGCCACGGCGGCCGCCGTGATCAGCAGCAGCACGATCACCGCCTGGAGGGCGAAGACCTGACCGGCGACACTGCGCAGCCCCTGGGACAGGCGCGCGCGCAGTCGCGGGCCCCATCCGGTCGGCTGACGATCAAATCGTCCGGTCATGAGCCATTTCTAACACTGTCCAGTGGGTTTGGGAGTGGCTGCCGGGGCGGCCGCCCGCGCTCCCGCTCCCTGGGGCGCCGCCCCCGCCCCCCGCCCCTCAAGCGCCGGCGGGGCTGGATGTGGCGCGGCTGGGTGCGTCCGCGCGGCTCAAGAACCGGGGCGCCGCCCCGCACCCCGGCAAGCGCGAGCCTCGGGGCAGCGGCGGGAACGGATGAGGCCCGGTACCCCCACGCGGGGTACCGGGCCTCAGGGTTGCCGGGGTCAGAGGACGTCGGCGGCGATGCCGGCCGCGACCCGCTCCAGCAGGGGACCCGCGTTCGGGATGGACTTGGCCGGGTCGGGCTCCAGGTCCGTCAGGGGGTACGCGTGGCGGATGCCGGCCGCCTCCAGGGCCTCCTGGCTCAGCAGCAGCCGCCCGCAGACCGCCACCACCGGCTTGCCCGCGGCGCGCGCGGCGGCCGCGACACCCGCCGGGGCCTTGCCGTGCAGCGTCTGCTCGTCCAGCGAGCCCTCACCGGTGATGACCAGCGTGGCCCGCTCCAGCGCCGGCGCGAAGCCCAGCACCTCCAGCATCAGCTCGATCCCGGGGCGGAACGTGGCACCGAGGAGCAGCGCCCCGTAGCCGATGCCGCCCGCGCCGCCCGCACCCGGCAGCACCGCGCACTCGGCGGCCTTCGGGCCGATCGACTTCTCCAGCACCACCGCGAAGTGCGCCAGCGCGGCGTCCAGCGTCGCCACGTCCTGGGGCGACGCCCCCTTCTGCGGGCCGTAGACCGCCGGGGCGCCCTTCGGGCCCGTCAGCGGGTTGTCCACGTCGCTCGCCAGCACGAACTCCACGTCCGCGAAGCGCGGGTCGATCCCGGACAGGTCCGCCGAGGCCAGGGACGCCAGTGCGCCGCCGCCCGGGCCGACCGGTTCACCGTCCGCATCGAGGAACACCGCGCCGAGCGCCGCCAGCATGCCCGCGCCGCCGTCCGTGGTGGCGCTGCCGCCCACGCCGAAGACGATCGAGCGCGCACCCGCGTCCAGCGCGGCCTTCAGCAGCTCGCCCGAGCCGTACGTGGTGGCCGTCAGCGGGGCGAAGGTGCCCGGCGGCAGCAGCTGCAGCCCGGAGGCCTCCGCCATCTCGACCACGGCGGTGCCGTCGCGCAGGGCGAAAGCGGCCGTGACCTGGTCGCCGAGGGGCCCGGTGACCCGTACCTCCCGGCGTTCGAAACCGGCCGCCACAGCGGCCGCGACCGTGCCGTCGCCGCCGTCCGCGACGGGGAGGGTCTCGATCTCCACGCCCGGTACGGCCTTGCGAAGGCCGGCCGTCACCCGCTCCGCGACCTGAACGGCCGTGAGCGAGCCCTTGAATTTGTCCGCGGCGATGAGCACGCGCGCGGTCTCAGTTACTGCTCCGTCCGTCACCTTGCTAATCCCTTGCTATCGAACAGTGCAGTCGCGCCCCCCTGAGCCTATCCGGAGGATCCTCCTATGCCCATGCGTGGCCTGGCACACACCGGACGCGGCATGCCCCTAAATGGGGATATACGCCTGCATAGTGTGGCCGCATGGTCGCGGATTCACTGGAACAGCCACGTCCGGATTCCCCCGGCGGGCCCCCGCCGTCGCCCCCCTACTCCTCGGGACCGCGAGGGCGGCCCCGCGGCCCCGGCGGCCCCGGCAATCCCGGCGGTTCCGACGCCTGACCCTCGGTAGGGTGGCCCGGTGACCACCACGGATGACTACGCCACGTACATCGCGAGCCTGCCCCGGGTGCTGGCCGGCGCGGCCGCCCTCTACCGGGACGCCGAGGGCCGGGTCCTGCTCGTCGAGCCCGACTACCGCGCGGGCTGGGCCCTGCCGGGCGGCACGATCGAGTCGGACCGGGGCGAGTCACCGCGTACGGCCGCCCGCCGCGAGAGCGCCGAGGAGATCGGCATCGACGTACCGCTCGGCCGGCTCCTCGCCGTCGACTGGACCCTCGACGCGGCCCGCCCGCCGCTCGTCGCCTACCTCTACGACGGCGGGGTGCTGGACGCCGAACAGCTCGCCTCCATCAGGCTCCAGGAGGAGGAGCTGATCTCCTGGCGGCTGGTCGAGCCCGCCGAACTCACCGCGTACCTCCCCGGAGCGCTCGGGCTGCGCACCCAAGAGGCCTACCGGGTCCTCCTGTCCGGAGAGGGAACCGCGGAGCTGGAGAACGGCCGGCGCCCGCCCTCCTCGTAAGATCCAGCCCGTAACACCGGGCTTACTCCGAGCAGGACAGAATCAGCTGATGATCACGATGTACGCCTGGCCCAGCACCGCCGACGGGCCTGACGCCCTGCCCATGGTCCACTTCACCACCGACCAGCAGGCGGGCGGCGAAGTCACCCCGGAGGGAACGCCGGTCTGGCTGTTCGACACCGCGATACGCGAGGGCGGCTGGGCCCGGTTCACCGATTTCGAGGGCTGGTCCGTGCCCGCCACCCAGTGGCAGGCCTTCTACCGCCGCGAGGACGACCTCCTCGCCGTCAGCGGCCCCGGCTCCTGCGAAGGCTGGTACCAGGGCAACCTCGGCGCCGATGCCGAATGGGTGGCGGCCGGCGCCGCCCAGCAGAGCGTGGTCCTGCTCGCCGCCCCCGTCCAGCACCCCTCGCTCTACAGCTACGCCGTCGAGGCGGGCGCCGCCTTCGCACTGCTCGTCCCGCTGCTCGTGGTGTAGGCCAGGCCCTGGATGCCGCTCCCGGACTCGAAGGCCAGCAGCTGCACCTTGCGCTCGACGCCGCCGCCGTAGCCGGTCATGCCGCCCGAGGCGCCGATCACCCGGTGGCAGGGCACGATGATCCCGATCGGGTTCTTCCCGTTCGCCAGACCCACCGCACGCGAGGCGTTCGGCTTGCCGAGCCTGGCCGCGAGCTGCCCGTACGACCACGTCTCGCCGTAGGGGATCCGTACCAGCTGGTCCCACACCCTGCGCTGGAAGTCGGTGCCCTCCAGCCGGAGCGGGAGGTCGAACGCGGTGAGCTCCCCGGCGAAGTACGCGGTCAGCTGCCGGGTCACCGCCGGGAAGGGCTCCTCGGTGGGCGCGACCCGCTCCCCGAAGGACTCCTCGGCCGGGCGGTGACGCTGCCCGGCCATGTAGAGGCCGCTGAGGACGCCGTCCGCGGACACCAGGGTGAGCGGGCCGTAGGGGCTGTCGACGACGGTGTGCTGCTTGACGCTCATTGCTGGTGCTCCTCAGACGGGCAGGTGGTTGATGGCGTGGTCCTCGGTGGCCCACAGGTACTGCACGGCGTACGCGCGCCAAGGCCGCCAGCCGGCCGCGCGGGCGGTCAGCGCGGAGGGGGCGGAGGGCAGCCCCAGCCCCCGCGCGGACCGCCGTACGCCGAGGTCGGACGGGAGGAACGCGTCGGGGTCGCCGAGCGCCCGCATGGCGATGATCTCGGTGGTCCACGGGCCGAAGCCCGGCAGCGCCGAGAGCTGTGCACGCGCCGCCTCCCAGTCGCTGTCGATGCCGAGCGGCAGCGAGCCGTCGGTGAGGGCCGACACCAGGGTGGTGAGCGTGGCGCGCCGGCTGCGCGGCAGGGCCAGGGCCTCCGGGTCCAGCCCGGCGAGGGCCTGAGGGGAGGGGAAGAGACGGGTCAGCCCGCCCAGCGGGTCCTCGACCGGTTCTCCGTGAGCGGCGACCAGGCGGGCCGCGTGCGTGCGCGCCGCCGCCGTGGACACCTGCTGGCCGAGGACCGCCCGTACGGCGAACTCCTGCGCGTCGACCGTACGGGGAACCCGGCGGCCGGGAGCCTTGTCCACCAAGGGCGCCAGCAGCGGGTCGGAGCGCAGCTGCTCGTCCACGGCCTCGGGGTCGGCGTCCAGGTCGAGCATCCAGCGGCAGCGGCTGATGGCGATGGTGAGGTCGCGCAGGTCGGTCAGGGCGAGGCGGCAGCCGATGTGGTCGGGCTGCGGGGTGAGCGCGACCACGCCGGTGCCGTACGGGAGGCGCAGGGTCCGGCGGTACGCGCCGTCGCGCCACTCCTCGACGCCGGGGACGGCGGTCGCGGCGAGGTGCCCGAAGAGGTTGTCGGGGTTGAGCGGGGCCCGGAACGGCAGCCGGAGGCTGATCGTCCCCGGGATCCGCGGCTGGGCGTCCTTGCGGAGGCCGGCCTTCACGGACCGCTCGCGCAGCTCGGTGGGGGAGAGGGCGAAGACCTCGCGGACGGTGTCGTTGAAGGTGCGGATGGAAGCGAACCCGGAGGCGAAGGCCACATCGCCCATCGGGAGCGCGGAGGTCTCGATGAGCAGCCGGGCGGTCTGCGCACGCTGGGCCCTGGCCAGGGCGAGCGGACCGGCCCCGAGCTCGGCGTTGAGCTGCCGCTCCACCTGGCGGGCGGAGTACCCGAGGCGGGCGGCGAGCCCCGGGACTCCCTCCCGGTCCACGACCCCGTCCTGGATCAGCCGCATCGCGCGTGCGACGGCATCGGCGCGGGCGTTCCACTCGGGGGATCCGGGGCTGGTGTCGGGCCGGCACCGCTTGCAGGCCCGGAACCCGGCCTGCTGGCAGGCGGCGGCGCTGGGCAGGAAGGTCATGTTCTCGACCTTGGGCGGCACGGCGGGGCAGCTGGGCCGGCAGTAGATCCGGGTGGTCAGGACGGCGGTGAAGAACCATCCGTCGAAGCGGGCGTCCTTCGACTGCACGGCTCTGACGCAGCGCTCGGTGTCGGTGTGCATGGCTCCAGGATCGGGGGCGAAGGAGTCGGCGGCTGGCGACTTTCCGACATCAAGCCTAGTCGCCTCCAGCGCGGGCCCGCCGTGTCCCCCTGCGGGGCCGGGGCGCGCGGCGCCGCTCCCGGGGGGCGCCACCCGGCCCCCTGCGCCTCAAACGCGGCGAGGCTGAAAGGCTCAGGGGCTCCGCCCCGGCCCCCTGCGCCTCAAACGCGGGCGAGGCTGAAAGGCCCAGGGGCTCCGCCCCCGGTCCCCCGCGCCTGAAACGCCGGCGCGACTGGATGTGGCTGGACTCCGCTGCCAAGTGCCGCCGAGACTTCGTTGAGCCGCACCCGAATGCGCAGGGCGGGCAAATCCAGCCCCGCCGGCGTTTGAGGCGCGGGGTCTGGGGCGGAGCCCCGGCAGCGGGGCCGCGGCCGCATGCGAGAGGGCCCCGGATGCCATCGGCATCCGGGGCCCTCTCACACAACAGCTAGCGCAGCGTCGCGGCTCGCGCCTCGCGCCGGTTGTGCCGGAACGTGTTCGCACGACGGGTCGTGGCGAACAGCGGAATGGTGGCCGCCAGAGCGATCTGCAGGGCGCAGCCGGTCTGGAGCAGCAGCTGACCGCCCGGGGCGTCGAACGCCCAGGCCGCCAGCAGCCCCATCGCCCCGACGATCCAGCTGAGCATCGCCACCGCGAGGACACCGCGCGGCTTGGGGTACTCGACCCGGCTCACCATCAGCCAGGCCACCCCGATGATCGCCAGCAGCGTCGGGACGAACGGCAGCTCCAGCAGCACGATCGAGACGACCGTCAGCGCGCCGAAGGGGCTCGGCATGCCCTGGAACATGCCGTCCTTCATCGTCACGCAGCTGAATCGCGCGAGTCTGAGCACCACCGCCAGCAGCACCACGATCGCGGCCAGCGCCGACATCTTCTGGTGCGCGTCGACAGCGACCATGCCGTAGACGAGCACGAAGTACGCGGGAGCCAGGCCGAAGCTGATCAGGTCGGACAGGTTGTCCAGCTCCGCACCCATCGGCGAGCTGCGCAGCTTGCGGGCCACGATGCCGTCGAAGAGGTCGAAGACCGCGGCGAGCAGCATCAGTATCACTGCCGTCGCGGCGCTGCTGCGGGCCATGCCCGACTCGCCACTGCCGGTGAGGTGCGGGATGAGGATTCCGGTGGTGGTGAAGTACACCGCCATGAATCCGCACGTCGCGTTGCCGAGGGTGAGGGTGTCCGCTATCGACAGCCGCAGTGACAGCGGCATGTCGTCCTCGGCGGACTCCTCCTCGGCGGACTCCGGAACCCAGCCTGCGGCGGGAGTCTCAGGGTCAGTCACGGTCAATTCGGGTCACCCCCGCGGTGGTGGCCTGACCGACCTCGACCGCGACCTCGACGCCCTCGGGGAGGTAGATGTCGACGCGCGAACCGAAGCGGATCAGACCGATGCGTTCGCCCTGCTCCACCTTGGTGCCGGCCGGCAGGTACGGGACGATGCGGCGGGCGACGGCGCCGGCGATCTGCACCATTTCGATGTCACCGAGCTCGGTGTCGAAGTGCCAGACAACGCGCTCGTTGTTCTCGCTCTCCTTGTTGAACGCCGGGACGAATCCGCCGGGGATGTGCTCCACGGACGTCACCGTGCCCGCGAGGGGCGCGCGGTTGACGTGGACGTTCAGCGGGCTCATGAAGATCGCGACCCGGGTCCGTCCGTCCTTCCACGGCATGATGCTCTGCACCACACCGTCGGCGGGCGAGATGACACGGCCCTGGGCGATCTCACGCTCGGGGTCGCGGAAGAACCACAGCATGCCCGCCGCGAGAGCGGTGGCGGGCACGGCCGCCGCGGCCCAGCGTCCGGACTTGCGGGCCCGGGTGAGGCTGAGCGCCGCGGTGGCGACGGTCGGCAGAAGCCACGGCGATGCTCCGCGCGCGAGGCGTACGCCAAGGAGGCTGTCGCGAGGTGCAGAGGTTTGGCTGTGGGGCATGGATGACCTTCGTAGCGGGTGATTGCCGCGCCGCAAACAGGGGGACGGGACGGCGGCTTTACTGGAATGCTATCGGTTGCGCGCAACAACTGGGCAAGCCAGAAGACGAGTCGATGGCCGTCGGCCAGTGACTGCCAGTGACACTTCTGCGACGAATCCCGGGAGGATCCGCCGCAAAAAGTACTTTCAGCCCTGGAGTCGGTACTCCTCAAGCAGGCGTCGCCCGATGATCATTTTCTGAATCTCGGCGGTACCTTCACCGATCAGCAGCATCGGAGCCTCCCGGTAGAGGCGCTCGATCTCGTACTCCTTCGAGAACCCGTAGCCGCCATGGATACGGAAGGCGTCCTCCACGACCTCCTTGCAGTACTCGGAGGCGAGGTACTTCGCCATCCCTGCTTCGAGGTCGTTTCGTTCCCCGGAGTCCTTTTTGCGTGCTGCGTTGACCATCATCGCATGGGCGGCTTCGACCTTGGTAGCCATTTCGGCCAGCTTGAACTGGATGGCCTGATGCTCGGCGATCGCCTTGCCGAAAGTATGACGTTGCTGGGCATATGAGACACCCAGCTCGAACGCACGCTGAGCGACACCGCAACCACGCGCCGCCACGTTGACGCGGCCGACCTCGACCCCGTCCATCATTTGGTAAAACCCTCGGCCGGTCTCGCCGCCGAGGACGCGATTGGCCGGAATGCGCAGTCCGTCCATGATGAGCTCGGTCGTGTCGACGCCCTTGTAGCCCATCTTGTCGATCTTGCCCGGGATGGTCAGGCCGGGGCGCACCTCGCCGAAGCCCGGCTCCTTCTCCACGAGGAAGGTCGTCATCGACTTGTGGGGCGCGGTGCCCTCGGGGTGTCCTTCGTCACTGCGCACGAGGACCGCGACCAGGGTGGACGTGCCGCCGTTCGTCAGCCACATCTTCTGGCCGTTCAGGACGTACTCGTCGCCGTCCTTCACCGCCTTGGAGGTGATGGCCGACACATCGGAGCCCAGCCCCGGCTCGGACATCGAGAACGCGCCGCGCACCTCGCCCAGGGCCATGCGGGGGAGGAAGTAGTCCTTCTGCTCCTGCGTGCCGTGCTGCTTGAGCATGTACGCCACGATGAAGTGCGTGTTGATGATGCCCGAGACGGACATCCAGCCCCGCGCTATCTCCTCGACGCACAGGGCGTAGGTGAGGAGCGACTCACCCAGGCCGCCGTACTCCTCCGGAATCATGAGGCCGAAGAGGCCGAGTTCCTTGAGGCCGTCGACGATCTGCTGCGGGTACTCGTCGCGGTGCTCGAGCTCGGTCGCGACCGGGATGATCTCCTTGTCGACGAACTCGCGGACGGTCTTGAGGATCTCCCGCTGGACGTCGTTCAGCCCGGCGGTCTGGGCGAGTCGGGCCATGGCTACTTCCCCTGTTCCTTCAGCTGCGGGCGGCCGGGCTGCTCGCCGCCGCGCTCCTTGATGTACGTCTCGGTCGGGACCATCACCTTGCGCCGGAAGACGCAGACGAGGGTGCCGTCCTGCTTGTAGCCCTTGGTCTCGACGTAGACGATCCCGCGGTCGTTCTTCGACTTCGACGGGGTCTTGTCGAGGACCGTGGTCTCGCCGTAGAGCGTGTCGCCGTGGAAGGTCGGGGCCACGTGCCGCAGGGACTCGATCTCCAGGTTGGCGATGGCCTTCCCGGAGACGTCGGGGACCGACATGCCCAGCAGCAGGGAGTAGATGTAGTTGCCCACCACGACGTTCTTGCCGAAGTCGGTGGTGTTCTCGGCGTAGTTGCTGTCCATGTGGAGCGGGTGGTGGTTCATGGTCAGCAGACAGAAGAGGTGGTCGTCGTACTCGGTGACCGTCTTTCCGGGCCAGTGCTTGTAGACCGCCCCGACCTCGAACTCTTCGTACGTGCGTCCGAACTGCATGGCCCTACGCCTCCGCCGTCTTCTCGATCGAGGGGTGTTCGAACTTGGTGGTGCGCTGCATGCCCGCGGCGCGGCCCTTGCCGGAGATGACCAGGGCCATCTTGCGGCTGGCCTCGTCGATCATCTCGTCGCCGAGCATTGCCGAGCCCTTCTTGCCGCCGGCCTCGGAGGTGCACCAGTCGTAGGCGTCCAGGATCAGCTCGGCGTGGTCGTAGTCCTCCTGCGAGGGAGAGAAGACCTCGTTCGCGGCGTCGACCTGGCCGGGGTGCAGCACCCACTTGCCGTCGAAGCCGAGGGCGGCGGCGCGGCCCGCGACCTCGCGGTAGCCGTCCACGTTCTTGATCTGGAGGAAGGGCCCGTCGATCGCCTGGAGGTCGTGCATACGGGCCGCCATCAGGATCCGCATCAGGATGTAGTGGTAGGCGTCCGCGCCGTAGCCGGGCGGCTGCATGCCCACGACCAGGGACTTCATGTTGATGGAGGCCATGAAGTCGGCCGGGCCGAAGATGATGGTCTCCAGCCGCGAGGAGGCGCCCGCGATCTCGTCGACGTTCACCAGGCCCTTGGCGTTCTCGATCTGCGCCTCGATGCCGATCTTGCCGACCTCGAAGCCCATGGTCTTCTCGATCTGGGTCAGGAGCAGGTCGAGGGCGACGACCTGCTGGGCGTCCTGGACCTTCGGCAGCATGATGCAGTCGAGGTTCTGGCCGGCCCCCTCGACGACCGTGATCACATCGCGGTACGTCCAGTGGGTGGTCCAGTCGTTGACGCGCACGACCCGGGTCTTGCCCGTCCAGTCACCGTTGTTCAGCGCGTCCACGATGGTGTGGCGGGCGCCTTCCTTGGCGAGCGGCGCGCAGGCGTCCTCCAGGTCCAGGAAGACCTGGTCGGCCGGCAGGCCCTGCGCCTTCTCCAGGAACCGGGGGTTGGAGCCCGGCACCGCGAGGCAGGAGCGGCGCGGCCGGAGCCGGTTGACCGGGGAAGAGGGCGTGGTCATGCGGGAACCTCCGTGCTTTCAACGACGTCAGCGTTGTCGGCGCTGTTGATGGGATCGAGCTTGTTGGCCTTGCGGATCTCGTCGACGATACGGCCGATGATCTCCGTGATGCCGAAGTCCTTGGGGGTGAACACGGCGGCCACGCCGGCCGCCTTGAGTGTCACCGCGTCGGCATTCGGAATGATGCCGCCCACGATGACGGGGATGTCGCCCGCCCCCGCCAGGCGCAGGCGTTCCAGCACGTCGGGGACGAGCGCGCTGTGCGAACCGGACAGGATGGACAGTCCCACGCAGTGCACGTCCTCGGCCAGCGCCGCCGAGGAGATCTCCTCGGGCGTCAGCCGGATGCCCTGGTAGACCACCTCGAAGCCGGCGTCGCGGGCGCGGACGGCGATCTGCTCCGCGCCGTTGGAGTGCCCGTCCAGGCCCGGCTTGCCGACCAGCAGCCGCAGCCGGCCCGAGCCGAGCTCGTCGGCCGTACGGGCCACCTTCTCGCGGACCTCGTGCATCGGCGTACCGGGCTCGGCGGTGACCGCCACCGGCGCCGAGGAGACCCCGGTCGGGGCGCGGAACTCGCCGAACACCTCGCGCAGCGCGCTCGACCACTCGCCGGTGGTGACGCCCGCCCGGGCGCACTCCAGGGTGGCCTCCATCAGGTTCTCGGTGCCGGCGGCGGCCTCCTTGAGGCGCTCCAGAGCCTGCTGGGTGGTGGGGAAGACGAAGGGATCGCCGTTCCCCTGCCGGTCCGAGGACTCCTGCCGCTCGGCCCGCCAGCGGCCGATGCGCTCGACGGTGAGCGCCTCCACCGCCGGGTCCACCGTCATGATGGCGCCGTCCAGGTCGGAGGTGAGCGGGTTCTCCTCCGTCTGCTGGAAGCAGTTCACGCCGACGATCTTGTCCTCGCCGGCCTCGATCCGGGCGCGGCGCTCGGCGTGCGAGGAAACCAGCTGGGACTTCAGGTACCCGGACTCGACGGCGGCCATCGCCCCGCCCATCTCCTGGATCCGGCCGATCTCGGCCAGGCAGTCGGCGACCAGGGAGTCGACTTTGGCCTCGATGACGTGGGATCCGGCGAAGATGTCCTCGTACTCCAGCAGGTCGCTCTCGTGCGCCAGGACCTGCTGGATGCGCAGCGACCACTGCTGGTCCCAGGGCCGGGGCAGGCCCAGCGCCTCGTTCCAGGCCGGCAGCTGGACCGC
Organism: Streptomyces sp. ISL-94; assembly: GCF_018614075.1. GTDB lineage: Bacteria > Actinomycetota > Actinomycetes > Streptomycetales > Streptomycetaceae > Streptomyces. Next base: position 22,689 of record NZ_JAGGOZ010000077.1, on the reverse strand, counting down.
GCGGGCCCGGGCGTCCTTGGAGAGGGTGACCGCCAGCATCTCCAGCACGATGCGCTGGACGTTGTTCTCCGGCTGCGCCTCGGTCAGACCCAGGGAGTTGACCTGGACGCCGTAGCGGAAGCGGCGCTGCTTTTCGTTCTCGATGCCGTAGCGCTCGCGGGTGACCTGGTCCCAGATGCGGCCGAAGGCGCGCATCTTGCACATCTCCTCGATGAAGCGGACGCCCGCGTTCACGAAGAAGGAGATACGGGCGACCACCTCGCCGAAGCGCTCCTCGGGCACCTGGCCCGAGTCGCGCACCGAGTCCAGGACGGCGATCGCCGTGGACATCGCGTACGAGATCTCCTGGACCGGGGTGGCCCCGGCCTCCTGCAGGTGGTAGCTGCAGATGTTGATCGGGTTCCACTTCGGGATGTGGTTGACCGTGTACGCGATCATGTCCGTCGTCAGGCGGAGGGACGGCCCGGGCGGGAAGACGTGCGTCCCGCGCGAGAGGTACTCCTTGACGATGTCGTTCTGGGTGGTGCCCTGGAGCTGGGAGACGTCCGCCCCCTGCTCCTCGGCGGCCACCTGGTAGAGCGCCAGCAGCCACATGGCGGTGGCGTTGATCGTCATCGAGGTGTTCATCTGCTCCAGCGGTATGTCCTGGAACAGCCGCCGCATGTCGCCCAGATGGGAGACCGGGACCCCGACCCGGCCCACCTCGCCGCGGGCGAGGATGTGGTCGGGGTCGTAGCCGGTCTGCGTCGGCAGGTCGAACGCGACCGACAGGCCGGTCTGGCCCTTGGCGAGGTTGCGGCGGTACAACTCGTTGGACGCCTCGGCCGTGGAGTGGCCGGCGTACGTCCGCATGAGCCACGGACGGTCCTTCTGGCGCTCTGTCATCTCAGGCTGTCCCTTTGGCCTCTGGGCTTCTCAGACGTTGCGGAAGCGGTTGATGGCCTCGAGGTGCGTCGCACGCAGCTCGTGGTCGCGGACGCCCAGGCCCTCCTCGGGGGCCAGCGCCAGGACGCCGACCTTGCCCTGGTGGAGGTTGCGGTGGACGTCGTAGGCGGCCTGGCCGGTCTCCTCCAGGGAGTAGACCTTCGACAGGGTGGGGTGGATCTTGCCCTTCGAGATCAGGCGGTTGGCCTCCCATGCCTCGCGGTAGTTCGCGAAGTGCGAGCCGATGATCCGCTTGAGCGACATCCACAGGTAGCGGTTGTCGTACTCGTGCATGTAGCCCGAGGTCGAGGCGCAGGTGGTGATGGTGCCGCCCTTGCGGGTGACGTAGACGCTCGCGCCGAAGGTCTCGCGGCCCGGGTGCTCGAAGACGATGTCGATGTCCTCGCCGCCGGTCAGCTCGCGGATGCGCTTGCCGAAGCGCTTCCACTCCTTCGGGTCCTGGGTGTGCTCGTCCTTCCAGAACTTGTAGCCCTCGGCGTTGCGGTCGATGACCGCGGTGGCGCCCATCGCGCGGCAGATGTCCGCCTTCTCGGGGCTGGAGACCACGCAGATGGGGTTGGCGCCGCCGGCCAGGGCGAACTGGGTGGCGTAGGAGCCGAGGCCGCCGCTGGCGCCCCAGATCAGGACGTTGTCGCCCTGCTTCATGCCGGCGCCGTTGCGCGAGACCAGCTGGCGGTAGGCGGTGGAGTTCACCAGGCCGGGGGAGGCGGCCTCCTCCCAGCTCAGGTGGTCGGGCTTCGGCATCAGCTGGTTCGACTTGACGAGCGCGATCTCCGCCAGGCCGCCGAAGTTGGTCTCGAAGCCCCAGATGCGCTGCTCGGGGTCGAGCATCGTGTCGTTGTGGCCGTCGGAGGACTCCAGCTCGACCGAGAGGCAGTGCGCGACGACCTCGTCGCCGGGCTTCCAGGCGTTGACGCCGGGGCCGGTGCGCAGCACGACGCCCGCGAGGTCGGAGCCGATGATGTGGTACGGAAGGTCGTGGCGCTTGGTGAGCTCCGACAGGCGCCCGTAGCGCTCAAGGAAGCTGAAGGTGGACACCGGCTCGAAGATCGAGGTCCACACGGAGTTGTAGTTGACCGAGGAGGCCATGACGGCCACCAGGGCCTCGCCCGGGCCGAGTTCCGGCACCGGGACCTGGTCCAGGTGCAGGGACTTGCGCGGGTCCTTCTCGCGGGTGGTGAGCCCGGCGAACATCTCCGCCTCGTCCTTGTGCACGGTGATCGCGCGGTACGAGTCGGGGAGCGGCAGGGCCGCGAAGTCGGCGGCCGTAGCGGCCTGCGACTGGATCGCGTCCAGGATGTCCTTCACGGTAGAGCCTCCGGCTAGCGCTGATGAGGGTGCGCTGAGGGATACGCAGGTGCGTGGAACGGGTGGTGGGTGCCGTCGGTCCGGCGAGTGTGGTGCGGGCGCGCCTGTGGTGGGGCGTGCGGGGCCTGGTGACGCAGGCATCCGGGGCGCGGTCTGCACCGTGTGGGTGTGGACCGCGGGGACGTCCGGACGAGATTCAACGTATGGCACCCCGTGTCACTCGACAAGGCACCGCGTGCCAAAACTTTCTCTCATTTGCCTATTGACCTGCGCAGATGAGCGATGATCGATCAAAGTTACCCGCGAGTAGGGGCAAGTCGGGCATAAGAAAAGGCCGCCCCGGTCTCCGGGGCGGCCTGTGTGAGGAGGGTCGCGCGTGTTGCTTTTCGACTACTTGTTGCGCAGTGCTTCTTCGATGGTCCGCATGACCTCGTCCAGCGGGGCGTCCGTACGGGCCACCGCCACCAGCACCTCGCCCTCCGTGCGGACCGCCGCCCGGGCGGCCGGCGCGGCCGTGTTCAGGGTGCGGCCCGCGCCGATGCCCGTACCGAAGGTCTTGCGGACGATCGAGAAGGCGTGGTCCAGCTGCGCCTCCACGTCCCCCTGGCCGCCCGCCCGCAGCCAGCGCCGCAGCACGTGGTTGTGGGCGGTCACCACCGCCGAGGCGGCCACCTCGGCCAGCAGCGGATCGTCGTTGCCGTCGTGGTGGTCGGTCTCGTCGAAGTGGGCCAGCAGGTAGCGGGTGAACAGCCGCTCGTACCGGGCCACCGAGGCGATCTCCCGCTCCCGCAGCGCCGGCACCTCGCGGGTCAGCCGGTAGCGCTCCACCGACACCGCCGGCGAGGCGGCGTACATCTTCATGACTTCCTTGATCCCCCGGCACACCGTGTCGAGCGGGTGCTCGTGCGCCGGGGCCACGTCCAGGACGGCCTCGGCGCGGGTCAGGGTGTCGTCGTGGTCGGGGAAGATCGCCTCTTCCTTGGACCGGAAGTGCCGGAAGAAGGTCCGGCGCGCCACCCCGGCGGTCGCGGCGATCTCGTCGACCGTCGTCGCCTCGTACCCCTTGGTCGCGAACAGCTCCATGGCGGCCGCGGCGAGCTCGCGGCGCATCTTGAGCCGCTGAGCGGCAGCCCGGGTGCCGGCCGCGCTCTCCGGGGCGTCGGCGGCCGAGGAGGCGCGGGGCGAGGTCTTGGCGGGCTGGGACATAGAGCGAAAGTACTTCATTCGCGCGGGTGAGCGCGCCTGAGGGGGGTGGGACGGGGAGGGATGCGGGGGAGGGCAGGCACTGGGCACACAGTGCTCGTCGGGAGGGTTTGCCCGCCGTGAGGGTCCGGCGGGCCCGAGGAGCCCTCCCCACGCATCCGGCTCTTGGCCCGGCCGGGGGTCAGGGGGGGTCCGGCCGATCATGGCCGGGCCCGGGTCGGTCGGCGCCGCGCCTGGCCGCGTTGTCGTCGGTCGTCGATGCTCCGCATCGACTCCCTCCTCCGCCTTGCCATCCACGGCGCCGGCCGACCCGGGCTGATCCGGCCCTGATCGGCCGGACCCCCCCTACCGGCGGGCGTGCTCACGGAATCCGCGGCCGGTCTTCCGGCCCAGGCAGCCCGCCGCCACCAGGTGCTCCAGCAGCGGGGACGGGGCCAGGCCCGGGTCGCGGAACTCCTTGTGGAGGACCTTCTCGATGGCCAGCGAGACATCGAGGCCGACCACGTCGAGGAGCTCGAAGGGCCCCATCGGGTAGCCGCCGCCCAGCTTCATCGCCGCGTCGATCTGGTCGAGGCTCGCGTAGTGCTGCTCGACCATCTTGATCGCGTTGTTCAGGTACGGGAACAGCAGCGCGTTCACGATGAAGCCGGCCCGGTCCCCGCAGTCCACCGGGTGCTTGCGCACCTTGACGCAGATCTCGCGGACCGTGGCGTGCACATCGTCGGCCGTGAGGACCGTGCGGACCACCTCGACCAGCTTCATCGCCGGGGCCGGGTTGAAGAAGTGCATGCCGATCACGTCCTGCGGACGCGAGGTCACGCGGGCCACTGCGATCACCGGCAGCGAGGAGGTGGTCGTCGCCAGCACGGCGCCCGGCTTGCAGACCTTGTCCAGAGCCGCGAACAGCTCCTGCTTCACGGCCAGGTCCTCGGCCACCGCCTCCACGGCCAGGTCCACCTCGGCGAAGGCGTCCAGCGAACCGGCCGGGGTGATCAGGTCCAGCGTCCGCGTCGCGGCCTCGTCCGTCAGCCGGCCCTTGGCCACCGCACGGCCGAGGGACTTGCCGATCGCGGCCTTCGCCGCCTCCGCCTTCTCGTGGCTGCGGGCGGCCAGCACCACCGCGAAGCCGGCCTGCGCGAAGACCTGCGCGATGCCGCTCGCCATCGTGCCCGAGCCGGCCACGCCGACCGAGGTGACGGGGCGGCCCGCGCCGAGCAGGGCCCCGTCCGGCGGGGTCTGCAGGTCGCGGACGATCACCGAGCTGCCCGGGGCCTCGTACGTGTAGAAGCCGCGCCCGGACTTCTGCCCGGTCAGCCCGGCCTCGGCGAGCTGACCGAGGATCGGGGCCGGGGCGTGCAGCCGGTCGCCGGAGGAGGTGTACATGGCCTCCAGGACGGTGCGGGCGGTGTCCACGCCGATCAGGTCGAGCAGCGCGAGCGGGCCCATGGGCAGGCCGCAGCCGAGCCGCATCGCCGCGTCGATGTCCTCGCGGGAGGCGTACTTGGCCTCGTACATGGCGGCGGCCTGGTTGAGGTAGCCGAAGAGCAGGCCGTCGGCGACGAAGCCGGGCCGGTCGCCGACCGAGACGGGCTCCTTGCCGAGCTCGCGGGCCAGTGCGGTGACCGCCTCGACGGCCGACGGGGCGGTCAGGACGCAGGAGACGACCTCGACCAGCTTCATCGCCGGAGCCGGGTTGAAGAAGTGCAGGCCCAGCACGCGCTCCGGGCGCTGGGACTCCGCGGCCATACGGGTCACCGACAGGGCGTTGGTGCCGGTGGCCAGGATCGTGTCGGGGCGGACGATCGCGTCCAGCTCGCGGAACACCTGCTGCTTGAGCTCGTACGACTCTGGCACGACCTCGATGACGAGGTCGGCCTCGGCGGCGGCGCCCAGATCCGAGTAGGTACGGAAGCGGGCGAGCACGTCCGCCCGCTCCTGCTCGGTGAGGCGCTCCCGGGTGACGGAGCGGGCGGTGGCGGCGGCGAGGGAGGCCGCGGCCCGGCGGGCGGCGGCCTGGCTGACGTCGATGCCGATGACCTCGCGGCCGGCCCGGGCGAGGACCTCGGCGATGCCGGTGCCCATCGTGCCGAGGCCGACGACGGCGATGGTCTGGAGGGTGGGGTGACTGGACGGACGGTCCATCGAGGGACTCCAGTGGAAGAGGGTGACGACTGGGGACGCGCGGCGCACAGCGCGCGTAATGCCGTACGGAAGAGCCGTGCGGAACGCACGGAGGGCGTACCGGGGCGTAGGGGGCCGTACGAAGCGGTACGGCCCCGTACGGAGCCGTACGGAGAGAGCCCGGAGGCGAAGAGCCCGGCGGGCGAAGCGGCGTAACCCTGTCCCGGGGTCACGCCGTGCGGGGCGGTGCAGAACCGACTGGCACGAGGCGGCTGCGTCACCAGGCCGTCCTCGTGCGTGTTACCAGGACAGTAACTCGCCGGTAACTGTCGCGCCAGAGTGCGGAGATGTGACCTGTACTGCCCAAATGTATCGATCATCGATCATCGATCAACGGCCTCCCCTAGGGTGGCCGTGTGAACGACGTGCTGGAGCGACTGCGGGCGGAAGCCGCGGGTTCGCCGGAGTGTGCGGAGTACGAGGTCCTCCTCGCGGCGGACCCCGATGCCCTGGCGGCCTCCCTGACCTCGGCCGGCCTGCCCCTGTGGGCCCGGGAACTGGCCGCCTACCGCCTGGGGCTGGCGGGCGACCGCCGCGCCTTCGAGTCCCTGGTGCTGCTGCTCAACCACCGCGACCCGCCGCGCTGCGCGGCCGCCGCCGAGGCGCTGGCCGCGCTCGGCGACCCCCGCACCGCCCGCGCGGCCGCGGCCCTCGCCACCAACGGCCTGCGCACGGCCTACGCCCTCCAGCCGGTCCGGCTGCTCACCGCCCTGCGCGCCCCGGAATCGGCCCCCGCGCTGATGGCGACGCTGTCCCGGCTGCTGTCCCCGCACGACCCGTACTGGCGGGTCGCCCTGGCCTGCGTCGAGGGCCTCGGCGCCCTCGGCGACCCCCGGGCCCGCGAGCTCCTCACCCGCGCCCAGGCCCACCCGCGCCTGGCGGTGGCGGCGACGGCCGCGCTGCGCGGTCTCCCGGCCGACTAGTGCTGTGACCGGAAAG
>NZ_JAGGOZ010000077.1:0-16044 GCF_018614075.1 Streptomyces sp. ISL-94 | reverse complement strand
CTTCCGGCCACAGCACTAGCCCCGGCCGGCGGGGACGACGGCGAAGGCCTCCACCTCCAGCAGGAGGTCGGGGCGGAACAGCGCCGCGACCTGGACCGCCGAGGAGGCCGGCAGGCGGTCCGCCGGGATGACGGCGTCGCGGGCCGCCCGCACCGCAGGGAGGTGGGCCACGTCCGTGACGAAGTACGTCAGCTTCACGACGTCGTCGAAGGTGGCGCCGGCCGCCGCCAGGCACCGGCGCAGGTTCTCGAACACCTGCCGGGCCTGGGCGGCGGCGTCGCCCTCACCGACGACCTCCCCCTGCTCGTCGAACGCGCACTGGCCGGACACGGCGACGAACCGCCCGGTGCCCCAGACGACATGGCTGTATCCGGTGCCGGGACTGACGCCTTCCGGGGCGCGGACGCGGGTGAGGTGGCTGCTCTCGGCAGTGGTGGTCATGTACACGATCCTGCCCGCTGAAGATCAGCCGCGGAAGCCCAGCAGGCCGTGCAGGGCCGCGCCGCCCGCCGAAGCCGGGACCGCGCGGGTCGCCGCCGTCGGCTTCGGGGCCGCCTGGGCGGGGCAGGTGGCGTCCGCGGCCCTGCCCGTCTTCAGGTACGCCGACACCTTCTCGTCCAGGCACTTGTTGCCGCTGAGCGAGATGCCGTGGTTCCCGCCGCCCTCCTCGACCACCAGGGCCGCGCCCTTCAGCTTCTCCCGCATGCTGAGCGCCCCCTCGAACGGGGTCGCCGCGTCCTCCGTCGCCTGGAGCAGGAGGGCCGGCGGCAGGTCGGCGTTGGTCACGTCCGGGGCCTTCAGCGGCTCGGTCGGCCAGAACGCGCACGGGGCGTTGTACCAGGCGTTGTTCCAGGTCATGAAGGGCGCCCTGGCGTGCGTGCGCCACATGTCCGCGCGCCACTGGTTCCAGTCCTTGGGCCAGGCCGAGTCCCGGCACTGCACCGCCGTGTAGACGCTGTAGCCGTTGCCCGCGGAGGGCTCCACCGCGCCGAACCGCTCGTACGCCGCCACCAGCGGCTTCGGGTCCGCCTTCACCGCGTACGCCGCGAAGGCCTCGGCGAGGTTCGGCCAGTAGCCGTTGAAGTAGCCGCCCGGCATGAAGGTGTCCTCCAGCTCGGCCGGGCCCACCTTCCCGCCCGCCGGCGCCTCGCGCAGGGCCTCGCGCATCGCGTACCAGCGCTCCTCGACCTCCTCCGGATCGGTGCCGAGCCGGTAGGTCTCGTCGTACGTCGCCACCCAGGCCAGGAAGGCCTTGTGGCGGGCGTCGAAGGCCAGGTCCTGGGAGAGGTTGTCCTCGTACCAGACCCCGCCCGGGTCGACCACGGAGTCCAGGACCAGCCGGTGCACCCGGCCGGGATGGAGCTTGGCGTACACCGCGCCCAGGTAGGTCCCGTACGAGTAGCCGAAGTAGCTGATCCGCTCGGCGCCGAGCGCTCCGCGCAGCACCTCGATGTCGCGGGCGGCCGAGACGGTGTCGATGTGCGGCAGCACGTCCGCGTGCTTCGTCCCGCAGGACTCGGCGAAGGAGCGCACGCGCTCCAGGTTGGCCTGCTCGGTGGCCTCGTCGCGCGGTACGGAGTCCGGCCGCACGGGGGTGAAGTGGCCGGCCCCGCAGTCGAGGGCCGGCTCGCTCTTGCCCACGCCCCGGGGATCAAAGCCGATCACGTCGTACTGGGCGGCCACGTCCTTGGGGAGCGCGGAGGCGACGAACCCGGCGAGCGTGCGGCCGCTGCCGCCCGGCCCGCCGGGGTTGACCAGCAGCGGGCCCTGGGAGGTCGCGGCGGTGTGGGGCACCCGGGTCAGGGCGAGGGCGATCTGCCGGCCGGCGGGCCGGGCGTGGTCGAGGGGGACCTTGAGGGAGGCGCACTGGAGCGTCGGGTAGCGGGGCGTCGCGCAGCCGGTCCAGCGCAGGGCCGCCTTCGACGGCGCCGGGGCGGCCTGTGCGGCCGGGGCCGCCGGTGCAGCCGTGACGGGGGTCGCCAGCGCGGCGGCGGCGACAGCGGTGGAGATCGACAGCAGGACAGCGGCGCGCTTCTTCAAGGGGTGCAGCATGGGGCCTCCCAGCCGAGGGTTCTGGGCGGAATCGTCCCGGAAACCACGCCTGGAAGACGGGATTGGGCTGCCTATTGGCCCGATGTGATGACCCTTCAGCGCGTCGCGCGCGTCAGAGGAGGGTCAGCTGCGTCGGTTCGGCGGGCGCGTCCACCGCGGGCCGCTCGGGGACGACGATCCGGCGGGCCGCCCCGCGGCCGTTCGGCCCGATGCCGAATTCGGCCGCCAGCCGGTGGACTTGGCGGGTGATCTGGCGCTGGTACCAGGTGGGCGCGTAGGAGCCGCCCGCGTACATCCGCTCGTACCGCTCCACGAGGTGCGGGTGGTGCTCGCCCAGCCAGGCGGTGAACCATTCGCGCGCCCCGGGCCGCAGATGGAGTACCAGGGGTGTCACGGAGGTCGCGCCCGACTCGGCGACGGCGCGCACGGTCTCCCTCAGCTGCTCCGGCGCGTCCCCGAGGAAGGGGATCACCGGGGCCATGAGCACCCCGCACTCGATTCCGGCGTCGGTCAGCGCCCGTACGGCGGCCAGCCGGGCGGCGGGGGAGGGCGTGCCGGGCTCCACGGTCCGCCACAGGGCGGTGTCGGTGAAGCCGACGGAGACGGAGATCCCGACCTCGGTGACCTCGGCGGCCTCCTGGAGGAGGGGGAGGTCGCGCAGGATCAGCGTGCCCTTGGTGAGGATCGAGAAGGGGTTGGCGCGGTCGCGCAGCGCCTCGATGATCCCGGGCATCAGCCGGTAGCGGCCCTCGGCGCGCTGGTAACAGTCGACGTTGGTGCCCATGGCGATGTGCGCGCCGGTCCAGCGGGGCGAGCCGAGCTCGCGGCGCAGGAGGTCTGGGGCGTTGGTCTTGAGGACGATCTGGGAGTCGAAGCCGAGGCCGGTGTCGAGGTCGAGATAGCTGTGGGTCTTGCGGGCGAAGCAGTACACGCAGGCGTGGCTGCACCCCCGGTAGGGGTTGACCGTCCATTCGAACGGCATGCGCGAGGCGCCGGGCACCCGGTTGACGATCGAGCGCGCCCGCACCTCGTGGAAGGTGATGCCGCGGAACTCGGGGGTGTCGAAGGTGCGCGTCACGACGGCGTCGGCGCCGAAGAGCGCGGCCGGACCCGTGGGGCCCTCTGTCAGGTTTTCCCAGCGCATGGGCGCCTCCCTCGGTAGCTCTGACCCGAGAATAGAACAAACGTTCCCATGATCGTGCAGGCCGGGAAAATCGCTGGTCAGCGGCGTGCGTGCAGTGGCAGGCTGCGTCACCATGGCGGGCTACTGGTTGACGGTGTGCCTCCCGGGCGAGGCCCGGGAGCGGCTGGAAGAGGCGGTCGGCGGGGCGCTGGCGCCCTTCTGGCTCGACAGTGACGGCGAGATCTCGGTCGATCTGCGGATCTGGGACCACTGGCGGATACGCGGAGGTTCGGAGGGGGCCGGCTACCGGATCCGGCCGGGCCACGAAGAGGATCACCGGATCATCCACGACCACCCCCGCTGGGACGGCTCCGTCGAGCCGAGCCTGCCCGGCTGGTGCGCGGGCGGCCCGCGCGGACTGCTCGAGGTGACCGGACCCTGGGAGCGGGCGGCCGCCCTCGCGCGCCTCGTCTGGGACGGCTGGCAGGAGGTGGCCCGGGCACACCCGCCCGCCCGGCCGTGGGAGGACTTCCTCCCCGAGCGGCGGCCCGGCATGGCCTACTCCGACTACAGCGCGCTGCTGGCGGCGGCCCACGAGGAGTACCTCGCGCAGACACCCGCCGCGGCCTTCCGGGACTGGGCCGCCGGGCTGCGGGTCGACTCCGGCGCGGAGGAGCTGCGCCCCAGAATCGTCGACTCCGTCACCCACGACCCGCTGGGAATGATCGGCGGGTGCACCCGCGAGGAGTTCGCCCGCCGCGCTGCGCGCTGGGCCGTAGGGTACGGCAACGTCCTCACCCTTGACGGCTGGTGGTGCGAGGAGGGCCACCCTCCCCTGCACGGCGCCTGCGACGACCCCGCGACCTGCTCGCACACCTCGTCGGCGGCGGGCGATGGCGGGGGAAGCGCGTACCTGGCCGGGCTGTCGGCCGACACCCTGCTGGTGTCCGTCCGCTGTCACGTCTGACCCGGATTTGGGCGCCCGGCCGGGAGGTGGTTGGCTTCGCCGTGACGAGCGATCACAACTCTGGAGGAACAGCTATGGCGCAGGTCGAGGCCACCACGGAGCGGATCATCGCGGCCGACGCGGAGACCGTGTTCGACGCGCTGGCGGACTACACCGGGACCCGGGGCAAGCTGCTGCCCGAGCACTTCAGCGAGTACGAGGTGCGCGAGGGCGGCGACGGCGAGGGCACCCTGGTGCACTGGAAGCTCCAGGCCACCAGCAAGCGCGTACGCGACTGCCTGCTGGAGGTCACCGAGCCCACCGACGGCCAGCTGGTGGAGAAGGACCGCAACTCCTCCATGGTCACCACCTGGGTGGTCACCCCGGCCGGCGAGGGCAAGTCCAAGGCCGTCGTCACCACCGTGTGGAACGGCGCCGGCGGCATCGGCGGCTTCTTCGAGCGCACCTTCGCGCCCAAGGGCCTCGGCCGGATCTACGACGCCGTGCTGGCCAACCTGGCCGCCGAAGTCGAGGCCTGAGCCCGGAGTTCACCGGCGGGGCCGCGCGCACCGGCCTCACCGGATCGGGTGAACTGGGGGAACCGGACCGGGCGGACGGCGCGCTCGGCGTCGTCCGCGATGTCGTCCACGGTGCCGTCCACGGCGCCGTCCACGACCTCGGCCCGGCACCCGCATCCCGCCCCGCGGCGGCCGGCCCTGGCGTGGCCCCGGGGCGGCAGGCGCCCGGAGGGCTAGGCTGGGGCCTGCGCGTGCCACCGGCCGCGCCGCGCGCTACCGACCGCCCGGGGGCCCGATGAAAATCCTCATCTCCGCCGACATGGAAGGCGCCACGGGCGTCACCTGGCCCGCGGACGTGCTGCCCGGAACCCCGCAGTGGGAGCGCTGCCGGTCGATGTTCACCTCCGACGTCAACGCCGCCGTCCTCGGCTTCTACGACGGCGGCGCCGACCAGGTCCTCGTCAACGAGGCCCACTGGACCATGCGCAACCTGCTGCTGGAGCAGCTCGACTCCCGCGTCGAAATGCTCACCGGCCGCCACAAGTCGCTCTCCATGGTGGAGGGCGTCCAGCACGGGGACGTCGACGGCATCGCCTTCGTCGGCTACCACACGGGAGCCGGCTCCGAGGGGGTCCTCGCCCACACCTACCTCGCCAACTCCATCACGGGCGTCTGGGTCAACGGCGCCCGCGCGAGCGAGGGGCTGCTCAACGCCCACGTGGTCGCCGAGTTCGGGGTCCCCGTTATCCTGGTCACCGGTGACGACCTGACCTGCGTCGACGCCGCCGGCTACGCTCCCGACGCCGTGACCGTCGCCGTCAAGGACCACGTTTCGCGCTACGCCGCCGTATGCCGGACCCCGGCCCGCACCGCCGCCGACATCCGCGCCGCGGCCAAGGAGGCCACGGCCCTCGCGGTCCGCCGCGACCCCGCGCACCGCGGCCCCTTCACCGTGGAGCTGGAGTTCGACGCCGAGCACCTGGCCCTGGCCGCCACCGTGGTCCCGGGCACGGAGCGGTGCGGGGAGCGCAGGGTCTCGTACACCAGCGACACCATGTACGAGGGGATCCGGACGTTCAAGGCGGTGACGACGGTCGTCTCGGCCGCCGTGGAGGAGCAGTATGGCTGACATGCACACCCTGACAACCGAGGCCCTGGCCGGCGCCGTGGACGCGCTCGCCCTCGACGAGGTGGTCGAGTTCACCTCGGACCTCATAAGGATCGACACCACCAACCGGGGCGGCGGCGACTGCCGCGAGCGCCCCGCCGCCGAGTACGCCGCCGAGCGCCTCGCCGCAGCCGGCCTGGAGCCGGTACTGCTGGAGCGCACCCCCGGCCGCACCAACGTCGTCGCCCGCATCGAGGGCACCGACCGCGACGCCGAGGCGCTGCTCGTCCACGGGCACCTCGACGTGGTCCCGGCCGAGGCCGCCGACTGGAGCGTGGACCCCTTCTCGGGCGAGGTCCGGGACGGCGTGGTCTGGGGCCGCGGCGCCGTCGACATGAAGGACATGGACGCGATGGTGCTGGCCGTCGTGCGGGCCTGGGCGCGGGCCGGGGTCAAGCCCCGGCGGGACATCGTCATCGCCTTCACCGCCGACGAGGAGGACAGTGCGGTCGACGGCTCGGGCTTCCTCGCCGACCGGCACCCGCACCTCTTCGAGGGCTGTACGGAGGGCATCAGCGAATCCGGCGCCTTCACCGTGCACACCGGTCCCGGCCGGGCCCTCTACCCCATCGCGGCCGGTGAACGCGGCACCGCCTGGCTGAAGCTGACCGCGCACGGCACCGCCGGCCACGGCTCCAAGCCGAACAAGGCCAACGCCGTCAGCCGCCTCGCCGCCGCCGTGGCCCGCATCGGCGAGTACGACTGGCCGGTCCGGCTCACCGACACCGTCACCGCCTGCATCACCGAACTCGCCGCGATCCACGGGCTGTCGGTCGACCCGCGCGCCCCCGGCTTCGACCTCGACGCGGTCCTCGCCGAACTCGGCCCGGCCGCCGTCCTGGTCGAGGCGACCGTACGCAACAGCGCCAACCCGACGATGCTCAGCGCCGGTTACAAGCTCAACGTGATCCCCGGCCAGGCGACCGCCTACGTGGACGGCCGGATGCTGCCGGGCGGCGAGGCCGAGTTCATCGCCACCCTCGACGCACTCACCGGGCCCGATGTGACCTGGGAGTTCCACCACCGGGAGGTGGCGCTCGAAGCCCCCGTGGACGGGCGGACGTACGCGATCCTGCGCGAGTCCGTCGAGCGGTTCGACCCGGACGGGCACGTGGTGCCCTTCTGCATGGCGGGCGGCACCGACGCCAAGCAGTTCTCCCGCCTCGGCGTCACAGGCTACGGCTTCTCCCCCCTCAAGCTGCCGCCCGGCTTCGACTACTGGGCGCTCTTCCACGGCGTCGACGAGCGGGTCCCCGTCGAGGCCCTCCACTTCGGCGTCCGCGTCCTCGACCACGCGCTGCGCACCCTGTGAGCGGGGCCCGGTGATGGCGGCGGTGACCCTGCCCTACGGAAGCTGGCCCTCGCCCATCGGCGCGGGGCTCGCCGCCTCCCTCGACGGGCGCCCCGAGTACGTCGGCACGGTCGGCCCCGAGGTGTGGTGGACCGAGCCCCGGCCGCAGGAGGGCGGCCGCCGGGCCCTGGTACGCCGCCCGGCCGACGGCGGCCCCGAGGCCACCGTGCTGCCCGCGCCCTGGAACGTGCGCAGCCGGGTCACCGAATACGGCGGCAGCCCGTGGGCCGGGGCCGAACGGCCTGCCGACGGGCCCCTGGTGGTCTTCGTCCACTTCACCGACCAGCGGCTGTACGCCTACGAGCCCGACGCGCCCGGCGCCCCCGGGCCGCGTCCCCTCACCCCTCTCTCCGTCGTCGGCGGCGGGCTGCGCTGGGCCGACCCGGTGCTGCGGGGCGGCGAAGTCTGGTGCGTGCTGGAGGAGTTCACCGGGCCCGCGCCGACGGACGTACGCCGCGTCCTGGCCGCCGTACCGCTGGACGGATCGGCAGCCGAAGACCGTTCGGCCGTCAGGGAGTTGACGGACGACCGGCACCGGTTCACCACCGGTCCCCGGATCTCCCCGGACGGGCGGCGCGCGGCCTGGCTGGTGTGGGACCACCCCCGGATGCCCTGGGACGGCACCGAGCTGCGGCTGGCCGAGATCACCTCGGACGGGACCCTGTCCGAGCCGCGCACCGTCCTCGGCGGCGCCGACGAGGCCATCGCCCAGGTGGACTGGACAGCCGGCGGGGCCCTCCTCGCGGTGAGCGACCGCAGCGGCTGGTGGAACCCGTACCGGGTGGACCCGGAGACGGGTGGAGCCGTCAACCTGTGCCCCCGGGAAGAGGAGTTCGGCGGCCCCCTGTGGAAGCCCGGGCTGCGCTGGCTCGCCCCGCTCCCCGAGGGGCTCGTCGCCGTCCTGCACGGCCAGGGCTCCTCGGTGCTCGGCATCCTCGACCCGGACAGCGGGGACCTGGTCGACGCGGCCGGACCGTGGACGGCCTGGCAGCCGACGCTCGCGGTCAGCGGGACCCGCGTCTACGGGGTCGCCGCCAGCCCGCGCAGCGCGTACGAGGTGGTCGAACTGGACACCGCGAGCGGGCACGCCCGGGTCGTCGGCGCGCAGGGCGTGGACCCGGTGGACCCCGCCTACTACCCCGAACCCCAGAGCCGGACCTTCCTCGGCCCCGACAACCGGGAGATCCACGCCCACGTCTACCCGCCGCACCACCCGGCCGTACGGGCCGCCGCCGACGAGCTGCCCCCGTACGCGGTGTGGGCGCACGGCGGCCCCACCGACCACGTGCCGCCCGTACTCGACCTGCACATCGCGTACTTCACCTCGCGCGGCATCGGCGTGGTCGAGGTCAACTACGGCGGCTCCACCGGATACGGCCGCGCCTACCGGGAACGGCTGCGCGAGCAGTGGGGCGTGGTGGACGTGGAGGACTGCGCGGCGGTGGCCCGGGCACTGGCCGCCGAGGGCACCGCCGACCCGGACCGGCTCGCCATCCGCGGCGGCAGCGCGGGCGGCTGGACGGCGGCGGCCTCCCTGGCCGCCACCGACCTGTACGCCTGCGCGGCGATCATCTACCCGGTGCTGGACCTGCTCGGCTTCGCCGAGGAGACCCACGATCTGGAGTCCCGCTACATCGACGGCCTGGCCGGACCGCCGCAGACCCTCGCCGTCCGCGGCCGCGAGCGCTCGCCGGTGGCCCGCGCCGACCGCATCACGGCGCCGTTCGTGCTGCTCCAGGGCTTGGACGACCCGGTCTGCCCGCCGGCCCAGGCGGGGCGGTTCCTGGCCGCCCTGCGGGGCCGGTCCGTACCGCACGCGTACGTTGCCTTCGAGGGCGAGGGCCACGGCTTCCGCCGCGCGGACACGATGATCAGGGCGCTGGAGGCCGAACTCTCCCTGTACGCACAGGTGTTCGGACTCGACCGCCCGGACGTCCCCCGACTGGACCTGCACCCGTAGCGGATTCCGTGGCCGAGTCGCTCGAGGTGCGGGAGACCGGGCTTCTTCACCGGCGAGTGAGGGTCAGGCGGTGCGCAGCCAGATCCGCAGCGGGCCGATGGCGCTGAAGCCGTGCCGGAGCGCCGTGTACAGGGCGTCCCCCGTCTCGTAGCCGACGACGTCCAGGTCCGGCCAGCGGGCGGCGATCGCGGCCAGGGCGCCCGTCCAGGCGGCGTCGGTGTCCCCGGCGTCGTGGGCGAACAGGTTGGACAGGCCGACGACCCCGGCGTCCGCGTTGGCCACGGCCCCGGCGACGATCCGGCCGTCCGCGCGGCCCGCGAGGAAGGCGAAGCGCTCGGTCAGCAGGGCCGGGCGGAACAGGCCGCCGCTCTCCTCGCCGTCCCAGGCGGCCTCCCAGGCCTCCAGCTCCTCGGCGGTGGTGACCGCGGACCAGTCCAGCCGCGACGTGTGGCCTGCGGGGGCGGCTCCGGCCGGGCGGTGGATCCACCGGGCGTCGAACAGCACCTCGAAGCCGGCCCCGGCCAGGTCCAGGCCGGCGAAGCTGTCCTTCACGGAGCAGCCGGGGCTGTCGGTGTCGATCCCCCGGAGCAGCTGCGGCGCGCCCACCGCCTCGTCCAGCGTCACGGCGTCCGGGTAGAACGGCGGGGTCCGGCGGGCGCTGGTCCACAGCTCCTCGCCGAGGTCGGTGGGCAGGCCGTGGGCGCGGCAGACCGCGTCGCACCAGGCGGCGTTGTTCCGTGCCGCCAGGAGCAGCTTGGTGCGGTCGTCGTTCTTGATCACACGGATGATGCTGCCATACGTCTAGCCTGGGCGGATGACCTCTTCCGCGTACCTCCGCGAGGGCGAGCGGGTGGGCCTGCGGCCCTTCCGGCTCGCCGACGGCCCCGAGTTCACCGCACGCGCGCACGAGAGCCGCGAGCTCCACTACCCGTGGCTGTTCCCGCCCGTCACCGTCGAGGAGTACGAGGGGTACGCGAGCCGGCTCATCGGGGACGAAACCCGGGCCGGGTTCCTCGTCTGCGAGCGGGAGACCGGAGCCATCGCCGGCTTCGTCAACGTCAACAACATCGTGCACGGCGCCTTCCGGTGCGGGGCCCTCGGCTACGGGGCCTTCGCGCACGCCGCCGGGCGCGGGCTGCTGCGGGAGGCCCTCGGCCTGGTCCGCGCGCACGCCTTCGCCCCGCCCGGGGAAAGCGGCCTCGGGCTGCACCGGCTGGAGGCCAACATCCAGCCGGGCAACGCCGCCTCGATCGCCCTGGTGCGCGGCGCCGGCTTCCGCCTGGAGGGGTTCTCCCCGGACTTCCTGTACGTCAACGGCGCCTGGCGGGACCACGAGCGCTGGGCCGTCACCGCCGAAATGCCCCGCCCGTAGCAGGGCCTTTGCGTAATCCTGACCGGTGGTGATCTGCGGAACCCCTGTGCACCGGCCGCCGTGGCGTGTTCCATTTCCCTCATGGCCACCACCGTCCGACGCGCCGTACTGACCCTGCCGGCCGCCCCGTTGGGGCCCGAGAACCCGCTGCCCGCCCTGCGCGCACCCGACGGAGTGCACGTACTCGACGAGCGGGCGCGCGAAGGGCTGACGCGCGGCATGGCGCGGCAGATCGGGTACGAGCCGCTGCGCTCGCTGCTGCCCGTACGGATCCTCGACGGGTACGGACGGCCGTGCGAGGAGCGGGAGTTCGAGTCGATCGTCATCGAGAACGCCCACCTGCGGGCCACCGTCCTCCCGGGCCTGGGCGGGCGCGTGCACTCCCTCGTACACCTGCCGACCGGACGCGAACTGCTCTACCGCAACCCGGTGTTCCAGCCCGCCAACTTCGCCCTCAACGGCGCCTGGTTCTCCGGCGGCATCGAGTGGAACACCGGCGCGACCGGGCACAGCACCCTCTCCTGCGCCCCGCTGCACGCCGCCGTCGTCCCCGCCCCCGACGGGGGAGCGATGGTGCGGCTGTGGGAGTGGGAGCGGCTGCGCGACCTGCCCTTCCAGGTGGACCTGTGGCTGCCGGAGGACTCGGAGTTCCTCTACGTCGGCGTCCGCGTGCGCAATCCGCACGAGCGGCCCGCGCCCGTGTACTGGTGGTCCAACACCGCCGTCCCCGAGGACGCGGGCACGCGCGTCCTGGCCCCCGCCGACGAGGCCTGGCACTTCGGCTACGAGCGGTCGCTGCGCCGCATCCCCGTACCGGAGTGGGAAGGCGCGGACCGCACGTACCCGCTGCGCAGCGAGTACCCGGCCGACTTCTTCTACGAGGTCCCGGACGGGGCCCGGCCCTGGATCGCCTCGCTGGACGCGGCCGGTCAGGGGCTCGTCCAGACCTCCACGCGGCGGCTGCGCGGGCGCAAGCTGTTCGTGTGGGGCGCGGGCGCCGGCGGCCGGCGCTGGCAGGAATGGCTCACCGAGCCCGGCACCGGCGGCTACGCGGAGATCCAGGCCGGGCTGGCCCGGACCCAGCTGGAGCACGTACGGCTGGACGCCGGGGCGGAGTTCAGCTGGCTGGAGGCGTACGGGCCGCTGGCCGCGGACCCGGGGGCGGTGCACGGCGCCGACTGGGCGGCGGCCCGGGGCGCGGTGGAGGAGGCCTTGGCGCGGTCACTGCCGGCCGACCGGGTGGAGGCGGCGTACGAGGCGTGGCGCGGCTGCGCGGACACCGAGCCGGGGGAGCGGCTGGCGGCCGGCTCGGGGTGGGGCGCGCTGGAGGTGCTGTGCGGGGGCTTCACCCTGCCCGGCACCCCCTTCGAGGAGTCCACGCTGGGCGAGCAGCAGGAGCCGTGGCTGGAGCTGTGGCGCACGGGCGTCTTCCCGGCGCCGCGCCGGGCGGCGCCGCCGGGGCCGAGCCTGGTCGCCGCGCACTGGCGGGACATGCTGGAGACGGCCCCGGCGGAACCGCTGACGGAGTACCACCTCGGGGTGGCGCAGTGGCACGCGGGTGACGTCGCCCAGGCGGTACGGAGCTGGGAGCGCGGGCTGGCGCTGGCCCCGTCGCGGTGGCCGCTGCTGCGGTGCCTGGCGGCGGCGGACGAGCTGGCCGGGGATCCGGTGCGGGCGGCCGCGGGGTACGCGGAGGCCTTCGAGGACCTCGCGGGGGAGAGCCGGGGCGGCGAACCGTGGACCGCGGCGGAGGCCGCGCTGGGCCGCGAGGCGATGGCGGCGCTGCTGGCCGCCGGCCGCCTCGCGGAGGCCCGCCGCGTCTGGGACTGCCTCCGGCCCGCCCTGCGGGAGCAGGGCCGCTTCCGCCTCCTCGCCGCGCGGCTGCTGGCCGCGGAGGGCCATGTGGCCGCGGCGCGCCGGGTCTTCGAGGACGGCTTCGAGATCCCGGACCTCCGCGAGGGCGAGGAGACCCTCTCGGAAGCCTGGTCGAGCCTCACCGACCGCCCCCTCCCACCCCACTACGACTTCCGCATGCGTCCGTCCCCGTAGGACCCGGGCGCGGCCCCACTGCCGAAAGGGGTGCAGCGCCGCTGCTGGGGCTCCGCCTCAGACCCTCCCCCAGACTTCGTCCGGGGGGACCCCCACGCCTCAAACGCCGGCGAGGCTGGATTCGGCTCGCGCCGCGGCTCGCGTGCGGGCCGGTTGTCGGGGCTGGATTGCCCGCAGGGCAATTTCAGCCTCGCCGGCGTTTGAGGCGCGGGGTTCGGGGCGGAGCCCCGGAAGCGGTGGCTGCCCGAAGCCTAGGCGCGGCAGAGAATTTCGCCGTGCAGGACCGAGAACCAGGCGTCGGGGGCCTGGCCCCAGGCGTGCCAGGCCGTGGCGATGTCGGCCAGGTCCGCGGGGGTCGCGTGGCCGCCCGCGGTGGCGAGGTCCGCGTATGCGGAGGCCGTCGTGCGGTCCGCCCACAGGGCCGACCACCAGGCGGTCTCCTCGGGGGTGGCGTAGCACCAGGCCGTCGCGGACGAGGCCACCTCCGTGAAGCCCGCCGCGCGGGCCCAGGCCGACAGGCGGCGGCCCGCGTCCGGTTCGCCACCGTTGGCGCGGGCGACCCGGCGGTACAGGCTCTGCCACGCATCCAGGCCCGGCGCGGCGGGATACCAGGTCATCGCCGCGTAGTCGGCGTCGCGCGCCGCCACGATCCCGCCCGGCCGGCACACCCGCCGCATCTCGCGCAGCGCCTGCACCGGGTCGCCCACGTGCTGGAGCACCTGGTGGGCGTGGACCACGTCGAAGGAGTCGTCCGGGAAGTCCAGTGCGTGGACGTCCGCCGTACCGAACTCGACACCGGCCACCCCGCGCTCCGCAGCGTGGGCCCGGGCCTGCGCGACCACGTCCGCCGAGGCGTCAACGGCGGTGACCCGGCCGCCCGGCGCGACCAGCTCCGCCAGGTCGGCGGTGATCGTGCCCGGGCCGCAGCCCACGTCCAGGACGGACATCCCGGGGCGGAGTTCGCCGATCAGGTACGCGGCGGAGTTCGCGGCCGTGCGCCAGCGGTGCGAGCGCAGCACCGATTCGTGGTGGCCGTGGGTGTACACGGCGGTCTCCTGGGCGGTGTTCCTTGCGGCGTTCATGGCCTGACCCCTCCTCGTCGAAGTGTGTCCCCAGCCTAGATGATCTGTTCGGTGTATGAGATAGGCGTTTTGACATGTGGACACTGCCCTTGCGGGCCAAGGGGATTGGGCAGGGCGGTGGCAGGGCCGTGCAGGGGCGAGGACAGTGGGCTCCAAGGGAAATCCCCATGGCACAGGACGGTGAGAGCCATGCCGGACACGCTGCTCGAACAGCACGCCGCGGCGCTGCGGCTCTTCGGTGAGCGGCTGCGCGCCGTCGCCGCCGACCAGTGGGACGCGCCGACCCCGTGCTCGGAGTGGACCGTGCGGGACCTGGTCAACCACGTCACCGGCGAGCAGCTCTGGATCCCGCCGCTGGTCGCCGACGGCCGCACGGTCGAGGAGATGGGCGACGCGTTCTCCGGCGACGTGCTCGGCGAGGACCCGATCGGCGCGTGGGACAAGGCCTCGGCCGCCGCGCACGCCGCCTTCGCCGCGCCCGGGGCGCTGGAGCGGACCGTGCGGCTCTCGTACGGGCCCACGCGCGGGTCGGCGTACTGCTCCGAGCTGACCGCGGACTGCGTCGTGCACACCTGGGACCTCTCCCGCGGCATCGGGGCCGACGACCGGCTGCCGGACGGTCTCGTCGAGTTCTCCATCAAGGAGGTCATGCCGTACGCCGATGGGCTGGCCGCGAGCGGAATGTACGCCGAGCCGCTGGAGGTGCCGCCGGGTGCGAACGCGCAGACCAGGCTGCTCGCGCTGCTGGGGAGGCGGGGCTGAGGGGCCGCCCGGCCGGCCAGGCGTCGATAAGAGGCATTTCGCCTTGAATAATCGTATAAAGGGTCAGCGGGGCGGTGGTCGGTGAGCGCGGAACGCGGGAAGGGGTGGCGGGGATGCAGCGCACGGCGGCGGAAGGCCGTGGTCCGGTCCGGTACGGCCCACCCGCGCCCCAGCCGGGCCTCCCCGTCCTGCCAGAGCTGCTCTCCGTCCTCGCCGCAGCCGCCGGACGCTCCGCCCCCGAGCCCGCGGGCGGCGGCGGACCCGTACGCGAGGCCGCCTGCCGGTACTGGACGCGCCGCGGGCTCCCCACCGCCCCCGACCACGTGGCCGCCGGCCCCGGCGCACCCGCGCTGCTGCTCGCACTGCTCGGCGCGTACGGGGGCGACGTCATGCTGCCCCGGCCCTGTCCCGCCTGGTGGACCCCGCAGGTACGGCTGCTGGGAGGGCGGGCCTACCACGTGCCGACGCCGGCCGAGTGCGGCGGCGTACCGGACCCCTACGCGCTGCTGGAGACCGTACGGCGGGTGCGCGCCGAGGGCGGCGACCCGCGCGTGCTGCTCCTGTCGGTCGCCGACGACCCGACCGCGTCCGTGCCGCCGCCCGAGGTCCTGCGCGAGGCCTGCGAGGCCGCCGAATCCGCCGGGCTCTTCGTCGTCAGCGACGAGAGCTGGCGCGACACCGTCCACCGGCCGCACGACACCCTGGTGCTGAGCCCCGCCGAGATGCTCCCCGACCGGGCGGCCGTCCTCGTCGACCTGTCCGGCGCGCTGTTGCCCGCCGGCTGGCCCGCGGCGGTGGTCCGCTTCCCCGACACCCCGCGGGGGACCTGGCTGCGCGCCCGCACCCTCGACGTCCTCACCGCCACCGGCGCCCTGGTCGCCGGCCCTGTCGCCGGGGCCGCCGCGCACGCCCTCGACGAACCGGACGCCGTCGTCGGGCGGGCCCACGCGGCCGCCGCGCTGCACGGCGCGGTCGCCGCCGCCGCCCACCACGAGCTCCTCGCCGCCGGGGCGCTGGCCCGGCCCCCGCAGGCCGGCCGCCACCTGTACGCCGACCTGACCCCGCTGCGCGCCGGACTCGCCCGGCACGGGGTCGGCGACGCCATGGAGCTGGAGGACTGGCTCGGCGGCCGGCTCGGCGTGCCCACCCCCGGCGGGCAGCGGTTCGCGGACGAACTGGGCGCGCTGCGGGTGCGGTTGTCCACCGGGCCGCTGCTGGGCGCCACCCCGGAGGAGCGGCTGGCCGCGCTCACCGCCAGGGACCCGCTCGCGCTGCCGCATGTACGGAGTTCCCTGGACCTCCTCGGATCGGTCCTGGCGGGGCTGGCCTGATGCCCGAACCGGTGAACGGAGACTTCCTGATGAGGAATGGGCCCGACGCCCCCGCCCCGCCCCCGTCACTCACTGCCGCCCTGCCCGCCTCCGGCCAGTCTGCCGCCGCCGCCCTGCCCGCCTCCGGCCAGTCTGCCGTCGCCTTGCCCACCGCAGGCTCCGCGGCCCCGCGCTCTGCGTCCCCTGGCTCTGCGTCCCCTGGCTCTGCGTCCCCGCCCCCGGCAGACTCGGCCTCCGCCCTCCCGGGCTCCGCCGGCCAGGCCACCGGAGTCCCCGACCCCGCTGCCCAGGCCCTCACAAGCCCCGCCTCGGGCCCCGCAGCCCCGGCCC
>NZ_JAGGOZ010000076.1 GCF_018614075.1 Streptomyces sp. ISL-94 | reverse complement strand
CCCGCACCAGCCCACCCAGCCGGACCACACCTCCAGCCCCACCACGCCTGGAGACGCAGGGCGGCGGCACGGGGCACAGCCCCGAACTTCTCAGCCCCGCCGGCGTTTGAGGCGCGGGGTCTGGGGCGGAGCCCCGGCGCCAACGCCGCACCCGCGCACCCCCCACCTACCGCGGAGCGACGAAGAGACTCTGCGCACTCCGCCCAATCGGCCCCTTCTCATCGTGCAACCGCGCATCCGCAAGCCCGATCCCACTCCCCTCCACACTCGTCCGAGCCTCCACACACGCCCACTCCCCCACCGGATGCCGATGCAGATGCACGCTCAGGTCCCCGTTGATGAAGACGTACCGCCCGAAGTCCATCACCGAGCTGATCCCGTTCCCCGAATCGGCAGCGATCAGCACCCGGTCCAGCGCCCTGGTCTCCTCCCCGGCCACCAGCGGCACCTTCATCCGCATCCAGCAGGTCCCAGGCCCCAGTTCAACGAACGCCCCGTCCGTGAACCGCGTCTCCATCGCCGTGTGGTACCCGGTCTCCCACGGCACCGGGAAGAACGGCGTCACCTCCACCTCCCCCGGCGGCGGCAACTGCGGCCCCGGAACCACGGCCGGCACGGCCTCCTCCGCCACCCGGATCCGCAGCGCCCGCGCCAGCATCACCGGCGCGGCCCCGCCCGCCGGAGTGAGGGCCGCCTCGACCACCTCCGTACTGCGCCCAGCCCGCAGCACCGAAGTGGTGATCTCCAGCCCCCCGATCGGCACCGGCCGCAGGATCTCGTACGTGATCCGCGCGACCCGCATGTCCCCGCGCGCGCCGGCCCGCTCCTCCACGGCCCTGCCGAGCAGCGCCGCAGGCGGCCCCGCATGCTGCGAGCCCGGGTCCCACGGCCCGCGCGTGTACTCGGTGGCGGTGAACCGCCCGGCATCAACCCGTTCGAAGAATCCCTCGACAGCGCCCATACCAGCACGCTACCGACAGGTAACCACCGGCACCACCCCCGCACCCACCCCTCAGCGGGCGAAGCCCAGCCCCACCCCCAGCCCCACCAGCACCGACCCGATGGCCCGGTTCAGCGCCTTCTGCGCCTTCAGCATCCGGTCCCGCAGACGCGAGTTGGAGAAGAACAGCGCCACCGCCCCGAACCACCCCAGGTGCGCCCCCGACATGAACAGCCCGTAGCCCGCCTGCTGCCACACCGGCGTCTGCGGGTCGACCACCTGCGTAAAGGTCGACACGACGAACAGCGTCGTCTTCGGATTGAGCACATTGGTCAGGAACCCCGACCGCATCGCCCCGAGCCCCGTCAGCTGCGGCTTCGACTCGAGGTCGACGGTCACCTCGGCCCGCGCCCGGAAGGTCCGGATCCCGATCCACACCAGATAGGCCGCTCCCGCCAGCTTGATCACGGTGAACAGAGCGGTCGACGAGGCGATCAGCAGACCGACCCCGAGCATCGTGTACGAGACGTGGACCAGCACCCCGGCCGCGACCCCGGCGGCGGCGAACAGCCCGGTGGGCCGCCCGTAGAGGTAGCTGTTGCGGACCACCATGGCGAAATCGGCGCCCGGGCTGATCACGGCGAGGAAGGTAATGACACCGACGGCGATCACTTCAGTCATAGAGGCATGCTGACCGCTCCTCCCCCAGCGATCAACCCCGCCCGCCAGCCACCCACTTGAGAGATCCACCCACCCGCGCCACACGCTCCCCATACTGAAGAAATGATCTCCCTACGCCTCTTCCACCCCGCCCACGACGGCCCCCTCCTCCGCACCTGGGTGACCAGCCACGCCGAGCTCATGACCTGGGCCGGCCGCTCCTTCTCCTGGCCCCTGGACGACGCCCAGCTCACCGCCTACGCCGCCGAGCCCGGCCGCCACACATGGACCGCCATCACCGCCGCCGGCGACCCGGTCGGGCACGTCTCCCTCGCCGGCACCCGCCTCGGCCGGGTCCTGATCGCCCCCGAAGCACGCGGACGGGGCCTCGGCGAGACCCTCGTCTCCCTCACCGTCTCCCACGCGTTCGGCGAGCTGAAGCTTCCCGAGCTCAGCCTCGGCGTCTGGGCCCACAACACGGCGGCGATCCGCATCTACGAGAAGCTCGGCTTCCGCACCGAACAGGTACTCAAGGACGTCGAAGAGGCAGACGGCATGCCCTGGACCGCCCACCAAATGCGACTCGCCCGCCCCGACCAGTAACAATGAACATCGTGCCGAGTACCCCCGCCCCCGCCCCGCTTCCCGTCCTGCAAGCCGACTGCGCGAACTGCTTCGCCCTCTGCTGCGTGGCCCTCCCCTTCGCCAAGTCCACCGACTTCGCCGTGAACAAGCCCGCCGGCACCCCCTGCAAGAACCTCCAGCAGGACTTCCGCTGCGGCATCCACACCCGGCTGCGCGACAAGGGCTTCCAGGGCTGCACGGTCTTCGACTGCTTCGGCGCGGGCCAGCAGGTCTCCCAGGTCACCTTCGGCGGCCAGGACTGGCGCACCCACCCGGACACGGCCCGCCTGATGTACGACGCCTTCCCGGTGATGCGGCAGCTGCATGAGCTGCTCTTCTACGTGTCCGAGGCACTGACCCTCCCGGCCGCCGCCCCGGTCCACCCGGAGCTGCGCCGCGCGCTCACGGAAACCACCGAGTGGACGCACGCCGACGCGGACACCCTCACGACCCTGAACGTCGACGCCCTCAGGCAGCAGATCAACACCCTCCTCCTGAAAGCCAGCGAGCTCGTACGGGCCAAGGCCCCGGGCCGCACAAAGAACCACCGCGGCGCGGACCTCATAGCCGCCCGTCTCTCCGGCGCGGACCTCCGCGGCGCGAACCTCCGCGGCGCCTACCTGATCGCCGCCGACCTCACCCGCGCCGACCTCCGCACCGCCGACCTCATCGGCGCGGACCTCCGCGACACCAACCTCCGCGGCGCAGACCTCCGCGACGCCCTCTTCCTCACGCAATTCCAACTCAACGCCGCTCAAGGCGACCCCGCGACCCACATCCCCCCATCCCTCACCCGCCCCACCCACTGGACCTGACCCGGTGCGAAGCCAGCCAGCCGGCGCTTGAGGCACAGGACCCCGGGCAAAATCCAGCCTCGCCGGCGTTGGAGGCGCGGGGGCCCGGGCAGAGCCCCGATCCTGAAGCCGCACGAACCCACCCACCCGCGCAGCACTCCAGCCCCGCCGGCATTCAAGGCGCGGCACTCCGGCAGATTCAGCCTCGCCGGCGTTTGAGGCGCGGGGCCGGCCCCAGCTTGTCGATGACCCGCCGGCGCAGCAGCTGGTACTCCTCCCAGCGCCTCGGCAGCCGCCCGCCCGGCCGCTTCCCCATCGGCCGCTCCGCCGTGACCGTCTGCCCGCGCCGGAACTGCTCCCGCGTCAGGTCGATCCGTATCCCCCCGGGCATGACGTTCCAGCAGTGGAACCCCTGCTGCTCCCCGTCCAGCCAGACCTCGCCGACCATCAGCCCGCCGCCGACTATGTCCTGGACGACCAGACTCGTGATGTCGCAGTGCCCCCACGCCGGATTGTCGGAGGTCCAGGGCGCCCGCTCCACATCGTCGGGCGAGCAGGTCTCGGCCGACCATCCCGCCCGGATGGCCGCCTCCACATCAGCAAGAGTCCAGGGAGTCGTCGTCATGCCCCAAGCCTGACGCACCCCACTGACAATGCCCCTGACCTGCTAAAACAACCGCACCACCCCGCAGCACACCCGCACCTGACGGAATGTCGGAAAATATCGCCACACCGACCCGGCGACACGCGGGCCCACTACGCCGAACGGCGGCCCCGCCCCCCACCCCCCGTACGCCGAGACGACAATCATTGCCCGGCGTCACCCCCCGTGATACACAGAGTGACCGTACGTTCTTTCGCACACACACCACCCCCGCCCAGGTCAGAGCGCGCGGGCGGGGCGCGGGCCGGGAGAACGGGTAAAGAGACCCGTCAAGTCGACGACGGCGGCAGTTTCATCAGCGAAGATAGTGAGTGACCCCTGCCGTCAGGCACGGGCTTCCGGAACTACCCATACAGGGGCGGTGAGTTACATGATCCTGGCAGCCGAAAAGGGCGACATCACCACCATCATCGGCGGAATCGCCCCGAACTGGGGGCCGTTCGGCAGTCTCGGCAACGAAGCGAAGGTCATGATCGAGGTGGTCATGGCCGTGGCGATCCTCCTCTGCCTCGGCATCGCCATCTGGGGCGCGGCCAAGCAGCGCATCGGCGCGACCGCCCTGCGCGACACGTTCAGCGCGGAACAGGGCAAGGGCCTGATCGTGGCCGGCCTCACGGGCGTCTTCATCATCGGCTCCCTGGGCACCCTCTTCACCATCGTCTACGGAATGGCCGTCTAGCCGGGCCACCGCGGCCGTACCTGATGAGGACTCACCACACCGCGCCTGCGCGGGAACCAGCGCTACCGTCGTACGACGCGGAGGGGGCCGACACGGAATGAGCAACGACGACCAGTACGGCGGCACGGGCCAGACCCGTACCCGCCTCCCGGACTCCCCCGCGGACCCGTACGGCCCCACCCGCCGCACCCCCCGCGCCTCCCGCAGCCTGATCACGGTGGTCGGCGTGGTGGTCCTCCTGATCGCCGCGATCGCGTTCGCGAACCAGGGCCCGGACACCCCGTCCACCCCGGCCTCGGACAAACCCCCGGCAGCCTCCTCCACCTCCCCCACCGGCACGGACCCGGTCACGGGCAAGAACGGCGGCGTGCCTTCCGGGTTCAGCCAGGACCAGCAGGGCGCCCAGTCGGCAGCCTCCAATTACGCGGTGGCCCTCGGTTCCGACGGCATGTTCAACCCCGCACGCCGTCACGCCATCGTGGACGCGGTCGCCGAGGAGGGCAGCCGGACCAAGCTCCAAGCCGCCTTCGACGCCGACTACTCGGCAGGACTGCTCTCCCAGATCGGCCTCACGAAGGACGGTCTGGCACCGCCCGGTTCCACCTTCGTCAACCGGACGGTACCGGCCGGAGCCAAGGTGAAGAACTTCGCCGGCGGGACCGCCGCCGTCGATGTGTGGTGTGTTGGCATGTTCGGGCTGACCGGCGAGAAGTCCACTCGCCCCGTCACCAGCGGCTGGTTCACGATCTCGATGACGCTCAAGTGGAACGGCACCGACTGGAAGGTCGTCGAAACCTCGCAGAAGGACGGCCCCACCCCGGTCACCGGCGACAACCCCGTATCCACCTCCGACGAGATCGGCAGCGCCGTCACCGAATTCGGAGGGTTCACCTATGCCCGGTAGCCACCGGCTCCCGCTCCGAAGGATGGGCGCCACCGTCGCGGTCCTCCAGACCGCGGCCGTCCTGTTCGCCTCGCGTGCGATGGCCGCGCCAACCCCCACGCCGACGCCCACTCCGGCGCCGAGCGCAAGCAACGACCCGTGCGCGCTGATCGCCGGGCCGGCCCGGGAGTACTGCGACCGGGGAGCCGGCGGAGCCCCCAGCCGAGGCCTCACCCCCAACGACCCGGCCGACGCCCTCAACCCCCTGGCCTCCCTGGCCAAGGGCTGCGCCGACGCCGCCGCCTGGATCGTCGGCAAACTCAGCGAAGCAGTCAAGGGCTCCGCCAACGTCGACTTCACCAACCCCGCCTTCCTCAAGCAGTACTCCGTCGTCTTCGCCGCCTCCACCATCCTCACCCTCGTCCTCTGGCTCTTCGCCGTCGCCAAGCGAGCCGTCCGCGGCGTCCCCCTCACCACCGCCCTCTCCGAAGCCATCGGCTTCCTCTGGCTCACCGTCCTCGCCTCCGCCTTCACCCCCCTCATCCTCTACACCGTCGTCTCCGCCACCGACGGCGTCACCGAAGTCATCGCCTCCGCCACCGGCGGCCAGACCGACGTCTTCTTCGGCTCCTTCTCCGAAGCCCTCAAGAAGGGCGACGACATCGGCGGCGGCCCGATCATGCTCATCGTCGTCGCGCTCGTCACCGTCCTCGCCGCCGGCATCCTCTTCCTCGAGCTCTTCATCCGCGCCGCCCTCCTCTACGTCGGCGCCCTCCTCGGCGTCGTCGTCTACTCGGGCCTCGTCGACCGGAACCTCTGGGGCCACGTCCGCCGCTGGGCGGGCATCATGATCGCCGTCATCCTCGTGAAGCCGGTCATCGTCATCGTCCTCGGCCTCGCCGGAGCCCTCGCCGGCGAGAAGGGCCCCAACGCCTTCTCCGCCGTCGTCACCGGCCTCTCCATCATCCTCCTGGCGATCTTCGCCTCCGCGATGATCTACCGCTTCGTCCCCGGCTTCGGCGACGAGATCGCCTCCGCCCGCTCCAGCCGCACCAAGGCCACCGACGGCGCCCAGGCAGCCGCCGTCATCAGCTCCCCCGCCTCCCTCGTCTCGCAGGGCATCAAGACCCACAGCAGCCGCGGCGGCGGCTCCCACCGCGCGAGCGGCGGAGCCGGAGCCGGAACCGGCGCCAATCAGATCTCCGGCGGCATGGCCGCCCACAGCAGCCGCACCTCCGGCGGCGGAGCAGGCGGCGGAACTGTCCCCTCCGCCGCACCCCCGCCCCGCACGAGTTCGAGTACGAGGAACACAGGAGGTGACGGGCGTTGACGTCCCAGTCCCACCAGCTGCACCCGGTCGCGCCCCGCCGCACCTATCTCATCGGCCGGGCCCGGCCGAACGCGATCGTCGGCAAGAACCGCGAGACCGGCGAGATCGCCCTGATCATCGCGGGGGCGTTCCTCGGCATGATGAGCGGACTGCTCGTCCCCGACCTCACCCTGCGCATCGTCAGCCTCGCCGGCTTCCCCATGCTCGCGCTCGCCGCCGTCTACATCCCGTACAAGGGCCGCACCTTCTACCGCTGGTTCGAGATCAGCCGCAGCTACAAGCGCATCCTGCGCCGCGGCACCACCTACCGCTCGTCCGCCATGGAGGCCGGCGTCCGCGCCGCCGACGGCCGCGAGGTCGAGGTCGGCCCGCCCCCCGGCATCGGCCGCATCAACTGGCTCGCCGCCCCCTTCGGCCCCGACGAGATCGCCGTCCTCCTCCACGCGGACCGCCGCACCGTCACCGCCGCCATCGAGATCGAGGGCCCCGGCGTCGGCCTGCGCGACAGCGAGGACCAGGAGGCCCTCGTCGACCGCTTCGGCACCCTCCTCAAGCACGTGGCCAACGGAGACGGCTTCGTCACCCGCCTCCAGATGCTCGCCCGTACGCTGCCCGCCGACCCAGACGCGCACGCCAAGGACGTGGCCCAGCGCGGCGACACCCAGGCCCCCGGCTGGCTGCGCGACTCGTACGACCAGCTCCAGTCGATGGTGTCCACCTCCTCCGAACAGCACCGCGCCTACCTCGTCGCCTGCATGCACTACACGCGCGACCTCGCGGCCGAGGCCCACACCATCGCCCGCGCCTCCACCCCCCACAAGGGGCGCAAGCTCAACCGCGACGCGGGCCTCGCCATCGTCATGGCCCGCGAGCTCACCGACATCTGCGCCCGCCTCGCCGAGGCCGACATCCGCGTCCGCCAGCCGCTGGGCCAAGGCCGCCTCGCGTCCCTCGTGCACTCCATGTACGACCCGGACCACCCCATCGACCACATCCAGGCCATGACCAAGCGCAACGCCTGGCCCGCCGAACTCGACGCCGTCGAACCGACCTACCTCCAGGCCAAGACCCGCGAGTCCTCCACCCGCGCCCCCTGGTGCCACGCCACCGCCTGGGTGAAGGAGTGGCCGATGACCCCCGTCGGCGTCAACTTCCTGGCCCCGCTCCTCGTCCACACCCCCGACGTCATCCGCACCGTGGCCGTCACCATGGACCTGGAGCCCACCGAGGTGGCCATCGAGCGCATGCTCACGGAGAAGACCAACGACGAGGCCGACGCCTCCCGCGCCGCCAAGATGAACCGCACCGTCGACCCCCGCGACATCGCCGCCCACGGCCGGCTCGACCAAAGGGGTGAAGATCTCGCCAGCGGTGCGGCAGGAGTCAACCTGGTCGGGTACATCACGGTGTCCTCGCGGTCACCCGAAGCCCTCGCCCGCGACAAGCGGACGATCCGCGCCTCGGCCGGCAAGTCCTACCTGAAGCTGGAGTGGTGCGACCGCGAGCACCACCGCGCCTTCGTGAACACCTTGCCGTTCGCCACCGGCATCCGACGCTAGCCGGAAGGAAGTGCCGCCCATGCGAGATCCCATGTCCGCCCTGACGGACGCCTTCACCAGCTTCCTCTTCGGCAAAGTCGAAACCACGCGCCTGCCCGTCCGCACCTCCACCGGGCAGGCGCAGGCCGTCTACCTGCCCACCGCCGCCCCCGGACTCGGCGACTCCGGCGTCATCATCGGCCGCGAGGTCTACAGCGGCAAGGGCTACATCTACGACCCCTTCCAGCTGTACGGACAGCAGCTCCCGGCCCCGCACTGGCTCGTCCTCGGCGAATCCGGCAACGGCAAGTCCGCGCTGGAGAAGACCTATGTCCTGCGCCAGCTCCGCTTCAAGGACCGCCAGGTCGTCGTCCTCGACGCCCAGGGCGAGGACGGCGTCGGCGAGTGGAACCTCATCGCCCAGCAGCTGGGGATAACCCCCATCCGCCTGGACCCCATCGCCGCCAACGACGACGGGATCCGCCTCAACCCCCTCGACCCGTCGATCACCACGACCGGGCAGCTCGCGCTGCTCCGGACCATCATCGAAGTCGCCATGGGCCACGGCCTCGACGAGCGCGCCGGCTTCGCGCTCAAGGTCGCCCACGCCTACGTCGTCGACGCCATCCAGGACCGCCAGCCCGTCCTCACCGACATCGTCGAGCAGCTGCGCCACCCCGAAGCCGAATCCGCGCTCGCCATGAACGTCGACATAGACGATGTCCGGGCCTGGGGCCTCGACGTGGCGCTCGTCCTCGACCGCCTCGTCGACGGCGACCTGCGCGGCATGTTCGACGGCCCGACGACCGTCGGCATCGACCTCGACGCCCCGCTGATCGTCTTCGACCTCTCCCACATCGACCGCAACTCCATCGCGATGCCGATCCTCATGGCGATCGTCGGCGTCTGGCTGGAGCACACCTGGATCCGGCCCGACCGCAAGAAGCGCATCTTCCTGGTCGAAGAGGCCTGGCACATCATCAACAGCCCGTTCGTGGCCCAGCTCTTCCAGCGCCTGCTGAAGTTCGGCCGCCGCCTCGGCCTGTCCTTCGTCGCCGTCGTCCACCACCTCTCCGACGTCGTCGACGGCGCGGCCGCCCGCGAGGCCGCAGCCATCCTCAAAATGGCCTCCACCAGAACGATCTACGCCCAAAAGGCGGACGAGGCCCGCGCGACGGGCCGCGTCCTCGGCCTCCCCCGCTGGGCGGTGGAAATCATCCCCACCCTCACCCCGGGCATCGCGGTCTGGGACGTCAACGGCAACGTCCAGGTGGTCAAACACCTGATCACCGAAGCCGAACGCCCCCTGGTCTTCACCGACCGCGCCATGACCGAGTCCTCCGCCGCCACCCGCCTCCACGACGACATGCTGGCCGCCGAACTGGAGTCGGAGGAACGGGCCCTGGCCATCGAACGCCGCCGCGGCAGCGGCGGCCCAGGTTCCGCGACCACGGTGGCCTGACCATGCACGACGCACGACGTACGCAGACCCCCGCGCGGGGCGGCATCCCGGACGGCCTGCTGGTCGGCCTCCTGGCCTTCCTCCTCGGCCTCGCCGTCCTCATCTGGTCGGCCACGGGCCTGGCGGCCCTCTTCTCCAAGGGCAGCTGGCCCGCCACCGTCACCTTCACCCGGACCCCGGGAGCCGTGCGCGCCCTGATAGCGCAACCGCACGACGTCGCGGGCGCCTGGCCGGACACCGACCCGGCCGCGCTCCCGGGCTGGGGCCTGTTCTGGGGCCTGTTCATCAGCCAGCTCCTGGTGCTGTTCGTGCTCACCGTCTTCGCCATCGGCGTGATCGCCCGCACCAAGTCCCGGCGCGCCCTGGCCCGCCAGGCCGCCGCACTGGCCCCCGTACGTCCCGAACCGCCTGCCGTGCCCGCGCAGGCCCCTGTCCCGGCGCCCGCTCCCGCCCCGGCGCAGCTCGCCACGGCACCGGCCGGCCCGGCGCAACCACAGACCCCCGCCCCCGGAGCGGACCGTACGCCTCCCCCGGCGGACGAGGCCTACCGCTACGGCTTCGGCTACGCCCCCACGGCCGCAGGAGCCTCGGGAGCCCCAGCAGCCCCAGCAGCCCCAGCCCCAGGAATCGCAGCAGCCCCGCAGCGCCTGGCCTACGCCGGCCCGTACGACCGCTTCCGCGCGGCCGTGGCCCGTATCGGGGACACGGAGGGGGCAGCGCTGATCGTGACCTCCTCCCCCACCCTGTGGGCCGAGACCAAGGACGCCCGCGCCAAACTGGGCCCGGTCCTCCTCTACGACCCCTCGCACCTGTGCGACACCCCGGCCCGCATGCACTGGAACCCCACCGACGGCTGCGCCGACCGGGACACCGCCGCCGCCCGCGCGATCGCCCTGCTGGCGCCCGTACGCCCCCAGGCCCGCATGGACGCCGCGGTCGCGGACACCGCCGAAACGCTCCTGCGCAGCTGGCTCCAGGCCGCCGCCCTGGACGACCGCCCCTTCAAGCAGCTCCACCGCTGGACCCAGGGCAACAACGCCCAAGACCCGGTCCGCATCCTGCGCACCCACCCCCAGGCCGCCCCCGGCTCAGCCGGCGAGCTGGAGAGCGCCCTCACCGCCCACGCCGAACGCCGTGAGCTGGCCCAGAACCTGACGGCCCGGGCCCTCTCCTGCCTGACCTCGATCCACATCCGCGAGGCCTGCAATCCCAACCGAACGGATGCCCTCACCCTGGCTTCGTTCACAGCCGAAGGGGGCACCCTCTACATGGTGGGTGAAGCCCTGGAGGACCCCCGCACCCACCCGGGTGCGATGCCCTTGCTGACCGCACTCGCCGCTCACGTGGTCGAGCACGGCCGCCGCATGGCCGCACGGTCATCCCACGGTCGGCTCGACCCACCACTGTCCCTGATCCTGGACGACGTGGCGGCGGTGGCCCCCATCCCCCAGCTCCCGGAACTCCTCCAGGACGAGACGCTCCCCCTCCTCGCCCTGTGCCGCAGCCGCGAACAGGCCCGCTCCCGCTGGCCGCAGGCAGACCTCCCCTAGTCCTTCCGGTCCTTCGGCCGCGGGAACACGTACTCGATCTCCCGCGCAGCAGTATCAATGGGCACGGGCACGACCAGCCCCGTCGCCTCGAACCCGAACCGCCGGTAAAAGGCCGCGGCCCGTCCGTTCTCCTCGTGTACGAAGAGCCGTACGCGCTCCAGCGCCGGCTCCTCCAGCGACCACGCCCACTCCATCGCGGCCGCGAACAGCGCCTCGGTCAGCCCGCTCCCCCGCTGCTCGGGCCGCACGAACACGCCGACCAGGTGCCCCTGGTGCACCTCGATGTCCTCATCGAAGATGCCCGTGCTCCCGGCCTCCTCAACGAGCACCACCACATTGCCGTTCCACGTTCCGTCCGGCGCCTCGGCGATGAACTGCCGTGCCTGCCGACCGTGCGAAGCGCCCTCGGTACGCTGCTGCCAAAACGCATCCGGCCGCCCCGCGGCGGCCTCCTCGGTCTCCAGGAAGGCAACGGCGGCCGCAGGATCCCGCAGAGCCGCGATCCGCAACTCCTTGACCTTCTCCCACTCGCCGGCTCGGACAGGACGTATCACGTGCTGGTTCATGGCTGATGATCTTAGCGCCACTCCGATCATCGAATCCCTGAGAACGCAGAAAAGCCCCGCAC
>NZ_JAGGOZ010000075.1 GCF_018614075.1 Streptomyces sp. ISL-94 | reverse complement strand
AGTGCTGTGACCGGAAAGGTTCACCGGGTCGCGACGCTCCCCCGGCTACCTCCCCCGGACTCCGTCCGGGGGGACCCCCACGGAGGTGCCCCCAGGCACGGCACCTCGCCGCGTTGTCGGACCGCGCAAGTACGTCCAGTACGAGCCGCGGCCCTCCGCCTTGCGATGCACCGCACCGGACGCCGCGCCCCGGCAAACCCTTCCGGCCACAGCACTAGCCGGGCCGAACGGGCTCGGGCCGGTCGTCGGGCCGTACGAACTCCGGCTGGTCGAGCACGCGCAGCCAGCTGCCGTCGGGCTGGCGCCGGACCACCTGGGCGCGGGCGCCGGAGCCGTCCTTCGGCGGGGTCGAGGTGAGGGCGATGTCGCCGTTGACCAGGGTCGGCAGCGGTGTCTCCTGCTCGAAGCGGGGGCGATGGGCCAGCACCTTCTCCCACAGGGCGCGGATCGCCTCCCGGCCCACGGTGGTCTCGCCGGGCGGGTACGCCAGCACCGCGTCCTGCGCGTAGAGCGCGGCCACCCCGGCCGCGTCCCCGGCGTTGGAGCGCTCGACGAACAGGCGGGTGATGTCCTCGGGCCGCATGGCCTTGTCGTACTCCGGCACGGTTCCTCCTGCTGCTGTTCCGGTGGGGGCTTCGTGCTTCCAGGGTGGTCGCCCGCCGATCAGAAGTCCAACAGATGGATCTTCTGGGAACTAGAATCCGCAGTCATGGAGCAGTCATGGAACTGAGGCAACTCGCCTACTTCGTCGCCGTCGCCGACGAGCGGAACTTCACCCGCGCGGCCGAGCGGGTGCACATCAGCCAGTCCGGCGTCAGCGCCCAGATCCGCCGGCTCGAACGGGAGCTCGGCGCCGAGCTGTTCGACCGGTCGGCCCGCACCGTGACCCTCACCGCCGCCGGGGAGGCCGCGCTCGCGCCCGCCCGGGCGGCCCTCGCCGCCGCCGAGGCGGTCGGCCAGGCGGTCGGCGAGGTGACCGGCCTGCTCCGGGGCCGGATCACGGTCGGCATGGTCGTCGGCTGCACCGTCACTCCGCTCTTCGATGCCCTCGCCGCCTTCCACCGGGCCCATCCCGGCGTGCAGATCGCCCTGTTGGAGGACAGCTCCGACCGGCTCGTCCAGGCCGTGCACGCCGGTACGGTCGACCTGGCCCTCATCGGGGCCGCCACCGCCAACCCCGCCGGACTGGAAGCACTGACCATCATCAGCGAGCGGCTGGTCGTCGCGGTCCCGCCCGGGCACCCCCTGGCCCTCCGACGCCGGCTCGCGCTCCGCGACCTGGCCGCCCATCCGCTCGTGTGCATGCCCCCCGGCACGGGACTGCGTACGGTGTTCGACCGGGCCTGCGCCGCGCAGGGGATCGAACCGGTGATTGCGCTGCAGGCCGGAGCCGCGGACGCCATCGCCGGCCTCGCGGCCCGCGGGCTCGGCGTCGCCGTCCTCAGCGAGTCGATGGCCGCCGGTTACCGCGACCGGCTCATCGCCCGCGTCATCGACGACGTCGACACCCCGGCCCTGCTCTCCCTGGTATGGCGCGTCGCGCACGGCCCCGCCGTACGCGCGCTCGTCGCCCACGGGCGCCGGGCCTTCGCGGGCGGGCTACCGGCGCCGGCCGCGCCGGGAGATGATCCTGGCGACAGCCGTGCCGCAACCACGGAGGACCCTTGACGACACAGCCGATACGCCCGGCGGGTTCACCGGGCGATGCGCCGGGCGCGAACCCCGGCGGACCGCCCGCCGCTTCGCCCGCCGGAACGCCGGGCGCGTACGCCGGGGAGCACCCGGCCGAGTTCCCCGGCGGGCCGGAGCTCTTCCGCCTCGACCCCGCCGTCGCCCATCTCAACCACGGCTCCTTCGGCGCGGTACCCGTACCCGTCGAGGAGGCCCAGGCCGCGCTGCGCGCCGAGGCGCACGCCGACCCCGACGCCTTCTTCCTCGCCGTCTCCGACCGGCTCGCCCGGGCCCGCGCCCGGATCGCCGCGCACCTCGGCGCCGACCCCGACGGCCTCGCCTTCATCTCCAACGCCACCGAGGGCGCCAACCTCGCCCTCGACGCCGTCCCCTTCGCCGACGGCGACGAGATCCTGGTCACCGACCACGGCTACGGCACCGTCGTCGCGGCCGCCGCCCGCCGCGCCCCGGTCACCACCATCGCCCTGGACCCCCACCTGCCCGACGAGGACGCCGTACGGGAGACCGTGCTGGCCGCGCTGACGCCCCGTACGCGCGTGGCCGTACTCGACCACATCAGCTCGCCCACCGCCCGGCTGATCGCGAGCCCCCGGCTCCTCGCCGACCTGAGGGAACGCGGCGTCATCACCGTCATCGACGGCGCGCACGCCCCCGGCATGCTCGCCGACCCCCTCGCCGGCGGCGCCGACTTCTGGTTCGGAAACCTCCACAAATGGGGCTACGCCCCGCCCGGCACCGCGATCCTCGCCGTCGCCCCGCAGCACCGGCACCGGATCCGGGCCCTCGTACCGTCCTGGGAGGACGAGCACGGATTCCCCCGCTCCGTCGAGTACCGCGCCACCGCCGACTACACCGGCTGGCTCGCCGCCCCCGAGGGCCTGGACCTCCAGGACCGCCTCGGCGCGGACCGGATACGGGCCCACAACAGCGCCCTCGCCGCGTACGGCGCCGCGCTGCTCGCCCGGATCCCGGGCCTGACCGTGCTCCCGCACACCGCCGGCCTCGCCATGCGCACCCTGCGCCTGCCGCCCGGCGTGGCCGAGACCATGGAAAGTGCCCGCGCGCTGCGCGAGGAGATCGCGGCGCGGCAGCGCGTCCGGGTGCTGATCTGGCCCTGGCCGGGCGGCGGCGGGATCCGGATCTGCGGGCAGATCTACAACCGGCCCGAGGAGTACGAGCGCCTCGCCGCCGCCCTGCCGCGCTTCCTGACGTGACGCGGGCCGACGGGTGGCGGGGGTCAGGAGGTGACCCTGGTCAGCCGCGCCGGAGCAGGTACGTGTCCATGATCCAGCCCTTGCGGGCCCGTGCCTCGGTCCGCAGCTCCTCGATCCGCCCGGAGACCTCCGCGAGCCTGCCCGAGACCAGGATCTCGTCCGGGGTGCCGACGTAGGCCCCCCAGTAGATGAAGAGGTCCTGGTCAAGGTGGGCGGTGAAGGCGTGCCGCGCGTCCAGCATCACCACCACGTCGTCCACGTCGTCCGGCCAGCCCCCGGCCAGCCGCCGCCCGGTGGTGATCTGGACCGGCCGCCCGACCCGGTTCAGGTTGGTCCGGTGCCGCGCCAGCAGCGCCGAGACGCTGCTGATGCCGGGGACGACCTCGTGCTCGAAGGCCACCCGGCCGCGCTCCAGCACCTCGTCGAGGATCGCGAGGGTGGAGTCGTACAGCGAGGGATCGCCCCACACCAGGAACGCCCCGGTCTCGTCCTCCGCCAGATCCTCCGCGATGAACCGCTCGAAGAGCTCGGCCCGCGCACTGCGCCAGCCGTCCACCGTGGGGGTGTAATCGGCGGGGGTCCGGTCCCGGTCCGGGTCGCGGCCCTCCACCAGCCGGTGGCCGGGGCGGGCGTGTTCGTCGAGCATCGCGCGCCGCAGCCCGGTCAGGTCCGCCTTCTCCTCCCCCTTCTCCAGGATGAGGAATGCGTCCGCCGCGCCGATCGCCTTGACCGCCTGGAGGGTCAGGTGGTCCGGGTCGCCCGCGCCTATGCCGATCACTGAGAACTTCTTCACCCGGCTATTCTGCCCGTCATGCGCGTCGCCCTGTTCGTCACCTGCGTCAACGACGCGCTGTACCCGCAAACGGGCATCGCCGTCGTACGCCTCCTGGAGCGCCTCGGCGTCACCGTGGACTTTCCGGCGGCCCAGAGCTGCTGCGGGCAGCCGCAGTACAACACGGGCTACCGGCGCGAGGCGGAACCGCTGGTGCGGCGCACGGCGGAGGCCTTCGCCGGCCACGCGTACGTGGTCACCCCCTCCGGGTCCTGCGCCGCCATGATTCGCGAGCACTACCCGCGCATCGGCCGCAAGGCCGCCGCGGAGGGCCGGGGCGAGGAGCTCGCGGACGCCGCCCGCTCGCTGGCCCCGCGGGTGTACGAGCTGACCGAGTTCCTGGTCGATGTGCTCGGCGTGACGGACGTGGGCGCGTACTTCCCGCACACCGTGACCTACCACCCCTCCTGCCACGGTCTGCGGAGCCTCGGGCTGGGGGACCGGCCGCGGCGGCTGCTGGCCGCCGTCAAGGGCCTGGACCTGGTCGAACTGCCCGGAGCCGAGGAGTGCTGCGGCTTCGGCGGCACCTTCGCCGTCAAGAACCCCGACGTATCGGCCGCGATGGGTACCGACAAGATCGCCGGCGCGGCCGCGACGGGTGCGCGGGTGCTGTGCGGCGCCGACAACTCCTGCCTCGCCCACCTCGACGGCCTGCTGCGCCGGGCCGGATCCCCGCTGCGGACCCTGCACCTCGCCGAGATCCTGGCCGCGACCGAGAAGGAGCCCTTGCGATGACGGGTACCGGTACGCATCTCGGCATGCCCGCCTTCCCCTCCGCCGCGCGGGAGGCCGTACGGGACGACGTGCTGCGCGCCAACCTCCGGCACGCCACCCGCACCATCCGCGACAAGCGGGCCCGCGCGGTCGCCGAACTGGAGGACTGGGACCGGCTGCGCGCCGCCGGCAAGGCGGTCAAGGACCACACCCTGCGCCATCTCGACCGCTACCTGCTGGAGCTGGAGGCCTCGGTCACGGCGGCCGGCGGCACCGTCCACTGGGCGGCCGACGCCGACGAGGCCAACCGCATCGTGACGGACCTGGTGCGCGCCACCGGCGAGCGGGAGGTCGTCAAGGTCAAGTCCATGGCCACCCAGGAGATCGGCCTCAACGAGGCGCTGGAGGCAGCCGGGATCGCCGCCTACGAGACCGACCTCGCCGAGCTCATCGTGCAGCTCGGCCGCGACCGGCCCTCCCACATCCTGGTCCCGGCCATCCACCGCAACCGGGGCGAGATCCGCGACATCTTCCGCACGGAGATGGGCAGCTGGGGCCGCCCGGCGCCGGACGGGCTGGGCGACGACCCCCGCGAACTGGCCGAAGCCGCCCGCCTGCACCTGCGCGAGAAGTTCCTGCGCGCCAAAG
Organism: Streptomyces sp. ISL-94; assembly: GCF_018614075.1. Classification (GTDB taxonomy): domain Bacteria; phylum Actinomycetota; class Actinomycetes; order Streptomycetales; family Streptomycetaceae; genus Streptomyces. The sequence continues at coordinate 42,911 of NZ_JAGGOZ010000075.1, read as the reverse complement.
TCGCCGTGTCCGGGGCCAACTTCATGGTCGCCGAGACGGGCACGATGGTTGTCTTCGAGTCCGAGGGCAACGGCCGCATGTGCCTGACCCTGCCCGAGACCCTGATCTCGGTGGTGGGCATCGAAAAGGTCGTGCCGACCTTCCGGGACCTGGAGATCTTCCTCCAGACGCTGCCGCGCTCCTCGACGGCCGAGCGGATGAACCCGTACACGACCATGTGGACGGGCACCACGGACGGCGACGGCCCGTCCGCCTTCCACCTCGTCCTCCTCGACAACGGCCGCACCGACACCCTCGCCGACGAGGTGGGCCGCCAGGCCCTGCGCTGCATCCGCTGCTCCGCCTGCCTCAACGTCTGCCCGGTCTACGAGCGCGCCGGCGGCCACGCCTACGGATCCGTCTACCCGGGCCCCATCGGCGCCATCCTCAGCCCCCAACTGCGCGGCACCGGCAGCGAGATCGACGCCTCGCTGCCCTACGCCTCCACGCTGTGCGGGGCCTGCTACGAGGTCTGCCCGGTCGCCATCGACATCCCCGAGGCCCTCGTCCACCTGCGCGAACGGGTGGTCCAAGGCGGCCCGGTGACGCGCGACGGCATCCGCGTACGCATCCGCCCGGCGCACGGACACACCGCCGAACGGGCCGCGATGCGCGCCGCCCGGCTGCTCCTCAACCACGCCGACTGGCCCGCCGCGCTGCGCGCGGGGGAGCGGCTGCTGGCCCGGGCCCGCAGGCTGGCGCCCCGCAGGCTGCCCGGCCCGGGCCGGGCCTGGACCGACGCCCGCGAACTGCCACCCGTCCCGGCGCAGTCCTTCCGCGACTGGTGGACCACGCGCGAACGGGAGACCCCGCAGTGAGCAGCAAGGACCGCATCCTGGCACGCATCCGCCGCGCCGTGCCGGACGCGGGCCCCGACGGGGGTTCGCTCCCGGGTCCCGACGGGGGCTTCCTCCCGGGCCCGGACGGGGGCTTCCTCCCGGGCCCGGACGCGGGCTCTCTCCCGGGTCCCGACGGGGAGATCCCCCGGGACTACCTCCGGGTCCACGGCGCCCGTACCGCGCAGGAGCGGGCGGACCTGCTCGCGGCCAACCTCGCGGAATACCGGGCGAAGGTCCACCGCACCACCGAGGACGGCCTCCCCGGGCTCCTGGCGCGGCTGCTCGCCGCCTCCGCGACGGTCCTCGTCCCGCCCGGCCTGCCCCCGCACTGGCTCTCCGCCGCCGGCCCGGCCCGCGTCCACGACGAGGCGGCCTCGACCCCGCACCAGCTGAACGGCGTCGACAGCGTGGTCACCGGCTGCGCCCTGGCCATCGCCGAGACCGGCACGATCATCCTCGACGGCGCCCCGGACCAGGGCCGCCGCCGCATCACCCTCATCCCCGACCACCACATCTGCGTGGTCCGCGTCCCCGACCAGGTGGTCGACTCGGTCCCGCAGGCACTCGAACGCCTCGACCCCGCCCGCCCCCTGACGTGGATCTCCGGCCCCTCCGCCACCAGCGACATCGAACTCGACCGGGTGGAAGGCGTCCACGGGCCCCGCACCCTGGAAGTGATCCTCGTCGGCGCACAATAGGGGGCATGCCCTCGCACATCGCCCTCACCGCCCTCGTGGTCCACGACTACGACGAGGCCATCGACTTCTACACGCGCGCCCTCGGCTTCGACCTGGCCGAGGACACCGCCCGGCCTGGGGGCACCTCCCAGCGGTAGCTGGGGGAGGCTCCCGCTGGGTCGTGGTCCGCCCGCCCGGCGCCAAGGAGTCCGCACTCCTCCTGGCCCGGGCGAAGGACGAGGCCCAGCGCGCCCGCGTCGGCGACCAGACGGGCGGCCGCGTCGGCTTCTTCCTGTACACCGACGACTTCGCCCGCGACCACGCCCGCATGACCGCCGAGGGCGTCCGCTTCCTGGAGGAGCCGCGCCACGAGGCGTACGGTTCCGTAGCGGTCTTCGAGGACCTGTACGGAAACCGCTGGGACCTGCTCCAGCCCGCCGCCTGAGCCGGTCCGGGCGCAGCCGGCACAGGCCCCGCCGCCCGGACCTACCCGGCCCCGCCGAGCCTCGGCGCCTCCCGCACGGCATCGACGGCCGTACCGCCGGCCTCCACCCGCCCGGCCAGCTCCCGGGCCCACCGCACCAGGCCCGGCACATCGATCCCGTACGCCTCCCCCCGCAGCCCCTCGATCCCGCCGGCCCCCCGCCGCAGCAGCCGCGCCCCGCCGACGGTGTTCCCGCGCGCGGCGTGCGTCAGCCCGACGGCGAGCTGCGCCAGCCCCCGCCAGAGCGGGACCTCGCCCTGCGGCCCGGACTTCCAGGCGTCCTCGAACACCTCGTGCGCGTGGAACGGCATCCCGGCGTCCAACAGCCGCTGCGCCTCCCGCACGGTCTCGGCCCCCGACCGCACCACCCCTTCGGGCTGCCGCTCCACCCCCGGCACCCCGTACGGCAACGGCCGCCCCAGCCCGTCCCTCGGCCGCGCACTGCGCGCCCGCCCCTCAACATCCCGATCCCGTGCGTTCACCCGGCCATCCTCCCTCCCGGCGGAAACCAGTGCATGCGCACCCCTCTACGTGGGGTAATGTTCTGCATGTGCCGCCGGGACGGGGGAAACCCCAGATCAACAGCACAACGGGACGTGGCGCAGCTTGGTAGCGCACTTGACTGGGGGTCAAGGGGTCGCAGGTTCAAATCCTGTCGTCCCGACTCGAAAGAGTCGCAGGTCAGGGGCCGTTTCAGAGCAATCTGAAACGGCCCCTCGATCATTTTTGGGGACCACTTGGTGACCACCGCGTCCCAGTGGGTCGCAGGGCCATTGCAATGGTGAGCGGAGCCCGGCGGTCGTCATCGCCAGTTGGGACACCAGCGCGGCAACACCGAGCAAAGGCCGCCCTGTTGGTCAGCTTTCTCGAAAGTGCCCAAGGTCCCTCCCGGGCGGGCGGCAGCACGGAGCCGTTCGAGCGAGCTGTCCGGACCGTTCCGGACCTCTTCGCCGATTCCTGACGCCGTGCTGCGCGCAGGCCGGCCCTTGCTCCTGCCGCATCGGGGCCCTTGCCACTTGCGTGCGCACGTCACACACCTCGCTGGCCACGAGGAGAGTTATGCGTGATGGGTGCCCGTGCTGAAGCAGCCCAGGGCCTCGCGTAGGAGTTCGGTGCTCGGCGCACCTTCGATGCGCCCGCCGGCGTCGCAGTAGGGCCTGCAGGAAGCGCTGGTGAAGGCGCCAGGTGAGGCCGCCGCAGCGTCACGCGGACCGGAGTGCTGCCGCGCCGAAGGACACGTTGAAACGGTCGCACCAGATGGTGACGCTGGAGTAGTCGGCGAGGTTCACGTCGGCCGGGATCTCGTAGTTCTGGTCGCCCTTGTTTCCCTTGAGCTTGCCCAGACTGACGTGCTTGCCGTCGTCGAAGACCTCCCAGCCGTCCTTGCCCTCCTTGACCGGGGCATCGGTCAGCCAGACGCGCAGATCCGGCCCGTTGCTGGTGTCCAGGTTCTCCAGGCGCAGCGTGCGCGTGCCGTCGGAGAGCCGGATGAGCTTGGCCGTGCCCGTGGTGGTGTGCTCGTGGCTGACCAGGGTTCCCTGAAGGAGGGTCTGCGGACCGGGATCGGCGGCAGGGGCGGGACCGGAGTTCGTGGGGGCCGCCGTCGGCGAGGAACCGGGCGGCGGGGCGGCGGGCACCGTCGGAAGTGCCTCGCTGACCGTCTCGTTCTGCCAGAGCTTCCACGGCTGGAACAGGTACAAGCCGACGCCCAGCACCACCACGGCGGTGATCAGCGCGCCAACGATCAGCCGTCCGCGCCTGTTCCCGAATCCCACGTCGACTCCCTCGTCATTTCTCTCGTCGGATGTGTAACCCACAGTCAACGGCCTCGGCGCCGGCGGCGCCATGCCCGCCGTATGACGGTTTCCTTACGGGCGACCGGGCCGTAAGGCGGCGACCGGCCCGTCGGCGGGAAGCCGACGGGCCGGTCGCCGGCCTAGGGGCCGACGGTTCTCAGGAGCGCTTGACCGTGAAGTCGCACCATGCGGTCCACTCGGAGACCGCGTCCGCGTCCGTGACGCGGGCGCGCCAGCGGTACTCGCCGTTGGTGAGCTTGCCTTCGGGGAGCTGATACGCGGCATCGTGGCTTGTGTCGCTGGTCAGCTGCTTGCGTACGATCTGCTTGCCGTCCGCCGCGTCGACTTCGAAGACGACCTTGTGGCGGTTGCCGTCCGCGTTCGGCGTCTCCACGGTGCCGGGCGGGGCCACCGATTCCAGGGTGGCCGCGAGGGTGGGCGACCCGCTGGTTACGACGGGTTTGCCGGCCGCCGATCCGCAGAGCTGGAATCCCGCGTAAGGGCCGTCGGATATCCGTGGCACCCCGGGGGTGGGCAGCAACCGGTCCCGTCCACCGCCCTGCGCCTCCGCGGCGTCCGCCGCACTGGTGGAGAGGGCGGCGGACAGCGGCGCCGCCGCGCCGGCGAGGGCGAGGGCCGCCGCGAGGGCGAGGGCCGCGCGCCCGGGGCGACCTCGGAAGGGCTTGTTCCACATGCGCATGACTGTGTCTGTCTTCCTCTCTCGGGGCCGGGTCACTTGACGGAGAGCCGGTGGCCGGGCTCGGGCGGGGCGATCTGGGTGCACTTGTACGCGGTCCACCGGTGCTCCGCCACGAGGCGCTTGCCCTGGGCCTCGCAGCCTCCGAGGTTGCTCAGGTTCTCGTACGCGACCCAGTCGGCGGCGGTGTTCGGCTGCAGCCTGTTGGCCGTGGTGTACGCGGCGGCCTGGCTGCCGGAGCTGACGCCGTCGGTGCCGTCCCACTTGTAGTGGACGCCGAGCCAGACCCGGCCGATGGCGTTCTCCTGGGCGGCGGCGGAGAAGCTGGTGAACGTCCGCGTCACGCCGAGGGCGTTGGGGTCCTCCGTGGTGCCGGTGAAAGTCATCTGGTCGGTGCCGAACCAGTTCTGCATGACCTTGGCCCAGGCCCCGCCGAAGGTGGCGTGACCGGAGACGTAGGCGGGGAAGGGCGGGCTGAAGTGCTTGCCGTTCTTGTCCTGGGAGAGCGGCTGCCAGTTCGGGTCGCCGACGGTGTTCGGGTTGCCGTCCCCGTCGAGGCGGATGGCGCTCTCGGGGCGCCACAGGTCGATCTCCGTCTGGTACTTGGCGTCCCAGGCGGTGACACCGGCGTCGGCCATCGCGAACGCGGTGAGCGCGAACAGCTTCGCGTTGGCGACGACCGTCAGGCCCTGCTGCCGGGAGAGGATCTGGGTCAGCTCGAAGAGCTGGCCCGGCGGCTTGTAGGTGGTGTCGAGGTCGTTGGCCCAGAAGAGGGCGGCCTTGGTCTGGTCGGCGGTGCGGGCCGTGGAGTCGGCGCCGCCGAGGTTCTTGACCTCCGTGACCTGGTCGGCGTACGCCTGGGTCTTGAGCAGGCCGTCCATGGTGGTGGTGCCGGGGACCGGGCCCGTGGGGCGGAACTGCGACCCTGTGGTCATGCCGAAGGGCTTGACCTTGCCCCACTCGGGGGTGGCGCCGTTGCCGGTACCGGTCGGGCGCCAGTAGCCGGGGGTCTGGCTGCCCGTATAGGGCGCCGCCGGGGCGGAGCCGTCGTTCTGCCGCGCCGCGATCATGGCGGCGGCCGCCTGCTGGCCGACATCGGTGCCCGCCGCACGCTGCTCGGCGGTGACGGCGGCCGGGATCGTGGAGCGCGCGGCCACGAGCTCGTCGTCGAAGTTGTAAGCCGGATAGACCGACTTCAGCACCTCGAAGGCCGCGTGGTCGATGGCGCTGTTCACATCCGGCAGCGCGCCGTTGGCAGCCGTGGCCTTCACCAGGTACGGGGCGCCCAGGCACTTGACGGCGCCTTCCGCGCACCGGGCGGAGTTGGCCGCGTCGTAGATCGCGCCGTGCATCATGGCACCCGCCCGGGCCAGCGGGCCGGGCGCTCCGCCGACCTGGCGGTAGGTCTCCTGCAGGACGTCGTTCCAGTAGACGACATGGTCCTTGACCGGGTCCGCCGGCGCCTCGTAGGTGACGAGAATGGACGGCGGGTTCGCGGGCGCGTCGGCGGAGGCGAAGATCTTGAACGACTTGTAGTCGGCCTCGTCCGTGGCGCGCAGCCCGATGGTGTCCACGGACCGGTTCGTGCCCGACCACTGCTTGACGAGAGGGGTGATGTCCTCCGACAGCCAGCGGACGCCGCAGTCCGTGTGCCCGTACGTCTGGGTCGAGGAGGTCACCTTCGAGCGCCAGGCGGGCTGCGTGTTCCAGCGGGTGGCGGCGTCGACCGTGCCCGTGTCCCAGATCTCCCAGGAGCGGGCCTCACACGAGTCCGACCACACGGAGAACAGGTTCAGCTCGGCGTTGAGGACGTCCTGTCCGGTGACGGACCCGTTCCGCGGGAAGTTGATGAAGGAGCGCGCCTCGGTCTTCTGCCACGCGCGTCCGACTTCCAGACCGATGTCGCCCGACAGATCGTCGGTGACACCGTTGCGGACCATGGTGTCGAAGTTGGTGCCGAAGTACACCGCGGGGTCGATGGTGACGGGGAACTTCGTGTCCGCGTCCTTGAGGAAGCCCTTGTCCGCGGAGACCTTCAGATCGAACGCGTCGCCGCGCTGCACTACGTCGATTCCGACGGGTGCACGACGTGCGCCCTCCCGCCCGGACTCGTCGCGCGAGGCGTCCCACATGAAGGGCGTCGGCAGCTTGCCGACGGCGTTGCCGGTCCTGGCGTCGGTGAGGGCGACGGACCGGTCGGCCTGCTGGGCCGCCTTGATGCCCTTGGCCCGGACCGGCAGGGTGAAGGACGCGGCGCTCTCGGCGGCCGAAGGGTCCTTGGCCACGAGGTACTGCTCGAAACCGGTCCTGGTGGCCTCGACGACCAGGTCCGTGGCGGGCGCGACGTTCACGTACGTCGCCTTGGCGCCGTCGAGCAGGGGTTCCGGCAGGGCGCCCGTCCAGCCCAGGGACACGGTCTGCTCGCCGCTGCCCAAGGTGACCAGGTCGCCTCCGGCCGCAGGGGTACGGCCCGCCAGCTTCAGGCCGCGCGGATGCGCCTTGGACCGTACGGAACCGTCCGGGTCCTTCACGAGGGATACGTCCACATCGACCCAGCGGCCGCCCTCGCGGAACCGTACGGGGCCCGCGAAGGACTCCACCGACATGGTCCCATCGGGGTTGGCCCACAGGGTGGTGGCCTCGGTACGGGCGCCGGTCACCTCGATCCGGCGGCCCTGCGCCTGCGCGGTGAGCCGGGCGGCCGACGCCTCCCGGTCCTGGGCGCGGCTCGCGGCCGCTCGCGCCGGCCCGGTGGCGGGGCCGGCGGGAGCGGGGTCCGCTCCCGCCGGGGCCGCGGCGCCGGCCAGGAGGGCCGACTCGGCGAGAAGTAAGAGGGCGAGCGGTACGGCCACGCTCCTGCCACGACCTGCGGCCCGGGCCCGCCCTCGGGACCCGTCGGACGCCCTGATTGATCTGTGCACGCTGGCAACTCCTGCTGCTCAGAAGAGGATTGGTACAGACATGCGGATGCTCGCAATGGTCCACCGAGGGTGTCCAGGCGTCGTCTCACGGTGCGTGAGTGAGCATGATCATGACGGAACGAGGAACTCCGGGCCGGCCCCCGCCCCAGAGGGCGTCCGAGCCGCTAAGCGATGAGGGGTGCGGGTGCGACGGCTCCTTGGAGTCGAATCGAACAGATCTGTCTGTTCGGTTACCTCGAACGCCGCTGCGCCCTCAAGGAACTCCCCAGCCGCTTCGAACCGGACGCATAGGAGCCGGGCGGCAGGGGCCGGTTGCGGCCGCCGGCTGAACCGCCGAGGTCCCGGCGGCAGCCGCCTGCCCCGCGGCGGCCGGGACCCGGCCGCCGCCGAGGCAGCCCCGCAGCCCGTATGACGGCTGCTGTCCGCCTGCGCGGTGGTTCGGGCAGGCGTATCGGATGTCGCAACGCTGTTCGGCCGTTGTTCCGGCGGACGGTACTCGGTTCCAGGGAGGCAGCGGCTGTGGGCGGGACGTGCGCGTGAGACTCGGCTCTCCCGGGCCGAGGCCGGTACCGGCGGGCGATTCGGGGGCGCGGTCCACTGCCGTCGCGGGGGAGGGGTGCGGCACGCAGTCTCGTACCAATCTCCCCCGAACAGGCCTCGGGCGGCTGGAAAGGACCTGCATAGAAGCGGCATTCCACCTAAATGGCCCGGCAAAATCGATCCGTCTAGCACCTTTCAGGCCTAGAAGTCCTGTTTCCACCTCAATGGCCTGCCGCGTCCGCTGTTGTCACTCTGTGCCACCGTAGGGTCACCGGTACAAGCCGGTACGGACGTGTTCACCTGCGGGGGTTGTTCCCATGGCACTGACGGTTGACGAACTGCGCGCACACTTCCCCACCGAGGCGTCAGGCCTCTTCGAACTCGACACCAGCAGGCTGGGCTGGCATGAGGAGTCGACCACCTTCGAGCACCTACCCGAACGCCGGCTGGTCCTGACCGGGGCCACCGCCGACCCGTCCGCGCTGACCGTTACCGGCAGCGTCACCCTGGCCGGCGAGGAGATGGCGGCCACGGCCCGGTTCACCGCCGCCGCCGGCGGTACGGTCACCGGCCTGGTCTTCGAGGCCACCCCCGCCACGTGGCTGCTCCAGACGTCCGTGGCGCGGGTCGACCTCACTGAACTCGCCCCGCGCGGACGCGGCCTGCGCGTCCTTCTCGCCGCCGGCCCTGACGGCGCGCAGGCCGGGCAGTGCCCGTCGCCCGGTCCCTGGGCGGCCTTCCACCTCGGCAGAGCCGTCGAGAAGTCCGTCGAGTTCCGCGCGGAGCTCCGCAAGGACTCCATCGGCGCGGCCCAGGCCGTGGAGGGCCAGCGGCCCCTGGTGGCCCCGCTCCTGGAAGCACTCGGCGAGCACGGCGTCGAGCTGCCCGGCCCGCTCGTCGACTGGCTGGAGGAAGTCCGGCTCTACCAGCACCCCATGGGCAAGACCGACAACATGATGGTCACCGCCGCCGCCCCCCATCGACCAGGGCACCGGCCCAGAACCCGTCGAGGTGCTGCTGCTGCGCACCACCGTGCTCGGGCATCTGAACGCCGAGGGGAAACCCAAGGCCACCACCGTCGCCCTGGTCCGGGTCCGCACCGACTGGGACGCGTCCGGGCTGCCGCTGGTCGGTCCCATGATCGGCTCCGGCCTGCTGTCCCTGCCGGCCTTCCAGATCATCTACGTCTCCGTCGCCCTGTCCGGCGAGGACGCTCGGAAGATCAACCAGGTCATCACCGAGTACAGCCTCGGTCCCCTCCAGCAGCTTCCGGCGCCCAACGAGGCGGCAGGGGTACCCCTGACCAAGGGCCCCAACGCAGCTGTGTACCTCTCGGTGCTGGGCACCCCCGCCCCCGCGGCGGTGATCACCATCCCGCCCAAGGACGATTCGGCGGACGAGAGCGAGAAGCGCAAGCGCAAGCTCCAGCACACCTTCGACATCGACAAGACCCTGGGGCCGGTTCACCTCCAGCGGATCGTCCTCACCTACGACGTCAAGAAGGGCCTGCTGGTCTCGTTCGAAGGCAGTGCCACCGTCGGCTCGCTGGTCTGGGACGTCGCCGGGCTCGGCTTCTACGTCGGAATGAGCGGGGGGTTCCCGCTTCTGCCCTTCCTGCACGGCATGATCATCGAGGCCACTGCCGCGAGTGGCCTGATCGGCATCAGCGGCGGCCTGCTCAACCGTGAACCCGAGGACCCCGCCCTCGACTTCGAGCTCGCCGGACTGCTCCTGGTCCGGGCGATGGCGGTGGAGATCGGCGCCCAGGCCGTCTGGGCGCGCAGCATCGAGGGCTGGCACTCGGTGTTCCTCTACGGCGAGGCGTCCCTGGCCGGCGGAGCCGCCCTGTTCGGCCCGCCGCCGTTCACCGTCACCGGATTCTCCGCCGGATTCGGCGTCAACAGCTCCTTCAAGAAGGTCCCCACCGGCACCGAGATCGCCGAATTCCCCCTGGTGGCACGGCTGGACGCGGCGCAGGCACTGCCCGGCATGCCGGCCCCCGAGCCTTACACGCCTGAGGACGCCCTGAAGGCCCTGACCGGCCCCACGGGCTGGGTCCGCCCCGACCTGGGCAACCACTGGATCGCCGCCGGAGTGAAGTTCACCAGTTTCGGCTTCATCGACACCAAGGCCCTGGCGGTGATCGAGCTCGGCGACTCGGTCAAGGTGATGCTGCTGGGCCGCACCTCGGTCACCCTGCCCCGCACCGTCGACCCCGCCGCCCGCGTCATCGCCAAGGTCAACATCGGGCTGAGCCTGGCCTACGTCTCCGATGAGCACCGGCTCTCGATGGACGTCGCCCTGCTCCCCGGTAGCTACGTGCTCGACCCGTCCATCGTGCTGACCGGTCGGCATCGCCGTGTACGCGTGGACCGGCGGCGCCAAGGCCGGGGATTTCGTCGTCAGCCTCGGCGGCTACCACCCCGCCTACAACGCCCCCGTCCACTACCCGCGTCCGCAGCGCCTCGGGTTCGTCTGGTCCCCGGCCTCCGACATCACCGTGCGCGCCGAGGCGTACGCGGCCGTCACCCCGGCGGCCCTCATGTTCGGCGGCCGGCTGGCCGCCGTTTACGACAAGGGGATCCTGTCGGCCTGGTTCACGGCACACCTCGACGTGCTGGTCCAGTGGAAGCCCTTCTCCATGGATGTCTCCCTCGGGATCAGCATCGGCGTGGCCGCCACCGTCAAGGTGGCGTTCATCAAGGTGCGCATCTCCGTCGAAGTCGGCGTGGATCTGCACCTGTGGCTGCCGCCCTTCGGCGGCCGGGCCACGGTCAAACTCTGGTTCATCTCCTTCAGCTTCGGCTTCGGCTCGTCCCGGGACCACAGCCCGAGCGTGGACTGGCCCGAGTTCCGCACCCAGATCCCCGCGCCCGTCAGGGTCACCCCCAACGAGGGGCTGCTCGCCGACGTCGACGAGGCGGAGGCCGCCGTGCGGGCCGCCGCCAAGGACCCGGTGCTCGTCTCCTGCGCCGGGTTCAGCTTCACCACCGAGGCCGGCATCCCCGCTTCCCACATCTACGTCAACGACGTCCTGTGGAAGGAGTCGGAGCACGGCCTGATCGACATCCGCCCGATGCGCCGGACCGGTGTCCGCTCCGAACACCGTGTCGCCATCACCAAGGACGGCACGCCCTTCGACCCCGCCGCCCACTTCTGGACGCTCGCCGAGGTCACCGCTGCCGTCGCCCCCGGCCTGTGGGGCGAACCGCTGGCCAAGCCCGGCGACGCCCTCAAGGGCGAGCACCTGTTCGAAGGACGGTTCACCGGCCTCAAGGTCACCCTGCCCGCACCCGACTACGGCACCGACACCGGAACGGTCACCTCCGACGCCCTGGCGTACGAAGGCCTTCCGGACGGGGACATGCCGCTGCGGGACCCGGCACCCGATGGGCCGCAGCCCGCGCTGGATCCCGACAGCATCGCCCTCATCGAACGCACCGTCGCGGACCCGGCCGTGGCCGAGCAGCGCGGCAGCGTGCTCGACGCCCTGGCCCGGTTCGGCGCGGGCGTCGGCGCGGACGCCGACAGCCCCCTCACCGGCTATGCCGGGCTGGCCGGACGCAGCCTCACCACCCCGCCCCTGACCACCACCGCGACGAGGTGACCGCCACCGTGCCCACCCTGCCCAGCGAGCCCGCGCTCCGCGTCAACTTCCTCGACCACCTGATCCCCCGGGCCACCCCGGGCACGTACCGCGTCCAGGTGCACAACACGCTCACCGACACCGACGGGGAGCTCGACGCCGGGGACCGGCTGCCCACCACCGAGGAGACCTTCGAGATCCGGGCCGCCCGGTTCGTCCTCGCCCAGGCAACCGTGCACGCGCTCTACCCACCCCCCGCGAGCCGGTCCTCGTACGGCCGGACCCTGCCGCACATCACGTTCAACCGGCCCACCCTGCCCTGGGAACGCAACCAGGCGGGCACCCGGAGCGGCCCCGAGGCCCGGCCGCCGTGGCTGGCCCTGCTGGTCTTCGGTGCCGGCGAGCTGCCCGACGACCCCGGTGCGACCGGCGCGACCGTCCTGCGCACCGTGGACGAGCTCCGCCACCCGGCCGAATCCGGCGTCGTCGGGCCCGTCCTGCCCGAGGGCAGCGTCTCCGACTCCGAGGCGGCCGGAAAATGCGCCACCATCGACGTGCCGGCCGAGCTCTTCACCGCCGTCGCCCCGCACGACGACGAGATGTACTACCTCGCGCACGTCCGCAAGGTCGCCGCGGCGGGGGCGGCCCGCGCGGACGGCGAAGTGCTCGCCCCGGCGAGTACGGGGTCGTCACCGCCAACCGGTTCCCCCGCACACCCGGGGAGTACGTCGTCCACCTCGTCTCCTTCGAAGGCTTCGAGGGCCGGCTGTCGGGCACCCTGCCGCCCGGCACCACCGCGGTCCGGCTGGCCTCCCTGCACCACTGGACCTTCACCAGCAGCGACGGCCCCGCCTCCGACCCCGGTACCCTGCTCCAGAACCTCGTCGGGCCGGACGACCCGGACGATCCGGACCCGGAGCGCCTGGCCCTGAGGCTCCCCGCCCACCCCCCGCATGGCGCGGACCCCGTCGAGCGCGCCGTGTACGAGCGGCTCCGGCTCGGGCACGTCGCGGTGCCGCACCGCCTGCTGTCCGGGGAACTGACCTACGCGTGGTACCGCGGCCCGGGCACCCCCGTCACCGCCCCCGCCCTGCCCGACGGCCGACCGGACGGTCCGCACACCACCGCCGACCACGCCCTCGTCTACGACCCGGAGCACGGGCTCTTCGACGTGAGCTACGCCGCCGCCTGGACCCTGGGCAGGACCATCGGCCTGGCCGACCCCGACTACACCACCGCGGTCACCCGGGCCCGCCGCGAACTCGCCAACCAGGCCGCCGCGCTGATGTCCGGCGCGCGGGCCGTACAGGACGGCCCGGCCGCCCTGGGGCCGCTGCGCGAGCTGGCCTCCGCCGATTTCCGCCGCACCCTCGCCGACGGCCTGAAGGGCGCGCAGCTCCCGGACACCGAGGGCCGCCGTGCCCCCGCCCCGCCGCGTACCAGGAGCGGGATGCGGGCACTGCTGGGCGAGGAACGCAATGCGGCGGTGCTGCGCGCCACCGCCGACCGCAACGCGGACGCCATCGCCGCCTGGCAGGCCCGCCTCGGCCTGCTCCACGGACTCCCGTTCCACCACCTCGTACCCGACCCGCGCATGCTCCCGCCCGAGTCCCTGCGCATGTTCCGCATCGACCCGGCCTGGATCGAAGCCCTCGTCGCCGGGGCCGCCGACGTGGCGGTCCACACCTCCATCGACGCGCAGCTCGCCCCGGAACTGAACCGGGCCGCCCGCCGCAAGTCCACCGCCCCCGTCGCGGCGGCGGCCGGAATGCTCCTGCGCTCCGCCCTGGTCACCGCCTGGCCGGACATCGTGATCACGGCCTGCCTGGGCGGACGCGAACTGACCGAACTGCGCAGGGCCATGCCCGGCCCCGGGACCATGATGGTGCTCTGGGACGGCGTCCCCGACACGGTCGTCCTGCGCGAACCCGGCCAGGGCATCCACTACGGCATCGATGCGGGAGACCGCATCAGCCTGCGCGACCTCACCCCGGGCCCCGGCCTCGGCACCCCGCTGGAGACCTTCTACCCGGCCGACGGCCAGGGGACGGTCACCGAACTCCACCTCCGTCCGGGCCCCGAGGACGGACCGGCCGTGCTGCGGCTGTTCGGCGACGGCGGACTGATCGCGCCGCTGGCCCGGACGTTCGGGCTGGCCGACCTCGACCCGGGGCAACTCGCCATCGAGCTCGTCAACGCACCCCTGGAGCAGGAAATCACCAGCCCCGCCGCCGACCCCGCCAGGACGGAGACCCTCCGATGAGCACCACCGACCTTGTCGTCCCCGTCCAGGTGCACGCCCTCGTCGTCAACCGGCTCACCCGCACCGCGGAGACCTTCAACCGCTGGACCCCGAACTTCACCGCCATGACCGACGAAGGGGCGGGCGCCGAACCGCCCCCCGGCGTCGGCCTCGAAACGATGGGCCCCGGCAGTGAAGGCGTCTATGTCCACTGGCAGTTGCCCGAACCGCTGACCGACGGCCACGTCGACCAGGCCACCGGCGACACCGCGTTCCCCTACGCCCCCGACCGCTGGCTGGTGGTCCGCTACGCCACCGCTCCGGGAGCCGCGGCGCCCTCCGTCGCCGGCTGGATCGTCCACAGCGACTACCTGGAGAGCCGCCCGGTCGAGGACGCCGACGGCAACCCGCTGTACGGCACCAACCCCTACCCGGACCCCGGGTCGCGGCCCGGCGAACCGCTGGGCATGACCTTCCTGGGCCGCCGTCACGCCCTGTCCGGCGGGCCGTGGAGCGAACCGCCCGCCCAGCCGCCGCACCTGACCGCGGCCGGGCCGGGGCTCCCCGGGTTCGCGGCCTACCAGCCGTACAACAAGGACGTCTTCTCCCTCCACGACACCCTCGAGGACCTGAAGGGGAAACTCGACAACTACCCGCCCGACGCCACGCTCGGCTACCTCGTCGTCGGCTGGTACGGGAACAACCCCGAGTTCCTCGGGGCCGCCGCGGACATCCCCGGCCTGCTGCCCCCGGAGGCCGGCGGAGTCGCGGACCTGCTGGCCGCCCTCGGCTGGGCCGCCCCCGAGGGCACCGAGGCCAGCCTGCACACCACCCTCTACCACGGCACCGCGCTCGGCATCCCCTGGCAGCGCGAGGGCGCCACCCCGCCCTCGGACAAGCCCAGCAACATCGAACTGAGCGAGATGCTGACCCTCGGCAGCAGCACCGCCGAGGCCATGGGCCGGCTGGCGGCCCGCCAAACCCGCTCCGCGCGCACCGGGGACCTCGTACGCTCGCTCTTCCACGGCACCCTGGATACGCTCGACACCGGGGACGGGGAGGTGGACCTCGACACCATCACCCACCGCTCCTGGTTCTCCGGTACGAGCGGCGGACACCTCTGGCGGATCTCCCCGCGGCCCGTCGACGGCGACGCACAGGCACCGCCGCGGCCCGCCGAACCGGACTGGCTGGCCGCCCTCAACCGCACCCAGCAGCAGTACGACGGCCTCACCCCCACCCTGCTGCGGGAGCGCGAGCGCCTGTGGAACATCTGGTGGCTGCGCAACAAGCCCGTCCCGCCCTTCACCCCCGGGCGCCCCGAAGGCTTCGACACCCGGGCCGACGCGGAACTCGATCCCGACCGGGCCGGCAGTCTCGCCGCCCGCGTCCGCGCGCTCCTGGCCGAACAGGACGCCCTCGCCGCCGAACTGCCCACCGGCAGCACGCCCGAGGAGCTCCAGGCGGCCATTGACGCCTACGCCACCGCGCACGGCCTCGCCCCCGAGTACGTGCTCGAACGCACGGCGCGCGAGTCCTACTACCGCCCGGCCGACCCGGTGGTGCTGATCAGGAACACCGGCGCCACCCAGCCACTGACCCGCGACACCCCGCTGCCCTGCCGCGTCCCCGACGCACTGCTCACCAGGATCAAGGCCGACGGGCAGTGGATCGACCGCCCCACCGCCCCGCCCGCGCCCGACCTCACCGGCCTTCCCCCGGCCTGCACCGCCCTGCTGGCCGAGTTCGCCCTGCTCGACCAGGTCGCCCGCTCCGGGCACCTCCCCGCCGCCCTGGCCGACCCGGACAACACCGCCGGTCCCGTCCCCGAGTACACCGCCCCGTGGCGCCAGCCCTGGCTGCCGATGCACATGGAGTTCGAGCTCCGCTACTGCCCCACCCCCTACCAGACCGGTGACGACACCCACTGGTCCTTCAACGGCCACCGCTACGAATGGTCCGGCAGCGGCGCCCAGCCCGGGGGCGGCGAGGGCGACCTGCGCTGGCTCACCTTCAAGAACCGGGCCTTCCTCACCCCGACCGCGCCGTACGTACTGGCCCACCAGATCGACCGCTACCTGGAGACCTACTCCGACGCCCCCGCCGAGGGCCTCCTCGCGCTGAAGGAGGAGCTCGGCGACCCCGACCTGCTCTCCCAGCGGCTCGACGGCTTCCACGACTGGCTGCTCCAGCAGGACGGCGCCGCCCGCACGACCGTGCACGTCCCCGCCGGCACCGCCGGCCTCGTCGGCGACGTCCAACGGGTACCCGACCCCGGCCCGGTCGAACCCCCGACCGGTGACCCCGGCAGCCCCTACCAGCCCGTACGGGCCGGCCAGTTCTTCTTCCAGGACCTGCGCATCGTCGACCGCTTCGGCCGGAGCTTCGACATCGTCAACCACCACAACCACCAAGGGGTGGAGCTCACGCTCGGCGACAGCGTCACGCCCGACGCCAAGCTCGACGACGACCTGATCGGCAGTCCCAGGTTCGTCCAGCTCGGGCCCCGACTGCTCCAGGGAGCCCGGCTGCGCCTGGAGACGGTGCGCGCGGCCGACGGGAGCCGCCTGTCCCCCATGGCCCGGGCCGACACAGCGGAGAACCCCCTGGCCGGCTGGCTCCTGCTCAACCACCTCGACCAGACGCTCATCGTGCACGCCCCCGACGGACAGGCCCTGGGGGAAGTCCGCACCGTCAGGAACACGGCCGGCCAGGACGACACCGTCTGGCTCCCGCTGCCCGGCTCCCCGCACCCCGATCCGCAGACGGACTCCTTCGCCGCCGCCCTGCCCCACCTGGCCGGCTTCCTGCGGCCCCTGCTGGGCAAGCCCGCGACCGCGTTCGCCGGGCTGCTCGACACCATCGACGCCGCACTGGACACCATCACCGATCCGGCCGCCCAGGACGACGGCTCGCCCCTGCGGCTGCTGGGGCGCCCGCTCGCCCTCGTCCGCGCCGACCTGGGCATCGAACTGGAAGGCCCGCTGGTCGGCAGTCCGGGCTGGGACGCCGTACTGGAGGAGCCCGCGGAGGAGTACGACACGTACCGCTGGGCCGTCCGGCTGGGCAGCGAACACCTGCTCGGCGACGGGCTCGTCGGCTACTTCAGCGGAGCCACCGGACCCGACCAGAGCACCTCGTACGAGATCTTCCACACGATCCTGGGGGAGGGGGGAGGAGACGGCTACGTCGAGCCCATCGCCGAAGGCCAGGGCCTGGCCCTCCCCGCCCGCACCCCCGACCAGCCGGTGACACACCACTTGACGCTGCTGATGGACCCGTACGCACCGGTGCACGCGACCACGGACATCCTTCCGGTGACCCGGGTCGCACTCCCCGACGACCTCGTCTCCGACGCGGTGCGGCGCATCCGCGCCGCCTTCCGCCTGGGCCCGCTGCTCGCCCCCGAGCGCCCCGCCGGCCCCGACGGGAACCCGGTCGGCGGAGTGGTCCTGCCCCAGCCCGCCTCGTGGCACGGCGCGTGGTCCTGGGCCGAACCCCGGGGCGCGGAAACGCAGTGGGCCGAGCTGGCGATCGTGCCGGCCGACGCGTCGGCGCACCCGGGCGATCCAGCGCCCCACGCCCGGTACGGATACCTCGTACTCGACGCCACCGAAACCTCCTGAAACACCCTGCCGGGAAGGGAAAGCCCATGAGCGTTCTGATGGTCAACTCCACCAACCTGCTCCCGTACGAACCGTCCACCGACCCCAATCCCCTCCGGGTCAGCTCGGCGGAGGAGACGGAGTACGGCTCCATCAACATCAACGTAGGCGGCGGCATCACCACCCCCGCCTGGTGCAACAAAATCACCCTGCGGGTTCCGCTCGGCTCAGGCGCAGGACATCTCACCGACAACGGCGCGGCCATCAGGACCGGGGCCAGCACCGACTGGACCCCGTCCGCCCCCAGCGTGGTCGGCGACTTCGCCGTGATCACCTTCACCCCGGCCCGCGCAGTCCAGTTCACCGGACAGATCGTGTCCCTGACCCTGTCCAACATCGAGGTCAACCGGGCCCCCGGCCAGGTCTCGATCGAGATCGTGGAGAGCTCCTCCCCGACGAACGGGAACTTCACCGACAAGACCGCCGCCGTGGAGGTGGACAAGTTCCCCGCCGGGTTCGTGTTCCGGAACTTCGCACCCGAAAAGATCATGGTGGAGAACGGTGAGGCCGCCGTCCTGCGCTGGGAGGGCTCCGAGGCGAAGTACACGATGTACTGGGGAGACGCGCCCGCCGGAGTACCGCTCGACAAGGAGCGCACTTGGACGACGCCCGCCGGGCTCACCACCGTCACCGGCTTCATGCTCCGCGCCGAGGTGTCGGAGGGCGGCACCACGCTGACGCACACCCTGACCACCGCGGTGACCGTCCGCGTCCCCGACCTGGTGGTGCGGAACCTGACCGTCCAGGGGCCCGCGGTCTTCTCCGACACGGTCAGCCTCAGCAACACCGCCAAGGACCTCACCGTCGCCGGCAGCATCCGGGGCGCGGGCAGCAACCCGCTGCGGGTGAGCCAGAACGCCGGCCTCAAGGTTGACGCGAAAGCCGAGGTGGTCGGTGTCTTCTCGGTCGGCGGCGCGAGTACGTTCAACGACAACGTCACCGTCGCCGGATCGCAGACCACCACCCTCACCGTGCTCGGATCGGTGCGGGGCTCGGGGTCGAACCCGCTGCGGGTGAGCCAGCCCGCCGGGCTCAAGGTCGACGCCGCGCTGTCGGTGGTCGGGACCGCCTCGCTCACCGGCGCGACCACGCTGAGCGGGGCGACCACCTTGTCCGGACCCACCGTCTTCACCGGGGTGACCGAACTCTTCAAGAACGCGCAGATCCGGTTCTGGAACAGGGGACAGGCCCCGGGCTCCGGCAACAAGTTCACCTCCACCGCGCAGACCGACGGCATCCTGACCTGCTCGGTCAAGCAGTTCGACGCCACCAGCATGGAGAAGAACATCGGGTACAAGGCCAACCTCACCCTGAAGATCGGGACCCGCTACCACTATTGCGCGGCCCCCATGCTTCGTCAGGTCGGGGGCGGATCCGAGTACAACCTCACGGTTCCGGTCCGCAAGGGTGAACAGATCCAGGCCTGGCTCGCGGTGGACGGAAGCTGCTACTGGTCGAATGTGGCCCTGGCGCTGGCCTGGTCGGCGGCGGGCAAGCAGGCCGACCTCATGGCCGTCTCCGGCGAAGCGCCCTACCTGCTCGACGACTCGGAGGAGGGCATGGCCGAATACCTCCGGCTGCTCGCGGAGGACGCCGCGCGCCCGGTCGACGCCAAGCCGGAGGAGAGCGCCGAGGCAACGGTGTTGTGAAGGGGTGGGCCAGTGAGACCTGGCCCAGCGGGCCGTCCTTGAGTGTGGGGTGCGGCCTCGTTCGACCGCCGCAGCCACCGGGATGTCACAGTCGACCGTCTCGCGTGACCTGCT
This sequence comes from Streptomyces sp. ISL-94, assembly GCF_018614075.1. Taxonomy (GTDB): domain Bacteria; phylum Actinomycetota; class Actinomycetes; order Streptomycetales; family Streptomycetaceae; genus Streptomyces. The sequence continues at coordinate 23,662 of NZ_JAGGOZ010000075.1, read as the reverse complement.
CGAACGCGTGTGCGCCACCGGCCTGGCCTGGGGTGATGGCGAACGCGAGCGGGCGGCAGCGGCCGTCAGGGGCGAGGTGGATTTTGGTGGTCAGTCCGCCGCGGGACGGTCCGAGGGCGTGATCGGCCGGCTCGCCGGCCGGGGCCGTTTTTGGCGGGTCCCGGCGGCGTGCTGATGCGCGCGGACGACCGTGCCGCGACGCGGCGACGGCCGGCGCGATCGGTTGCCTGGTTGCCGAACGCGGAACCGTCCCCGCCCCTGACGAAGCCCCGCCCGCAGCACGTCCGCTCCCTCTGGCCCTGGCCCTGGGGGGAGGCGGTCCGGGAGCAGCGGCGCGGAGCAGAGGAGATGCGGTCCCGCAACGCTGACCCGCTACCCCCAGGCGGCCTGTGCATGAGAGGGCAGGGGGCCCCAACGGCGGCGATAGCGCCGGGTTGGGGACCAGTTGGGGACCAGCGCCCACGTCGACGGGCGCACGGCAGGTACGCATGTACACGCTGTGCGCCCTCAAATAGTGGCGTATGTCACGATCTTGTTGCCGACCTGGCTGTCTGGGGTCAAGCGGTCGCAGGTTCACATCCTGTCGTCCCGACTGTGTTTTACGCACATCGGAGGCCGTTCTCTCATCCGTGAGAGGGCGGCCTTTTCCGTACCCGGATTCGTGGACGCCCCGTCACGTGATCCGCCGGGGAGGCGCAGGCCGCCAAGGTTTCGGGCTGTCGGCAAGGGGTGCGCCGCTGAGAGGCGTTGCGTCACCCGCGGTACCGGCGGGAGCGGCCGCCGCCGGGGGAGCGGGCGCACAGCAGCGGGATCATGCCGATGCCTCCCAGGGGGGTGATTCCCGGCGGGCTCGCGTGACTGCGCCTGCCCCGGGCGGGGGACGGCATGCGGGCCGGAGGCGTATCCCCGTGGCTTCTGGGAAGGGGCAGGGAGTGGACGGAAGGGTGGTGCCGGATGGTCGCGCGAGCGGACAGTGAGCGTTTTACCGTCGCGGTGCGAGCGGTGGACGGTGCCGTCGTCCTCGAGGTGGCCGGGGAGCTGGACCACGACACGGTACGGCCCCTGCGCGATGCCCTCGATGCGGCGGTCGCCCCCGGCGGGCGGGTGTTGGTGGACCTGGCGCGGCTCGGGTTCTGCGACTCCACCGGGCTGAACGTGCTGCTGCACAGTCGGCTCGCCGCCCGGGAGGCGGGCGGGAGCCTGGAACTGGCCGGGCTGCGGGGGCCGGTCGCCCGGATGTTCCATATCACCGGCGCGGACGGGCTGTTTCCCGTCCATGCCGATGTGGCGGACGCGCTCGGGGAGGTCGGCGGTCCGTCCCGCTAGCGCGTCGACACGGAGGAGTCTGAGCGTCATGGAACAGCGGGGGTCACCGGACCGGAGCCGGACCCTGGTGCTGGACGGGGCCACCGGTGTCGTGACGCGCAGTCGTGACTTCGTACGCCGGGCACTGTTCGCGTGGGACTGGCTGCCGGCCGCGACCCAGGCCGGGCAGGAGGCCGCGGAGGACGTGCTTCTGCTGGTGTCCGAGGTGGTCGCCAACGCCTGCCTGCACGGCGGGGGGCCGGGTGCCCTGCGGCTGGACTGCACCGAGGAGCGGCTGCGGATCGAGGTGACCGACGGGAGCCCGGAGCCCCCGGTGCCCGTGCGCGCGCGGGCGGGGCAGCCCGGGGGGCACGGACTGCTGATCGTGGAACGGCTGGCCAGCCGGTGGGGATACCGGCCGTGGCTCGGCGGGAAGTACGTCTGGCTGGAAGTCGCCGTTCCCACGCCGGTCAGGACCCAAGTGCAGCGATGATCTCGTCGGTGGTGCTGATCCTCCCGATGCGCGGGAAGATCTTGCCGAAGCTGTGGGCGTGGGAGTCGGCGTCCGTGTCGGCGGTGGCGTCCTCCGCGAAGACCAGGTCGTAACTGTGCTCCCAGGCGGTGCGGGCGGTGGACTCGACGCCCACGCTGGTCGAGATGCCGGCCAGCACGATGCGGTGGATACCGCGGCGCCGCAGCTGGAGGTCGAGCTCGGTACCGGTGAAGGCGCCCCAGTGGCGCTTGGTGACCACGACGTCGCCGAGCGCGGCGAGCTCGCCCGGGATCTCGGAGAAGGCGGCGGGCGGCGCGGACGCCGGGCCCGGGCGGTCCACGTTCGCGGTGGGCAGGTCGCCGCCGTCGGGGGACCAGGCGACCTTGACCAGGACCACGGGCAGTTTGTGGGCGTGGAACGCCTCCGCCAGTGCGAGGCCCTTCTTGAGGATCTCGGCGGAGGGCTTCGCGGTGGGCAGGGCCAGGATGCCCGTCTGGAGGTCGATGAGGACCAGGGCGGTGTCCGTCCCGAGGGTCAGGCGGTCGGGGTCGGCGGCGGTCATGCCGGTCATGACGCTCCTTCGGTGGGCTGGGTGGCTTGCCGGCGCGTGCGCGTGCCGGTAGGTGCGGGTCAGTGTTCGGCGAGGCGGCGCAGCAGGGGGACCGCCTCGGCGAGCGGGCGCTGCTCGGCAGGGCTCAGCCGTTCGGCGATCAGCTCGGCGATCCGCCCGTGGCCGGACCCGCGGCGTTCGCCTAGGAGGGACCGGCCTTCGGGAGTGAGGGAGACGGGCAGCCGGCGGCCGTCGGTGGGGTGCGGGGTGCGGGTGACGTACCCCGCTGCCTGGAGGGCGTTCACCGTGGCGATCACCGACTGCGGACGGATCTGCTCGGCGCGCGCCGGCTCCGAGGCGGTGGACGGCCCGAGGTGGTCGAGCTGCTTGCGCACGGACACCTGTGACAGGCTCCCCCCGCTGCCCGAGGAGGCGCGCACCTGCCGGACCAGCACGGCGAGGGCCGGCTGGAGATCTTCGGCCACCTCTCGGGGCTGATGGTGCGCAATGCCGTGTTCTGCGGGAATAGGGCGACGCTAGGGACATGCAGTCAGGCTTGCAAGTCTGGCCTACCGGCTTTCGGGAGGGCCGCCGCAGCCTCCGGGACCGCCGGTTCAGGCGCGGGGCACGGCTCCGGCAGCCGCCGCGACAGGGCCCACGCCAGTACCGGCAGCGCGGCCAGCGGGAGCAGGGCGGTGCGCAGTGAGGCGGCGTCCGCGGCCGCGCCGATGAGCGGGCTCGCGAGGCCGCCGACGCTGACGGTCAGGCCGAGGGTGACGCCGCTCGCCGTGCCCATGCGCGTCGGGAGGTAGTCCTGGCCCAGGGTGACCTGGAGGGAGAAGGGCATGTACAGCGCGGTGGCCGCCAGCGCCGCGCACACGTACACCAGCGGGAGCGGCAGGAACAGGAGCCCGGCGATGGCGGGCACGGCGGCGGCGTACGACCGGTGGACGGTGGTGACCCGGCCCCAGCGGTCCGCGAGCCGGCCGCCGAGCAGGGTGCCGCCGGCGCTGCCCGCGAAGAGGGCGAACAGGGCTACGGCGCCGGCGGTTTCGCTGCCGCCGCGCTCGCGTACGTACAGCGCGATGAAGGTGCTGAGGCCGATGAACACGACGGAGCGGACGACCACGACGAGGGAGAGCCGCAGAAACGCCGGCCAGTTCTCGCCGCCGGCGCGCGAAGCGGGGCCGGGCGTGTCGGCAGAAGCGGCCCCGCCGGGCCCGCCGGCCGAGCGCGGCAGGTTGAGCAGGGCGCCGAGCGCCGCCGGGAGCGCCAGCAGCCACCAGCCGGCCGGCCCGGGCACCGCCAAGGCGCCCACGACCAGCAGGGGCGCGCAGGCGAAGCCGGCATTGCCGCCGAGGGCGAACCAGCTCATCGCGGTGTGCCCGGCCCCGCCCAGGGCCGTACGGACCAGCCGGGCGGCCGCCGGGTGGTACGCGGCGACCCCCAGCCCCGACAGGGCGACGGCCGCCACGGTGGCCGGGTAGCCCGGGTCGAGCCCCACCAGGGCGATGCCCAGCCCGGCCGCGGCCGTGGCCAGCGGTATCAGCCAGGGCATCGGCCACCGGTCGGTCAGGATCCCGAACAGCGGCTGGACCACGGAGGAGAGCAGCGAGGCGGCGAGCACGATGCCGGACGCGGCGGCGTAGTCGTAGGCGCGTTCCGCCACGAGGAAGGGGACGAGCGCGGCGACGGCGCCCTGGTAGACGTCCACGCACGAGTGGCCCGCCGCGAAGACGGCGGTGCGGATGCGGATGCTGTTCTTCTTCACCGGTCGAGAATCGCCGTCGGCGCGCATGCGGCGCTTCCGATAAATTGCCGGGTGATGCAGAAAATCCGCCACACGAAAATCCGCCACACGCCGCGCGCCGCGACCAACGTCAGCGAGCTCGACACCGACATCGGGATCGACCCCCACCGCCACGACGACCACCAGATCGCCTACGCCGGCCGCGGGGTGCTGTCGGTCACCACCGACGCCGGCACCTGGGTGGCCCCCGCGACCCGGGCCCTGTGGATCCCGGCCGGGACGGTGCACGAGCACCGCGCGTTCGGGCGGACCGACCTGCACTGCGTCGGCCTGCCGACCCGCTTGAACCCGCTGTCCCTGGACGCGCCGGCCGTGATCGCGGTGGGGCCGCTGCTGCGGGAGCTGATCCTCGCCTACACGCGGACGCCCGACGACGGCAGCCCCGCGCGGCGCCGGATGCTCGGGGTCCTCCTCGACCAGCTGCGGGCCTCGCCGCTCCAGCCCCTGCACCTGCCCGCCCCCGCCGACCCGCGGCTCGCGGCGGTCTGCGCCCTGCTGTACGCCGATCCGGCGGACCCGCGCGGACTGGCCGCGCTGGGCGCCGAGTCGGGGGCCGGGGCCGGCGAGCGGACGTTGAGCCGGCTGTTCCGCGCCGAGCTCGGCATGACCTTCCCGCAGTGGCGCACCCAGCTGCGGCTGCACCAGGCGCTCAGGCTGCTGGCGGTCGACACCCCGGTCACCGCGGTCGCGCACCGCTGCGGCTGGTCGTCGGCGAGCGCGTTCATCGACGTCTTCCGGCGGGCGTTCGGGCACACCCCGGGGGCCTACGGACGCTCGTAGCGCAGCTGTACGACGCCGTTGCCGAAGGTGTGCGTGCCCTCCAGGCGCAGTGGCACGGGCACCGGATCCGGATCGCCGGCGACGGGCTGGAAGAGCGGTCTGCCGCGCCCGATCCGCACCGGGTGCACATAGATCCGGTAGGCGTCCACCAGGTCGTGGCGCAGGAAGGCGGCAGCGAGATCGGGCCCGCCGAGGACCAGGTCACCGCCCGGGGCCGCCTTGAGGGCGGCCACCTCCTCCGGGACGACGTCACGGACGATCGTGGTGTTCCAGCCGGCCCGCTGAAGGGTGCGCGAGTACACGTACTTGGGGATGTCGCGCCAGATGCCGGCGAACTCGGCGACCGGCCCGGCGTTCGCGGGATCGGCGTCGGCGGTCGGCCAGAAGTCCGCCATCAGCTCGTACGTCACGCGGCCTTCCAGGAGACCGCCCATCGCGCGGATCTCGTCGTTGAAGTGCCGGTGCAGTTCGTCGTCGACGAGGTGCCAGTCGATCTGCCGCTCCGGGCCTTCGAAGAATCCGTCCAGGGACACCGACATCATGAGGATGATCTTCCGCATGGTCGCCCAGGCTACGCCCGCGCACCGCCCCGCGCCGGGAGCGGCACGGGGCGGTCCGGGGGGCGGCTCGGGGCGGCTCGGGGCGGTTCAGGGCGCGGAGATACTGGTGCGTGTGAAGACCGAAGACGAGAACACCGTCCTGCTCCACACCGAAGGCCGGACCGGGGTGGTCACCCTCAACCGCCCCAAGGCCCTCAACGCCCTCACCCACCCCATGGTGCTGCGGATCGACGGGGCCCTGACCGCCTGGGAGGCCGACCCCGCCGTCCAGCAGGTCCTGATCCGCGGCGCCGGCGAGCGCGGGCTGTGCGCGGGCGGGGACATCCGCGCGATCCACGACGACGCCAAGGCCGGGACCACGGCCTCCGCCGGCTTCTGGCGCGACGAGTACCGGCTCAACGCCCGCATCGCCCGCTACCCCAAGCCGTACGTCGCCCTCATGGACGGGATCGTCATGGGCGGCGGCGTCGGGCTCTCCGCCCACGGCGGGGTCCGCATCGTCACCGAGCGCTCCCGCGTGGCCATGCCCGAGACCGGCATCGGCTTCGTCCCGGACGTCGGCGGGACCTGGCTGCTCGGCCGTGCCCCCGGCCGCCTCGGCACCCATCTCGCCCTGACCGGGACCGCCGTGGGGGCCGCCGACGCGCTGCTGTGCGGGCTCGCCGACCACTTCGTCCCCGCCGCCCGGCTCCCGGAGCTGACCGCCGCATTCGCGTCGGCCCCCGTCCACGAGGTGCTGCCGCGGTACGCCGCCACGCCGCCGCCCGGTGAACTCGCGGACGGGCGGCCCTGGATCGACCGCTGCTACGCGGCCGGCACCGTCGAGGAAATCGTGGACCGGCTGCTCGGCGAGGGTGAGCCGGCCGCCAAGGAGGCCGCCGAGACGATCCTGGCCAAGTCCCCGACCGCACTCAAGGTCACCCTCGCCGCCCTGCGCCGCGCCGAGGGCCTCGGCTCGCTGGAGCGCGTGCTGGCCCAGGAGTTCCGGGTCTCCTGCAACGCGCTGCGCTCGCCCGATCTGGTCGAGGGCATCCGGGCCCAGGTCGTCGACAAGGACCGCAGGCCGCGCTGGTCGCCCCCGGCCCTGGCGGACGTGTCCGACGCGGATGTGGAGCGGTTCTTCACCCCGCTCGGGGAGGAACGGGAACTCCGGCTGCCGGACGGCGGCTCCGGCCGCGGCTGAGCCACGTACCGGTAACAGCGGAGCGGCGGCGGCGCCCCTCCCGGTGCCGGGATTGCGCTTGCCCGGAGCCTCGTTGGCCCGGATCGTCGATTCCCGGTCAATCGGAATTGGACAGAAGCCGGTGATACGAACACCATGAGGGCTGCAAGATCGCGGCCGCACGGGGGCATACCGGCACACCGCTGATCCGGACACCGGCGCCTCCACTCCGCTTCGTCCCCCTTTGTCGTTCCCCTGGAGAGACTTCGCCATGAGCTTCGGCGACCCGAACAACCCGTACAGCCAGCAGCCCCCGCAGGGCCGGCCCGGTTACCCGCAGCAGGCGCCGCAGGGCGTGCCCCCGCAGTACGGCCATCCCCAGCAGACGCCGCCGCCCTACGGCGCGTACCCCCCGCCGGGTATGCCCGGCATGCCGGGCATGGGGCCGGCGCCGCTGGCCCACTGGGGCCTGCGCGCGGGTGCGCTCCTGCTTGACGGCCTGATCGTCGCCGGTCCGATGTACGCGCTGGGCTTCATCGACCTGGCCAACAGCGACCACCCGGAGGAGCCCGGGGTCCTCGGCGTCATCGGCATGCTGTACGCCTTCGCGATGGGCCTCTTCCAGATCTACCTGCAAGGCAAGACCGGCCAGACGACCGGCAAGAAGGTCGTCGGTATCAGCGTGCGCCGCGAGTCCGACGGCTCCACGCTCGGCTTCGGCATGGCGTTGGTCCGCTGGCTGGCCCACTTCCTCGACAGCATCGCCTGCTACCTCGGCTGGCTGTGGCCGCTGTGGGACGAGAAGAAGCAGACCTTCGCCGACAAGGTGTGCGGCACCGTCGTCATCACGGTCGACAAGGGCTGACAACCGACGGCACGGCTCAGCGGTAGCCGGTCGCGTCGGCGGGAAGGCCGGGGTCCTGGACCTCGACCATGTAGCGCCACGCGTCCGGTCGGCTGCCGTCGAGGTCCGTGAAGCCGTAGACCCCGGCGAGTTGGCCGCTGGAGAGGGACTGCCCGTTCCAGCGCGCCACCTCCGGGTCCGCGGCGAGCGCCGCCACCGCGCGGCCCACGTACGACGGGGTCTCGGAGATGCCGAAGTGGGGGACCTTGGCCAGCGCGTCGCGCCAGTTCGCCTCCGTCACGCCGAAGGCGTCGAGCATCATCTCCGAGCGCAGCCAGCCCGGGGTCAGCGCCACCGCCGTGGCCCCGCGCGGCCCGAGCTCGTGGCCCAGGGCGAACGCCATCCGCAGGACCGAGGACTTGGCGATGTCGTAGAAGAACGACACCCGGTAGCGCGTCGCGTTGTACTCGGCGGTGCCGTCCGTCATCTCCACCACCAGGCCGCCCGGCTCGCGCAGCAGCAGCGGCACCGCGAAATGGCTGGTGACGGCGTGCGTCTCCACCGCCAGGCGCAGCAGTCGCAGCCCCTTGTCCAGGTCGTGCTCCCAGACCGTGCTCTCCCACTCGAAGAGCAGCTCCCCGCCCCAGATGTCGTTGACGAGGACGTCCAGGCGCCCCTGCTCCGTGTCGATCCGCCGCACCAGCGCCTCGACCTCGGCCGGCACCAGGTGGTCGGCGACCGCGGGGATCCCCACGCCGCCCGCCGCCGTGACCAGCTCGGTGGTCTCCTCGACCGTCTCGGGCCTGTCGTACTCCGAACGCCGGCCCCGCGTGCTGCGGCCCGACACGTACACCGTCGCGCCCTGCGCGCCCAGTTGGACGGCGATGCCCCGGCCCGCTCCCCGCGTGCCGCCCGCGACCAGGGCGACCTTGCCCTCAAGAGTTCCAGACATGCGGCGAGCCTACGTCCGGCCGGGCCCGGGCGGCCGGATCGACGCCTTTTTCAGTCCCGCTGCTCCCGCCTTCTCCCGAGCAGGCAGACGGCGGCCAGGACGGCGGCCAGTGCGCCCGCCGCGGCCCCCAGGGCGGTGTCCGGCCCCCACAGGGTCCAGGCGGCCCCGAAGAGGAGGGAGCCCGCGAACCGGGCCAGGGCCTGCGCGGTCTGGAGCACCGCGAGCCCGGTGGTGCGCAGTTCGGCCGGGAGCAGCGGTCCGGCGGCGGCCATCAGGACCCCGTCGGTGGCCGCGTAGAACAGGCCGAGGAGGGCGAGCACGCCGAGGACGAGCGGAGCACCGGCCGGTACCGGAGCCAGGAGCAGCAGGCAGGCGCCGAGCAGCGGCACGTGCCCGGCGAGGAACACCCGGCGCCGGCCCAGCCGGTCGGCGAACCGCCCCAGGGGCAGCGCGGCCGGCAGGAACACGGCCGCCGTACCGACGGGCAGCAGCGGAAAGTCCGCGGCCGGCAGGTCGAGCCGGCGCTGGAGCAGGAGGTAGAGGAACGCGTCGCCGACGGTGAACAGGCCCAGTGCGGCAGCGGTCGCGCAGAGGCGGCGCAGGCCGGGGATCCGTACGAGGGTGCGTACGGGGGGAAGGGCGGTGCGGGTGGCGGGCGCGGGGGCCTCCCGTACGAACAGGGCCAGCACCACCACGCCCAGCACCGCGACGCAGCAGCTCACGGCGAAGACGGCCTCGTATCCGTCCACCGCCACCCACAGCACTCCGAACGCGGCCAGCGGGCCCAGCAGCGCGCCCGCGGTGTCCAGGGCGCGGTGCACCCCGAAGGCGCGGCCCTGTTCCTCCGGCGGGCAGGACAGCGAGATCAGCGCGTCGCGCGGGGCGGTGCGCAGGCCCTTGCCCGTCCGGTCGGCGGCGAGTACCGCCGCCACCGACCAGGGGGTGGTGGCGGCGAGCAGGGCAGCCTTGCAGGCGGCGGAGAGCGCGTAGCCGGCGCCCGCCACCAGCTTGCGGCGGCGGGTGCGGTCCGCGATCCGGCCGCCCGCGAGGCGCAGCAGCGCGGTGGCGCCCTGGTGGAGCCCGTCCAGGGCGCCGAACGCGAGCGGGGACATGCCGAGTCCGGCCATCAGGTACAGAGGCAGGACGGAGCTGACCATCTCGGCCGAGACATCCGTGACCAGACTGACCAGGCCGAGCGCGAACACGGCGGCGGGGACGGCCCGCAGCGGGCCTCTCGGGGCCGGGGTGCGCTGCCCCCGGGCCGTGTCGGCGGCCCGGCTGGTCGACAGGTACACGGATGCCTCCCTCCCTCAGAACCAGTTGACGGTGAGCGGGAACGCGGCCGTGACGGTGGCGCCCGTGGAGTCGGTGACGGTCGCGGTGATCTGGATGGTGCCGCTGCCCCACGGCTTTCCGCTGATCCGGCCGGTGGCGGCGTCGACGGTCAGGCCCCAGGGCAGGCCGGTGGCCGCGTAGCGGAGGGGGGACGTGCCGCCGGTGGCGGTGAGCTGGATGGTGCAGGACTGGTTGAACTTGCAGGTCTGCGGGCCGGGGTTGGCCAGTTTCAGGTCACCGGGGGTGGCGGTGGGGGTGGGAGTCGGGGTCGGCGTGGGGGTCGGTGTCGGCGTGGGGGTCGGCGTCGGCGTCGGCGTCGGCGTCGGTGTGGAGTCGGCGAACACCTCGCTGACCGGCTGGACGTTGGCCGCGTTGCCCGCGTGCGAGGCCGTGCCGAACAGGTCCTCGAAGGTGCGCAGCAGATGGTGGTGGTTGAAGGCGGTGGTGTACTTGCCCGCCTTGACGTCCGCTCCGTAGAAGACGGTGGCGATCTGGTTCGACCCGAGGTAGTTGTCCTCGTCCCATGTCAGCACCAGCAGGCTGTTGTTGGCCTTCGCCCACTGCGCGTAGGCGTCGATGTTGTTCTTCGTCCAGGTGTCGCCCGTGGCCACCGAGCACGAGTGCATGTCGTTGCACTGGTTGGGAATGACGAAGGACAGGTCCGGCAGGGCGGCGAAGTTGTTCTGCGGGAACTGCGCCCAGGTCTTGCCGGTGTTCAGGGGCACGTTCTTGAAGGCGAACCACGGATTGTGCTTCTGGGCGTACTGGCCGTTCGTGCAGGCCGTGGAACCCTCGGCCGGCAGGTCCTCGTTGTACGTGGCGAAGGTCTTGCCGGCCGCGATCAGTTCCTGGCCGAGGTTCGGCGCGGTCATCGACTGGGGGGTGTAGCAGCTGTCCCCCGTGATGCCCTGGGTGGCGCCGGAGAAGAGGTTGAAGTAGTTGGGCTGGCTGGGGTGGGTCAGCGCCTTCATGCCGGTCAGGCTGGCGCCGCCGTTCGCCAGCTGGTTGATGTAGGGGGCGTTCGCGCTGCCGATGATCTCGCCGTACTGCTTGTTCTCGTACACGACGACCACGACGTGGTCGTACGTCGGCAGCGCGGCAGCGGCTGCTGGGGTCATGGGGGTGGAACCGCTCTCGGCCGCCTGGGAGTTGGCGACGGTGAAGGCGCCGAGCAGGCCGAGTGCGCCGAGCGCGGCCACGATGGCGGACCGGCGGGCGCCGCGTCTGGTGCGTGCCACCGCCCTTGGTGGGGGTGTGGGTGTTGGTGAGGGGGTTGGCATGGGTGGTTCCTCCTTCTCGTGTCATTCCTCGCGCCGGGCCGCACCGGCCACGGCGATGTTCAGGAACCGCGGTACGGGCCGCGCCCGGCCGCGGAAGTCCTCCCCGACCGCGGCCCGCACCGCCGCCAGTCGGGCCTCGGGCAGCAGCACCAGCACGCTCCGCCCCGGCCGTGCGGCGGCCGGGCCGGGCGGCCAGGCGCTCAGGGCCCCCGCGCGGCGCGCGCAGGCCACGGCCCGGGCCAGGTCGGCCGGCCGGTCGGCCGGTTCGCCGCGCACGGCGACGAGCACCAGCCGTGCGCCCGAGGCGGCCGGGTCGAAGGTGACGTACCGGTGCGGTGGGGGCTCCGCGGCGAGCAGGAGCGCCGTGCCGGGCCGGGCGAAGAGCGCCGCCCGGCGCAGGGTGTCGTCGCCGTCCGGCACGGCTTCGGCGAGCAGCCGGGCCAGGTGGGCGCGGTCCGGCGGCCCGCCCGCCGGCGGTGTGTGGGCGTCGGCCACGGCCAGCGCCACCGCGCAGTCGGCCGGTTCCGCGGTGGCCAGCCCGGCGGCGGCCGTGAGCGAGCCCTGCACGTGCAGATCGGTCCCGCCGCGGCCGTAGCCGGCCCGGGCCATGGCGCGCAGCACGGCGTACGGGCGGGCGGCCCAGGCGGGGGCGGCGGGCGGCGGCCCGGACAGGGTCAGCGGTAGATCGCAGCTGTCGGCGGGGTGGGACAGGGAGCTGAGCCGCACCATGCCGTCGGCACGGGGTGCCGCGGCGGCGGCCGTGGGCCACCCGGCGGCGGCGACGAGCCCGGGCGAGCCGAGGTGGAAGGTGTAGGGGGCGCTCCACACGGCGGCCGGGGGCCGCCCGTGCGCGGCCTCGAGGGCGTAGGCGACGAGCCGGAAGAGGGGATCGGCGGTAGCCCTCCGAGCCAGGTCGCCTCCGGCGAGGTCGGCTGTTCCGGTGGTGGCCCCGCGGCCCGGCCCGCCTCCGGCCAGCCCATCTCCGGACAGCCCGTCTCCGGACAGTCTCCCTCCGGCCGGCCCGCCTCCGGCCGGGGCGTCTCCGGCGGGGTCGTCTCCGGCGGGGGCGTTCCTGGCGGCGTTGCCCTGCGCCGGTCCGCCTGTGGCGGGGTCGGCCGCTCGGCGTGTGGCCCTTCGGTCCGGTCGGCCTGCGGCCGGGTCGTCTCCGGCGGGGGCGTTCCTGGCAGGGTTGCCTCGGGCCGGTCCGCCTTCGGCGGGGATGGCCGCTTCGGTCATGGTCAGGCGTACGGCCGGTCCGTCTGCGGCTGGGGCGTTCGCGGCGGGGTCGCCTGCGGCGGGGTCGGCCGGGTCGGCTTTGACGGGGTGGGTGTCCGGCTTGGCTGGGCCGGTGGGGTGGGCGGTGTCTGCAACGCGGTACGGGCCCTCTGGCCGCGGACCCGGTTCGACGCGCTCGACATGGGTGACGGGGTCCGCGACGCGGAGAGGCGCGGGTGGGTGTGGGGCCCGGGTGGACGGGTCCGGGGCGGGGGTCATCGGGGGGCCTTGCGGGCCAGGAGGCGGTAGGCGTTGCCGCCGTCTGTGTGGTGGGCTGCCGCTGTGCGGAGGGCGTCCAGGATCGCTGCGCCGGCGAACAGGGGGAGGGTGGATGCGCGTACCGCGGCGGTGAGGGCGCGGGTGCGGGGGGTGGGCGGGGGGCCCCAGGGGCGGTCCGGGTCCGGGGCCAGGCGGGTCGCCGTCAGGGCCACCGCGCCGAAGAAGTCGTTGCCCTGGTGGGCCGGGCCGTGCTCCTCCGCGAGGACGGTGAACCCCCGGTCGGCCAACGCCTCGCGCAGGTTCGCGGCCGGGATCAGGTGCTGGTGCTGCGGCTGGAACCACGGCAGCCACGCCGGCCCGAGGAGCCGGGCCATCCGCGACTCCGGGTCGGGGAGTTCGATGGCCAGGTGCCCGCCGGGGGCGAGCACGGCCGCCGCCGTGTCCAGTTCGGCGAAGGGATCCCGGGTGTGCTCCAGGTAGTGGTACATGCTGACCACCTCGTACCGGCCCGCCAGCTTGGATGCGAATTCCGGGAACTGGCCCTGGAATCCGGTCTCGACCCAGCCGCGCCGTTCCGCCTCGCGGACCCCGTCGCCCATGTCGAGCCCGTCGAAACGGGTCCGCGGCCAGACGGCCCGTGCCGCGTTGCAGAAGTGCCCATGCCCGGTGCCGACATCGAGCCAGGACTCCGGGTCGGCGTGGGGCAGGAGCATCTCGGCGCGCCCCCGGTAGGCGGCGCCGAGCCGGCCGAAGACCGTGCCCGCGCCCTCGCCGCCCCGCCCGTCGTAGAAGTCCCGGTAGTAGAACTCCAGCCCGTCCAGCGTCAGTCGGGGGTTCTGGAAGACATGCCCGCAGTCCCCGCACTGCTCCAGCGTGAACCGGCCCGGCTTGCCCTGGAGCTGGTCGGGCATCCGGACCCGGACGGACAGCCGGTCGGAGCCGCACCACGGGCAGTCCGGGCGGCGCGGTTCGAAGAACCGGTCGGTCCCGGCGGCCAGGTCGGCCCGGTAGGCGGCGGCCCGGCCGGCCTCCGGACCGCCGGACCGGGTCCGGTCGGCGGCCGCGGCCGTACGCAGGGCAGCGCCGAGGGAGCGAACCGGCCGGGCCGCGGTGGCCCGGGCCAGATCGGCGGGGCGCAGCGGGGAGCCGGGCCCGCCGAGGGCGAGGTACGGCTGGAGCCAGTACAGCCCGGCCGCGGCGGCCCCCCACCGGCCCTGGCGTACGGCGACCCCCGCGAGCAGCGCCAGCCCGGACAACTGCGCGGCGGCCAGCGCGCCCGGGGGCAGCCCCTGGGCCCGCAGCTCCGCGGCGCGCGCGGGCCCGGCGGCCTTCGCCTCCGGCCCGCAGCTCAGCGCCGGCGCGATGACCAGTCCCGCCGCCCCGGCCGCGTACTCCTTCAAACGGCGGGTGAGCGCCAGGAGTTCCGCCGGACCGGGGCGTGGTCCGCCCGGGTCCACCCCGGCCCGTTCGAGCACCTCGTCGGCGACGAGCACCGCGAAGCCGGCCCCCCGCCCCTCGCCGAGCCGGTCCTGCCGGTACCGGGCGGGATCGACCAGGCGCAGCAGCCCCAGCGCCCGCTCGGCGGCCAGATCCCCGGGCAGCAGGTCGAGCACCCGCAGGCCCTCCCGTTCGGCGTACGCGCAGGCGGCGAGGAAGGTGGCCGCGTCGGGCTCGAGCCCCCTGGCGGTGAGCAGCCGCCACCCGGCGGCCCGCGGCACCCCGGCCGCCGTGGGCGGGACGACCGGCAGCACCGGGATCGCGCGGAGCCGGCGGCCGGCCCGTAACGTGCCCGCGCCGAGCGCGGCCAGCAGCACCGCGGAGGTCCACCGGACCCGGACCGGGGCCCGGCCCCGGTCACGGCGGAAGGGGAGTGGCGTCATAGCAGCTTCTCCAACCGGTCGGCCGCGGCGGCGGCCCCGCCCGCCGCGGCGAAGGAGGCCTGGATCCGCCGGGCGGACCGGCGGGGGCCGGGCTCGTCCAGCACGGCCGTGAGCGCGTCGCGCAGTTCCTCGGCCCGAGTCCGCCCGAACCGCACCCGGACCCCGGCCCCGGCCCGGACGACCTGCTGGGCCACGATCGGCTGGTCGTCGCGGATCGGCGCGACCACCAGCGGCAGCCCGTGCGCGAGGGCCTCGCAGACGGTGTTGTGGCCGCCGTGGCAGACCACCGCGTCCAGGTGCGGCAGCAACTCCAGCTGCGGGACGCGCTCCTGGAGCAGTAGGTGCTGCGGCGCGGTCCCCACCAGTGCGGCAGGCGCCGCCAGCACCAGCTGCACCTCGGCGGCCAGCCGTTCGGCCGCGCCCAGCACCGCCCCGTAGAAGCGGCCGCCCGCTTCCTGGTTGAGGGTGCCCAGGGAGACCAGCACCCGCCGCCGGGCCGGGTCCAGCCGCTGCCAGGGAAAGCCGTGGGCCGCGGGCCGGGCCCCGAAGGCCGGGCCGACGAAGGCGTAGTGGGGCGGGAACCCGGCCTCGGGGCTCACGAGTTCGGGCGTCGAGAAGACCAGGACCAGCCGGTCGGAGAAGCGCGGATCCCAGTCCTGGCACCCCTCGGCTCCCTCCCCCTTCCCGCCTGCGTTCTGACCGTCCGCCCCGAATTCCCGGAGCAGGCCCGCGATCTGGTCCGTCACCCACTGGCCGACCTTCGGGAAGCCGGCGAAGGGGCGGGTGAGTTCGGCCGAGGTGCTGGCGGACGTCGCCCACGGGACGCCGAGCCGCCGGGCGACCAGCGGCCCGGCAAGGGCCTGCTGGTCGGCGACCATCACGTCCGGCTCGAAGGCGCGGACCGCCCGCGTCACGCCCGGCACCATCGCCCGGGCCAGCGGTACCAGCGCCTCCTCCCACAGGAACCGCAGTGCCCCGACCCCGCGCAGATCGCGCCAGCGTTCGTGCAGGGCCGAGTAGCCGCAGCCCGCCTCCTCCCCGGCCGGCAGGATCCGGGCCGAGGGGGGCAGCAGCCCGGACAGCGCCGAAGCGGGCCCGGTCCAGGCGATCTCATGTCCCCGGGCGGCCAGTTCGGCCCCGACGGCCACGGTCGGATTGACGTGCCCCGCCAGGGGCGGCACCGTGAAGAGCACCCTCATGGGACCAGCGCTCCCGCCCGCGGCCGCGCCGCCGCCACCGGGGCCGCGCGGACGGCCGTCGCGTCGAGATGGGAGAGCACGGTTTCCCGTAGCGCCCCGCTGCTCTCCTTGAGGACGTCGTGCCCCAGCCCCGGCAGGATCCGCAGGCTGACCAGCGCCGCGTGCCGGACCAGTTCCCGGGCGCCCGGCACCAGTTCGGAGTGCTCACCGCAGACGACCAGCACCGGGCAGTGGAGCCGGGCGTAGTCGGCCGGGGTGAAGGTGCGGCTTCCGGCGATGTCGTCGATCAGGGTGGTGCGGTTGAGGAGATCGTCGGCGATGGCCGTGAGATGGGCGGCCTTGCGCAGGCGCAGGGTGAGCAGCTCCGCGGGTACGGGGCTGTCCTCCAGGCTGAGCGCGGCGGCCGACAGGGTGTCCACCATGTTCTCCACCCACGCCCCGCCCAGCGGCGGTTCGAGCAGGGTGAGTCCCGCGACGACGTCGGGCCGGGCCAGGGCGGCGTGCAGGGCGAGGGTTCCGCCGTAGCTGTTGCCGACCAGGTGGACCGGGCGCCGGCCGAGGTCCAGCGCGCCGAGCAGTGCGAAGAGGTCCCGTACGGCGGTGCGGCTGTCGTAGCCGGCGGCGGGGCGCTCGGTGCGGCCGTGGCCGCGCAGGTCGTAGAGGACGACCTCGTGCCCGGCGCGGGCCACCGGGACGGCCAGGGGGCAGTAGAAGGAGGACAGGTTGTCGACGACCAGTCCGTGCAGGAAGACCACAACTGGGCGGTCGGGGCGCTCGGTGCCGGTGCCGGTGCCGGTGCCGGTGCCGGTTCCGGCGTCGGCCGGGAGCCGCTGGACGTGGACGCGGAGGGACTCCGCGAGGACGAAGGCCATGGCGGGCTCAGCCGGCCGCGGCGGCGGTGGCCGCGGTGGTGGTGGCGGTGGTCGGGCCGGCGGCCGCCCGGGCGAGGGAGGCGTGGGTGATCCGGCCGATGTGGGTGACGAGTTCACCGACGGACATGGCGAGGATGGCGTCCATGTCCTTCTCCGCCAGGAAGCCCATCAGGTCCACCTCGGCGCCGTAGCGGTGGTGGAGCAGCTCGGCGAGGGCGACGAATTCGATGCTCTCCAGGGCGAGATCCTCGTTGAACGTCGTCTTCATCGTGACCTCCTCCGCGAGGAGGTATTCGTCGCCGACGATCTCCACCAGCATGCCGGTGATCTCGGCGAGGATGTCAGGTGCCATGACGTGTCTCCGTGAGGTGGAAGGGGACGGGGGACGCCGCCGTGCCGTGGGCGGTCCAGGCGACGACGTGGTCGAGCGGCGCGGAGCCGAGCAGGGTCGAGCCGAGCAGGGTCGAGCCGAGCAGGGTGGTGTCGATGGGGTACGGGTCCCCGCCGGGGGACCGCACCAGCAGGCCGGCGGAGTCCGGGTCACAGGAGACCCGCCAGTCCCGCGGCCGGCCGCCCAGCCCGCTGCCCTCCGCCTTGGCGGCGGCCTCCTTGGCGCACCACAGCGCGGTGAGCGCGGCCGGCAGGCCGGTGCCCTCACGGGCGGACAGCATCTCGGCCACGCGGAGCTCGTCCGGCGCGAGCGCGATGCGGATCAGCGCGTCCGGGTCCGCGGTCACCGGCTCCACGTCGATCCCGACGGCCCGGTCGGGGTGGGCGAGAGCCACTGCGATCCGGTCCTTGTGGGCGATCGACAGCCGGTGGCCGCGGGCGAGCGGGCCCTCGGCGAGGGGCCGGCCGGCGGGGTCGTTGCCGATCGGCACCTCAGCCGGGAACACCGGTCCGGCGCCGCCGTCCCACAGCAGTTGGCGCAGCGCGTCCTTGGCCGCGATCCGGCCCAGCAGCCAGGGCGCCCGGGCGCGCGGCGACAGCCGCTCGTAGGCCGCCCGTTCGGCGGCGCCCAGGTAGCGGCGCATCACGAGCTCCTGAGAGGCGGGATCGGACCAGCGGCGCCGGGCCAGGCACCAGCCGGCGGGCTGGGGTTCGCCGATGCCGCACACCTCCGGGGTGAACTTCATCGGCCACACCCGCTCGTCCGCGCCGAACCGGCGGTACGTCCACCCCTCGACCCGCGCCCACACCCCGCCGTCGGCGCGGCACAGCTCGACGTCGCCGCGCACGGTGACGTCGTGCACCTCGCGGATCCGGGCGGTGGCCGAGACGAGCTCGTGCGGGGCGGGTTGGGGCCCGGCGTACCGGATGCGGTCCACGGTGGCCGGGAACACCAGCCGGTCCACCGGGAGCCGCAGCTGCATCCAGTGTCCGAACAGCTGGCCGGCGGCGTCGAGGAGGGCCCCCGGGTCGGGGAGCGCCCGCAGGACCCCCTGGATGCCGTCCGACCCGACCGTCCGCACCTCGTGCACGGCGGCGAAGCGGGGGCCGTGGAACATCCACCGGTCCCGGTAGAGCGCCCCGGCGCTGACGGGGGCCGGCTGCGGGTCGCGCAGGGGTGTGGTGTCGGGCGCGGGGGGCCGCCCGTACCGCTCGCCGAGCAGGACGACCACCGAGGCGTACTCCCCGAGGCCGACGCGGTACCGGCCGGGCCCGTCGCCGCGGACGGCGACCTCGACGTCGACGGCCGGTTCCACGGGGAGCCAGCGCAGGGCCCGTACGTCCTCGTAGCCGAGGACGGCGAGGCCGGGCGGGGCGTACCGGCGGGCGGCGTCGGCCGCCAGCTCCAGCATGGTGGTCATGGGCACGACGGGGAACCGGTCGGAGTCCTCCGCCCAGCCGTCGGGCTGGAGGTACACGCAGTGGTCCCGTACGCAGGGCAGTGCGGCCAGGGAGAGGTGGAGGGTGTGGTTCCCCGCGGCCCTTCCCGCACCTGCGGGGCCGGGCCCTGTACCGGGTCCTGCCGCCGGGCCTGCCGACTCCGGCGGCCGCACGGAAGCCGACCAGGCCTCGCTGACGCTCAGGACGGCCGAACGGGTGTCGTCGAGGACCGCGTCGAGGGCGGACAACAGGACCGGTCGGGGGCCGGCGGGCCCGGCCTGGGCAGCGGCCGGGACGGCCGGCGGGTCGGCCGCCGGGCCGGTCGGCGCCGGCGGCAGGAGGCCCCCGAGCGCGGTCCGGGCCGCCTCGCCGAGCCGGACCAGCGGCGAACCGAGGTCCAAGAGGACGGCACGCCCCGGTGTGGCCGGGGCGGCCTTCAGGGGCCGGGTGTCCGTGCTGCCCGCCTCGGCGCGCCGCACTGCCCCCGCAGGACCCGCAGGACCCGCAGGACCCGCAGGACCCGCAGGACCCGCAGGACCCGCAGGACCCGCAGGACCCGCAGGATCCGCAGGATCCGCAGCGCCCTCAGGCATCGGCCCGGAATCCGTGTCCGTCATCCGCCCGGCGGGGAACAGCCGTTCCCAGCGCGGCGCGTGACCCTCGACCCACAGCGCGGCGCACGTGCGGCTCAGGGCCGCCAGGCCGGTGAGGCGGGGGGAGGAGGTGGACACCGAGAGGTGGGGCCGCTCGCGCAGGGTGTCCTCGACGAAGCCCGGCAGGCTGCCGGGGCCCAGCGTGACGAAGCTCCGTACGCCCTCCTCCTCGTACAGGCTCCGGGTCAGCTCGCGGAAGCGGACCGGCTCCAGCAGGTGGCGCACCACGAGGTCCCGCACCTCCTGCGGGGCGGCGGGGAACGGTGCGCACGTGGTCGCCGACCAGACCGGGAGGGCTCCGGGCCGCAGCGGCAGCCGCGCGAAGGCGGCGCGGACCTGGCCGAGGTACGGCTCCCACATCGGGGTGTGGAACCCCGAGCGGAACGGCAGTTCCTGCCCGATCACCCCCTCGCCGCGCAACCGCGCGACAGCGGCCGCCACTTGGTCCGGGTCCCCGCATATCACCGACTGGTGGGGGCAGTTGTCGTGGCTGACGGCCACCCGGTCCAGGCCGTGGAGCGCCGCCTCCGCCCGCGCCGCACCGCAGCCCAGCGCCGCGTACACGAGGTCCGGGACCTTCAGCGAGCCCGGGCGCAGCGAGTCGAGGAACGTGTCGGCCGCCTCCTGCGGGTACAGGCCGGCGGCCACCATGGCCGCCCACTCGCCCAGGCTGTGGCCCGCCAGGACATCGGCTTCGATGCCGAGACCGGGCAGGACCCGGGCGAAGAAGCGGCCCGTCGCGAGGGCGTCCAGGGCCCGTTCCACCAGCGACTCACCCCGGGTGAGGCGGGGCCGGGGGAGCCGGAGCAGATCCGCCACATCGTCCAGCACGGGGGCGAACTCCGGCTCCAGGCCGGGGAACAGGAACGCCACCCGGCCACCCAGCGGCTCCGGCGTGAACCACACGTCCCCCCTGCCCCGCCAGGGCCGGCCGCGCGCCACGACCTTCGCGGCCAGCGCGAGGCGCTGGGGCGTCGGCCCGAGCACCGCCACCCGGCAGGACCCGTCGCCCACGGGCGCCGGGACGCCGGATGCCGGGGCCCCGGCTGCCGGGGAGGCGTGATCCGCGGCGCCGGAATCCGCGGCTCCGGCTGCCAGGGACGCGGACGCCAGCCGCGCCGCCAGCTCCGCCGTACTGTCCGCCGCCAGCAGCAGTACGTCACCTCGCGCGGCGCCGCCGACCGGGGCGGCCGAGCCCCCCAGCGGGAGGAACCTGCGGACCGGGCCGGCCGGCCGGGCGGCTGCCGCCGGCGCCTCCTCCAGCACCACGTGCGCGTTGATCCCGCCGAAGCCGAACGCGTTGACCCCCGCCCGGCGGGGCAGCGGCCCGCGCTCCCACGGCTCGGCGGCCGTCACCGGCCGCATCCGGGTCCGGGCCAGGCCCGGGTGCGGTTCCTCCAGGTGCAGCGTCGGCGGCAGCACCCCCTCGTGCACCGCCAGGGCTGCCTTGATCAGCCCGGCCATGCCGGAGGCCTGCATGGTGTGGCCGAGCATCGACTTCACCGAGCCGAAGCCGATGCCGGTGTCGGGGCCGCTGCCGGTGCTGACACCGCCTCCGCTCCGCCCCGGCGGGCCGAACACCTCTGCCAGGGTGTCCAGTTCGGCCGCGTCCCCGACCGGCGTCCCCGTACCGTGCGCCTCCAGCAGCCCCAGCGCGCCGGGCGCCCGCGGATCCAGGCCGGCCTCCCGCCAGGCCCGCTCCAGCGCCCGTACCTGGCCCGCGATGAGCGGACTCATCAGGCTCGCCGCCCGGCCGTCCCCGGCCACCCCGGTGCCGCGGATCACCGCGTAGACGCGGTCGCCGTCGCGCTCCGCGTCCGCCAGCCGCTTCAGCAGCACCACTCCCGTGCCCTCGGACAGCAGAGTTCCGTCGGCCCTGCGGTCGAAGGGGCGGATCCGCTCGCTCGGGCTCAGCGCCCGCAGCTGCGTGAACACGCTCCACAGCGTGGCGATGTGGCAGTGGTGCACGGCCCCGGCGACCACCGCGTCGCAGCGCCCGCCCGCCAGCAGCCCCACCGCCTGGTCCACGGCCAGCAGGGAAGAGGCGCAGGCCGCGTCGAGGGTGTAGGCAGGGCCGCGGAAGTCCAGCCGGTTTGCGGTCCGGGCGGCGGTGAAACTGGGCACCAGTCCGATCGACGCGTCCGGGCGCTCCGGACCCAGCGCGTCCTGGAAGGCCGACCGCACCTGCGCGATCCGCCGCTCGCCCAGCTCCGGCGCGAGCTCCCGCAAGGTCTGCGCCAACTGGTGTGCGGTACGCACCCGTTGGTCCAGACGGGCCGTGGCCACGCCCATGAACCCGCCGCGCCCCAGCACCACCCCGATCCGGGAGCGGTCGGCCGGCAGCCGGTCCTCGCCGCCCGCGTCCGCGATCGCCTCGGCCGTCGCGTGCAGGGCCAGCATCTGATCCGGCTCGGCGCCCTCCACGGCGGCCGGCATGATCCCGAACCGGGTCGGGTCGAAGGCGGCCAGCCCGTCGACGAAGCCGCCGCGCCGGCAGTAGAACCGGTCGCCGGCCGCCGGTCCGGTGGCGCCGTCCGGGTCGTAGTACACCTCGGGGTCCCAGCGCCCGGGCGGGACGTCGCCGATGGAGTCCGTACCGGAGAGGAGGTTGCGCCGGTAGGAGGCCAGGTCGGCGGCGCCCGGGAACACCGCGCCCATCCCGACGATCGCCGCGTCGGTGGGGCGCGGGCCGCGCCGCTGCCGCTCACTCATCGCCGCTGCCCTCCTCCGCAGCGGCCATCAGGACCACCTGTACGTCGCTCCCGTACGCCAGTTCGTCGAGGAACGCGGCGGTCCCCGCCTCCGGGGCGATCAGCGGGATCTCGCGCCGGGCGTACGCGCGCTCCAGCTCGGGGGTCACCATCCCGCCCGCCTCCGCCGCCCAGGGGCCCCAGTCCACGGCCAGCATCCGGCCGGGGAAGGACTCCGCCCAGGTGTGGGCCAGGCCGTCGAGGGCGTCGTTGGCCGCGGCGTAGTCGCTCTGGCCGCGGTTGCCGTACACCCCGGCGACACTGCCGAACAGGGCCAGGAAGCGCGGAGCGGGGCATGCCCCGTGCTCGGCGGCCGCGGCGGCCAGGTGGCGGGCACCGGCCACCTTGGTGGTGAACACCGCGGCGAAGTCCGCTGGTTGCTTGTCGCGCAGCAGTCCGTCGCGCAGGATCCCGGCACCGTGCACGATCCCGTCGAGCCGGCCGTGGCGCGCCCGGACGTCGGCCACGACGGCCCGTACGGCCTGCTCGTCCGTGACGTCCGCGCAGTGGTAGCGCACGGAGGCCGCCACCGAGGCGAGGGCGGCCAGGGCGGCCCGTACCTCGCGCTCGGCGAGGATCCGCGAGGCCGCCGCCTCGATCTCGGCGGGCGTACGGAGCCCTGCGGCGATCAGCGCGGCGCGGAGCGCGACCCGGTCGTGGGCCTGTGCGAACTCATCCGCGTCGCCCTCGGGTTCGGGCGTGCGCCCGATCAGCTCGACGTGGCATCCGGTGGCGCGGGCCAGTGCGAGGGCGGTGCGGGCGGTGATCCCGCGGGCGCCGCCGGTGAGCAGGATCACGGAGCCCGGGTCGAGGGGCGGGGCGCCGCCGGTCGCGCGGAGGGGAGCGGGGACGGGGTGGCGGGTGAACCGGGTGCCGTCGAGGGCGTAGCCGACGGAGGCCGGGGCGGCGGTGCCTGTGGCATCGCCGCCGTCGGCGCGTGCGGCGCCGCCTGCCTCGCCGCCTGCCTCGCCGCCTGCGGCGCAGCTCAGTTCGGTGAGGAGCTGGGTCGTGATGCGCTCCGGGTCCTCCTTGGGGTGGACCTCCACCGCGCGGATCAGCGTGCCGGGGAATTCGAGGGCGGCGCTGCGGGCGAAGCCGTGCAGACCGGCGCCGGGGGTGCCGGGTGCGGTGACCAGGAGCAGCCTGGGCAGGCCGGCGGTCAGGGCGCGTTGCAGGGCTGGGAAGGCTTCGGGCAATACGGGTTCGGCTGCCGGGCGCAGCGCGGACAGGTCGATCACCCCGTCGAAGCCGGGCTCTGCCGCGGGCAGGAGCTGCACCTCTGAGCCCAGGTCCCGCAGGGCTTCGGCCAGTGTGGATGCCACGCCCTGGGCATCCTCGACGATCCCGATCCGGAGGTTGCGCAGGAGGGTCGGGGCGGCCGCCGCGTCGGCGGCCGGGGCCGGTGCGGGCAGGAGGTCGATGCGGAGGCGGGTCATCGGGGTTGTGCCGGGAAGCGCTGCGGGTGCGGATGCGGATGCGGGTGCCGCTGCGGAAGCGGCTGCCGGTTCTGCGGCGGGGGCGCCCGGTGCGTGGGTCACCACCCAGTCCACGATTCCGCGCAGGGTCTTGATGCGGGACAGCTCCTCGACGGCCGACTCGGCGGAGCCGCCGGGGTCTTGGGGGAGGCCGATCCGGTCGGCGAGGGCGCCGATGATCTCGACCCGCTTGATGGAGTCGATGGACAGGTCCGCCTCCAGGTCCAGCTCGGGGTCGAGCATGTCCCGGGGGTAGCCGGTCCGGGTGTGGACGATCTCCAGGACGGCCTCCATGACCGACTCGGCGGACCGGTCGGCCGGTGGCCCGGTTCGGGCGGGGCCGGGCGCGTGCCGGGGCGTCTCCTCGGGCACCGAACGTGGCCAGGGGGCGGAGAGGGGTGCGGCACTGTGTTCGGCGCCCTGCGGGGACGCCCCGGC